>CAJQON010000059.1 GCA_905479995.1 uncultured Flavobacteriales bacterium | reverse complement strand
TGCGTGCAGCCCTCCTAAACCTAAGAGCAGAAACGCAGCACTCATAAATGTTTTTTTGTGTTTCATAGTTGTTTTTTATTGTTTATCGTGTAAAGATATTATTATTATTATTATTATTATTATTATTATTATTATTATTATGCGAAAATTTCTGAATTCAGGTGTTGGCTTTGGTATGTTGGGTAACGGATAGTATATTAAAAGTAGTGGGTTTTTAAGTATTTACTTTTCAGTAAAAAGCAAATATACAAAAAGCACAAGCCATAATGACTTGTGCCGTCTCCACTATTTTTTATATACATTGTTGTACGCTGGCTATTTCTATATATTAACCGTTATATTTTTATAAAGTAGCTTCGCCAATAAAAAAGTATAAGTTTTTTAGTGAGGCATCCCTTTTAGGAAATAAAGCTTGAACTCTTTTATCTGCTCCCATTTGTTGTAATCCTTCCATAGAATCAAAATAAAAGCGGTGTATTTCATTTGGCATCTCTACACTTCCTTTAGATTGAAAGGGTTCTATAAAACGCTCAAAATGCGTTCCGAATTCAGGCATAATTTCACATACTTCAT
This sequence comes from uncultured Flavobacteriales bacterium, assembly GCA_905479995.1. GTDB lineage: Bacteria > Bacteroidota > Bacteroidia > Flavobacteriales_E > Vicingaceae. The sequence goes on along the minus strand of CAJQON010000059.1, from coordinate 11,838 downwards.
CGTGATATTCTGAGAATTGTTCTTCATGCTGTTTTCCATCTTTAAAATAGACTAATGCTATTCCGTAAGTTTTAGACTTATCACCTTCTTCTCTTTCAAATTCAAAGGCAGTGTTTCTGCTTGTGAATACAGAGATATCTTTTAATGCAGGGACAGCATATTCATCTCTAATTTTAATGAATTCTTCATCTTCATTAAATTTGTTGAAAACCTCCATACTTGGGTATGTAGCAAAATGGATTTCGTCCGGTAATTCCATTTCACCTTCTGCCAACATTGTTGGCTTAATTATACGTTCTATTTTTCCGCCATATTGCTCAAGAATAGCGCCACCTTTTCTTTTATATTCTTCAAAACGTTCTTCTTCACCCTCCTTTATATACATTAATGCTACGTTTACTATTTCTTCATTTTTTGTTTCCATTTTTTCTGATTTTTTTGAATTGTTATTTAATTGATTTGTTTCTTGTGCCTTTGAATTACAAGAACTCAATAAGAAAACTGTTATGGCGATGCTCGTTACTGTTTTTAGATATTTCATTTCTTTATTATTTATATTAAATGTCCCATTTGAAGATTATTTTTGATATGGTTTTCTTGAATTGGTCTTGTTTTCTCGTTTAACTCATTTGTTCCATAGTCAATACCAGTCACTTTTCTAATTGGTCTTGACCCTTTATTCGTTTCAATAATACTTAAAACAGAATCTGCTATTTCTTGAGGATTGGGTGCATCTTCACTTTTGAAAAAACCTTCAAAATTTTGAAGCATAGCTGAAGGAATTTCAACCATCTCTCCATAGCTCTCTAAAGCCATTGTATCTTCTTCTTTTGGTCCACTGAATAATAAACCTGTTGGGAAAGGTCCTGGTTCAATTACACTTACATCTACACCTAATGGTTTCAACTCGTATTTAAGTGCTTCTGAATAGGCTTCTAAAGCGAATTTGCTAGCACAATAAATACCAAAATATGGAAACACAAGTCTTCCTGCCAATGAAGAAATATTGATGATTACACCATCTTCTGATTTTTTAAGTAATGGCAAGAATGCTTTAGAAGTTCTAATAACACCAAAGAAATTGGTGTCAAATTGTTCTTGAACTTGTTCTAAACTGTATGCTTCAGTAATTCCAACATACATTACACCTGCATTGTTAACTAGAATATCAATACTACCTTCTTCATTGATTACCTTTTCGGTCAATGCTTTTACAGAAGCATCACTTGTAACGTCTAATTCTGCCACGGTGATAGAAAGATTTTCTTTTGCGGCTAGTGCTTCTAACTCATTCTTTTTAGAGCTGTTTTTTCCATTTGAGTCTCTCATTGTTGCCCAAACCTTGTATCCGTTTCTAGCTAAAGTCAGTGTTGTTAAATAACCAAAACCGCTACTTGAACCTGTAATAATTGCTTTTTTCATCTTTGTAATTTTTTATATTAATAATACTACAAAGGTGAAAAGAAGAGAGAGAAATGCGTTTTATGATTAGTTCAAAGATTTGCTAATATGGGTCATCTTATAAACAGTAGGTGAAAGACCATAACGGAGTTTAAATGTTTTTGAATAGTGAGAAACATCTGTAAAACCGCAGTCATATGCAATATCAGTAGTTCTTAAATCTGTAGAGCCTAACAATTCTAAAGACTTTTCTAATTTTTTATCTCTTAAATAACTAGCAGGAGAAGTGTTATATGTTTTTTTAAACACTCGTTTGAAAGTTGAAAGACTCAAATTAGTTAATTGAGCTAATTGGTCTAATGTGATATTAGAATAATAATGCGACTCTATAACTTCTCTAAACGAATACGTTGTTGGATTAAATAAATTGGAAAGTATAGTTCGAATAGCTGGAGCGCTGGTTGTTTGATTTAATAAAAGTATAATTTCTTTTAATTTTAAAATTAAAATTTCCTCGTTAACTAAGTTGGGGTTTTCGAAATAGAATAAAATACCTTCAATATATTTTCGTATTAAAATGTCACTATTAAGTTTAGACATGCTAAGAGCTGAGGGTTCTGTGTTTTTAAGAAAATCAGGAAGCTTATTCTCATAAACTTTCAATAGTATCTCAGGGAAAAAGTGTATTGCGAGTGCTTGATATTCATCGGATGATTTGGATGGTAACATATTACAAGTATAATTACCACATTTCATTAATAAGGATTCTTCTGCTTCAATTCTTAAGCTTTCAGTTTCTGAAATGGAATCGTACTCCCCTTTTAAAATGTATAAAAAACAAGCTTCATTTGGCATAAGGTTAGGCTTCTTATATGGAGGCTTTAAAATTATAGTCTCAAAAAGAAGTTTATCAAATAAATCTATGGTTTTATAGTCAATTATCATTACACATTTTTTTCAAAAATAGACTTTTCAGTACATAGTTTCTTGTCTTTTTTGTTCAATATTTTGTCTATTTGGGTCAGGTCTGGTTTAGCTTGCGTTCAACAACCGGCTAAACACCACTAATGTGTAACACAGTTGCTTAATTTCCAATAAAGATAGTAAATTTGAGTTACACACTTGTAGTGAACAAATTATTAATTAAATATCGTTTTCAAGGATATCCTTACATCGTTGCTGATGGCAAAGGTGTTTTTTATCAATTACCTTATGTAGTTAATAAATATAGTAGGTCATTCAGGAAATTGAATCTTATATTGAACAATGGTATTACTGAGGGGTATTGTATCAACCGTAAATTTATATCATTGAATCAATTAAGAAAAGTGGCTTATGTTACTAATGAGGTTGTTGCTACTAAAATAGATTTAACCAATCCTCCATTTTGATTTTCTTGTTGAAAAACCTTTGTTATAGTTGTCCAATTTCGTTGTTTGGTTGTAGTAATTTAATCGTCCTGTTTGCTATTTAATCAATACAAACCGAATCGAAACTTGTTTTAGTGAGATCACTTAGCACAATGGAGTAGTCTTACTTATTGATTAACAAGATTCCACACTTCGGTTTATTACGAAAACGAGTTTTCTGTAAACCATTGTTCTTAATGACGTTCTTTTGGTCTCCTTCGACAGAAGTTCGACAACCCTTCGACAGGCTCAGGATGACATTCACTATGACATTTCTCAGGATGACAGACTAGTTGGTATATGGTCTTCCCAGCTGGAGCGTAACGGAAGGCAGGGGTCTAGTTTAGTGTATGGTGTATGGTGTATGGTGTATGGTGTATGGTGTATAGGTTTTGGTGTATAGTCTGCCTTACAAGTAATGGTGGAGGAGGTTCTGAACGAGGTAAAGGGAGGTTTTGAACGAGGTAGTGGGAGGTTCTGAACGTGGTAAGGGGTGGTTCTGAACGTGGTAAGGGGGAGGTTCTGAACGTGGTAAGGGGAGGTTCTGAACGTGGTAAGGAGGAGGTTCTGAACGTGGCAAGGGGTGGTTCTGAACGTGGTAGGGGGTCGCTATAAACCTGTTAAGGAGTGGTTTTCAGTAAAAAGAGGATGGAATGACAAACTTATAACTCCAGTATTACCTTTTTTCTATTTGTAATTTCTTTACCTGTTGCTCAATTTCGTGATAGGTGGACTTTTTATTTGACATGAGATTGTTAATGGTTAAAATACCTAGTTTGCATACTGAAGTACTAATTTACCTTAACCAAATAGACCTATTTTAATAAGTTTTTATAGTAGTTGGAAACTTGGAGCATTCTGATGTTAACTAATACTTCACTACATTTTTAGTTTCAGCGGTTTTCTCTGAAATAAAATAATAATGTTAAACTATTCTTAGAGATTCATATCTTTATAAGCTCATGATTTTTATGAAGGAATATATTGTCGTTGTTTTATTGTTTGCTGCATGTAGTTGTGTAGCTCAAGATAATGATGGTAAAGTTGGTCAGCCCTCGGAGAAATTTCCAGTGATAGAATTGCCCATAGTTGAAGCTAAAGATGTGATGTGGCACAGGCGCTTGTGGCGCGAAATTGACTTGACCGAAAAAATAAACCAACACCTTTATTTCCCTAATGCAAAAGAACACCGAGGTTATTGTATGTATGATTTGTTGGATTATTATTTACAAGATACTTTGATAAAAGCATACAGTGCCGATAATGATGAGTTTAGTAGGGAATTGTCTCTCCCTGAATTAAACGCTTCTACTGGAGATTCACTGTTGGTTGATGGTAAGATGACCTACAAGCCTTTAAATAGTAGAGATGTAGTGAAGTATTGGTTAAAAGAAGATTGGTTTTTTGATGGAAAGAATTCTAAAGTAGACGTAAGGATTACGGGGATTTGCCCAGTAAAAGTAAAAAAGGATGTGGACGGTAATGTATCTGGATACGAACAATTGTTTTGGCTTTATTTCCCACACATTAGAGGTGTGCTGGTTAATTATGAAGCCTTAAAAAAGGAAGAGGAAAGTGATCCTAGGGTTTCATTTGATGATGTGTTTATTAAAAAACGAATGTTTAACAGTTACATTATTGTAAAAGAAGGAAACAGGTTAAATCAGCAAAAAACGAAACGGAATGATTTAGACATTCAGTTGGAAAATGAAAAAACCAAGTATTACCATTTTGATAAAGCATCTAATTTGTGGAAATAAAATGGATGAAGCCATTGAATCTATACCTACGTGTTTTCCAGTAAATAAATTATAAAAAAAATGGAAAGGATGACTAAGAAGGTTAAGAAGATTATTTTTGTGTAACCCTTTTCTTTTGCTGTTTTGTCTTTCTTTGAATTGATCAAAATTTGAAGGACGTTGGTGCTTAAATGAGGAAAAAACTGATCATCCTTAAACATTAACTTTCTTGTAAACTTTAATTTTGAAAATAACTTAAATCTTTTATCTGCTGAAACTAATATTATTTCAGTATTAGGACTTATTTTTTTTATTTCTTTAGCTACCTCATCACCATTCATTGCATGGGGATTGCTAGCATCTAAGTGGAAGTCTAAAATGACTAAATCTGGTTCAAGTACAAAATAATCAAGACATTCCTCTCCAGAAGTAAAAGTTAGAATAGAATAATTTTTACGTTTTATAGTGTGTTTAATAAGGTTTAAAAAAACTTTATTATCGTCCACAATAAAAATTGTAGCTAATTTATTTTTGTCTTTCTCTACGTAAAATGATTTTCCGTAGTAGTCTTTAATTATTGATGTTGCTTTCATAACGTAGTATTAAGTTAATAAAAAGTTACTGTACCAATTTTATCTCTTCAGTTAAGTTCTCTAATGTTTGATTCCTTGATTTTGCAAGGAAATTTGCAAGTAAAATCACCTGTTTTGTTGGCAAATTAGAATATTCAATAGTGTTACATACTTCAACCAATGTTTTTAGTCCTATAAGGTCGAAATTCGGCCTTATTTTATGACAAATTGCACTTATTTTTGGAATATCACTTTCCTTTAGTGAGGCTTCAATGGTTCTAATGTCATCGTTAAGCGTTTCCTTTAATAATTCGAGGGTATGTCGCAAAGCAACCTTGTCATTCCCAGTAAACTCTAATAATTTATTAATGTTAAATTCATTAGTTATTTCTTCTTTCATCTCGTTGCTTTTATTGTTGGTGTAATTGCCTTATGTCCATTGTACCTCAATATTACGAAATACATCATTGACTTCATTTACTAGTATGTTAGGGTCTAAAGGCTTACTGAAAAAGCTTTCTCCACCAATTTTTTTTGTAAAATAGATTCCATCTTCCTTTTCCATTGAGGATATGACAATAATTGGGATTGATATTTTTTCGTAGAGAGCTACAAGTTGACTACTGTCATAAATGTTAGGCATCATAATGTCTAAAATAATAAGATCTCCTTGGATTAAGCTTTCATTTTTGATAAGATCTCTTCCGTCATGGATAGACTTGGTATTGTATCCTTGGTTTTGAAAAGCATTGTTTAGCAAAAACTGAGTTACTTTATCATCTTCTATGATTAATATTGTTTTCATAATAACTGTTTTATAATAATAAACAACGAGCCCATGTGTTGTTTATGCTTTTGTCAATACTTTTTTTAAATAGTGTTTTATCTTTTTTATTACCCCTAGATTTAACAAGCCCTTTAAAAATGAATTTTTTATTAGAATTATATTTCTTAGTTGTTTTCATTGGGTAATTTTTTTTTATCTTACCGTTAAATAAATGAAAAGGATTCTTGGGTTCAATTAAAATGAGCAAATGTTCAATCAAACTACTTTTGTTTTCAACTAAACAGGAAACAATAGAAAAAAAGAACGCGTATGACTACTATGAATTGTATTGTTATTGAGGATGATAAAGTCCAACAGAAAATTATAATTAACTTAATAAGTAGGGTCGATAGCCTTTTGTTGGTGGGTGTATATGGTGATTCTGAAAGTGCCAGTAAAGAAATTTCAAAGATGAATGTGGAGCTTATCTTTTTAGATGTTGAAATGCCTGGCATGACCGGAATAGAGTTTTTGGAGCAGATAGAATTACCAGAAAGTACAAAAGTTATTATGACGACTTCTAATAAAAAATATGCTTTAGACGCTTATGAAAATGATGTGATTGATTATTTATTAAAACCTATATCGTTTAGTAGGTTTTCAAAATCGATGTCTAAATTATTAAAACCAAAAACATCGTCTATTGATAATAATTTTCTTTTTGTTAGAGCTAATGGCGCGAGTGTTAAGTTGTTTTTTGATGATATTTTATGGATTAAATCTGCAAGTGAATATATTGTAATATATACTACAAAAGGCAAGCATATGGTTTATTCAACGATGAGCTCGATTTTAGAAAAATTACCAGAGCAATTTCTTAGGGTGCACCGATCTCATATTGTATCCGTTAATAAAATTGAAAAAATACTTCCTAAACATATTGAAATAGGAGGGCAGATTATACGTATTGGAAAAAGTTATGCTGCTGAGCTTGAAAAAATTTATAAATAAAAGAACATGAAAGGAATTGTATTTACAGAGTTTATGGGGCTAATAAACGATAGGTATGGTCTTGAGGTGGTTCAACGTATTATTGATGAATGCGATTTGGATACGGAAGGAGCTTATACAGCGGTGGGTACATATAGTCATAAAGAGTTTTTTAAACTTCTAAATAAAATTTCAGAAATTGAAGATATTCCAGTTGATGAAGTGCTTGAAGATTATGGTGAATATTTCTTTAAAACCTTATCAACTTCCTATCCTCATTTTATGGATAAAGAAGATTTGTTTGATTTTTTAATGTCCATAGATAATTATATACATCCTAATGTGCTAAAACTTTATCCTAAGGCAGAATTACCAAAGTTCGATGTTGAAGAGAGTACAGATGAAACGCTGATGTTAAGATATAATTCAACCAGGAAAATGGCTCATTTTGGTATGGGGTTAATAACTGGGGCTAGTCATTATTTTGGACAAAAGGTAAAAATAAACAAAGAAGCTGTATCTAAAAATGGAGAGATTGTATTATTAAAAATTAGTAAAGTTTGAGTTCTACTGAAGAGATCATATTGTTAAAGAAAGCATGGGCTCGAGAAAAAATGGCTCGTGCTGAAGCTGAAAAAATATTGGAAGAAAAAAGTATGGAACTTTATCATACCAATAATCAGCTTAAAGAACTTAATGTTAATTTGGAAAGAGAAGTTGAGTTTAGGATACAAGAAGCTAAACAAACCGAATCTCTATTTCAGGATTTAATTGGTGCTGCTGCAGATATTATTTTTAAAACCGATTTGAGTGGTAATTTCACCTATATAAATTCCGTAGCTGAGAAGCTTTCTGGGTTTTCTCAGGAGAGTTTTATCAATAAAAATTTTCAAACATTAATTAGGGCTGATTATAAAGAAAAATTGGCTAGTCATTTTTACAATCAAGTAAAAAATAGAGCCAAAGAATCGTATGTCGAATATCCTGTAATTACAAGTTCTGGAAAGACAGTTTGGTTGGGGCAATCTACCAACTTGATTTTTGAAGATGGAGAGCCAAAAGAGTTTTTTGCACTTGCTAGGAATATAACTAAGCGAATTGAAACTGAACAAAAGCTTTCTTTTTCAACTACCAGGCTAGAAGCTATAATTACAAATCTAAATTCTGGTATTTTGGTTGAAGATGCCAATAGAAGAATAAGTTTAAGTAATCAGAAGTTTTGTGATTTATTCTCATTGCCATTTTCTTATGGAAATTTAATAGGAGAGGATTGCTCTAACATGGCAGATGAAATTAAAGGTTTATTTAAAGAATCCAATAAGTTTTTAAAAAGGATTTCTGAATTACTTTCTAATAGAGAGTCAGTATTTTCTGATATAATATATTTAGTTGATGGAAAAATATTAGAACGGGATTATGTTCCGCTGTTTTCAATGGGAGAATTTATTGGACAAGTATGGCAGTATAGAGATGTTACGATACAGCATCAGCAAGATTTAATTATTAAAAAAAGTGAAGAAAAGTATCGGGGAGTTATTGAGAATTTGGAGTTAGGTATACTTGAAGTTGATAAAAGTGATAAAATAACAAAGGCCTATAAACAATTCACAAAACTTTCAGGTTATTCTGAGGAAGAGTTAATTGGTGTAAATCCTTCGGAGTTATTACTGAGCGACAAGTTTAAGGCGATAATGAATCAGCAAGTTTCTAAAAGGATGAAGGGTGTTTCTTCCGCCTATGAAGTTCCGCTAAAGAAAAAAAATGGAGATGTTGCATGGGTAATTATTAGTGGTGCTCCATTTTTTAATGCTAATGGAGAGTTTGAAGGAACTATGGGGATCCATTTGGATATTACAGAGCGGAAACAATCGGAATCGGATTTAATAAAGGCCAAATTAAAAGCAGAAGAATTAATTAAAATTAAAGAGTTGTTTTTAGCCAATATGAGTCATGAGATAAGAACACCTATGAATGCAATTATAGGGATGGGTGAATTAATTGAGAAAACAAGCCTTAATAATGATCAGCGTACATATGTGGAGGCGATTCAGTCTTCATCATCCCATTTATTAAATATGATCAATGATATTTTAGATATTTCTAAGATGGAGTCGGGTAAAATGGAATTAGATAGTATCCCATTCAGAGTAAGGGAGATGATTGATCGGATAATTGATATGGTTAAGGTAAAGGCAGAAACAAACCATGTTGAAATTGAATTAATAATTGAAAAAAATCTTCCCGACTTTCTCACTGGAGATCGGATGAAAATTAGTCAGGTATTAATTAACCTAATAGGTAATGCTATTAAGTTTACCCTAAATGGGAAAGTAACAATCAGTGTTAAATGTGTGAATTTTAAAGGTGCTTTAAAAGAAGTGAAATTTTCGGTGAAAGATCAGGGTATTGGAATTAAGAAGGAAGATTTCGAGCTTATTTTTGAGAACTTTAAACAAGTAGGGAATAGTAGTTCTAGATTTTATGGAGGAACAGGATTAGGGCTTCCTATTAGTAGTAATATAGTAAAATTACTAGGTGGCGAAATCAAATTAATTAGTGAAATTAATGAAGGTTCTGAATTTTACTTTACAATTCCTTTATACTCTGGCAAAGATGTAGAAAATTTAAAAGGAGAAGAAGAAAAACATACTTTAATAACAGATTTTAAAGGGGCTAAGGTTTTGTTAGTTGAAGATAATCCTGTAAATAGTTTGTTGGCCACAACAGTTCTAAAGAAATGGAAATGCAAAGTTACTGCTGAGGTAAATGGAGTTGATGCTTTAAAGGTTTTAAATGAGCATGATTTCGACCTAATATTGATGGACTTACAAATGCCTATAATGGGAGGGTTAGAAGCCACTAGAATTATTAGGGAAGAGCGGAACATTAATACGCCTATAATTGCTTTAACGGCAAACGCAATTAAGGGCGATATGGACATGTGCTTAAGAGCAGGAATGAACGATTATATGTCTAAACCTTTTAAGCAAGTTACCTTTAACTTAAAGCTGTCTAGGTGGTTGAATTCGTAGTCTTTTTAATTAAAATTATAAGCAAAGAAAGAGTAATTTGGTTAAGCACTAATTTTTTTCCAAATTTTGTCATTGTTTAAAATATATGATCCAATATGCTCCATCTTCCAGCTTGAAGGAGGTATCAGTGAAAGAAAATTTCCTCCTTTTTTTTCTGAATAGTAAAGGTGATATTCTTTGCCAATGATTGGTTCAAAATTTATGCTCGATTTATAAAGCATGTCATTTGTTTCATATTCTGATAACAAAGCTTGGTAATCATTTTTTATTAATTCTATTTTGTTTTGAAAGTTATGATTAAAGCTGTTTACGTTAGTGTTTATCCAAGCAGAAACTCCTGTAGCTTTAATGCTTGGTGCACCTATGTTTGTTCCATACGGACGTAAGCTGGCGTTGTATGTTTGGTTTTCTTCGTCAAACACAACGTTATCGGGTCTTTCTTTATCTTTAATACCTGTAAATTCACTTAATCGTGCATAGGGTAGGTTGATGTGTTTTGTAACACTTGAGTACTGGTTTAGTCCTGTAACACAAATGTCTTTTGCTTTTTCTAAATCAATTTGGCCATCAGTTTCTATAAATTCATCGTTTACCACAACCTCATTAACTTCACCAATAATGAGTCTTGTTCCATTTGATTCAATTTTAATGTCTTGTTTTAATTTCATTCCAATTTTAACATTACTTTCCTTTAAATAAGGAGCAAAAAAGGTGTTTGAATATTCCTCATTTAATTTACAGGCATCAAATTCAGAAATGTTAAGGGGGAATTTGATGGAGGTATAATGGGCTTGTTTTAAAAACGCACGATGTACATGGTTTATAGTGTAAAATCCGGTGGATATAATGTTGTTATATGTATTTCTTTCAACAGTTAATGGTCGCATTATAAAACCTATTAAAGGAGGAGATGCGCCAATGTGAACAATGGAATTGAAGATTGCTAAATTAGTTTCATTGTTACTGTTTTTGCTTCCAATTAAGTGAACACCTTTATAGCCAGAAATGGAATTAATAAACTTCAAACGAAATTTTTCCTCCCAATTTAATATTTCAGTTAAACTTGTTTTCATTTATTAAATATATAAGCCATATTTTTTTTCTAGGGCTTCTTTTCGATACGCAAAAATTTGCTCTAATTTGGATTTTATAATGAATTGATTAGCAATAGCTCCTAAAAACCCAAAAGGAGGAATGTAGCTAACAATATCTTTCATTAAAACACCATTTGGTATTTTTTCAATAAAGTGTTGATGGTGCCATAATTTATAGGGACCAGCTCTTTGTTCATCAATGAAGAATTCACCTTCCTTTATATGTGTTATTTCTGTTACCCAATTTGTTTTAATTCCTAACAATGGTTTTACACTGTAACTAATTAAAATCCCTTCATACATTTTTTCTGATTTGTTTTTAGAAGTAATATCAAAGCCCATGTAGTCTGGAGTTATTTCTTTTAGGTTAGCAGGGGAAGAAATGAAATCCCATACTTCTGCGATAGAAGCATTTACTTTTTGGGTTCTTTCAAATTGGTATAAAGCCATTTTAATTAAGTTTTTCGATTAGTTCCAATATCTCATTCGCTTCTTTTATTTTAAGATCACTAGCCGATCTATTAACTGTAGATAACGCATGAGCTTCTTTCAAGCATTTTTTATACTTGTCTTCTAATTTTTCTTTCTCCGGTTTTCTTTTAAATATATTTAACATAGTGTGTAATTATTAGTGAATACTTTCAATTCCAGTTTTATAAACTTTTATTGCTCTTTCTCTCGCCATTTTATGGTCTAACATAGGTGAATAAGACAATTCGTTAATTTCGGGCACCCATTTTTTTATATAATTTAAGTCAGGATCAAATTTTAGTGTTTGTGCACTAGGACTAAATACTCTAAAGTAAGGAGCTGCATCACATCCGGTACCCGCAAC
>CAJQON010000058.1 GCA_905479995.1 uncultured Flavobacteriales bacterium | reverse complement strand
ATTTTGATTTTTAACCACAGCTTGATAAAAATCGATGGTGTATTGCTGATTAACAGTAAAACCATTAACGTTTTGCATAATACCTTCTTGAAAGCCATCCATTTTAATTCCACTAAGAAAAGTGTTTCCTGATTGTGGGTTTCCATTGATTCCTCCTGAAAGAATAGGTCCTAAAAGAGAGCATAACTCTGGTGTTGCGTTCTGTGAACTAGTAGAGAGACAGTTAGGATCGGTAAAAGGGACACTTTGCCAACTGTTGGGGAGAGCTCCAAGGCCAGAGGGTCCTATGCTTACGATTCCGTTGAGGTCTGGGTTAATAAAATTTTGACATTTTAAATTTGCAGTAAATACACAAGTAAAAAATAAAAATAAAACGGTTAGCTTCTTCATCTCGATGGGGATATTAAATAATTTGCAAGCAAATTATTGTGGTTAATTTATCCCAATGAATTTTTGATGTTCAGGTAGGGATAATAGTTGGTTAATAAGGTAGTTGTTTATAGGGGGGTGGGTGCGTATAATACGCAGACACTCAGTAAGCAACTCTATAATATTAAGTATTTTTTCTGGAATAGAAATAAATTGTTCATAAAAAAAGCTCAACATGTTGAGCTTTTTTTATCTGGTTTAGTGTGGTCTATTTCCTGGAGGAGGTCCTTTGGAACCTCCTTCGGAGCCTCTGTGGTCTTTAATTCTCTTAAGTAAGTTACGTTTAAAATCGTGATTGGCTTTGTATAATTTTGCTACTTTTTTAATAGGGATTACCGCTTTAAATTTTTGGTGGTATTCCTTTTGAAGATCAATTTCACGTTGACGTGTGCTATTTATGGCTATCATCATTTTTTCAACCTCGGCATCGGTCATAGCGTCAAGCTGGTCTTCTTGTTTGTGAAACTTACGCATGGCTTTATGAAAAGCTTCCATCTTGGTTTCGTATTCGTTGTATGTAGGCCAAAATTTTTCTGCCTCTTCTGGCTTTAAATCTATTTTTTCGGTAATGTAAGCGATTTTCATGGCTTTCATTTTTTCCTTACTTGGTTTTCCGTTTTTACCCTGTCCAAAGGTAATTGTAGCTACTAGCATTGCTAATAGTAATATGGGTGTTTTGGTGAGATTTTTCATGTTCAAAATTTAAAGAGTGTTATCTAATTTTTATAACTCATCTATTATAGCGTTAATATCAATGTTGTTTTCTAGTAAATAGTCAATATACTCGTCAGCCTCTGAAGCAGTGTTTTCATCCAATTCTGTTTCTTCATCTAGTACTTCGTAGTAGGTTTCATAAACTAAATAATCATCAAATTCAATATAGTCTTCATCAACTATTAGTTCACACAATTGATCTGAAGAAAGCTCATTTTCTATTGAGGTATTACTTGGACTTATAAAAACAAATAGTGCAATAGCAATGGCGGAAACGAGAATCAAAATTCGATATGACAATTTGTCAAATAAAAATAATAATTTACTGTTGTTCAGATTTTTAGTTTGTATTACTTGAGGCAATACTTCAAAATAGTTTTTTGGAACATTAAAATGATTTTCTTTTGGAACTCTGTCCAGAAATGGATGCTCATTTTCTAATTCGGGTGATATGTTCTTGTTGTTGTTCATGTTATATATCTAAGACATTAATTCTCTTAAAAGGTTTAATTGGTTTTAACAAATTCTTCAATTTTTTTTACGGCATGATGGTAAGATGCCTTCAATCCTCCAACAGAAGTATTTAGTATTTTGCTTATTTCTTCATACTTCATCTCGTCATAATATTTCATATTAAAAACCAAACGTTGTTTTTCAGGAAGGGTTAAAATGGCTTGTTGTAACTTTAGTTGAATTTCATCACCAGAATAAGAATCACTCGTTTCTAAAGTTGAGTTTAATTCTCGCTCCACATCATTAATTGAAATAAAAAAATGTTTCCTTTTTTTGTTTAAAAAAGTAAGTGTTTCATTAGTAGCTATTCTATAAAGCCAAGTATAAAGTTGTGCTTCTTTCTTAAACTTATCCAACCCTTTCCAGGCTTTTATTAATGAGTTTTGTAGTACATCATCAGCATCTTCATGTGAAATAACCATCCTTCTGATGTGCCAATACAAACGCTCTTGGTATTTTCTAACAATTAAATCAAAAGCATAACTCTTAGAATTTTCATTCTTAAAGAGGCTTAATAATTTATCGTCAGAATAGTGCTCCATGTAAAGTTTAAGGTTTGACTTTATTTTTTACGGAAAGTTTAAAAATAACCTTTATTATTTTACATTAATTTGAATAAAGCAATTTGTTTAAATGGTAAATTTGAGCTTTAAGCATATTATAAAATGTTACAGTTGAAGCAATTACTAATCTTTCTTTTCCTACTTTTTATTGCGCTACAAGGCTTCGCGCAAAATAAGTACACCGTTAGTGGGCATATTAACGATAAAACCAATGGAGAATCATCTGTTGGTGCTACGGTATATATAAAAGAATTGTTAAAAGGAACGACTACGAATGAGTATGGATTTTATTCGATTACTTTGCCAGAAGGAGATTATACCTTAGTGGTTTCTTATATTGGATTTAAAAATGTTGAGCAGGAAATTACACTCAATAAGAACATTAAATTTAATTTAGAAATAGAAGAGGATGCGGTACTGACAGATGAATTTGAAATTGTAGGCGAGCGAGAAGATCAAAATACGAGTGAAACAACAATGAGTACCAATAAATTGGAACTAAAAAGTGTAAAAGAGTTGCCAGCCTTATTTGGTGAAGTTGATATTCTTAAAACCATTCAACTACTACCTGGAGTTCAATCTGCTGGAGAAGGAAACTCTGGGTTTTATGTTCGTGGAGGTGGGCCAGATCAAAACCTAATATTATTAGATGGAGCAACTATTTATAATGCTTCTCACTTGTTTGGATTTTTCTCTGTATTTAATGCAGATGCGATAAAAGATGTTACCTTGATAAAAGGTGGTATGCCCGCACAGTATGGGGGTCGTTTATCTTCTGTTTTGGACATTACAATGAACGATGGTAACTTTAAGGAGTTTCAAGTAGATGGTGGAATTGGACTGATTTCTTCTCGGTTAACTGTTCAGGGGCCAATTAAAAAAGACACGGCTTCATTTATCATATCTGCTCGAAGGACATATATTGGCGATTTGGCTCAGCCATTTATTGGTGATTCTGCTAAATTTAAGGGAAGTAATTATTATTTCTACGACCTAAACGCTAAAGTAAACTATAAAGTTTCTCAAAAAGATCAGCTATTTTTAAGTGGTTATTTTGGTAGAGATGTATTTACTTTTAAAAATTCTGATGATGGTTTTGGGATGAATACGCCTTGGGGAAACTCAGTGGTCTCTTTGCGATGGAATCACTTGTTTAATGATAAACTATTTTTAAATACGTCAGCAATATTCACAGACTATCAATTTGAAGTTGGTTTGACGCAAGATCAGTTTGAATTTCAGTTGTATTCCGGAATAACTGATTGGAATGCCAAGCTCGATTTTAATTATTTACCATCAATATTGCACAACGTTAAGTTTGGAGCCAACTACATCTTTCACAAGTTTGTTCCAAGCAACGCTACTGCAAAATCTGGTGAAGTAGATTTTCAAACTGGTGACATTATAATTAATTATGCTAATGAAGTAGCACTTTATCTTTCTGATGATTGGGACATTAATGAAAAGCTAAGGGTGCATGGAGGTATACGCTATTCTATGTTTCAGCATGTAGGCCCATTTAAGCGTTACAACAACGATGAATTTGGTAATCCGCAAGATACTGTAGTTTATGATAAAGGAGAAACTGTAAAATTGTATCAAGGAGTTGAGCCAAGGTTTACCATGCGGTATAATTTAAACGAAAAATCGTCTTTAAAAGCTTCCTTTACTCAAAACTATCAATACATCCACTTGGCTTCTTTTGCTTCAGTGTCGCTCCCTACCGATGTGTGGGTTCCAAGTACTGATCTAGTGGAACCTCAGTTTTCTACGCAATACGCAACGGGTTATTTTAGAAATTTTAATGAAAATAAGTTTGAGACATCAGTAGAACTTTATTACAAAACAATGGAAAACCAAGTAGAATACCAAGATGGTGCTTTGCCAAAAGACAACGCTGGTAACAATGTTGACAATGCTTTTACATTTGGAAGAAGTTGGTCTTACGGAGCTGAATTTTTTATTAAAAAAAAATATGGAAAAGTAAATGGCTGGATAGGTTACACCTTGGCTTGGACCAACAAGCAATTTGATGAATTGAACAATGGTGAAAAGTTTTTTGCTAAATATGATAGGAGGCATGATGCATCTGTAGTACTAACCTATGAAATTTCTAAAAGACTAACACTGGGTGCCACTTGGGTTTATGCAACTGGTAATGCAGTTACATTGCCAACTTCAAGGTATGTTATAGAAGGGCAGGTAGTGAACGAATATGGGGAACGAAATTGGTTTAGAATGGATCCTTTTCATAGAATGGATTTAGCTTTAACGCTAAAAGGAAAAGAAACGAAGAAGTTTAAATCGAGTTGGAACTTCTCTATTTATAATGTTTACAATAGAAAGAACCCTTATTTTATGTATGCTCGAAATGAAGGTGATGTTGCTGCAGGAACACTAGAAGTTGATATGGTTCAAGTTTCATTATTTGGAATCATTCCTTCTATTGCTTGGAACTTTAGTTTTTAAGTTATGAGAAACGATCTAATATTTGGTATATGCATGGGAATTGGAGCTTGTGTTGGAGCTTTTGTTAGTAAGGATTTGATAGGGCAAGGATTGTTTTTAGGCTTGGCTCTTGCAGCTATAATAGTATGGAATAAAAAGAAGAAAGAATGAATAATTTAAAGGTTTTAGTATTTGTTGTTATATCAATTTTCTTGGCTGCTTGTGAAAAAGTAGTTGACATTGAAATACCCAACTCCGAAGCTCAGCTTGTAGTAGAAGGTAGAATAGAGTCCGGTGTTCCGCCAATTGTTTTGTTATCAAAAACGGTAAACTATTACGCAGCAACCGATCTAGAAACTTACCAAAACTCTTTTGTAAAAGGAGCAAAGGTTATTGTGTCTGATGGAATATCTACTGTTCAGTTAACCGAACTTAATATTAATGGCTATACGGTTTACTCTACTGCCAATACTGCTATATTTGGTCAAGAAGGAAAATCATATAGCTTAGAAATCCAAGCTGAAGGCAAAACATTAACGGCCAATACAGATATTCCACAACCTATTAAAATGAACCGATATTGGTATAAAGATCAGCCTGGGTTTAGCAATTATGGCTACTTGTGGTTCAATCAAACCGATCCGGTAGAAACAGGAAATGCTTATAGAATGTTTACACAGCGTTTGGGTAAAGATGATCGGTTTTTGCCTTGCGATGGTTCTGTTTGGGATGATCAGCTTATTAACGGATTAACCTTTGATGCCTTTGTGTTTAGAGGGCAAGAACCGAACTCAAATGACCCAGAAGACGTGGCAGAAACATCGGAATATTATCAACAAGGCGACACCATAATAATTAAGTTTTGCACCATAGATTTACCACATTTCGATTTCTGGGAAACCTTTGAAACTGCAGCCTTTAACAATGGTAACCCATTTGCAGCACCAACTACAATACGTTCCAATATACAAGGTGGAGGAATTGGAGTTTGGGGAGGTTATGGTGTAAGTTACGATACCTTGATTGCCGTAGATTAAATTATTTATTGGTCTTGTAAAACAGTAAAATAAGTTTACTTTAGTTGCTCAAAAAAATAGAGATATGTCAGAAGAAATAGAAAAAGTAAAATGTTTAATTATAGGTTCAGGTCCAGCAGGATATACTGCAGCAATATATGCAGCTCGAGCAAACATGGCTCCAGTGTTATACCAAGGAATGCAACCAGGAGGTCAGTTGACTACAACCAATGAAGTTGAAAATTTTCCAGGATACCAAGATGGTGTTACTGGGCCAGAAATGATGATGCAGTTAGAAGCTCAAGCCAAACGATTTGATACCGATGTAAGAAATGGATGGGTAACAAAGGTTGATTTTTCAGGACCTGTTCATAAAGTGTGGATAGAAGACAAAAAGGAAATTCATGCGGATACCATTATTATTTCTACTGGTGCTTCTGCTCGATATTTAGGATTAGAATCTGAACAAAAATATTTAAAAGCTGGTGGTGGAGTTTCTGCTTGTGCAGTTTGCGATGGCTTCTTTTATAGAGGACAAGAAACTGTAATTGTTGGAGCGGGAGATTCAGCTTGTGAAGAAGCGCACTACCTTTCTAATATTTGTACTAAAGTTACCATGTTGGTGCGTAGAGATGAATTTAGAGCATCTAAAATAATGGCTGAAAGAGTAAAAAATACGGCTAACATTGAAATTTTATTTAACACAGAAACAGAAGAAGTGTTGGGAGAAAACGATTTAGTAACAGGAGCAAGGGTAAAAAACAATGTAACGGGAGAAATCAAAGAGATTCCTTGTACAGGATTTTTTGTTGCTATAGGTCATAATCCTAATACAGAAATATTTAAGCCTTATGTAAATTTAGATGACGCTGGCTACATTGAATATGCTGAACCAGGAACGGCAAAGACCAATGTTGAAGGTGTTTTTGTAAGTGGTGATGCTGCTGACAAAACCTATCGACAAGCCATTACGGCTGCAGGAACAGGTTGTATGGCTGCACTAGAAGCAGAAAGATACTTAGCTGCAAAAGGGCACTAAGAAACAGAATAAATCAAATAAAAAAAGCCACTCGGAGAGTGGCTTTTTTGTGTTTAGTTATTGCGAAAAACAGTGATTGTTTTAATGACATTCTAGCTTATTCCTTAATAAACTTCATGGTAGTTCCATTGTCAAGTTTTAAGAAATAAAGCCCATTTGAAAGCTGTTCAATACTTGTTTTTTCGTTGGGTAAAATAATTCCGTGTTGCATTTCAGTTCCTAGGGTATTGTAAATGGTGTACTTGGTTGCTACGGTTAAACCCACAACTTGAAATGATTTGTTGGATGGGTTTGGAAATAACTGTACGTCTGGTTTACCATTTAAATCATCAATACTGTTGGGTTGACCTTTAATCGATACAGAAAATAAGAAGTCAAATTGAGGTGTTTCCATCCCGTTCATAAAAAATGAACCATCGGTATATGTTTGACTAAATTCGCCTAAAAGAGTTGTGTTGTCAACCGAAAATTCAAAGGTGTATTGGTTGTTTTGAATTAACGATAAGCTTCCTGTAATGTCAACTCGAATTGGATCGTTAGCTTGAGTAATGGTTATTACAGGATGTGATTGGCTGTATATTGGTGTTCCTGTAACCGTGTTCCCACTGTAAATGTTAAGCGTTCCTGCAGATGCAGTTCCTGGACCTTGAGCAATAAACTGAACATATTCGAGATCGCCAGAACAAGTAGCGATAAATCCTTGACCATAAAGGTTTGGTTGTTGTGGAAAAACAGCTGTTCCGTTAGGCATATTTATAATTGAACATTGCGAGAATATAATTGTTGTGTTGCATAGTGCCAATGTTAGCGTAAGTGTTAAAAGGTTAAATTTTTTCATAATGTTTCGTTTAAGGTTTGGTTGTAAAGATTACACTCAAATTCTTTTTTACTTGTATTTACAAGCTGCACAAAGTTTGCACATTGTCATCATATCACTGTTGTTTAGTTAGTTGCGCCCTTGTTTGTTTGGATCTTTGATCCAACCTTGTAGAGCAGCATAAATAACAATTCCGGTTACTTTTTTGCTGCCTATTTTTTTTGCGATATTTATTTTGTGTGTTTCAACAGTTCGTTTACTAATGTTTAGCTTTTGGGCAATTTGTTGGTAAGAGAGTTCTTGGCAAATCAAGAGGGTAACTTCTTTTTCTCTCTTACTCAGACTTCTTTTTGTCATGAGTTTAGGGTTAATGGTTAAATAAGAGGGTGATTCCTCTTAATAAATAAGATAGGGAATTAATTAAATGCAGATCAGCGCTTTATTCTTTGATTAACTGCTAGCTTTGTAAGCTAAATTTGTTTTTCAGAGTAGCTAAATTGTTATAAAAGGACTTAAGTGTACATTGGTTTAAAATACTAAGTTAAGGTTTTTTTGAAGGTAAAGAAGAATAAAATAGCTTAATAATTCAGAGCTTTTAGCTACATTTACGCTTCTCAAAAAATAAAGATAATGGAAAATGTAGCAATAATAGGTGCAGGAACAATGGGGAATGGAATCGCTCATGTATTTGCACAATCAGGGTATAAAGTAAGTTTAATAGATGTGTCACAAGAGGCTTTGGATAAAGCATTGGCAACTATTGGTAAAAACTTAGATAGAATGGTGGCCAAAGAAAAGATTTCGGCAGCCGATAAAGACAATACTATCGCTAATATTTCAACCTTCACCCAAATGGAAGAAGGTGTTAGAAATGTACAATTAGTGGTAGAAGCAGCTACAGAAAATTTAGAGCTGAAGCTTAAAATTTTTAAAGCAATGAACGATGCTACTGCTGATGATGTTATTTTGGCAACCAACACATCGTCTATTTCTATTACTCAAATTGCAGCTGTTACCAATCGTCCAGACAAAGTAATTGGCATGCATTTTATGAATCCTGTTCCAGTAATGAAATTGGTAGAAATTATTAGAGGATATTCTACTTCTGATGAAGTGACCAACACAATAATGGAATTGTCAAAAAAATTAGGAAAGACTCCAACTGAAGTTAATGATTACCCTGGTTTTGTGGCCAACCGAATATTAATGCCTATGATTAATGAAGCCATTATTACACTACACGAAGGTGTTGCTGGAGTAGAAGAAATTGATACGGTAATGAAACTAGGGATGGCTCACCCAATGGGACCATTGCAGTTAGCCGATTTTATTGGTTTAGATGTTTGTTTGTCGATACTAAATGTATTGCATGAAGGTTTTGGAAACCCTAAATATGCACCTTGCCCATTGTTAGTTAATATGGTAATGGCAGGTAAAAAAGGAGTTAAATCTGGTGAAGGGTTTTACAGTTGGGGACACGGAACCAAAGAATTAATTTTAGCCGATCAATTTAAATAAGAGAAAATAATTACTTTAAAAAATAGCTGCTTAAACTAAGTGGCTATTTTTTTTGGTATACGATAAGCACAAAGCTTACGTTAACCATAAGTGCATTTGAATAACTATATTTGTGCACAACATTTTTACGGTGAAAAAATTAAATAAATTCATATTACTTTCCTTTTTAGGTCCTTTTGTATTGACCTTTTTTATTGCGGTATTTGTTTTACTTATGCAGTTTATTTGGTTGTATGTAGATGAAATGTTGGGCAAAGGAATAGAGTGGTATGTAATAGCAGAGTTATTGCTTTATTCATCTGCAAATGTTGTTCCATTGGCGCTTCCTTTATCTGTTTTGTTGGCTTCACTAATGACTTTTGGTAACCTAGGGGAGCATTTCGAATTGGTGTCTTGCAAGGCGGCTGGTCTTTCTTTACAGCGTGTAATGAGGCCCGTTGCTGTATTTGTAATACTTATTAGTGTAGGAGCATTTATGTTTTCCAATTACATTATGCCAGTGGCCAACCTTAAGTTTTTTTCTTTATTGTACGATGTAAGAACCACCAAACCAGCAGTAAATATTAAACCAGGTGTTTTTTACAACGAAATAGATGGCTACACCATTCGAGTAATGGATAAAACAGAATTGCCCGATGGAAACGAAATGCTCAAGGATGTAATGATATACAATCATACTAGTAACCATGGGAACCGTTTTCTTACTGTTGCAGATTCAGCCATTATGAAAATGTCTGAAGACAAAACTTATTTTTCCATAAAAATGTTTAACGGAATCGATTACCAAGAGCAGGTAGAAACCGTTACCAATAAAAAACACCCGTTAAGTCGGTTTTCGTTTGAAGAAAATGAAATGCGTATAAATCTTATGGGGTTTGAATTAAATAGAACCGATGAAGATGCTTTTAAACACGATTACCGCTTGTTTAATTTGGCACAACTTGAAGAAAAAATTGATACGATAAAACATGAATTCGATAAAAAAATAGAAGACTATACTTTTCTACTAAAGAAATCTTATGTTTTTAACGATAGCATTTACACTAAAAATAAAGAAGATACTGTTGCGGTATTAGCAAACAAAAGTGTTGAAATAGCACCAACAGATTTCAAGAAATGGAATCAGATATATAGTTTAGCCATTAGCAATGCTGGAGTAAATAAAGGTCGGTCTGGAGCAGCAGCATCAGAAACAGTAATACGACAAGGAGATATTGCTCGAATGGGAATAGAGTGGCACCGTAAATTCACTTTTTCACTCGCTTGTTTTGTTATGTTTTTAATTGGAGCACCATTGGGTGCTATTGTTAAAAAAGGTGGGTTGGGTATGCCAGTAGTCATCTCCGTTATATTCTTCTTATTCTTTTGGGTACTATCTATTGTTGGAGAAGATATTGTTAAAGAAGCAATATTGCTGCCTTATCAAGGGATGTGGATTTCCACTATTGTCCTTTTTCCAATGGGCATATTCTTTACCTATAAGGCTTCTACAGATTCAGAGATATTTAACTTTGGAGCTTATAAGGCATTTTTCGTAAAGTTGTTTAAAAAAAAATCAGTTGAGTTATGAAGGTTTTACAAATTTGTCAGAAACCACCATTACCAGCAACAGATGGCGGATGTATAGCCATGAATAACATTACTAAGGGTTTAATGCATGCCGATGTAAGTGTTAAAGTTTTGGCGATTGAAACGACTAAACATCCCTTTAAAAAAGAAGAGGTACCAGCAGATTACCTTAAACAAACAGCCATAGAAACGGTTTTTGTAAATACTAAAGTAAAGCCAATAGACGCTTTTTGCAACCTGTTTACCAACCAATCTTACAATATAAAAAGGTTTTATTCCAATCAATTTGAAGCACTTATTCTTCAAACAATTACAACATCAAAATATGATGTGATTTTACTGGAAAGTCTTTATGTATTACCTTACTTAAAAGCAATAAGAGCAGCAACTAAAGCTATCTTAATTTATAGAGCACATAATGTTGAGTTCGAAATATGGGAAAGAAATGCCAAAGTGTCGTCTGGATTAAAAAAGAACTACCTTAAGTTGCTGGCAAAAAGGTTAAAAGATTTTGAAGTAGATGCAATTCAACAAGTGGATGGGATTGCTGCTATTGCTCAAAAGGATGTTGTTCAGTTGAAAGGTTTGGGCGTTAAAGTACCAAGTATTGTAATTCCTTTTGGAGTAGATTTATCCAATTATGTACTAGAAAAGAATGAGAGACTGAGCTATGTTTTTCATATTGGCAGTATGGACTGGTTGCCAAATGTAAACGGAATAGAATGGTTTTTAAGAGAAGTTTGGCCTAGTATTATAAGAGAGAATAGTAAAACTGAATTTAAGCTGGCTGGAAAAAATATGCCAGAAACAATGTTGAAGCTTGAACAGGAAAATGTAACGGTTGTTGGAGAGGTGAAAAGTGCTATTGATTTTATGGCTGAAGGAAATATTATGGTAGTGCCACTTTTTTCGGGTAGTGGCATGCGCATTAAAATAATTGAAGCCATGGCTTTGGGAAAGCTCGTAATTGCAACAAGTGTTGCTGCAGAGGGAATTGAATTTATTGATAAAGAGAACATTAGCATTGCTAATACTGCCAATGAGTTTATTGAACAAATTGGTTATTATCAGAATAATTTCCAAGAATGCAATAGAGTAGCAAAAAATGCCAAAGAATTGGTGCGTACAAATTATGATAATCAAGTAATTGTAAATAATTTGGTTAAGTTTTTTAAACAACAGATTAGCAAATGAAAATTTTTGTACTGCTTTCTCGTTTTCCATTCCCCTTAGAAAAAGGAGATAAACTCCGTGCCTTTCATCAAATAAAGGAACTCTCTAAGTCAAATGAAATTGTATTGTGTTGTTTGTCTGATGAAAAAGTTTCGAAAGAAGACACTAAGCAACTAGAGGCTTATTGTAGTAGTATAACTGTTATTAGGTTGCACAAATTAGCCATCTATTTTAAGTTAATTGGAAGTTTGTTGTTCTCAGATCAATCATTGCAAGTGGCTTATTTTTATAATAAAAAAGCACAAAAAACAATCAATAATTTAATTGCAAAACACCAACCAGATCATATTTATTGCCAATTAATTAGAGTGACAGAATATGTTAGAAAATTGCCCATTCCTAAAACCTTGGATTATATGGATGCTTTGGCTAGAGGTATGGAAAGAAGGGTAGAAGAAGCTCCTTTTTACAAGCAATGGTTTTTAAAAACAGAAACAAATCGCTTAAAAACCTACGAACATTTTATTTTTGACGATTTTGATTTTACTACAATTATCTCTGAGCAAGACAAAAATTTAATTGTAAACATTAAAAATGATACAACCGTTGTTGTTCCAAATGGTGTTGATTACAGTACCTATCAGCGTAAAGAGGTAACCAAAGAATATGATTTGATATTTACTGGTAACATGGCTTACCCACCTAATATTGATAGTGCAGTTTATTTGGCCAATAAAATAATGCCTTTAGTCTGGAAAACGCATCCAACAATAAGTTTGGTAATTGTTGGCGCAAAACCAACTTCAAAAGTGCTTAAATTAAAGTCAACTAAAATTGCGGTAACAGGATGGGTAGATGATATTTCAGAATATTATACAAAATCTAAAATATTTGTAGCACCTATGCAAATTGGTACGGGACTTCAAAATAAGTTGTTGGAAGCAATGGCGATGCAATTGCCTTGTATTACCTCCAATTTGGCAAACAATGCCTTAAATGCAGAACCTAACAAAAGTGTGTTAATTGGTGATAATCCTAACGATTACGCAAATCATATTGTACAATTGTTAGAGAATACTGACCTTTATAAAACTATTGCTGAAAATGGATATTCCTTTGTGAAAAAGAATTATACTTGGGAAGGCAGTACTTCCATTTTGGAGAAATTAATAAGATCAAAAACCGATGAATAAACTAAGAGAAATTATAGAGCAAACTTGGGACAACAGAGAACTGTTAAAAGGCCAAGAAGCACAAAATGCAATTAAAGAAGTAATTGAATTGTTGGATAAAGGAGGCTTGAGAGTTGCTGAACCTGATGGAAATGATTGGAAAGTAAACGAATGGGTAAAGAAAGCTGTTGTATTGTATTTTCCTATTCAAAAGATGCAAACAATTGAGGTTGGGCCATTTGAATTTCACGACAAAATGAAGTTGAAAACCAATTATGAAGAGTTGGGGGTTCGAGTTGTTCCACCGGCTGTTTCTAGATATGGTGCATTTTTAGCTAAGGGAGTTATTATGATGCCTTCTTATGTAAACATTGGTGCATATGTAGATTCTGGTACAATGGTAGATACTTGGGCCACTGTTGGATCTTGTGCCCAAATTGGAAAAGATGTTCATTTAAGTGGTGGTGTAGGAATTGGAGGCGTATTGGAGCCACTTCAGGCTGCTCCAGTGGTAATTGAAGACGGTTGTTTTATAGGAAGTAGATGCATTGTTGTTGAGGGTGTTAGAGTTAGAAAGGAAGCTGTTCTTGGTGCAAATGTTGTATTAACAAAATCAACAAAAATTATTGATGTTAGTGGAGATGCTCCAGTTGAATATAGAGGCGAAGTTCCAGAGCGATCTGTAGTTATTCCGGGTTCATATACCAAAGAGTTTTCTGCAGGAAATTTTAATGTGCCTTGTGCATTAATTATTGGAAAAAGAAAAGCAAGTACCGATTTAAAAACATCATTAAATGATGCTCTAAGAGAGTATAATGTAGCGGTTTAAATATTAAAATGGGAATAAAAAAAGGAAGCATAATGCTTCCCTTTTTTATTCCCATATGTTAAATTTTTTATTGTTATATTTAATTCTTACTTCTGTTTCCGCTGTATTTGTTAGCAATATTGTAAAAAACACCAATACTATAATAGTAAGGATATAAATTGGTTGTTGAATTTTTTAATTTACTAATTCTTGTAAAGTCTTTTGAAAATCGTATTCCAAATTTGTTTCCCTGTCCTTTATTGTTAAGGTTGGTGAAAACGATTTCTCCAATTGCACCATACCGTATATAGTTTGCTATAATAAAATCATCTTTTGAATCTAAATTGTCAATACTGCTAAGTCTCTGTGAAAAGGGGGTTGATGCATAAACCCCCCAGTTAAGTTCAAATGCCTTGAATGATTTTTTCTTTTCTTTGTTGTTGTTTAGTGGTATCCTTAATCCAAATTGGAGAGGTATTTGTATATATCCAGAGGAAAGGTTTAGTTTGTTATTGCTTTCGTCCATTAACTCTGCATTTTTTGATGTAAAATTTAGACCTGTCTTAATTGTCCATAATTTGTTACTGTTTTTTTCTTTAATTAACCAACCAAAATTAATGCTTGAATGAAACGTTGGTAAATAATTATTTTTTATGAATTCGAATTTTCCCAGTTCATTGTTAAACATAGTGTGATTAGTATTTATTCTAGTTAAGTCTAATGATAGCCCAACCTCAAGAAAGTGTTTGTAATTTAATAATGGGTCTGTCTTTGTGGATTCTTGAGCATTTATAATGTTTGATAATATTAATATTAAGATTATTGTATTAAGTAAATTTTTCATAATTTAATTGTTAATTGTTAATTGTTAATTGTTAATTGTTAATTGTTAATTTTTTGTGGTATACCTTGTTGTCTGAAAATACAGTGACAAGGTAAGTTCCCTTGGTAATTTTATTGTTCAATTGTATGTTGTTGATGAAGCCGTTGTTGGCATTTGTAAATTTTTTAGCATAGACTTGCCTTCCTTTAATGTCTTTCACAACGATGGTTATTTCAGCACTTGTTTTGTTTGCTAAAACCAAATTAAAGGTGTTCCCTTTTATAGGGTTCGGATAAACAAGTATTTCTTTTTTCAAATCTTTAGATTTGAATGTTATCGGGACAATATTTGAATACGAAAATTTCCCATCAAAATCTGTTTGTTTTAATCGGTAATATGAAGTGCCTTTAAGTGGTGAATAATCAATTTTATTGTACACTATTTCTTTAGTACTAAAACTAGCACCCTTAAGTGTTAATACAGATTCCCAATGTTTAGCTTCTGCGCTGCGTTCAATTGTAAAAAAGTCATTATTTGTTTCTGTAGCGGTAACCCATTTTAAATTTACGAAAGCATTGTTTTGGTATGCATTAAAGTTGAGTAATTTAATTGGTAATGGAACTTCTAAAGTGTTTGTTGGAATTTCAAATGCTCCCATGTCAAACCCTGTGCCTATAGGACGTGCTGTTCCTGCATAGTCTGATGTAATACCTAAAGTGCTATTTCCAACATCGTTGCCAGACTGGGTCAATTGTTTTCCTGTGGTAAAATTAACTAAGGTTTGTGTGTAAATTGGTTCTTTTGAATTGGCTCCAAAGCCCAGTCCTGACCAGTCTGAAAATGTTAGGTTGCTACCACCGTACCTAACTAAGTTTCCTGGGTCATCGTTCGCATAAAGTAAATTATAGTTGCAGGTCATTGTACCACCTGTATTGTTATGGTACATAGCGTAATGTCTTCCTGAGCCACTACTTAAATTGTTAAAAATGTTGTTTTGAATGTCTCGATCCGCATCATTGTCTCGAAAATAACAAGCTGTTCTTCTGTTCCCTGTTTTAGTTACTCTAATGTCTACGGTGTTGTGGTAGACCTTAATTGTTCCAGCCATCGACTCATCATATATTCCAAATTGGTAGATGTTGTTGGTTGAGTCATTATTATCAAATAGAATTACATTGTTGGCTAGGCTCAAAGCGCTTAAACCATTAGTTGAATTGAGTGCAATTCCTCTAATAAATGTGCTACTTGAAGTAGATGCAGAAGAGATTTTTTCAATAAAATTTCTTTCAATAGTATAGGTTATATTGTCACCTTCAACACTTATCAATTCAGCACTATGTGATGTTGAAGAATTTTCAATTAAATTAATATTACTCAATGTATTGTCAGATAATGTTACCGTTCTATTGTCTTCTGATACGAGTATTCCATAAAATTGAGTGCTAGATTTAGTAGAATTTAATGTAATGCTATTTATGATATTGTCCGTTATTGTTGTGTTATCTGTGGCAGTATTTCTTATTCCATAAAACCGACTATCGCTTGTAATATTTATTTTTTGAAAGCTGTTGTTAGTTATAGTTGAAGTAGCATTTCCAGTCACTCTTATTCCATAAAAGTCGTCATTGAAGTTAGTGTTTGCTGTAATTCCGGTACATGTGTTTCCTATAATTTCGCAATTTTCGGTAATATCTCTTGATGAAATCACCATAAAATCGTCAGCATTTCTTTTGTAAATGTTATTGCTTACTCCACCAATTGTATTGTTTCTATAGTTGGCTTCGGTATATCTATTGTAAAGAAGGTTAGTGCTAATTCCAATACTATTATTGTTTGCGATATGGATGCCGCCAATGGTATTGTTCTCAAAGTTGATTGTTCCATTTACATTATCGGCAAATAAAACCCTAAAATTATGGGTTACTGAACCGTTGTTTTCTTGTGCAAAAATGGAGGCATTTGTACCAATACTTGCATCTATAGTATTGTCACCTATAATGTTCCCATCAATTGTACCAATGTTACAACTTCCGCTTTCTACCCTTATAACTGAGATGAACAAAGGGTCAGTAGTTGAGCCATTAATACTTATGTTTTGAAATACATTGCTGTCAATGTTGTTTACGGTAGCTATCGGTAGCTCAATTTTCATTCGAATTAAGTTTACTGTTTTACTTCCCGAATTGAAATTGATGTTCATTTTACCTCCTGAACAATTGATGTCTTGCCCTCCAAAATAATTTGCTCGAATAGTATAGCCACTCCCAGATTCTAGCTGAATTAAAGCGTAGGCCCATCCAGTTCCTGGTCCAGATATGCTACCAGTTGCATAGAAGTGATTGCGCATTATTTCTGCACCACTAATTTCTCCATCTCTATCAAGGGTGAATATCCCTTTTCCGTTAATGTTGAGGAATTCATTTCCAATTATTTGTAATCCAGTTAAAGTTGCTCCAGCATTATCTGGGGCATTTATTTGAAGAGCGTCAAACAAATCAATAGCACCAGAGTGGTCTTGTATTTTATTGTATAAAATCTTTAGATTATCAGAACCGTTTGTTTGGTCTTTGTCAACATGGATAACTCCACCTGTAGAGAAGGAAGTTGAGCTGTTGTCACATGAAAGAATACAGTTTCTTATGGTAACATTTTCACAATCTAACTCCATAACTACTATAGATTGGAGTGGGCACGCAGAAGCCAATTTCAAAAACCGATCGGAACCTGTTCCTCCAAATCTACCATCAATTGTTAGGTTGTCAGCACCATTCAATAGAATTAAATCATTGGCACACGAACTTAATGTTATCGTTTTTAAAGAGCTAGTTGCTGGTACAATATTAACGCTAAAACCTCCTGTCCATTCGTTTAGACCTACACTTCCAGATTCACTTGACAAATCGGAGGTTACTTGGATAATTATATTTCCACTTAATCCAACTGTATTAATTGCTTCAAATAAACCTCCTGTATTTGTTAGTGAGCTGTAGCTTTCGCCTCCATTAATTCCAACGGTATATGTGCCTCCGGCTAATTGAGCTTTTGTTTTGGGGGATAAAAGGATGAGGAATGCAATTATTCCTATTGGGATTAGTTTTCTCATGGGGTTAATATTAGGATACTATACAATAGTAACTTATAATATCTTTCTCCCCTCATTTACCCACTGCACAAATGTTGCACAAAATAAAGATGTCTGTTTATAGTTTAGATTGGAGCTAGTTTTACTTTTGGATTTTTTTGAATTTAAAAGTAGTATAACACAATCAATATAAACTAAGCGACAAGAAAATTAGGATTTGTTATGGTCTTATTTCTCCATAATTTAAGTATTCTGCTTTGTAGTTGTTGTCTTCAATAATGAGCTTTACGTCATATTCGCTCCAGCCTTCTTGAAGTCCTCGTTTGATGGATAATACAACACCGTTTTCAATTGGCTTTATCGCTTGTATCATATCGCTTGCGCCATCATCTGCACGAAATTCAAAATACTCGAACCCTTTATTTTGAGTGATTTTTTTGTTGAAGTTGTTTTTTAATAAATGAATTAAACTTTTTGTATTATTTGATGTATTTACAATAACGATTGGTTGATTAAACTTACTGCAATAACTTAATCCTTCCTCATTTAACGCACCAATACCATAAAAGGAAGTTGTTTTTAGGTGATACGCTACATTGTTAATCTGAAATGAGCTATTTGGTAAAGTGTTGCTAACTTTATATACGTTTCTTCCATCAATTATTCCTGTAACTGACTCGCTTTTAATTTTTATGTAATTAAAAGCATCGCAATAATCTGTCGTATTTTGAAAAACACTATCTGAAATCCCTAATAAAGTTACAAATGTACCTTCCTTTAGTGTTTTTTCGCTTTCAAAGGGTTTAAGGGACTCATTGAGTAATTCAATTTTTGGTCCAATTAAAATGGCCTGCCCAGAAAGGTTGTCCTGAAAAATTTCTTTTTTCTCTGTTGAAGAACAGGCAATTAGTGCAATAAAAGGGAGTAGGAGTAGTATTTTGTTTAGTTTCATTGGGAATATTTAATGTTGAGCATTAT
>CAJQON010000057.1 GCA_905479995.1 uncultured Flavobacteriales bacterium | reverse complement strand
GCGTATAACGCTTAGAAACATCATCGTTATTTACATCTGGATCAGCAATCATTGGTTCAGCAATTTCATCTAAATCAACAACTACTTCTGCGTGGTATTTAGCATCAGCATCTGGACGCAAAGAAGGTTTAATTCCAGTCTTAATTTCCTGAATTCTAGCATTTGCTTTATCTACTAAACCTTGTAGCATTTGCTTTTTGTTATCCATCCCTTTATCAATCATAATTTGGATACGATCTCTAGCAATCTCTAATGATTCAATTAAGGTTTCATCTTCTGAAATACAAATGGAAGCTTTCGCTTTCATTTCTGCGGTCCAATCAGTAAATGTAAATGCCTGATCTGCTGTAAGTGTTCCAATATGCACTTCAATAATTCTTCCTTGGAACACGTTTTCTCCACCAAATTGCTTTAACATTTGTTGCTGAGTAGCATGAACAACATCACGGAAGTCCATAAAGCTTCTCATTTCTCCTTTAAAAGTAACTTTTACCGATTGAGGAATTGGCATAGAAGCCTCACCTGTAGCTAAAGCTAAAGCAACTGTTCCTGAATCTGCTCCAAAAGCAACTCCTTTCGACATTCGTGTATGAGAATCTCCTCCAATAATAACATCCCAATCATCAACGGCAATATCATTTAAAACCTTATGAATAACATCTGTCATTGCATGATATCCACCTTTAGGATCACGTGCTGTAATTAATCCAAAGTCATTCATAAAACTCATTAACCTTGGTATGTTGGCCTTAGATTTATCATCCCAAACAGAAGCAGTATGACATCCTGATTGATAACCTGCATCAACAATTGGAGAAATCACCGTAGCTGCCATCATTTCTAATTCTTGAGAAGTCATTAACCCTGTAGTATCCTGAGACCCTACAATGTTAACTTCAACACGAACATCAGAACCTGCATGCAACGTTTTTCCTGGTGTATTTCCTACCGCATTTTTATTGAATATTTTCTCAACAGCAGTTAAACCTTGTCCTTCAACAGAAATTTCTTTTGATGTAGCATATACTTGAGGAACATCAATTCCTAACATTTTAGCAGCAAACGTTTGTAATTTCTTTCCGAAAACAACAGCATAAGAACCTCCAGCTTTCATAAACTCCACTTTCTGTGGTGTAAATGCTGCAGAAATATCACTTAGCTCTTTATCTCCGTTGTATAATTTTTTGGTTTTGGTGTTTATTGTAAGTACTGTTCCTGTTTTTACAGAATAAACTTCTTCTAAAACTGGCTCTCCATCTGCATCCATAACGGTGTTACCATCAGCATCTTTTTGCTTAACCCAATTTTTAAGGTCTAAACCTATTCCTCCTGTAACTCCAACAGTAGTTAAAAAGATTGGAGAAATTCCGTTGGTACCAGAAATTACTGGAGCAATATTAATAAATGGTACATATGGGCTAGATTTTATTCCTGTCCAAAGTGCTACGTTGTTTACACCCGACATTCTAGAAGATCCAACTCCCATTGTTCCTTTTTCTGCAACTAACATTACACGCTTATCTGGGTGTTGTTCTTTCAAAGCCAACAATTCGTTTTGCATGTCTTTGTTATGTTCAAATAAACACTGACCGTGTAATTCTCTATCAGATCTTGAATGCGCATCGCCACCCGGAGAAAGTAAATCGGTAGAAATATCTCCTACACCAGCAACATATGTTACTACTTCTATTTCCTCATCAACATCTGGAAGTTTTGTAAAAAACTCAGCTTGAGCATAGCTTTCAATAATTTCTTTTGCAATAGCGTTACCGCTTTTAAATGCACCTTCTAAACGAGCTGTGTCAGCCTCATATAGAAAAACTTGAGTTTTTAAAACATCAGCAGCTTGTTTTGCTAAATCAGTATCAGCTCCTAAAGCTAAGTCTAACAACACCTTAACAGAAGGTCCACCTTTCATGTGTGACAATTGCTCAAAAGCATAAGAAGGTGTAATTTCTTCCAACACAGATTCTCCTAAAATAATTTCTTTTAAGAATTTAGCTTTCACTCCTGCAGCGCTTGTTGTCCCTGGCAAAACGTTATAAATAAAAAAGTTAAGAGAACCTTCTCTATGCTCGTTATTTACATCTTTAATTTGGTTAATAATTTCGCTTAGTAAATCAGCCCCATCGACTGGTTTTGGGTGCAAACCTTGCGTTTTTCTCTCCTCAATTTCCTTGAGGTAATCTTGATAAAGATTCATAATATATTGGTTTTTAGTTTTTGGTGTTTAGATGCTAATGCTTAAGTTTTTCTAAAAACCATAAACAAAACACTACACACTAAAAATGTTATAAAAAAACAGTTTATTATGGATAATTTCTCTTGCCAACTTCACATTATCCCAGGTAGGATATCCCAACTTACTGTATTGAGACACGAAATTAAGCAATACTTAAAAAAAAAGCAAAAATTCGAAGCTCAAAAAACAACAGTATTCCTCCCTTTTTTCTAATTCATATTTTTAATTTAAATTTGTTACTTACAAAACACTAACAATGAACAAATTACTCCTAACACTATGTGCCACAGTTCTAATTTTTAGCGCTTGTAGCAAAGACGAAGACCCAATAACTGCCACACCTAGTTCAACTGGCCCAGCTGCTCCAAAACTCGTTTTTAAATTTCATTTCGACTCTACGCTTACCAGGTTAGACAATTTTGGAAACCCAGCCATTATTCCCGCAGGAAATGCAACGCAGTCTCCAAGATTTAATAACATGAGTGCTCACTATATTGAATTTGCTCAAGACAGCAACACTCAATTGGGCAATGGAGAAATTATATACAAAGGAGCTGAAACAACTGCAGGCGGCCCAAATGCGGTAGACTTTGACCAAGCAATTGTTGCAGGAGAAGGTGTTGCTTTTTACTCAAAACCTCTCTCACAAGTAGCTCCTGGAACCTACGATTGGTTAAGAGTTTCTTTAACCTACCAAAATTACGACATCGATTTTATGGCAGCTAGCTCAATGTATACAGGAACTTTAGCTTCTTTTGTAGGGTTTAACACCTACATTTCTAATTATGATATTAACACACAAAACGTAGCAGTAAATGATGACAAGTCTCAAGGTTATTGGGGGTTTGAAACTGTTATTTTCTCAGTTCCTTACGTATCCGAAGGTCAAGCCCCAGGAACAACTGTACCAAACCCTATCTCCTCCACTTCTCCAATACCAGCAGGAAGTTGTGTAGTGACTGGGAATTTCCCAACGGCATTAGTAATTACAGGAAATGAAACGCAAGACATCGTAGTTAACATCAACCTATCTACCAACAACAGTTTTGAATGGAAAGATGTTATTGTTGACGGAATATTTGAACCGAGTGATGGGGTTAACCCTGGAGACACAGTTGTTGATATGGGATTAAGAGGTCTTTTTCCAACTTGGCAATAACAAAAACAACACTTAATTGAATTCAAAATGCCTGCTAAATAGCAGGCATTTTTTGTTACTTTTGTGGCTTCAAAAAACTACAACATGTACAGATCGCACACCAACGGAGAGCTAAGAATTGAAAACATTAACAATGAAGTAACCCTAGCCGGTTGGATTCAGAAAACGCGTGAATTAGGAGCAATGACTTTTGCCGATTTACGAGACCGCTATGGCATAACACAATTAGTTTTTGGTGAAGAACTTTTACAAGTTGCTAAAGAATTAGGCCGTGAAGATGTAGTTCAGGTTAAAGGAAAAGTAATTGAACGAGAAAGTAAAAACAAAAAAATTCCAACAGGAGAAATTGAAATTGAGGTAACAGAATTAACTGTACTAAACAAAAGTAAAACGCCTCCTTTTACCATAGAAGATGAAACAGACGGTGGCGAAGAATTGAGAATGCAATACCGCTATTTAGATTTAAGAAGAAAACCACTTCAAGATGCATTAAAACTAAGGCACCGACTCTCCATTGAAGTTAGAAAATACTTGGACAGCATCGATTTCTTTGAAATTGAAACTCCTTACTTAATCAAGTCAACTCCAGAAGGAGCAAGAGATTTTGTAGTGCCAAGCAGAATGAATCCAACCCAGTTTTACGCTTTACCACAATCACCACAAACATTTAAGCAATTGCTTATGGTAAGTGGTTACGACCGATACTACCAAATAGTTAGGTGTTTTAGAGATGAAGATTTAAGAGCTGATCGTCAACCAGAATTTACGCAAATTGATTGCGAAATGGCTTTTGTAGATCAAGAAGATGTGCTGAATACTTTTGAAGGAATGGTTACTCACTTGTTTAAAACAGTAAAAAACATTGAGCTAACCGATTTTCCTAGAATGGACTATGCTCAAGCTATGGAACAATATGGTTCTGACAAACCAGATATCCGTTTTGGTATGACTTTCAACTATATTAATGAAGTTGCTCAAAACAAAGGCTTTCAAATTTTTGATGATGCCGAAAGTGTAATTGCTATCGTTGCTGAAGACTGTTCAACTTACACAAGAAAAGAATTAGATAAATTAGTTGACTTTGTAAAACGCCCACAAGTTGGTGCAAAAGGATTAATTTATGCCAAATACAATGAAGATGGTACATTTAAATCTTCAGTTGATAAATTTTACAATCAAGATGATTTAAAAGCTTGGGCTGATAAATGTGGCGCTAAACCAGGCGATTTAATTTTAGTATTATCTGGTGACAAAGCCACTACTCAAAACCAAATGAACACCTTAAGGTTACATTTAGGTGATGAACTAGGTTTAAGAAACCCTAATGAATATGCTCCATTATGGGTGTATGATTTCCCATTATTAGAATGGGATGAAGATACTGCCAGATACCACGCAATGCACCACCCATTTACTTCTCCTAAAAAAGAAGACATGCATTTATTAGACACTAAACCAGGCGAAGTAAGAGCAAACGCTTACGATTTAGTGTTAAATGGAACTGAAATTGGCGGTGGTTCAATTCGAATTCACGACAAAGAAACGCAAGCTTTAATGTTTAAGCATTTAGGATTTACGGAAGAAGAAGCCAAAGCTCAATTTGGATTTTTAATGAATGCTTTTGAATATGGTGCGCCTCCACATGGAGGGATTGCATTAGGGTTTGATAGACTTTGTGCTTTGTTTGGTGGACAAGAAACAATAAGAGACTTTATTGCTTTCCCAAAAAACAACAGCGGCAGAGATGTTATGATAGATTCACCTTCGGCAATAAGTGATGAACAATTAGATGAACTAAACATTGATATAAAAGCGGTAGAAGCTCAATAAAATATAGGAAATGACTAAAGTCATTTCTTATATTTTTAAAAACGAGTAATTTTGTTTTACAACTGATAGAAATGGAGGAAAAAAAACAAACATTATTTAATAAGTACGGTAGAGAAGACCTTGAAAAAGAAATTCAAAGTGAATCTTTTAAAAGATTAACCGTTTCATTGTACCGCTATGTAGATATAAAAAATCCAGAAATTTTTAGAGACGAACTATTTACAAGATGGTTTAAACTCAATATTAAAGGAAGAATTTACCTCGCTCACGAAGGCATTAACGCTCAGTTTTCTTGCCCAGAACCAAACTGGAAAGAATTTGTTGAAAGTCTAAATGATTACGACTATCTAAAAGATGTTCCATTAAAAATTGCCGTAGAAGATGATGGGAAATCCTTCTTAAAATTAACCATTAAGGTTAGAAAAAAGATTCTGGCAGATGGAATGGACGACAACAGTTACGACACATCAAATGTAGGAAAACACCTCACTGCTGCAGAATGGAATAAACACATGGAAGACCCAAACACCATAGTTGTTGATGTTCGGAATCATTACGAAAACGAAATCGGTCATTTTAAAGGTGCTTTTTGTGCAGAATCTGATACCTTTAGAGAAGATTTGCCCAAAATACACGACCAATTAAAAGGGAAAGAAGACAAAAAAATACTCTTATACTGCACTGGAGGAATTCGTTGTGAAAAAACCAGTGCCTACCTTAGGCACGAAGGTTTTGAGGATGTAAACCAATTACACGGAGGAATTATAGACTACGCTCGACAAATTAAAAACGAAGGCTTAGAAAGTAAATTTATTGGTAAAAACTTTGTATTTGATGAACGAAGAGGGGAACGAATTTCAGATGACATCATTAGCTCTTGCCATCAGTGTGGAGAACCCTGTGATGATCACGTTAACTGCAATTATTTAGATTGCAACTTACTTTTTATTCAATGTGAAAATTGCAAAACAGAAAACGAAGGTTGTTGTTCTGAAGATTGTAAACACATGATTTCTTTGCCAATAGATGAACAAAAAGAAATTAGAAAGGAAAGAGAAGCACAAGGTTTAATGGAGTACAACCATAGTTTAAGACCAAAAACTCGAGGCATTTTTAAAAAAGGAACTAAGAATTCTGACAGAAAATAACGCAAAGAAATTTTAAATCTTCACATCAACCAAATTTTGTTTTGGAAACATGAACTTACAGAAATCATTGTTCCCAATTGCCCGATTTACTTTTAATAACCCCAAAATTTACTAACTTTACTGCAGAACCAAGGCACAAATAGAAAATGGAAGGAAGAATTTTAGTGATAGGCTCATCTGGTCAGATTGGAACAGAACTAGTAGAAGCATTAAGAGAAAAGTTTGGCAACGATAACGTTATCGCATCCGATATTAAAGAACCTCAAATAAAACAAGAAGGCCCATTTGAGAATTTAGATATAATGGATAAAGATCAACTTAGTGAAGTTGTTAAAAAACATGAAATATCTGAAGTTTACTTATTAGCCGCATTACTTTCTGCAACAGCCGAAAAACATCCAGAATTTGGTTGGAATTTAAACATGACTAGCCTTTTTAATGTACTTAACCTTGCCAAAGAAGGAACAATCAAAAAAGTATTTTGGCCAAGCTCTATTGCTGTATTTGGCCCAACAACACCACAACAAAACACTCCACAATATACCATAATGGAGCCAACTACTGTTTATGGAATAAGTAAACAAGCAGGAGAAAGATGGTGTGAATATTACCACAACAAATATGGAGTTGATGTTCGTAGTATTCGTTATCCTGGATTAATCGGCTACAAATCATTACCAGGAGGAGGAACTACAGATTATGCAGTAGATATTTTTCATAAGGCAATAACAAATGAACCTTTTGAATGCTTTTTATCTGAAAACACAAAACTTCCAATGATGTATATGTCTGATGCTATAAAAGCAACCATAAACATTATGCAAGCCGATAATAGTCAAATAAAAATTCGTTCGAGTTATAATATTTCAGGCATAAGTTTTAGCCCAAATCAAATTAGTGAAGAAATTAAGAAAGCAATTCCAAGTTTCAACATAAGTTATAAACCTGATTCCCGACAACAAATTGCCGACAGTTGGCCAGAATCTATTAATGATGATGAAGCCAAAAATGACTGGGGCTGGAAACCTTCTTTTAATCTAGACAAATTGTGTTCTGAAATGCTAACTAACCTAGACAAAATCTTGATTAAAGAAAATAACCTTTAATTTTTGTAACCCCAACATAATTATAACCGTAATAAAAGCTAAGTTTGTCGAGTAAAAACATAACTTTATCTAAAACTTGATTTTACACAATATTAAATGTCTATATTTATTTGCTGAAACCACTAAGATATGAGTAGAATGACTAAAATACTTTTCCTTTTCATCCCAGTTTTTATCTGTAGTATTACTGTAGGACAAAGTTTACCTGCATTTGAAATAGTAGAAGGTGATACTATTAACTATATAGACGAAAATAATTTAAAACAAGGTTTTTGGAAAATTTTTGGTAGAATGAAAAGACTACCAAACTATGAACCAGACCAAATTATAGAACAAGGAAAATACAAAAACAGTAGAAAACAAGGGCTATGGACTAAGTTTTTTGCAAGCGGGAAAACAAAAAGCGAAATAGAATACATAAACAGTAGACCTAATGGTGTTTACAAAACCTACTTCGAAAATGGACAGGTTGAAGAAGAGGGAACTTGGAAAAACAACCGAAACACAAAAAACTTCAAACGATATTACGAAAACGGACAAGTTTCTCAAGAATTTGCCTTTACTGAAACCGGAAAAAGAAATGGTGAACAAGTTTATTACCATGAAAATGGTGAAAAAATGATTGTTGCCGTAATAAATAACGGGAAAGAAGAAAAGGTTACAGAATACTTTGAAGATGGCTCTTTAAAAGCAGAAAAAGCATTTATAGATGGAAAACTTGACGTTGCTAACACAAAGGTTTACGAATCTAAAGCTCCAGTAAAAAACAGAGATGAAGAAGAGTTAAAGAAAGCACCTGTTGTAATTGTAAAAGCATCTAAAAATGAAGTTTCCAACAAAGAAAAGTTTAGTGGAAATGGACAACACAAACTATACAACATGAACAAACAAATCTCTAAAGATGGGTTTTTCAAAAACTACAGACTAATGGAAGGTTTATGGTATAAATATGACCAAAACGGAATATTAGTTAGTATCGACAAGTTTAAAAAAGGAAGGTATATTGGACAAGCTCCTCTTCCAAAAGAATAACATATAAAAATTTAAATTAAACCCAATTCCGAAACTTCGGGATTGGGTTTTTTTATTCTACTGAGAATAACCCTATTTTTACGAAAAAAAACAACTTAAAATGGCCGAAACAGAACCATTGTATATCTATAACACGTTAAGTGGAAAAAAAGAAGAGTTTAAACCTATAGCTCCACCCTTTGTTGGACTTTATACGTGCGGCCCTACCGTTTATAGCGATGCTCATCTCGGAAACGTTAGAACGTTTTTAACATTTGATATTGTTTATAGATACCTTACCTTTTTAGGTTACAATGTTAGGTATGTTAGAAACATAACAGATGTAGGTCACTTACTGCACGATGCAGATGAAGGCGAAGATAAGATTGAGCAAAGAGCTCGAATGGAAAAAATTGAACCCATGGAAATTGTTCAAAAATATACCAATGGCTTCCATGATACCGTAAAGACATTTAATTTAATTCCACCAAGCATTGAGCCTACCGCAACAGGTCATATTATTGAACAGATTGAAATGATTCAACGAATTATAGACAATGGCTTTGGTTATGAAGTAAACGGTTCAGTATATTTTGATGTTAAAAAATACTCTGAACAACACGATTACGGTGAACTGTCTGGAAGAAAAATAGATGAATTATTAGAGCAGACTAGAGATAACCTAGAGGGAGGAAACGAAAAGAGGTTTTTTGCAGATTTCGCTATTTGGAAAAAAGCAAGTAATGAAACCATAATGAAATGGCCATCTCCTTGGAGTGAAGGTGTTCCTGGTTGGCACTTAGAATGTTCTGTTATGAGCACAAAATATTTGGGACCACAGTTTGATATTCATGGCGGAGGAATGGATTTAAAATTCCCTCATCACGAATGTGAAATAGCTCAATCTGTAGGAGCTGATGGAATCAATCCAGTTAAATATTGGATGCACGGTAACATGCTAACTGTAAATGGCACAAAAATGAGTAAGTCATTGGGCAACTCTTTTCTACCACACGAATTAATTTCGGGTGACCATCCTTTACTAGACCAAGGTTACTCTCCTATGACTGTTCGTTTTTTCTTTTTACAAGCAAACTATAGAAGTACAATAGACTTTTCAAATGATGCACTTGTTGCAGCAGAAAAAGGCTTAAAAAGACTTATGAATGCAGTAAATCTTTTGGACAAGCTAACAATTGCTGAAAAAACTACTATTGACATTGATTCCCTTATAATTTCGTGTGAAAAAAGCATGAAAGATGACTTTAACACACCTATAACTTTAGCGCATCTTTTTGACGGTGTTAAAATGATTAATTCAATAAATGACAACAAAGACCAAATAACCAAAACAGACTTAAAAAGACTAAAGGATCATTACTTCAATTATGTATTCGAAATATTAGGGCTAAAAGCAGAAAATGAGGAGAGTGAGAGTAGAGGTTTACCGGATGAATTAATGAGCCTAATAATTAACCTCAGAAATCAATCAAAAGACAATAAAGATTGGGCAACAGCAGATTTAATTCGAGATGAATTAAAACGTTTAAATATATCAATAAAAGACAGTAAAGATACATCAACTTGGAATTATGAAAACTAAACTCCTCATTGCATTTGTTGCCCTAATACTAGTAAGTTGTGGAAACGAAGAAAAACAACCTGAAATTAAACCACCTAAACCTGCTCCGGTAACAGTTCAAGAACCAGTTGCACGACCAGATTTCAACTCCGATTCGGCCTATTTATTCGTACAAGAACAAGTAGATTTTGGACCTAGGTTTCCGAACAATAAAGCACATGGAAAATGCGCAACATATTTAAAAGAAAAGCTAGCCAGCTTTAACTTTGAAACATCAATTCAATTAGGTTCAGCCACAACTTTTAACAATAAAACAATTACTATAAAAAACATTATTGGTGAATATAAACCTGCTGTTGAAACACGTATTTTATTATTCGCCCACTGGGACAGTCGTCCATTTGCAGATCAAGACCTAAGAGACTTAACCAGTCCAATACTTGGGGCAAATGATGGCGCTAGTGGTGTAGGTGTATTACTAGAAGTGGCCAGACAAATAAGTTTGAAACAACCTGAAATTGGTGTAGACATTATCTTTTTCGATGCTGAAGACTATGGACAACCTTCGTCTGATATGACAGCTGGAGATCACAATTCCAACTCTTGGTGTTTGGGTTCACAGTATTGGGCTAAGAACTTACACAAACCAAACTACACCGCAAACTATGGTATATTATTAGACATGGTTGGTTCTTCTAATGCCTATTTTACCAAAGAAAGCATTTCAATGCGCTATGCTCCAGATATTTTACGAAAAGTTTGGAAAAATGGAAAAACCTTGGGCTATCAAAACTACTTTGTTGACAATCAAACTTATTTTGTTGGTGTTGATGACCATCAGTTTGTAAATGAAATTGCTAACATACCAAGCATCGATATTATTCATCATGAGCGAAGTTCAGGTAACTTCCACCCAAGTTGGCATACGCATAACGACAATATGGACGTAATTGACAAAATTACGTTAGGAGTAGTTGGCGAAACCCTTTTGTACACAATATTTAACGAAAAATAAGTTTTAGGAACTATATTGTAATTGTTAATATATTATAATATATTTGTAGCCTTACTTAATCTAACTTAAAATTAAACAGATGAAAAAATTATTGTCGATACTGATGGTTGCTGGAATGTTTAGCTTAATTGCTTGCGGTGGACCAACAGAAGAAGAAACTGCTGCTGCAGAAGCTGCATTAAATGAAATGGCTGAAGGTATGGAAGCTGCAATGGAAGAAGCTACTGAAGAAGTTGTAGAAGAAGCTACTGTATTAGCTGCTCACGCATGTGACGATAAATGTACTGATGCATGTACTGGACCAAGATGTGGTGAAGAAGGACATGAATGTTCTGACGCATGTCACGCTGGAGATAAGCATGAACACGTTGATGGAGAAGAGCATGATCACGATCACGCTGATGGTGAAGAACATGATCACGATCATTCAGCAGAATAATAAATTTGTAATATAATCAATAACCATAACACTAATTAAAATGAAAAAAGTATTAGCATTATTAATGGTTGCCGGAATGTTTAGCTTAGTTGCTTGCGGTGGACCAACAGAAGAAGAAACAAAAGCTGCAGAAGCGGCAATGGAAGAAATGTTTGACGAGATGGAAGAAGCTGTTGAAGAAGTTTCTGAAGAAGTTGCTGAAGAAGCTACAGAAGAAGCTACTGAGGAAGCTACTGAAGAAGCAACTGAAGGTGAAGAGGCTACTGAAGAAGCTACTGAAGAAGCTACTGAAGAAGCAGCTGCTGAGTAATCTACTCGTTTCTAAAAATAAAAAAGACCCAACTAAGTTGGGTCTTTTTTTTGTTTTATATATTCTTACAATACTTCTGCAACAACAAACGTACTTCCACCTACAAAAATAGTATCACATTGTTTTGCTGCCATTTTTGCAGCATCAAGCGCATACAATACCGAATCGTACACTTCTCCAACTAAACCTTGAGTACTAGCCAATTTTGCCAACTGCTGAGCCTCTAATGCTCTTGGTATATTTGCTTTGCAAAAATAATATTGAGCATCTTTGGGTAACAATGCCAACACCTTATCAATAGATTTATCATTTACCACTCCAAAAACTATATGTAATTTATCAGTAACTACTTCTTTGAGCTGATCAGTTATAAATTTAATGCCTGCATCATTATGACCAGTATCGCATATAATTGTAGGATTTTGCTGCAAAACCTGCCACCTTCCCAACAAACCAGTATTTTTTACTACGTTTAAAAAACCTTTCTTTATCGCAACATCAGAAATATCCCATTCCAACTCCCTTGCCTTCATCAAAGTCACTAATGCAGTTTTACAATTTTTAACCTGGTAATTCCCTTTTAAATCACATTCAACCATTTCAACCTGAATGTCTTCAGCAAAAACTAAAGGCGCATTGACTTCTGCAGCCTTTTCAAAAAAAACTGAACTTGTTTCTTGTTGCTTTTCTCCTATTACTATTGGAACATGAGCTTTAAA
Organism: uncultured Flavobacteriales bacterium; assembly: GCA_905479995.1. Lineage (GTDB taxonomy): Bacteria > Bacteroidota > Bacteroidia > Flavobacteriales_E > Vicingaceae. The sequence continues at coordinate 26,973 of CAJQON010000057.1, read as the reverse complement.
AATTCCTGCTTTTTCGGCAGCAATTGTAGCAATGGTATTTCCTAAAAACTGAGTATGATCTAAGCCAATATTGGTTACTACAGATAACTCAGGAACAACTACATTGGTAGAGTCTAACCTACCACCTAAGCCTGTCTCTATAATAGCAATATCAACATCACTTTTGGCAAAATAAGAAAATGCTAAACCAACTGTCCATTCAAAAAAAGACAAATCAATCCCCTCAAAATCTTCCTTATACTCCTCCACAAAATTTACCACCTCTACTTCACTAATTAGTGCTCCGTTAATTTTAATTCGTTCTCTAAAATCTACTAAATGTGGCGATGTATATAATCCAACCTTATATCCTGCCTCCTGCAATACAGAAGCAATCATGTGAGAAGTAGATCCTTTCCCATTGGTTCCTGCAAGATGTATGCTTTTAAATTTTGTTTCTGGATGATCTAATATTTCGCACAATCGAAGCGTATTACTTAAGTCAGACTTATAAGCAGCCTTTCCCATTCGTTGATACATGGGCAATTGTGAAAATAGATAGTCTAAGGTTTCTTGAAACGTCATTAATTTAAAATGAAAACAAAAGTCATTGTTCCTTTTTGTTCAAATGGCGCATTAGGATCTTTAGCAAACTTAGCTTTGTAGGCTGCTTCTTCAGCCTTTTTTAATAAAATAGCATTAGAAGTGGTAGAGTTTCTTGCTCCAGCTTTAGCTTTAACAACTTTGCCTTCTCTATCTACCCATATTTCTACTACCACATTACCATCTTCCTGAGTTGGATTTTCTGGCTTTTTAAAACTCACTTTTCCTCGACTTCCTAAACTAAATCCTATTCCATCGCTTGGACCATTATTTGGACCATTACTATTAGAGTTCGCATTAGAATTGGAATTACTGTTACTGTTGGAATTACTATTCTCAGCGCTTTCTGAAGGGTTATTGGCCTGGCTCAAAGCTTCAGCCAACGGGTTAGATACTGTTGGGCTATTTTCAGTAACAACAGGATTTTCTGAGGCATTCATTTCTACTGTTTCTGCTTCGGTAGTTTGTACATTTTCTTGACTACTTGATTCTGAGGGTTCTGAATTACTAGAACTACTAGCAGATGCTTCTGATGGGCTTTCATTTTCAGACGGACTTTCACCACCAGCATTACCAAAATTAATTAACATAGATCCTTCATTAGCTGGAGGTGGATCTGTGTAACCCATTCCGAACTGAACAAATAATAGCAATAGTAATAAATGAAACAGTACTGTTCCTATTAAGCCTTTTCTACTATTTACCTCTTGTATAAGTTCCATTCTAATAATTAGATGTGAAAGTTTTCAAATTCCACAATTACTTAGGTGATGTTGCCAAAACCAATTTCAATTTATTCCGATTGGCAATGTCCATAATCACAACAACATTTTCTATGGGAACAGATTTGTCTGCTTTTAATATAATTCCAGGTTCTTCTTCTCCTTCTACTAAAGCCAATAACTGGGCTTCTAATTCTTCTTCAGTAACCTGATTTTCATTTACGTGATAAGTAAGTTCTTTGGTAATTGCTACTGTAACAGTTTGTGGCCTAGGAGCAACATGGCTTGCTTTTGGCAACTCAACATCTAACGAATTAGGACTAATTAATGTTGATGCAATAATAAAAAACACCAATAGTAAAAACACAATATCTGTCATGCTCGACATATTGAAATTGGTACTTACTCTATTTTTTGATCGAATAGCCATTATACTGCAGGTTCGTGTAAAATATCTAAAAATTCGGTTGTTCTTGCCTCCATAACAAATACAATTTTTTCTACTCTTGCTACTAAAGTATTGTAACCTACGTAAGCAATAATTCCAACAACTAAACCTGCAACAGTGGTTACCATAGCTGTAAATATACCGTTGGACAAGGTTTTCAAATCAACACCACCTCCTCCTGATGCCATTTCATGAAACACCAAAATCATTCCTATTACAGTTCCTAAGAAGCCAATCATGGGTGCTGCTCCAGAAATTGTTGCTAAGGTAGAAAGGTTCTTTTCTAATTTATTCAGCTCAAGTTTACCAGTTGTTTCAACAGCGGTTCCAATATCTTGCAAAGGTTTTCCTATTCTAGTAATTCCTTTTTCTATCATTCGAGCTACAGGAGAATCATTTGATTTACATACACTTTTTGCTGCATCAATTTTACCCTCCAAAATATAATCTTTAACTTGATTCATCAGGTTAGCATCTTCTTTTCCAGCTTTTTTAATGGCTAAAAATCGCTCTATAATAATGTAAACTGCTATTATAGACAACACCAATAAGGTTGACATTATTACGGCACCACCAACACCCCCAGAGCTTACCAATTCCCATAAGGTTAATGTTTTTTCTTCAGGAATAATCACCTCTGTAACTTCAGTTACAGGAGAGCTCCCCACCGTCATTTGTAATAAAAAGTTCTTTAACATTTGTTTTGATTTATCAGTATGAAGCTAAAATACACTAAGGATAGTTATGAAATTAGCTGTAACGCCTGATTTGTAAACAGTAAAATGTTAGCTTTTATTGTGTTAGAGGGATTTTAGAAGGGTATATTATTTCTTCTTTTTAATGCCAAACCGCTTTGCTAAAAAGAATTTAAAGTTTTGTGTACTTGGCTGTATTTGATAATCTTGAAATTCAAAAGTTCCTGTTACAGCGTTTGAAGTTAAACCAATTAAAAAGTTTTTATTCTCATACCCTAAAGCTAATCTTGCATTAAATCTTCCTGTTCCATTAGATTCTGTTATTTTTTCGCCATTGTTATAAACCACTATGTTTTTTACTCCAACACCAGGAATTAGAGATAAATTGGCAAAAAACCGTTTGAATAAAACCAAGGTGTATGTATATCCGAAAGACACTCCAACACTTCTAGCTGAATAGGCATTAATCGGGAAAGAATCTTGCACTTCCATAGGAAAATCAGATGGAACAAAAGAAGATGTATCATCCTCAAATCCAGCATCATCAAAATTATAAAACCCACCCAATAAAAAACTCCCAGCACTTTTCTTTTGCACAGCATTTCTTACATATGCGGCTTTGTATGAAAGTTTTTTGTGGTTAAAAACATAATAGCCTCCAGCACCAAATGAAGCTGTTTTCATTGTTTCTCTCTTCGGAAAATTTACATCAGACCAATTGCCAAGTAATTCGCTAGGGTTTTTAATATAAAACCCCTTATACTGTTGAAAAAAAGCATCAATCACAATTTTTTGACTATAGATGTTTAATTGAAAATCAAACCTTTTTGTTTTCCCATACTGCTCTTCTTCTTTGGCAGTTATGGGCAAACCAAAAGTAACACCTAACCCCAACCATTTGTAGTTAAATCCAAAGCCTAAACTCGATATTCCGTAAGGTTCTAAATCTATAGTTTTGTTGTTGTTTTTATTTTTTAACTCTAAACTATTAAGCTTAGTAACACTCATAAATTTTAAGAGCAATTTATCAGAGTAATCTGTAAAATACTCACTTCCAACCGTAGTATCTTTAGGGTGTGTATCTATTTCTACTTGCGATTGACCAAACAACGTTAATGAAACTAAAAACAAGAAAAGGAGTGCTAATTTTATCATCTAATTACATTAACGAAATAAATACATTTTTCCGAAGCCTTTCTTGAAATATCCATCTGCAGAAGTATTTCGGTGTTCAATAACATCTGAATTAATTTGAGTAATTACGTGGTAAAGATATAATCCATTTGCCAACCTGTCTCCATAGGTATCAGTCCCATCCCAAGCAAAGTCGGTTATGTTTCTACCAATGTGGATAAGCCCCAATTCTTCTTTATGAATTTCTCGAACAACTTTACCCGTAATTGTCATAATTTGAATTTTAAAGATGTCTGGAATTTCACTTCCAGTTAATGTAAACACAAATCGAGTTGAAGTAGTAAATGGATTAGGATAGTTCATTATATTAGTAATAGTAGATCTATTAATTACTTCAAAATTAATGGTGTAATCCACATCTCCCGAATTGTTATTTGTTCTGTCAGTTGCACGAACTCTTAACCTATAACTTCCATCTTCTGGGAAGTCTCCTTGAAAAATAATTTTTGCATTATTTTTTGGCAATGAAGCAGGTATAAATTGCATGCGTTCTAAGCTAGCTTCAGTAAAATATATTCTTTTTTCTGCAGCAGAAGGAGCAGTAATAAACACCTCATAATCAGCTGTATCATTTAATATTAAAAACAAGTTTTCATCTGTCAATTCTACTACAATTTCTGCCAAAGGAGAAACGATATCTCCATCAAGAATATGGATTCCATCAAAGGTAACATCCAACACAGGGTTTATATTATCTGATTGTATATAAAACGGAATTCGTGCAACATTGTTAAAATGATATTTTTCTAATTGATCATTGTTCGGATTTACATCTACCAAAATGCTATTTACTCCTGCAAAACCAAAAGTTGGAAAAGTTATTTTAGCAATTATTATACTATCAGACAAGAGTGGTTTTTGCCTTGCATATGGCAAGTAATGCGTATTCCCATTTTGGTCAAAAATAGCAAATGAAATAAGCAGGCTATCCATGTTGTGTCTGCTAATGTTTTTTACTGCAATTTCTACAGTAATGTCTTCTCCTTCTTGAGCAGTATCTTTAGATAAAGAATAATATATTCCTGGATCTAGAGCAGCTTCAGGTACGTCTTCAAAAGTTACATGCCATCTATCTAATTGTGGAGCAGTAAGGGAAGAATCATCGGATAAATAGCTGTTTAGTTTTAAGTAAGGATATACCGAAGCATCTATGGTATTTGTCAACCTTATTTCGTTAGAATCTGTTGGAAGATTGCTATACAATATATTTTCAATTCCAAACGTATCAATACCAATTACATTAAGCACAGAACTATCTCTTGTCGTAGGAAAATCTAACGTTTCCATGTTCCACGTCAAAGAGTCCCATCGAGTAGCTGGGCCTATTACAGAAGAATACAAATTAGCATAATCTGCGCTGGTTGTTAATACTTTACTCAAAGTTAAGTCTTTATGACTAATAGAGTCTCCAATAACTTCTAGTGTTGTAGAAGGGTAGCCCATTTTTTGGTACATTAAAAAAGGTAAAGAATCTTGCACTGCTGAGAGTAAAGGAGCTCCCATAGCGGCTAATTGAGATTTAACTGCAGGAGTAAGTCCTGTACCATAGCCTAAAAATGTTTTATAGTGCCAAGTCCACATTAAAATATGATTCCCCACAGGAACAGAATCCTTTAATAAAGTTACTAAAGCTGTCATTTGAGCAGGGTTGTTGTAACGGTACATAAAAAATGGCCTTGTACTACCACTATTAAATCCTACGGTATTTGCTTGTCCTAAGTTTCGTTCATCAGCAGACCATGCTTCCAAGGTTATAGAATCTAATATTGCTACGTGCACAGCGGTTGTAACGGTCCATCCTGCTTTTCCTATTCTTCCTCCATCTAAATAATAGGCAATTTTATTAAGCTCACTATACTCGGCAGAGCCATAAGTATGGCCAGTTAAAAGCTTAACATTATTTACAAAGTCAAAATCTCTTCCGGGTCTATCGTGCCTTAAAAACTGGTACTCATCATTTTCAAATTGGAAAATATGGTCTTGTTCCCAACCTTCTTTATTTGGGATGTATTGGAATGACCTATTTCTCCAATTAAATCCTGTTGCATCAACAGAATCTTTACTAACTCTCCAAAAATATACTGTGCTATCTGGCATGTTTTGCAATAAACTTGGAGTCCATGTAACAACCCCTCCAGCATGACTTATTAATGTAGATTGCTTAATTGGGCTATTAAAATAATCGGTAGTATCTAGCTCAAAAACGTAATCTTTAACTGGTTCAAAAGGGAATGCAGTCGAGGCTTTAAGTGTAACTCCTTGATCAGGAACTATCATAAAATGATAAGGATAAATTGGAATTATTTCTCCCGATTGTATGTTTAATGTTTTAGTTACTGTGTTATTATTTTCAAAGCTTTCTACAACTGCATTTATGGCATCTACTTCTATGGTAAAAGTATTCAAGCCCAATCCTCTAATCAAATCTACAGGCAATCTAAATGTAATTGTTTCTTGATATTTGGTTCCTGAAAATTGTTTAATATGAATTGTATCAACAAAAGATTGTCCTGGAAACTCTCTAGTCAACTCAAGAATAATAGTATCGCCAACAGCCCTTCCTAGATTAGATACCAATACATTAATATCAAATGAATCGAGGTTAGAAGTGATGACCGAAGGACTAAAGGTTACCGTAGGTGCTTCAATCATATAGTCAGGCAAATCAAATGCATTTAGTTTTAAGGACGGATCTCCATGAAGTGTAACCGAAAGAGCTGCTCTATTTTGACCACTTCCTTGGATGTTAATGATGGTTCCCTTAATTTGATTCCCTATACTTTGTCCATATTTTTTATATGACATTTGTTTGTATAATTCTGAAGAATAGTAATTAAGAGTGCTGGCATAACTCAAATCTATTGAAGCTAAAAACCCAATAACACCTTGGTTTGCAATCAAAACATGTTCTTCACTTGTGCTATTTGTTGAAGACAAATGAATATTCCCAGCAAAACAAGCTAATCCAACAAGGAGCGGGTAGCGTCCATTTTGTGCTGGCCACTGACTAGGATTGTTTATGTTTTGGTCAAACCCTCCTGTTGCAGAAGCATGTCCAAAAAAGGTCATTAAGGAAACCCCATCGCCAATAAAATCCATAATAGAATCGGAAAGCAATGTTTGAATTGGTGCAGTAGAACTTTTTGAAAAAGAATTAACTTGTCCACCAAATAAAGTATCTTCTAAAGTAGCTTTGTAGCCATTCAAATAAGCCATAAAACCTTGTGCTTCAGCGCTAGAAGAACCTCCGCCAAAATGCAATGCTTTTTTCATCCAATTGTTACTTATTGTTGGGCTCAGTGAAGGAGGGTTTTCATGTTCCATCATTTTGTTCAAATACAATGTAATATCAGCGCCCGAATTGGCAGCCAACCTTCCTGTTGGAATTGGAGGCTCGTTATTGGTTCCATTTAATCCAGCTGTAATCAGTATGTCTGATGCAGGGTTTCCAAATGAAGGAACGAGATTATTATTGTAATTCACTGTAACTTTTCTGTTTTCGTTTGATTCAATTGATTTCCCTAAAAGGAATAAGTAGTGAGGATGTGACGGCCAAGTATCAGTAATAAAATCAACGAAACCTCTTATAGCATATGGATGTTTATCTATCCCAAAAGCAAATTGGTCGTAAAGCTCTTCAATGTTAAACACAATGGCATTTTGAGGGTTATTTCCAGCCAAATTGCTCAATCTATAATTGGCATAGTCATTCGCTTCAGTCATTAAACTTGGGTGGGTTATGATGACAAATGCTGTGTCGGTAGCTAGGTTAGAGTAATTTGTAAAGAAACCTGATCCATTAACTGGGGTTATAGTTGAAACATTAACCACCTGAACATCGGAAGACAAATAACATTTTTTTACTGATGATGAATTGGGGAGCAAACAATGGTAATTCAGTCCATTTTGAACTACTTCAATTCTTTTATTGTTGGTTAAATCATAAAAAAGCACTTCTCCTGCACTAGAAAAGTTGGTAAAATTTAAATAGGATTTTGACTCTGTAGGATGATCATTAATGTAAAAATTATCAAATATGGCCAATCCCTCCATGTCCATGTTATGCGCATAGGTTAATGAAATGAATGATAATGTTTGCCTGTCAGCTCCCGATCCTAAATCATTAATTACTTGAAAAGTAGTATTGGTTGTTGGTGCGCCTAAATCAGTTAATGGAATGTTCATTTGAATATCAATTTTTTGATATCCACCATAAGTTGTGTCTAGTATATTTGGCCCTATATCTACCCTTAAATGGTGATCAATTGCTAAACCAGCAAAATCCGACTCACCCAATACAACAGCTTTCAATAGAGCGGTTCCTCCTGTTTGAAAAACATTATTGGTGTTAATGCTTTTTGTTTTAAATGTAGGAAACCATGGGCTACTTAATTCAAATTGGCCATCAAACCAACCTTCTGTAGGCACATATCCAATAGATGTAGCACCAGCAGCATCAGTTTGACCATCAAAAAAGGTACTATTGTAATGTTGAATTGATTCTTTATCAAAATAAGTTATTGCGGTGTAAGATGAAAATGTAGTATCCGTCTCCAGTGTCATCCGATTGTTTGTAGTGCTACTATTCCATGTTAAGTAATAACTTATGGTGTCATTTATAAGACTATAATATGGGTTGGGATGATTTGAAGCACTTCCGTAAAATTGCTCATCATTCCAGCCATCATTGCCTTCGGCATAAAACTCAATAAAGTCGGTAGTATTAAATACTCCATCCCCTTCTCCTTCAATAAAAATAGGGATTTCACTACCTCTAGCAAAAAGTTGAATATTTTGAGGGTTAATTGTAGATATTGGTACTCCAGCATTGGCTAAAGTAGCTGAATCTATTCTACAAATGTCTGTAGAAGCAATCTTGAATTTATAATATTGCTGAGAATAATTGATCCAACTATTTCCATAAGGCTGTGCCGAAACAGAGACAACAGCTCCCAAAACAAACAAAAGGATTAGAACCTTTTGTTTAATTATTATATGAATTTTTGCTTTCAATTTTATAGAGTACTCAATAACAATACGTAGTTAACCAATAAAAGTACGAATTATTGAGTTAAAAAGTTAAAAACAAGAGGTTTTAGAGGTAAGTAAGCGTTGCTTAAATGTTATTGGTAGCTAGCTTGAGACTGATTCTGTTTGTTTATATCAAATCTTAGGGAAAAGATATTAGAATAAAGCGCATCTGATTGATCACCAATATCTGAAAAAGCATAATCAAGTGCTACGCCTTTAAACTTAATTCCAATTCCAAAATTGGGTTGATATGTTATTTTATCATTGTTTAAAATATCGGTTACCTTTTGGAAATTACCAACTCCCAGTCGTAAAAAGACCATACGGCTATAACCCAACTCAACACCCATATGAGGGTCAATACTTACAGGATCTCCAGTAATCAATACATTTCTTTTTCCATCCGTTGAAAAGTCAAAATCAATTTCTCCTATTAGATTAAACTTATTGCTAATCTTAACCTCCTTACCAATTCCTAAAATTGCTTTTGGCAAGGTAACTTCTAAAGAATTACTAGGTATTTCATTGTTAGTCGCATTAAAAACATCAATAGTTTCTTGAGAAAGGGAAAAGCTCCACGCGTTAAAAGTGGTTGTAATGTCTCTTACCATTAACCCAAATTTCCAACTCCTAAAATCGTACTGTACACCGGCATCTATTCCAAACCCCCAAGAATTGGCAAATTCACCAACATTTCGATAAATAATTTTGGCATTTGCTCCATACCTTAATCCTGGTAATTTAGATTTTCTGGCATAAGAAAACATAAAGGCATAATCTGCTACAGAAAAGGAAGATACTCTATCATAATCAACATTCCCATCAGAATCAATTAATTGAGTGGTATTTGGAATATCGTCAACTCCAAAGCGGATAATAGAAATTCCAAATGCACTAGAGCTATCAATTTTTCTAGCAAAAGATCCATAATCATACTTGGCAATTCCTGCAAAATACTCTGCATGCATCAACCCAATCTGAAAATCTTTATTCATTTGTGTTAATCCTGCAGGGTTCCAATATCCGGAAGTTACATCATTTACGGTAGTAACATATGCGTTAGACATTCCCAAGGCTCTTGCTCCAACTCCAATAGACAAAAATTCATTACTGAATTTTGGCGCTGAAGTTTGCCCAAAGACTACAGATTGTAGTAATAACAATACTATGACGATTTTAATTTTAACCATAAATAAGAAAAGAAAATTAAGCTATATAGTTGATTAATTTAAATTAATCGCACTCTTTTTCATTTGCTATAACTAAAACTCACTAAGATTATTGTTGCCGACTGTCTTTTTTCATTTCAAAAAATAACCTTAAGGGTAAAAAACTTATGCTGTTCCAGAATCAAATTTTTACGATTTTTCGCATCAAAAAAGGTTGGATTACCTCCTATACTTAGCAACAAGTTTTATACCTTTGTGGGGTAAAACAACTTCACTTCATGAAAAATTCCGTTCCAAATTCAATTACAATCATTAGTTTAATTTTAAGCTGTTGGGCTATTATTCTAACTTTTGAAGGGAATTTAAATTTAGCCGCTCACCTCTTAATTATTTGTTGCGTTTGCGACTTTTTAGATGGATTTGCTGCCCGACTACTAAAAGTAAATAATCCGCTTGGCGCCCAACTCGACTCTTTAGTTGACATGGTTGCTTTTGGAGTTGCTCCAGCAATGTTAATGTATCAATTTATTAAAAATTTACACGAGGCCAATCCAGTACAATTATTAAGCGATTATCCATGGTTGTTATTCATTACTTTTTTAATTCCAATATTATCATCGTTCAGGCTAGCCAAGTTTAATATTGATACGCGACAAACTAAATCGTTTATTGGTTTGGCCGTTCCAGCTCATGCTACTTTTTATATTTTCACGGTAATTGTTGCCTTAAATCCAGATTTACCGAAATTGGTGGATGTAAATCCTTTTGTTATGCCAATTTTCACTAATCCACTAATTTTACTAGGGTTAACTGTGTTGTTGTCATTTATGCTTATTGCAGAGGTACCAATGTTTTCGTTAAAAGTTAAAAACTTAAAATGGTCGGAAAACCAAACTCCCTTGAGCTTTTTGTTTATTCTAATTACGCTATCGGTGTTGACCAATTTAGTTGCTTTTCCTATCATTATTTTAATTTACATCGTTTGGTCAATCATTGCCAAATATACCGTTAAACAAAAAACAACTCAAGCCTAATGCTTTCTGTATTTACTGACGAACACTTTATGAAGGAGGCTTTGAAAGAAGCTCAAAAAGCTTTTGATGAAGATGAAGTTCCTGTTGGAGCTGTAATTGTTTGTGAGAATAAAATTATTGCACGAGCACATAATATGACTGAAAGGTTGAACGATGTAACTGCTCATGCCGAAATGCTGGCCTTTACTTCTGCTACCGATTTTTTAGGAGGAAAATACTTAAAAGAGTGTACTTTATATGTAACGCTAGAGCCATGCGTAATGTGTGCTGGAGCTAGCTATTGGACGCAATTAAAAAAAGTGGTTTACGGTGCTAGTGATGAAACGAGAGGCTTTGCTAAACACACTGAAAACCTATTGCATCCAAAAACCGCAAGATTGAATGGGATATTGGGAGAAGAATGTAGTGAATTGCTAAAAGAATTTTTCGGCAAAAAGAGAAGCTAATATTCCTTAATTTTGAAACTTCTATTAATCTATATAAAATTATAAAATATGTATCCACCAGAATTAGTTGCTCCGATGAAAGAAGAGCTGACCTCAGTAGGTTTTGAAGATTTAACAACTTCTGACCAAGTTGATGAAGCAATTACAAGTGCAGGAACAACGTTAGTTATTGTTAACTCGGTTTGTGGTTGTGCTGCAGCCAATGCAAGACCAGCTGCAAAAATGGCCATTGGCAATGATAAAAAACCAAACAGAATTACCACTGTATTTGCAGGTGTTGATGGTGATGCGGTTGCTCAAGCAAGAAAATACACACTTCCTTACCCTCCTTCTTCGCCAAGTATGGCTTTGTTTAAAGATGGTAAATTGGTACACTTTATTGAGCGTCATCACATTGAAGGAAGACCAGCTGAAATGATTGCTGAAAATTTAGCCGAAGCTTTTAATGAGCATTGCTAAACTTTAAGAATTTAACAAAAAAAGCCCCGAAATTTCGGGGCTTTTTTTATTGTCTTTTTGCTATCTGTTTGTTGTGTTTCTTTAACATCCGATTGGCAAAATCTTCTGAATTACTAACCATAGTTTTTTTAAACTCTTCTAAAATTGCTTCTGGTTTAAAGTTGGCCTCCATAAATGGTAACTCTTCCATTTTATCCGATTCTACCGAAGGGGAAGTTGCTCTACCTAAAAAAGCACCCATACCTGCATTTAATTTTATTTTTTTTGCCACACCACCTTTTACTTCAAAAAAGAAAAGGTTGGCCTTAATTTCCATTCGATGTGTATAGTTTCTACCAGAAGCAAAGGTCCTTGTGTAATCTCCACTTAAATCAACAATGGCCACTATCCCATCTGGCATTTTTGAAAAATCAACGTATTGAAATTTCTTTTTTGTACTCTTTACCAGAGTAGATGCATCTCCTACTTTAAAGGCGGATACTTTCATGTTGGTATTTAAAGTATTTACCACTCCGTTTTTAATCTCTTCAGTATAAAAACTAGTTGGCATAATGCTCCGAATAGCCGATTTTGCATTCATATCTGAAGACTGTAATCTATTTTCTTCTTGCTGATCGAAAATATCTCTTACATTAAAAAAGATTTTTACTTCTTTACTTTTTTCTACTTTTTCTTTTAGTGTTGATTTATCTTTTGCCCCAAAAACTACCGGTGATGCAGTTAATATTACTAGGACAAGGGTCATTATTTTTTTCATGCTTTATTTATTAATTAATTCAAGTTCAAATGTAATTGAAATTTATCAAAACTGTTTCATTCTTATATCTGGATCATTGTGCAATATTGAAGCCAAAAAATAAATCAAAAAAAATTTTGTTAAAGTATAAACGTTTGAAGCAGTCCTTTCTTATATTTGAATACACAATCAAACTACCTTATTATGGCAATGAAGCAATCGTTAAATTTTAAATTACAACAGAAGTTGTCACCCCAACAAATTCAATTAATGAAATTGTTGCAACTTCCTACTGTTGGTTTAGAACAGCGAATTAAAGAGGAAATGGAAAGCAACCCTGCATTAGACGAGGGAAAGGAGGAAGATGATGAGCTAGACAAAGAACAAGAAGATGATTTTGGTAGAGAAGAAATTAGTGAGTCGGAAAAAGAATTTGATTTTGACGATTATATAGGAGATGATACACCATCGTACAAATTAAGTGCAAACAACCACAGTAAAGATGATGAAGAAAAGCAAATTCCGTTAAGTGGTGGAGCTTCTTTTCAAGAATTATTGGAGGCACAATTAACGTTGTTTAGTTTAGATGATGATGACCATACAATTGCTTTACACTTAATAGGCAGTTTAGATGAATCGGGATATTTGAGAAGAGAGATTGATGCAATTGTAGACGATTTAGCTTTTACTCAAAATGTAATGACAGAAGTGGATCATGTTAAAAAAATATTAAAAATAATTCAGCATTTTGATCCACCCGGAGTTGGCGCAAGAAATTTACAAGAGTGTTTATTGATTCAAATAAATAAAAAAGACAATCACTCTTTAATCGCAAAGAATGCAAGTGAAATATTAGAAAATCATTTTGAATCTTTTACCAAAAAGCACTACAGTAAAATTACTGAAGCACTAAGTATTTCTGAAGAGGATTTAAAGGAAGTTTTGGATGAAATTTTAAAGTTAAATCCAAAACCAGGAAACTCTTTAAGCGATTCTGCTAAAGTGGTACAACATGTGGTGCCAGACTTTAATTTAACGATTGAAGACGGAGAAATAGATATTTCATTAAATGGAAGAAATGCTCCAGACCTTAAGGTAAGTAGAGCCTATTCTGATATGATGAAAGGCTATAGAGACCAAAAAGAGAAACCATCAAAATCTCAAAAGGATGCCTTAATGTTTATTAAGCAAAAATTAGATTCTGCCTCATGGTTTATAGATGCTATTAAGCAACGTCAAAACACCCTTTTAAGCACCATGGATGCCATTGTAAATTATCAAAAAGAGTACTTTTTAGATGGTGATGAAACCCTTTTAAAACCAATGATATTAAAAGACATTGCTGAAATTGTTTTCTTAGATATTTCAACTATTTCGCGTGTGGTAAACAGCAAATATGTTCAAACTCCTTATGGTACTTTTTTATTGAAAACCTTCTTTTCAGAATCGTTAAGTACAGATAGCGGAGAAGAAGTTTCTACAAGAGAAGTAAAAAAGATATTAAAAGATGCCATTGAAGAAGAAGACAAGCGCAAACCTTTGACCGATGAGAAACTATCGAAACTACTCAACGACAAAAGCTACAACATTGCTAGAAGAACTGTAGCAAAATATAGAGAGCAATTAAATATACCCGTAGCGCGTTTAAGAAAGGAACTGTAGTTATTATATGAAGGTTGCCGCTAAAATTATTTCGAGTGTTTTACACCCATTATTAATGCCTGTTATTGGGTTGTTAATTTTATTTAACACCAATTCTTATATCAACCATACTGTACCATTAGAATTAAAAAAGGTTGTAATGCTTATGGTTATGCTTTGTACTTTTATAGTTCCTCTACTTATTACTCTAATTTTAGTTCAACGAAAAATAATAAGCAGCTTAGAAATGGAAAATGCAAAAGAGCGCATTATTCCCTACACTTTTACTATAATTTTTTACATTTTTACGCTCTACAATCTTAAACGAGCCCATCTTCCACCAATCATTTTCGATTTCATTATTGGCGCAACATTATCGGTAATTTTAGCATTTATTATTAATTTAAAATGGAAAATTAGTGCGCACATGATTGGAATTGGTGGGTTAATTGGCGCTCTATTAGCGGTATCTTTCATCTTAAAAATTTACATGACCCCCTACATTATTTTAGCCCTCATTGCCGCAGGGTTTATCGGTTCTGCACGATTAATACTAAAAGTTCACACCCCATTACAGGTATATCTAGGATTACTACTTGGCGTAACGTGCCAATTTATAGCAATATATTTATAGCAATAAAAAAAGCGATAGTTTAAACTATCGCTTTTTTTTATACCATTCTTAATTTTTTAATATTCATCTTCATTAAAAAAGAAATCCTCTTTTGTAGGGTAATCGGGCCAAATCTCTTCGATTGTATCGTAAAGATCGTCCTCACCTTCTAGTTGTTGTAAATTCTCTACAACTTCTAGGGGAGCTCCGGTTCGAATGGCAAAGTCTACCAGCTCATCTTTTGAGGCTGGCCAGGGTGCATCTTCTAAATGTGATGCTAATTCTAAAGTCCAATACATAATATAAAATGTTGTAAATAATTATTTTAAGCTTTACGCAAAAGTAGATTTTTTGTTTACTTGTACAAGGAAAAAAAATTAACAATTGTTAATATCTTTGAAAGAGCTCTTCAAATCCCTTGTTTTATGCTACATACGAGCTTTCCATTCAATTTCATTTGCATTTAAATCTGCACAAAATTTTCTCGACAACACAAATAAGTAATCCGATAACCGATTTAAATACTTAAAAGTGAGCTCTTGTACTGCTTCTTGTTCAGATAATTGAATGACTAAACGTTCTGCACGTCTACAAACACATCTCGAAATATGACAGTACGAAACAGTGGTATGTCCACCAGGCAAAACAAAAGACCTCATTTCAGGCAAGGTTTCATTCATCCTATCCATTTCTTTCTCCAATAATTCTACATCGCCCTCAAACAATTGAGGTACTTTTACCTTTTCATTACCAGGCTCAGTAGCCAAAATAGAACCAAGGGTAAACAATCTGTCTTGTATTTCTACCAACGTGTCAAAGCTCTCATTGTCTATTTCTTGATCTCGAATTAAGCCAATGTAAGAGTTCAACTCATCAATGGTACCATAACCTTCAATTCTTAAATCGTATTTAGGAACTCGTTTTCCTCCAAACAAAGATGTTTGTCCTTTATCGCCTGTTTTAGTATAAATTTTCATATTGTATTTTTATTAAAAATAACACCTCTAAATTAAAATTATTTTGGCACAAATAAAGCTTATTTAACAAGGATAATATTAATATTGTAAGATGATCAATCAAGAACATATCAAAGCATTAGTCGGCCGCCTGGAAGCGTTAAGGGGGTATCTTTGACATTGATGTAAAACTGATTCAACTAGAGGAAGAGGAACAAAAAACCCACGACCCTAATTTTTGGGATGATTCTAAAGCTGCAGAACTTCAATTAAAAGTGGTTCGGAACATTAAAGTTTGGACGGATGATTTCAAGGAAATTTCCACTGGAATAGACGACCTAGAAGTTCTTTTCGATTTTTATAAGGAAGAAGGTGCTACTGAAGAAGAGGTAGAAGATCAGTATAATTCTTGCATCAAAAACATAGAAGAACTCGAGTTTAAAAACATGCTTAGTGCTGAAGAAGATTCGCTGAGTGCTGTACTTCAAATTACTGCAGGTGCCGGAGGAACAGAAAGCTGTGATTGGGCAGAAATGCTACTCCGAATGTACATGATGTGGGCAGAAAAAAATGGGTTTAAACTTAAAACTCTTGACCATCAAAATGGAGATGTGGCTGGTGTTAAAACAGTAACCATAGAAATTGAAGGTGACTTTGCTTTTGGCTATTTAAAAGGAGAAAATGGTGTTCATCGATTGGTAAGAGTTAGTCCTTTTAATTCTCAAGGAAAACGAATGACTTCTTTTGTTTCAGTTTATGTGTATCCACTAGTAGATGATACCATAGAAATTAAAATTAATCCTGCAGACATTTCTTGGGACACTTTTAGGTCTGGTGGTGCTGGTGGACAAAACGTAAATAAAGTTGAAACTGCTGTTAGGCTAAGACATGCTCCTACAGGAATTATTATTGAAAACTCTGAAACTCGATCTCAATTGGGCAACAAAGAAAAAGCCATGCAATTACTTAAATCTCAGCTGTATGAAGCAGAGATGAGAAAGAAAATGGAAAGCCGTGCTGAAATTGAAGATGGTAAACTGAAAATTGAATGGGGTGCTCAAATTAGAAGTTATGTATTAGATGACAGAAGAGTTAAAGACCATAGAACCAACTTTTCTGTAAGTGATCCTGACAAAGTATTAAATGGAGAATTAGATCCATTTTTAAAGGCTTACTTGATGGAATTCGGAAAAAATTAATTGTTAAAAAATTATGAAAATATACCACAATCCAAGATGTAGTAAAAGCAGGCAAACGCTGCAATTAATTAAAGACAACAACCAAGACGTTGAAGTAATTGAGTATTTAAACGACATTCCAACTAAAGAGGAATTGACTGATCTTTTAACCAAGCTCAACCTGAATGCAGCAGATATTTTAAGAAAAGGTGAACCTGCTTTTAAAGAAAATTACAAAGGAAAAACCTTGAGCAATGACGAATGGATTGAAGCAATGATAGCGCATCCTAAACTAATTGAAAGACCTATTGTTGTAAAAGGAAATAAAGCGGTACTAGGAAGACCTCCTGAAAATGTATTGGAATTGTTTTAACCTACTCTTTTTCGGTTAAACCAGCTAAATCTTTTGCCCATTTAGGACCAAATTTGTTTAGTAAAAACAATTTAATAGAAGCTGGTACCATAACTGTAAATAGGAATACCAACATCCACATTGCCATAAAAAATATACAGAAAAATAAAATGAATCCTAAACTTACCATGTTTGTGTTTTTAAATCGTTAATGCAGTAAAAGTATAAAAATAATCACTATATCCCTTATTCTTTATTAAAAAAGAGCTTCCAAAATTCGAAAATCTCTTTTTTATCTATATCCCTTCAAAGAAATCGTTTCCTTTATCATCGCAAATTATAAATGCCGGGAAGTTCTCTACTTCAATTTTTCGTACCGCTTCCATTCCCATTTCTTCAAATGCAACTACCTCAACAGATTTTATATTAGACTTTGCTAATATAGCTGCTGGGCCTCCTATTGATCCTAAATAAAATCCGCCATACTTTTTACAAGCATTGGTTACATCTATAGATCTATTTCCTTTTGCCAACATAATCATAGAACCACCGTTGGCCTGAAATTCATCCACATAAGGATCCATTCTACCAGCAGTTGTAGGGCCAAAACTACCCGAAGCCATTCCTTCTGGAGTTTTTGCAGGTCCAGCATAATATACTGGATGATTTTTAAAGTATTCTGGCATCGGTTCTCCAGCATCTAACATTTCTTTAATACGCGCATGAGCAGCATCTCTAGCCACAATTAAAGTTCCCTTTAAATTCAATCTTGTTTTAATTGGGTATTGCGATAGAATTTTCAATTGTTCTTCCATTGGCTGATCCAAGTCGACCTCAATTGCAGGTTCTAAATGCGGTGCTTTTTCAGGTAAAAATTGACCAGGATTAGTTTCCAGTTGCTCTAAGAATATTCCATCCTTAGTTATTTTTCCTTTTATATTTCTATCTGCCGAACAGCTAACTCCAATCCCTACCGGACAAGAAGCTGCGTGCCTTGGCAAACGAATTACTTTTACATCATGAGTAAAATATTTCCCTCCAAATTGTGCTCCAATTTGACTGTCTTGACAAATTTGTTGAATTTTTTCTTCCCACTCTACATCCCTAAATGCTCTTCCTCCTGGACTTCCAACTGTTGGCAATTCATCGTAATAACCTGATGAAGCCATTTTTACTGCTTTTAAGTTCGCTTCTGCCGATGTTCCGCCAACTACAAACGCAAGATGATAAGGTGGACATGCCGCTGTTCCTAAATCTCTAATTTTTGCTGTAATAAACTCAGTCATCCGCTTCTCATTTAACAAAGCTTTAGTTTGCTGGTATAAATAAGTTTTGTTAGCAGATCCGCCACCTTTTGCTAAAAACAAAAATTTGTATTCGTCTTTACCTTCAGCATAAATATCAATTTGAGCGGGCAAATTACTTCCTGAGTTCTTTTCTTCAAACATGCTTGACGATACAATTTGAGAGTACCTCAAGTTTCTGTTTTGGTAGGTATTAAAAATTCCTTTCGATAAGTATTCAGCATCATCAACTCCAGTAAAAACGTTCTCCCCTTTTTTACCCATTACTATTGCAGTTCCAGTATCTTGACAAGAAGGCAGTTGTCCTTCTACAGCAATTTGAGCATTTTTTAATAACGTATGAGCCACAAACCTATCGTTATCTGTTGCTTCAGGATCGTCTAAAATCTTTGCTACCTTTTTTAAATGAGCCGTTCTAAGCATAAAAGAAACATCGGCCATAGCCTCTTCAGCTAATAACTCAATTCCTTTTGGATCAACTTTAAGTATACTCCTTCCATCTACATCAATTAATGATACAAACTCTTTACTAATTAATTTATATTCCGTTAAATCGTTTTGTAATGGAAACGGTTTCTCATAAATAAACTCTGACATTGTTTTGATTTTTTAGGCAAAAAAAAGCCTCGCAAATGCGAGGCTTAATATCTATTAATAAAATTTATATCGTTTGTCAACAACTCCATAACTTTCTTTAAGCGCTTCTAAAAGCTGACCTGTACTACCTTGGTAGCCTTGCATAAGTTGTGCTTTAACAGCAGTATAATCTACATTTTCGGCTGAGGCAGGAGTTACTGCAGCAACCTCAATAACAAAAACTCCAGTTTGTCCTTCTATTGGCTTACTTACCTCACCTTGTTTTAAAGTAGAAGCAATTCCGCTAACTCTTAACTCTTGTCCCATTCCAGTAATTGCATAAGCTGCAAAATTTACATTGTTTGCATTTTCTACGGTTGAACCAATTTTACCAGCCAATTCATCTAAGTTAGCAACACCATTCATTTCTTCCATAAACATAGCTGCTTTCTTTTTCTTTTTAGCTCCTAATTCAATTTGAATTTGAACTTGATCCAATGTAGCAAAACCTTCTTCTCTTACTTCAGATAGGTGTGCTACAATAAACGTATTTACAAACTGCATAGGCTCAGAAACATCTCCTTTATTTCCGCTGTATGCCCAACGCACCACTTCTCTAACTGCTGCCATTCCAGCAATATCTTTATCTCCAACTTTTACCTCAGCGGCAATGTTTTTTGTAAATTCTTCAGTTTGAGTTGCTGTTTCAAAGGCTTCTGATGTAGCATTGTTTGTTCTAAATGAACTTGCTGCTGCAAATATCTCATCAAATGTTTCATTACTAGGATTAATTTTTCTTGAAACTAAAGCCAATTGAACTTTTCTAGATTTTGCTGCTTGCTTTTGAACTTCAATTAAATGTACTCCAAATCGAGAAGTTACAATTACCAAGTCTCCAGCATTACCATAAAAACAGGCGTCATTAAAAGATGGAACCATTGAACCTTCTTTAAACCACCCTAGGTCTCCACCTTCAATAGCCGACATTACATCTTCTGATGTTTCTTTTGCAATTGCTGCAAAATTTCCACCGTTTTCAATTACTGTTTTAAGGCTATCCATTTTTCCCATTAACAACGTATCGCTTGGTTGTTGAGTAGATTTTAATAAGATATGACGTGCTTTAACAGAATCTGGTACCATTCGTACTTTAGAAAGCTTTGCTACTACAAATGATCCTGCTTCTTCATAAACTGGAAATACGGTTCCTGTTTCTGCATAAAATGCTGAAGAATCTAATCCTGAAGGCATTTGATTTGCGCTATAAAATCCTTCATCTAAAGGAATTTCAGAGTTATATACTACAAATGAAGAATCATCATCTGTTTCTTTAAAATCTAATGCTGTTTCTTCCATCCAAGCTTTGGACTCAGCAATATCAGCTTCAGAAGGTTCTACATTAAATTTAACATATTCAATGTCTCTTGATTCATCTTGCTTAAACTCATGTTTGTGCTCATTGTAATACGCTTTTAATTCTTCATCAGAAATTTGAACAGTACTGTCATTAACCGATACATAACGTTTTGCAACAAACTTAATATTTCGTTGTTCGTTTTGCTCATTGTATGCTCTTTTCTGAACACTTAATGTAGCATACATTCCTTTCGTTAATAAGTTATTGTACTTCGTTGCTCTTCTTTCTTCTTCTAATCCATCCTCTAGCATTAACCATTGGTTTTTACTTTCTGGTGGCATTGTTTCTAAGTTATTTAAAAACTGTCTTACCAATGCTGGGCTAAAAGCTCCAGATTCATCTAAAAAGATAGGGATTTGTTTTACTTGTGGATGTGCATCACTACCTTGAACCATTTCATATAGTTCACCACCAGTAACTGCTATACCTAGTTCATTGAATTGGCTTTCCAATACAACTTCTCTAATAATTTCATTCCAAACCTGCTCTTTATATTGATCTCTTACTTCATTAGGAGCAGAAGTTCTATTTTGATTTTCCCATACGGCAATTGCTGCATCTAAACGTTGGTTAAATTCTTGGCCTGTTATTTCAGACCCACCTATTTCTCCTATACTATTGTCTGCTCCGCCTCCAAAAAGGTTTACAATTCCATCACTTGGCAATAAAAATGCAAGCATTGCAACACCTACAATAATTAATACTAAGGTTGATTTTTCTCTAATTTTTCCTATAACTGCCATATCTTCAAAATATTTTGGGTTGCGAATATACGAATTGTCATCCGATTTAAAAAAGGTTAAGCAATAATTATAATAAGGATTTCAAGGGAAACTCTAATCCTCCAAGTTTACAATCTGAATAGAGATTAAATCTATCTTGTTTTCACTAACCTGATTAATCGTAAAAACAAATTTTGGGATAGCAATCACTTCCCCAACCTCAGGTATACTCTCATTTACGTTAATAATTAACCCTCCAAGAGTTTCATATTCATCAGATTCTGGTAAATCAATTTTAAACTTATCGTTAATGTAATCTATTTCTACCCTTGCAGAAAACTGGTAATTAAAATCATCCCTTTTCTTTTCAATCCAATCTTCTTTGTCATGTTCATCTTCAATCTCACCAAAAATTTCCTCTATTACATCTTCTGTAGTTAAAATACCTGAGGTTCCTCCAAACTCATCTACTACAACAGCAATACTTCTTCGTTCTTTTATGGTTTTTTTAAGCAACTCATTGGCCGTCATAACTTCAGGAACAATTGATACTGGCAATAAAATAGCTTTTATAGATGTTGGCTTTTTAAACATCTCTTTTGAATGAGCGTAACCTATAATATTATCGATAGAGTCTCTGTAAATTAATATTTTAGACATTCCTGTTTCGATAAATCGTTTTCGCAACTCCTCAATTGGCCGTTCAATTTCTATGGCTTCTATTTCTGTTCGCGGCACCATGCACTCTCTTACTTTTACCTCCGAAAAGCCCAATGCATTTTTAAAAATTTGTATTTCAGAATCAACTTCTTCATTGGTTTC
The DNA here is from genome assembly GCA_905479995.1 of uncultured Flavobacteriales bacterium. Taxonomy (GTDB): domain Bacteria; phylum Bacteroidota; class Bacteroidia; order Flavobacteriales_E; family Vicingaceae. The sequence continues at coordinate 4,876 of CAJQON010000057.1, read as the reverse complement.
TTGATGTTCCTGAATGTTTGCAACAAAATCTTCTAAATCTATTTTAGAAAATGCCAAGTCACTTTCAGAAGTGTCTACTTTAAACAGCCTTAAAATAAGGTTAGAAATACCTACGGTAAACCACGTAAAAGGAAAGAGTAAAAAGTAAACAATCGCGGCTGGAATTGCTGCTATAGTTAATACCTTATTAGGGTTTATTCTAAATAAGGCTTTGGGCAAAAACTCAGCAAAAAACAACACCAACACTGTAGAAATTAGCGTTTGAATTAAGAGCATTACCAGCTCATTGTCGGCTATATTGTTTAGAATTAAAGGCTCTAAAAACTTTGCCATTAAAATACTGTATATTACCAAGGCAACATTATTGCCCAACAACATTGCTCCAATAAATTTGGCAGGTTTTTTTAAAAAGGCCGATAAAATTTTGGTGGTAATGTTACCCTTTTGAGTATCTAGTTCTATTTTTAGTTTGTTGGCAGAAATAAAGGCTATTTCCAACCCCGAAAAAAGAGCGGAAGCCAGCATGGCAACTAATAAGAAAATCCAATAAAGCGATGTCATTTAATGATTATAAATCCTTGACTTAAAAGTACTAGATTATTTCGACATATTTTTTAAGCGTTTCAATTGTCTTTTTCTAATGTAAAAAAGCAACAGTGCAAATCCAGCAAAGAAATAGAAAAACAACGCGTCTCTCATCTCAGAAAAAATTAAATTATAGGTAGCCATTATAAAAGCAACAATTGCAATAATAAGCCACATCATTTGTAAAATCTTTACTACTTTAAGCATAATTCTAATTCTTTACCGAAGAGCTATCTTCCTCTTCTTCAACGTTAATAATTCCAGTAATTTTAAATATTTTCCAATCGGTAAAATCCTGATTAGCCACCATTCCTTTACCCATAATCATTTGATTTTCTGTGGTAATTTTTACTTGCTCATTGCAATAAATTTTAGCTGAGTCTTCATTCCAAATCAGGTGATCGGTGTTTAGCATTTCTCCTTTATCATTTACCACTACCACATCATCTTTAGCCTCCATTATTCTATCGCCAGCTCTATGTATAGCATAGTTAGCTGTTAAGGTAGAAGATATATTTAGTAAAGAATCATAAAACAACACCTTTACACCTTCACTCATTTCTATATACCTACTGGCATCAGCACCAAACTCTTCCATTAGTGGCGCAGTAATTTTTATTTTTACATCCGACTTTTCTGAGTAAACAAACTCAACATTTTTACCTTTACTTACAGGTTCATTTTTCCCATTCATTAAAGCATTTACTTCTTTAACATCATTTTCACAAGAAAAAAGTATCCCGAATACTATTAGTATCGGGACACATTTTAACCAGTTATAAGGAAACTTATTTAAAGTCATTATTTCGATCTTACCGAAGTAGTTTCGTTAATCCAACAAGCTACTACGTATGAATCTCCAGCCTTTTTATTGTAAAAGAACAAATCTTGTGTTTCTGGATAATTTGCAGAAGCTTTTGCAATTTTTTTATTGGCATCATTCGCAACTGTAGCATCTACTGACTTTGCTTTTTGGTACTTATCAACTGCTGCCCAGTAAGCTCCATATCTTCCTAATTTTTTATCGTCACAACTAGAAGCGCTATACATATACGCATCACCTATTAACATATAAGCATCTCCCATTCCGCTTTTAAATCCTAAGGCTTTTTTAGCATAAGTTCTTACAGAAGAATAGCTTTTAGAATAAAGGTAAGTTTTAGCTATACTCATACAGTAAGCTGCTTTTTCCTCATCTGTTTCAGCCATTTCCAATGCTTTTTTGAAAAACTCTATTGCTCTGCTATAATCTTTTTTCCCTAAAAATAAATTCCCCATTCCTTCTGCTGCTGATGCAGATGGTTCTAATTTAAAATAAGCTTCTGCTACTTTAGAGAATATTTCAGATTCGTAACATTTTTTTACCTTTAATAACTTGGTTGTTTTTCTTAACCAATCTACATTTTCTTTGTTGGCTTCATAATTCTTTTCAGACAATGGAATTAATATTTCACAAGTCATGTAAGGCCCAACTACGTTATTAATCTTATCTTCTGCTTTAGTGTATTTTTCAGCATATTTACCTGTTGCGTTAGCTGCAGTTATTGCTGTTAATTTTTCAAACATAGCAACTACATCATCTTTCGATTTTTTACCAATTTTTTCTAAGTTAATTGTTGCAAACATTAAAGCCACCAAAGTACCCGACTGAGTTTTGTTCCCTGTAATACTAACAGCTTCATCTAACAATGCAAAAATTTGCTCTTTTTCTTTTGGTCGGTTAACCAACATTGATTGGCCTTTGTAACCCAATACAAATCCTTTTTGACCAAACATTTCTATTCGCTGGTCATAAATAGACATCATGGTATCTACATAAGCCTCTTTTAGTTCTGTATTTTTAGCTTTACCAGCAGCTTTTGCTAACGTTCCATAAAGCTTTACGCCATTAATATATAGCGTTTTTTGAGATTGTGGACAGACTTTATATGCCACTTTCCATAATTCAAGTGCTAGTTTTTGATCACTTTTCATGTAATCTTTATAGATTAAACTTTCTATACAGGCAATACTATCGTCTGGTGTTGCTCCATATTTTCCTTGTCCAAAAGTTGTTAAACTAACAACTAATCCTGCTATTATTACTGCTATCTTTTTCATATCTAATCGTATTTTCTTTTTTGAAACCAAATCGCGTTAACGGTTATTCCAACATTAAAATTTAAAAAATTCTCTTTTATCAATCCTGCATCCGTTGTTCCTCTACTACCATACTCCACACCTAAGTTTAATTTTGGATAAGTACTTTCAGTTCTACGAATCGGTAATCCTATTCCAAATGTTATGCCATACTCTGTCCAATCGGTACCATTAATTGACAAATAAGATGAAGAGTAGTTAAAACCTGCTCTGTAAGCCATTCTTTGAAAGTAATTTCTCCCATCATATTTTGGAATAATTTGACCTCCAGCTGCAACTTTAAAGTTGGTTACAAAACTATATAGTGGGTCATCACTAACAATCCTTCCCCAGTTAGCCACTTTATAGTCTAAACCAACTAACCATTTTCTTTTCTTTTCTATAGAAAATCCAAGACCAGTTTCAACAGGTATTTTGCTAATGTTTTCTACATCATCTATAAAAGTTACTGTATCCTTTATTGTTCCAAAATCAATGTCTCCGGTAAATGTTCTAGTCAATTCAGTTCTATTTCCATTAAGATTGGCAGCTAAACCATGCGTTGCACCAATGACTATACTTGTTTTTTCCCCATCACTATTGGTAAACGTTTTTTGATACTGTATCCCTACATCTGCTCCAAAATCTGCCACACTTATGTCTTTAATTTTCCATATATTAAGGCCATTTGCAACATTACCATAAATGGCTTTTTGATCGAAATTTAATGCTCCAAAAAGAAAATATCCGTTAAATCCAAAAGAAACATTAGAAGTAGTATCTATGTTTACGGCAAAACCATTCCCAAAATATACTTTGTTAATTGCTCCTGTTCCTTCGTTATAAAAACTAATGTCTCCAGCTATTGGATCGCTAATTACTTCATCGTACTGATATCCTACTGCTGAGTATGGCAATACTCCAAAACTCATTCCCCAAGTGTTTTTAATTACTGGAAAGCCAAAAGCTAAATGACTAATATAAGGGTTACTTTGATATTGACTTTGAGTACCATCATCTAACCAAAGTGAATTGCTTACAACACCTACATCAAAAGTAGTCACTCCTAAAGCAGTGTAGCTTGCTGGGTTCAATAAGCCAATGTTCCTTTCAGATCTTAATCCTATTGCAATACCTCCCATGGCAAAGTTTGTTCCAAAAGTTTGAGGGCGCAATACACCCAAGCCATATTTAGAATAAGGTGAGTTGGTGGTAGCCTGAGAAAATGCAGTAGCATTTATTATCAATAACAAAAAAAGTACTACAAATGCTTTATTCTTCCTCATTATAAATTAAAATTTCGTTCAGTCCTTTCAGTACTAAAAATTCGTCTGCAAAGATGCGATTTTTTGGCGCTAAATCAAATAAGTTTATGTCTCCGCCAGTAACAACTATTTTTAGGTTTTTATATTGTTCTTCATACTGCTTTATCAATCCTTCAATTTCATTTTTAAGTCCGTTATACACTCCCGAAATTATTGAGTTTTCGGTAGAATTACCAATTAAGGCCAACTTGTTTTTTTTGTATTTAACCAACGGCAGTTTTCCTGTAAATTTATTTAAGGCCTTAAAGCGCATTTCAAATCCAGGTGAAATTCCTCCTCCTAAGTACTCATTTTTGTCATTTAAAAAGTCATAAGTAACGCAAGTTCCTAAGTCTATTGCCAACAAATTGCCTTTTGCTACCACCTGTCTTGCTCCAACAACTGCAGCAATTCTATCTAACCCTAACGTTTTGGGCGTTGCATATTTAAGCGCCAAAGGTAGTGGTGTGGCATGGTTAAAGTGGAAAAAATTATACTTTTTTAACAGTTCATTTAAGGCAACATTGTTGCTAACGGAAGATAGGATGCCTTGGCTAACATTATTGCCGACAATGTGTTTAATTAGAGTTTCTTCGTTTAGTTCGTCTACTATAGCGGTATACATTAACTCGTTTTGATCAAAAACGGCTAATTTTATTCGGGTGTTTCCTATGTCTATGACTATGTTCATGATAAAAAGATGCTCAAAACTACAAAATGTATGATGATTTATTTTTAGAGATGAAAAAAATTTCTACATTTGCCGACCATTTGAATGGTGCCTTAGCTCAGTTGGTAGAGCAATGGACTGAAAATCCATGTGTCCCTGGTTCGATTCCTGGAGGCACCACTCACTAAAAGCCTTGTAA
>CAJQON010000056.1 GCA_905479995.1 uncultured Flavobacteriales bacterium | reverse complement strand
AACCCACAATCAGGAAACACTTTTCTTAGTGGAATTAAAATGGATGGCTTTCAAGAAGGTATTATGCAAAACGTTAATGGTTTTACTGTTAATCAGCAATACACCATCGATTTTTATCAAGCTGTGGTTAAAAATCAAAATGGAATTGACCCTTCAGGATCTTGGATTATTTATGTTGACAATACATTGGCTGGAATTACAGCACCCACTTCTAGTTCTGCAGCTTTCAATAGCAATAATTTTATTTGGGAAGCCAGAAGCATTTGCTTTACAGCAACAGCCAAAAATCATACTATTAAATTTATGCCTCTAGATGATGATCTTGATTCAACAAGAGCTTCACCTAATGGTCCATTAAGAATGGGGATAGATAACATAAATATTTCAATCAACAACTCTTCACCTATAGCCAACCTCGGTAACGACACGACACTCTGCCTTGGACAAATCCTAAGCCTCGATGCTACAGACCCTAATGCTACTAATTATTTATGGAGCGATGGAACGACTAATCCCACCTTTACCATTACTCAAAAAGGTAAATATGGGGTGCAAATAACCAGCACTTGTGGTACAATTACCGACTCCATTATTGTTGACTACACCACTACTCCTATAATAAACCTTGGTAGTAACACAACTTTATGTACTGGACAAACACTTTTGCTTAATGCTGCATTTCCGGGTGCTACTTATTTATGGAGCGACAACACGATAGATTCTACTTTAAATGTTACTTTACAAGGTAATTACTCGGTAGATGTAACTAACAAATGTGGAACGAGTTCAGACAACATTCAGGTAAGCTACTCAACCGCACCTAACTTTAACCTCGGTAACGACACGACACTCTGCCCTGGACAAATCCTAAGCCTCGATGCTACAGACCCTAATACTACTGCTTATTTATGGAGCGATGGGACGACTAATCCCACCTTTACCATTACTCAACAAGGTAAATACGGGATAGAATTAAGCAATGGAACATGTTCGTCCAGTGATTCTATTAACATAAACTACACTTCGATCCCTTCAGTAAATCTTGGTAACGACACCACCCTGTGTGAAGGACAAAATATCGTACTTAATGCATTCTTTCCTAACGCAACTTGCGAATGGATAGATGGATCTAAAAATGCCACTCTCAAGGTATCTCAACAAGGATTTTATTGGGTAACTTTAACCAACCAGTGTGGCACCAAAGCAGACTCTATTAACATTAACTATAAATCTTTACCCAAAGCACATCTTGGCAATGACACCACTCTATGTTTTGGTCAACATGTGTTGTTAAATGCATTACTTCCTAATGTAACTTATAAATGGCAAGATGGTTCTACCGGTTCAACTTTCAATGTTACCCAACTAGGGAATTACTTTGTTGAAGTAAGTAACAGCTGCGGAACTTCTAGAGAAAGTATTAATTTTATTGATGGAAATTGTGGATCATGCTCGATATTTATCCCAAACTCTTTTACCCCAAATGGCGATGACAATAACGATTCTTTTTTCCCAGAGTTTGATTGCGAGATGAACACTTACGAATTGGTAATTTTTAACCGTTGGGGAGAGTTAATTTTTGAAGCTCAAAACACCGATAGTAAATGGGATGGGAATTATAACGGTAAATTAGCTCCACTGGGAGTTTATGCATATCGCTTAAAATATATTACAAATGAATTTGAACGTAATAAGTTAACTGGACATGTTAATTTGCTGAAGTAAAATTCTAATTAATTTACTAATACGGAGTTAAACACTTTAGTCAAATGCATTACCATTTTATCTTCAGTAAAGTGGGCTAAATAATGTGCCTTAGATTGCGCTGACATTTTAGATCTTAATTCTGCATCATTAATGAGTAATTCTAATTTTTGGGCAATAAACTCAGGAGTTTCACTTGGAACAATAAACCCATTTTCACCATCAAGCACAGATTCCAAAATTGCACCTTTATCGGTTGCAATTACAGGCAAACCATTGGCCATAGCTTCCACAATCACCCAAGGATGTCCTTCTGGCATTTTAGGACAAAATACAAATACATCTGCATCGGCAAAAAGTTGCATTTTAGCTTTTCCAGATTGAGGAGAGAGCAATTCTACATTTGCCAATTCATTGTCGTTAATAATTGCCGTACACTTTTGTTTAAAAGCTTCATTGTCCCATGCACCAGCTGCATTAAACTTAAAATTTGTCACCCCTTTTCCTTTCAATATCACCAAAGATTTCAATACATCATCAAAACTTTTAGAGGGTAAAAAATTAGCCAAATACAACACCGTAAGTTCCTTTGTATTTTTCGTTTCCAACTCGTAATTAGCTCCATTAGGCACTACAAATATGCGATCTTCTTTAAAGTAATCTTTAAATAAATACTTTAGGTTGTTACCTAAAACAATTACTCCAATACACTTGGCTAAGGTTTTAGTTACAAATACATTGGTGGAGTTTGATGCTCCATTGAGCCAATTTTTAAAGTTGCTTCCTCGTAATTGCACCACCACTTTACTGTGTTTTGCTGCAATACTAATAAAACGGGCATCCTTATAAAACCCCATAGTAGTTTGACTAATAGGCACTAAAACGATTTGTGGTTGGGTTGTACGCACTACTTTTTTAAATTGACGGTAAAGTGTCATCATCTTAAAGAACTTGCCAAAACCCCACTTGCCCATGGTGGCTACTTCTTTGTTTATTCGAGTATCAAAATGTACCAGATTAAATTCTTCTTTTAAAGTAGAGTTTAATATTATGTTGGTTGCTATTGCTGGCCCCATTAATGGTGGAGGTAATTTTCCTAGTATTAATACGGTTGGTTTTTTGGACATTAGTTTTGTAATTGTTTGGGTAAAGCAACGTAAGCAAATATTGACATTACAATATACATAAATGGAGGATAATAGGTAGGCACTATACTAATAGAGAAGAGTAATATTATAATTAGCGCACCATATGTGAGGAATCTGGAGGCCATTATCATTTTTTTTGATTGCAAAAATACGGTGAGCAATACTATGAGGTAATAGAATAAACCAAAGTAACCACTCAGGAACAATATTCTTATATAATCGCTATGCGAACCAACGCCTACATAGTGGTAGGAATAGTTTAGGGTGGCCGGGTAACCAAAAAATTGTGCAAATATGCTTTCGTTGGTAAAGGTTTCTAGCATGGTTGTCCAACGGCCTACTCTGCCATGTAGTAGTTTATCGGATCCTTGGTCACCATCATACACTGAAATATCTGTTTCGAGTAAGGGTGCAATTTTATCTTCTATTAAAGGTTGTCCAAAAATATAGAAGGTTAAAAAGAAAAGTGTAGATAGTACTAATGCAGCGCCTTTGTTGGCTTTAAAGTTAAATACCATAAACAAGAGTAGTAATGCTAAAAAGATGGTGTAAGATGCTACGTGATGAATGTTTACGAGTGTTAACAGGCTTAATACACTTACTATTATAACGGTTCTCATCCGTTTGTTTTTGGGTTGTTCTCCTTTTCTAGAAAAATAAAAGTAGGTGGCTATTAAAAAACAAAAGAGTAGATATATACTGTAACTAACTACATCGCCAAAGCTTCCTTGTATTCTTTCCATGCCACGACTTTCTTCTATTCTTATGGCACCAAAAAATACTTCGTATAATAAGATTGTAGCAACTGCTATGCCTGAGTATAAAAAGGTGGTAAGTATGCCATCTAAATCTTTTTTACTTTGTATAAATATTCGTGCAAAAAAGTAAAGGTAAATGGGTATGGTAAGTTTTAGTAGAAACTCGAAAGAGAGCATGGATAGCGGATCGAAAAGAATAACAAAGAATACACCTATTAGTACAAATATGGACCAAATTTTAACGTATTTATCGAGCTTTGTTTGTTTTGGTTTGGGTCTTTTTAATACTGCCAACACCACCATTACTGGAGTTAGTACTCCTACAATGTATAGTGGCGATAGAAATGGTGATATTTCTTTTAAAAAGTAGAGGTTATCGATAATTGGCCGGAGCAATACCAATAGTATAAACCACTTGAGTATCCAAGGTTTAGATTTGAGCCATATTTTCCAGTTTTTAAAGTTCACTGTAAGTAATAATTTGTTGGGCTAAGTTACGATATGAATATTGCTGGGCAATGGCTACACGTTCTAATCTATTGCTTTGGGCTTTTTTAATACTGTTTAATATACACTGTTTATCTACATTACTTGTATATACACCATTTTGAGAGGTTAATAGGTGGCTTACATTTTGTTGTTGGGGCAATAGTAGGAATAAACCTGTTGCCATGGCTTCGAATATAGATATAGCAGCCCTATTAAACAAGGCGATATCGGCAGCATTGTAGTACAGGTTAATTTGTTCAGCTAAACTAAAGGGCTTTGTTATTATTTGATGGCTGTTTTCTTTTTGAGCAATGTATTGCTGTAATTGTTTGCCATAAGTATCATTTTGAAAACCAACAATAAGGTATTTTACAAGTACTCCTGCTTTGTTCATTTCATCAATTAGGTCTATTGTCCGTTCCAATTCTTTTTCTGGGCCAACCCGTGTAGCAGTAATTAGAAGAGTTTCATCGCTGGCAATTCCTAGTTCTGCTCTTTGTTCAGCACGTAAGGTTTCATTGTAGCCAAATTGTTGTGCATCATAACCCAAAGAAAAAGGTTTACTTTTTTTAACTAGTGTTTGAGCTGCTTTAGGGCTAATAAATTCGTTAATAACTGTTAAGGTACTAGGAGTGTAAGGCAACAAAACATCCGATGCAGCTATGGCTTTAAGGTATACTTGTTTTTTTAAGACTTGCTGTATTAGTGTGTCTTTTAATTTCTTTACTAAACTGTTACTGGTGTAGGTTTGTTCGTTATCACCTAATAAGGTAATGAGTTTAAATTTACGGTTGGTTAGTTGGTAAATGGGTTTAGGAAATAGTTTGCCTAAACCTATGCAAATTACCAATGCGGGGCTAAAGTTTGCTATGGCTGGTACCAATGCTTTAGATTTTACCATTTGACCCAAGCTAAATTGAACGGGCAAGCGATGTACTGTATAGGGTGAGTTATCGGTTTTACCGGCAATTGACTTAACGTAATTGGGCACTTGGTCGGTTGTAAATACTTCTACTTGATGTTCGGCCAAATGTATTGCATTGGCCAAATGAACTTCTAAATAGCCCAAGCTTGGTATAAAGTGTCCACAAACAATTGCTATTTTCATTAGGCGTTTAAGTTAAAAATGTTGTACCATTTTACTACAGAGTATGCTCTCCAAAACTCGCTTAAATGAGCAGCATTAGAAAAGTCTTTGTCACAAAGCTCTAATACATAAGCTTTATTCATTAAAGATGGCATATTGCTGTCTTTTAACTCGGTTGTAAGGTTTGCCATCAGTTCGTTTTTCCACTCTTGTTGAGGGGTAACAAAGCCTTTTTTGTCTTTTCGCCAAACTACTTTATCGTTTAATTTATTGGCCAAGGTTTTACGCAATATGTACTTGGTCCATCCTCCATGTATTTTTTGGTTGTTGGGTAAACTCCGAATAAAGTCTACCAAACGGTGGTCTAAAAATGGTACACGCGATTCTACGGAAAAGGCCATCGAATTTCTGTCTTCATAACGCAACAATTCGTACATGCCATACTGCACACTTTTAGTTACATGGTCGTTAAAGGTTTTACCACCTCGTTCGGGTATACCCAAGTTTAATTGGTTAAGCTCTTCTTGTTTAATAAATCCATAACTCAATCGCTCTTTAGCCCTTAAGCTATACTGCAAGTTTTTAGGCAAGTAATAGTAGGCCGCCCGCAATACTGCATTTTTTATATGGGGCGTAAAGTTGTTTTTAAGTTGGTTGTATTCCTTAAAGAATCGTGCAAATTTAAATGCTTTTAAGAGTTCTATTAAGTGAATGCCTGCAAAGTTGTAGTACCCACCCAATACCTCATCGGCCCCTTGTCCATCTAATACTACTTTTACTTGATGTTTCTGGGCAGTTTTCATTACTTCCCATTGTGCAAATATAGAGGTAGATCCTATGGGTAAATCTTGGTAGTAAAGCATATCGCTCATGTCGTTTACCAATGTTTTTGCTGATGGATAGTTGTATGTATCGTTTACGTTATTGAACTGGTTGGCTACCAGTTTAGCATAATCAGATTCGTCAATGGTTTTATTTTGATAAGCTGCAGTAAATGTTTTTAAGGGCACATTACCTAGTTGGTTACTGGCATTTAATACAATAGCGCTAGAGTCTAACCCTCCACTTAAACAAGCGCCTATGGTTACATCGGAGCGCAAGTGTAAGCCTATTGAATTGCTAAATAATTCCTGAAAGGTTTGGGTATTGCTATCTAGGCTAGCTGTGTTGTTAGGTACTGTAGTGTTAATGTTGTAATAGTGGTTCTGTTCTAGTTTATGATTGGACAAATGGTAGGTATAGTTACATCCCGGCTCTATGTCTACAATGTTTTTAAACAGGTTTTGGTAAGGGTTTTTGGTGGTACCGTATGCTAAGTAACTTCCTAGGTTTTCGTTAGAGATACTGGTATCTACTTGTTTAAGTTTTAGCAATGCTTTTATTTCTGAAGCAAAGGCAAAGTTTTGATTATTTATATGGTAGTATAAAGGTTTTATTCCGTAACGATCTCTCGAAAGGGTTAGTGTATTTTGTTGTTGGTTGTATACTACAAAGGCCCACATACCAACAAATTTGTTTACGCAAGCACTACCCCACTCTATAAATGCATTTAGGACTACTTCGGTATCGCTTTCCGATTTAAAGGTGTAGCCTTTTTGCTGTAGTTCTGCTCTAATTTCTTTGTAGTTGTATATTTCACCATTAAATACCAAGGTGTAGTTACCATCGACAGATTGGTAGGGCTGGTGGCCCAATTCGGATACATCTAAAATAGATAGCCTACGATGTACCAATGCTAAGTTTTGTTGTTCGGTAAGTTCAGCAATGTGTTGCAGTTGGTTTAATTCGGCTATGGTGTCATTTCCTTTGCAGCTAATGTGTAATTGTGCGTTGTTGGTCAGGTAAAATCCTTCGTCATCTGGCCCCCTATGTTTTAGGGTTTCCGATAAACGGATTACCTCTTGGAGGTCAATTCCTTTCGGATGGTATATGCCTGCTATTCCGCACATGTTATTGCATTTTGATAGACTCCAGTTAAGTATTTCCCAAAGTTTTTTAAGCCAAAGCGTTCTTCTATTTGTTGGCGGATAAGCGCTGCATTGTAGTTGCTCGCATTGTTTATCATTTGTTCTAGGGCCAAGGCTATTTCAGCTATGTTATCTGGATTAACTAATGTACCATTTTTATCGTTTACAAATTCTTTTGGTGCGGTTTTATTGGTGCATACAATGGGCAATCCAGTGCTTAAGGCTTCGGCAACTACTAAACCAAAGGTTTCGTGCCTACTCGGAAATACCATAAAACTACTTGATTGCAGTATTTGAGCAATTTGAGCTTTGGTTTGGGTTCCGGCAAGGGTAACTTTGTTTTCCAGTTGATGTGTTGCAATGTATTGCTCTATTGCTTTGTATTGTTGGCCCTCTCCTATTATGGTTAGTTGGTGGCTGGGGTGTTTTTTAGTAATTTGATGAAAGGATTTTAGGGTTCTTAGTCCGCCCTTAAACTCATCTAACCTACTTACAAATACTATTTGATTGTTGTTATGGGCTGCTTTCTGTTTAAAAAGTTCGGTATCTATTGGGTTGTAAGATACTTCTATTTTACTGGCCGGTATTCCTAGTTTTAATACCTGTTCTTTTTGATGTTTACTTACCACCAATACTTTTGTCGCTTTGTTGAGTACAAATTTAGTGATGTTTCGCTTTAGCCAATTATTTAGTATGCTGCTATAAGGACCGGTATGTTCAGTTACTATAAACGGTACGTTTAGCTTTTTGCCAATAAGGTAAGCTAAGGTTCCGTTTAGTATTGCTCCATGGGCGTGTATTATGGTGGTATCGGTATATGCTTTCCCCAAACGAAGGCCTTGTTTAAACCAAGTTAAGTATTTGAATGGTTTTAGGTAAGCTGGTACGGGTTTACTGGTAACATTATATCGCTTTAGCTTAAATTGTTTTAGGTAGTTTTCGTCAATTTCTCCTTGCTGGGTACCAGTAAGCCTAATATATAAAGTTTGTGTGTTTAGGTGAGTTACACTTTTAAGGTAATCCTCTATAAATACGCCTTTCCAATCTCCTTCAAACTCCGGAAAGAGTTCGGGAAGTACTAAAAGGTTAATATGTTTAGTGTCTGTCAATCTTTTTTAAAGAGGTAAATGTAATCGCTGCCTAATCCTGCATTTTTATTATTGGCAACATTGCCAAACCACTTTCTGGTAAGGTCATATTTTTTAGTGTTGGAAAACAGTTTAGAAAACCCAATAAAGGATTGGTTGTACCGAAACACTTTAACACAAGTAAAGCCTGCATTTTTAAAACTGGTTTCTACTTGTGTTGCGGGCACTTTATTGAGTTGGTATTTGTCTTTGCCTAGAATTTTTCTAACGCCCAAGTAAAGTCGTATTAGTTTACTGTAAAAGTGAGTACTATTGGTATTTTGCAATATAACGGTTCCACCTTTTTTTACTTTGCCTTGTATGTAGCTCAAAAACTGATCGATATTATCTACATGAGCCAATATACCTAATGAGATAATTAAATCGAACGCTTCATCATTAAAATTTGTACTAAATATGTCACTACAAATAAAGGTGGTGTTGGTGGCATTTTCTTTGGCACCAATCTCTTTGGCCAAGGCTATCATGTTTTCAGAAAAATCGACCAGTGTTAATTGGTCAAATTTGCTGTTATTTTTAAGCGATATGTAACCGTTACCACAAGGCATGTCTAACACATTTTTAAAGCGAGTATCGCCAATAAGTTCGGCAATGGTTTCGGTTCTTATTTTAATGTTGTAATCAAAATTAAAATAGATGTCGGTCTGTTCAAAATAGGTTTTTACTTCTTCCTTTCGCTTCATTCAATAGCTTTGATACCAAAGGTATTATTCCCATTTCTTAATTAGCCTTTTTTCGTTCCAACTTTTCAGCCCTGTAATGTTGATAATAATGGAAGCTATTTTTCTGGCAGCATTTTTTCTTTTACACTTTCCAATTAATCCTTTCATGTCGTTAGCATAAGGCGAATTGTAACTTTTTAATATTTGGTAGCCTTCTTTGTAGGAGTTGCAATTAACATTGCTAGCTCCTCCTATTCTAAAAAAGGTAAGTGTTTGGTTAATGTAGTTAAAGTTATAACCAGCATTGTAGGCTCGGTATATAAAATCGTAATCGGCCGATAGTTTGTATGCTTCATTGAAGCCTCCTATTTTATCGTACACCTGTTTTTTAATAAATGTTGCCGGATGAAAGATGGGCATTGTTTTTTCCATTAACGAAATATCTGGCGCTACTTCTTTAAAGTATACTTTACCATTTATTGCTCTTAGTTTGGTTAGGTTTCCGTAAACAATATCGGTATTGTTTAAATTAAAATGATTGACGACACTATTTATGGTGTCCAATTCGTAATAATCATCGGCATTTAATAGGGCAATTATTTCGCCTTTGGCCAAAGCTAACCCTTTGTTCATGGCATTGTATATGCCAGTATCTTTTTCGGAAATTATGGTGCTAATTTTAGCTTGGTATTGATTTATTAACTGAAGGGTTTTGTCGGTAGATGCTCCATCAATAACAATGTATTCAATGTTTTGATAGGTTTGATTCAATACACTTTTAATGGCTTGTTCTATAAATGCTTCACCATTATAAACAACTGTAATTATGGATACTAATGGATTATTCATTATTCCCGAAGCTTTAAAAGCTTTAGCGGAACTCCTCCATATATTCCGTAAGGCATTATTTCTATTCCTTTTACTACGGTGGAATTAGCTGCAATAAATACTCCTTTAGGAAGGTTTACTCCCATTAAAACAACACTTCCTGCTCCTATTCCAGTATCTTCACCCAATACAATTGGTGCTGATACGTTTCCTTGCAATCGGTAGGGTTTTTCTTTGCTCATTTTATGAAAACTACCTCTTATACTAACGTTTTCTGCTATTGCCGACCAATCGCCAATTTTAATTTCGGTAATGGTGCTCAATAAAATATTGTCTGCCAAGAGCACATTGTTACCCATTACTAAACCTCCTTCATGGCCTATTTCAAATGTTATAGCTCTCCCCAAGGTTACGTTATTACCCAATGTGATGTTGTTTTTAGGAACGGCTCTAAGCTTTGGCCAAGCCATACACTTTAAGCCTTTACCCACTTTACAACCATGCAATAGTAAGTAAAGCTTAAACCAACCACCTTTCCAACGGTAGCTCATATTTCTTAAGGCTTGCTCTATGTAAACGATGCTGCTTACCATTTGTTTAATTCTATTGTTGGGTAAAAGTTAGGGGTTTTCATTTTGGTATTTAGTTTTGCATAGGCTTGAATAATCCTTACCCAGGTATAATCTGTTTTTTCAACAGAAGAAACATCCCATTTTTTATAAAACACTTTGCCATTGTCGCTGCTGTATTTTTCAAAATCGGTTGCAATATTTTCTCCATAAGAGAAATCGGTTGTTTTAAATACAATGTTTTTAATGTTTAACACGCTATAGTTTTGTATGATAATATTATTTAAAACGAGCCTTATTTCAAAATCTTGATCTTCATATCCTACCCCAGGGAAACGTTCATCAAACCAACCATTTTGTTTTATTATACTTTTACTCATTAAAAAATGACTCCAACTTTTATTAATTAAACCACAAGCTTGTTTTAATATTCCTGATTGTTCTAACTTGTTTCTAAATCCTGAAGCAATTTTTATATCGTCATTAAAGATAAAAGTTTTATCTGTATTGGAATGAATGATTAACTGATTCCAAAGTTTACTTAAACTCTGACCTTCTTCATAGCTTATAATCGTTACATTTTGATAGGTTTTAAGTAAAGCTTTAATTTTCACAAGATATTGTTCTTGTTGTTCCAAATCGTAATATCCGTTTATAGCAATAATTAGTTGTGTATCTGGAAATAATGTTACCAACCGTTTTATAAGTGGTAAAAAGTGTATTTCATATCGATTAATATAAGTTACTACTCCTATGCTGTATTCCAAATTGGTAACTTCTTGAGCAACGGGGTTGGGTTTTGATTTCCAGGCCAAATCAGTAAACGTCCATTTAACGTTACTCCAATGTTTATTTAATAATCGAATTGCCTTTGCTATCATTCTATCCTTTATTCACTTTTTCTTCTGAAAAGATGGTACAATATCTTAATAATAATCTTATTTTCTTTTACTTTAGTGCAAAGTTAACAACCATCAAATGCTTTTCAACTCTTTCCATTTTTTATTTTTTTTTCCGCTAGTTGTTATCTTCTATTTTGCGCTTAAACATAAGTATCGTTGGATGCTTCTTTTATTAGCCAGTTATTACTTTTACATGAGCTGGAAACCAGCTTATGCCTTATTGCTACTTTTATCTACAGTAATTGATTTTTATTGTGGATTACAAATGAGCAAACTCCCTGATAAAAAGGGTAGAAAAAAGTTTCTTTGGTTAAGTATAGCCAGCAATTTTAGTATGCTATTTTTCTTTAAATATTTTAACTTTTTAAACGATTCAATTAAGGATGTATTTGAATTTATGGGAACTTCTATCGAAATCCCCGAGTTAGAAATATTGTTACCTATTGGCATTTCATTTTACACTTTCCAAGCAGTTAGCTATAGTGTAGATGTGTATAGAGGCAAAATGGAAGCCGAACAGAATTTGGGACATTTTGCTTTATACATCTCTTTCTTCCCTCAATTGGTAGCAGGGCCTATAGAACGTCCAAGTCATTTACTACCTCAATTTAAAACAGAAAAATCATTTAACTACCAATTGGCTAGTTCTGGACTACGCCTAATGGCTTGGGGGTTTTTCAAAAAACTGGTGGTTGCAGATAGTATTGCGGTTATTGTAAATAGTATCTATGCACAACATGAGACTGTTAGTGGTGGCTGGATTCTTATCGGTGCCTTTTTGTTTACTATTCAAATTTATTGTGATTTTTCAGGTTATACGGATATTGCCATAGGTAGTGCTCGAGTAATG
>CAJQON010000055.1 GCA_905479995.1 uncultured Flavobacteriales bacterium | reverse complement strand
AGTGGTGTCATTGCCCAAATTTAGCAATGGTGGGTTGTTTACTGTTACGGTAAAAGAAGCGGTATCAGTAGCGCTATAAATAAAGTAGGTTTTAGTAACTGTTGGTGCTAGAGTTAGAGTAGAATCGGTAGAAATAATGGTAGTTGGGCTTAAGCTATCTGCCCAAGCAAAAGTAGCAGCATTTTTGGCTAGTAAGGTGACTGAATCACCCAAACAAACAACAGAATCTCCAGTAATATACAAATCTGGAACAATCTTTATTTTATCAATAAAATAGTATGCGCTACTAGTAGAACCTAAAACTTTGGTACTGCTTGAGGTTAAAACATCATCGTAAAAATTACCAATGGTAATGTAATTGTAAGTAGAATCGGCTATAAAACTGAAAGAATAGGTTTGCCAAGTCGTGTTCCACACTTCTCCAGGCACTTCTATTTGAGGAGTTACTTGAATAACCTCATTAGTATTTTGAATTATAGGAGCAGTTGAAAAGTGAATTCCTATGTGATTAGAACTATTTCCTCCATAATAGTTTCCACTTCCATTGGTTAATGAAAATGTAACCGTATAACGATTTCCATATGTTGTAGAGGTTAGTAATTGAGTAGAGAGGTATTCACGGTAATCGGGGACAATACCATTTTCAATAGCTATAAATCCCATGATTGCATTGCCTGAAAAAGGTATAACGGTTCCTGCGAGAGTATTGGGCAGTTGGGGCCATCCAATTCCCAAAGTGTGGTAATAATCTGGGGTAGCAGCGAGTGTGTTTGTATTCAAATTTGAATTGTTCCAGTTATTGCAATGGTACCACTGGCTAATTGAAGTTGGTAGACCCGAATAATTTTCGAAATCACCATTGGGTACTAAGTTTTGTGCTGTTGTTGTAAAGTGAGTAAAAAGGCAACTTACTATTAAGCTTGTTTTAAGTATTTTTTTTGTGATGGAAATAGTATTCATTTCTGGGTGATTTAATGGGAACTAACCAGGTTAGTTTAAATAGGTTAAGTGTTGTATGAAATAAAAGTAGGGTGAAATTCTAGTATAGAAGAAATTGGCCGTTGCACAAAACCTGCACAAAAGTTTGAAATGGTGTTTTTTTCGCTTAAAAGGTGTTGTAAATCAATACAACATGAGAGGGTTTGAAATTTTGCTTAAGTAAATTATGTATTTTTAATGTGCTGAATAGTAGTTTATTAAAATCATTTTATGAGTAAAGAAGTTTCATTGACACAAGAAATCATAGAAAATAAAATTTATTTCATTAGAAACCAAAAGGTGATGCTAGATAGAGATTTGGCAGAACTTTATGGGGTAGAAACCAAACAATTGAAAAGGCAAGTTCGAAGAAATATAACTCGATTTCCTAATGATTTTATGTTTGAGTTAACTAAAGAAGAGAATGAATCTTTAAGGAGCCAATCTGGCACCTTAAACAGAAGGGTGCATTCTAAGTACCCACCAATGGCTTTTACTGAACAAGGAGTATCAATGCTGTCAAGTGTTTTGAATAGTGATAGAGCAATAGCTGTGAATATTCAGATTATTAGATTGTTTACAAAGATGAGAGAACTATTGTTGACGAACCAAGAGGTATTAAAAAAACTTGCTAAGTTGGAAGGTACAGATCAGAAACAAACACAACAAATTGATGTAATATTTAAGTACATCCAACAACTTGAAAATAGCAAGCAGCAAAAAAAAGAGCAGAAAGAAAGAGTTAAAGTTGGTTATAAAAAATAACCTGCAAAATTTGCTTAATTCAGAATGTAGATCAATGAAAAAACAGAAATAAACACCCATAAAATAAAGGCAAAACCAATTGGTTTAAAACCAACAGACTTTAGGTCTTTTAGAGAAATGGTTGTTCCTACCAAGAATAAAGTCAGCACCAACAATCGTTTAGAAATTAAAACAATAGTGCTTGAAACTTCAATAGGAATAAAATGACAACTGTTGATGATGATGGCTCCAATAAACAACAAAATAAAATAAGGAATTTTTATTTTGTTGCCTTTAGACTTAAACATAAAAATGGAAAATATAGACAGAGGAATAATCCATAAAGTTCGAGATAGTTTAACAGTAGTGGCAATTTTTAAAGCCTCATCACCATAATCTAAGGCTGCACCAACCACAGAGCTAGTATCATGAATGGCAATAGCACACCATAAGCCAAATTGTTCTTGGCTTAAGCCTATAAAATGTCCTATTGCTGGAAAAATAAATAACGCAACAGCATTTAATAAAAAAACAATACCTAGTGCCACACTCATTGTTTTGCTTTTAGCATTTATAGCAGGAGCAATGGCAGCAATAGCACTTCCACCACAAATAGATGTGCCTGAGGTAATAAGGTAGCCCAACTTTAAATTTAATTTTAGCAATTTGCTCAATAGTATTCCTAAGACTAACGTTAACACAATAGATAAAAAAGTTAAACCTAAGCTATCTTTACTAGTTGCAATAGTTTCGGTAACCAACATACCAAATCCTAAACCTACAACTGCAATTTTTAATAAGTAGCTTATCGTCTTTTGGTTGTATTTTTTGAATGGACTTTCTAAAATTAAGGATAATGTAAAACCCAATAATAAAGCAATTGCACTATTAAACAATCCCAAAAGTGCAGCAATTGCAATAAGGATGTAGAGTACTTTTGTTAAAATTACTTTCATTAAATTGGTTTATTCTTTTAGGGTATACCTTTTAGGCGCGCAATTTACAATCTTTGCGGTCTTATGCTCCTCGAATAGATTTCTTCTTATTTCTTAAATAGGATTTCTCTTGGAATGCTAAGCATCATCTAAATTAGACATATATTTGCATTATGTTACTTATTGCAGATAGTGGTTCTACCAAAACCGATTGGCGTTTGGTTAATAATAATGAGATTTTATCTTTTAACACCATAGGGTTAAACCCTTACCATATTGATCATAATAGGGTAGAGCAGGAGTTGTCTAATTCTGAATTAGATGCCATAAAAAGCAAAGTAACTCATGTAGTTTTTTATGGTGCAGGGTGTTCTTCGCCAGAAAAATGTAAACTAATACATCAACCCTTAAGCAACTTTTTTAGTAACGCAAAAGTAGAAGTAGAACACGATATGTTGGCAGCTGTTAGGTCAACTTGCGGTAAAGATAGTGGTATGGTAGCTATATTAGGAACAGGTTCTAACTCGTGTGTTTATGATGGCAAAAACATAACAGAAAACGTAACAGCTTTAGGTTATATTTTAGGCGATTTTGGAGGGGGAGTTGATATTGGGAAG
The DNA here is from genome assembly GCA_905479995.1 of uncultured Flavobacteriales bacterium. GTDB lineage: Bacteria > Bacteroidota > Bacteroidia > Flavobacteriales_E > Vicingaceae. The sequence continues at coordinate 15,109 of CAJQON010000055.1, read as the reverse complement.
ACTTTTATTCAGGCATTTTTAGCGAAAGAATTGCCTCAAGAAATTAGTGAAGCTTTTGATAAATCCTACAATTTATCAGTAACAGCTATTTTAGATGCAGTTTATAGTCAGCCATTGCCAAATCGATTTTTAGCAAGCTTTAATCAATTTGTTTACCAACACATCAATCATCCAGAAATGAAGCAGTTAGTGCAAAACTCATTTAGTCGTTTCTTTAAAGTAAACATTTGTAAATATAAGGACTATCAAAATCAGCCTTTACACCTTATAGGGTCTATAGCGTATTTATATAAAGATTTACTGGCCGAAACCGCTAAAGAGCATCAAATACAACTGGGTAGAATTGTAAAGCAACCCATAGAAGAGTTGGTGAAATATCATCAATCAATAAAATAAAAAGGAATTAGGTCGTTGGTTTAAACCAATCGCCATTGCAACGCATAACCTGCTCAATAATATCTCTTACGCAACCTTGTCCACCATCCTTATTTGAAATATAATCGGCAATATTTTTAATTTCTATTACTGCATTTTTAGGACAAGTTTTTACGCCACACTCTAGCATAGCATAATAATCTGGAATGTCATCGCCCATGTACAACACATTTTTAGCACTAATGTTATTGTCTTTAAAATAAGTGTGTAAAACCTTAATTTTATCTTCAACGCCTAAAAAAACATCTGTAATACCCAAGTAATTAAAACGGTGTACAACAGATTGGTCATTTCCTCCAGAAATAATAACAATGTTGTAGCCTTTTTTTAACGCCATTGTAATTGCTAAACCATCTCTGGTGCTCATGGTTCGTAGCTGGTCGCCATTTTCGGTAACCAATATGCTTCCATCAGAAAGCACACCATCAATATCTAAAACAAATGAATTTATATCGGGTAATAATTCTTTAAAATTTGCCATTAGTTTTTGTCTATAATGTTTTTAGTAATTAAGTGGTAAATATCTTTATAAGCTGGCATATCTGCTAGCATTTCTTCATGATTTTTAATCACCTCTTCATCTTTTCTTATTGCTGGACCAGTCTGCATCTTTTTGGGTGAATTGGCTGAAATTTTTTGAGCAGTTTCTAAAATCAACGGTTTTAACAAGTCAAAATTAATGTCGTTTTTACTTAATAAATCGTCAGCAATACCATACATGTAATTGCTAAAATTGCAAGCAAAAACGGCTGCCAAGTGGAGTTTTTTACGCTGGTCAGAATTAATTAATTGAACATTGTTAGATAAAGAGCTGGCTAGATCGAATAACGCTGTTTCAGTTAAGTTAGAATTGGCTTCAATACAAAACGGAACAGCTGATATATCTACAGGTTTATCCTTACTAAACGTTTGTAAGGGATAAAAAATACCATAATTGCTAAATCCATTCTGTGCAAACACATCCATATTTATATTTCCAGAAGTGTGAGCAATAAGACAGTTTTTATCTTCAAATTGTTCTAAAACTGAAATAATAGCATCATCCTTAATGCAAACAATTACAATTGAGCTCTTGTTAATTATATCTGTAATATTCTCTGTAGCAGCAGCTTGTATGTTGTTGGCTAGTATTTCTGCATTTTTTAAGTTTTGGCTAAACACATAATCAATCACATGGCCTTTATCATGAAACGCCTGAGCTATATGTGTAGCAACATTTCCAGCGCCTATAAATGATATTGATTTTTTGCTATTCAAATAAAGAATATTAAACGTTTTATATCTGTAAAAATAGTTATTTTTGTTCGCAATATTTTATGTTACAAGCAATCAAAAATATTCTCTTTTCAACCAAGTTAACAGCCTTGTTATTATTGGTTTTTGCTGTTGCAATTGGTGCGGCAACATTTATCGAAAATGATTACGGTACACCAGCATCTAAAGCATTAATATTTAATACGCGTTGGTTTGAGTTGGTAATTGTTTTGCTCGGTATTAATTTGGTAGGAAACATTTTTAAATACCGAATGTTTAGAAAAGAAAAATTGGCAGTTTTAACTTTTCATCTTTCTTTAATCATTATTATAATAGGAGCAGGTATTACAAGGTACATCAGTTTTGAAGGATCGATGGCTATTAGAGAGGGAGAATCTAGTAGTACTATAGTTTCTGACGATACTTACTTTAGATTTAAAGTTGATGATAAGAAAACACAATATACAGGAGAACAAAAACTGTTTTTAAATCCGAGATACAACAGTGGGTTTGAATATGACTTTGAATACGAAGGGAAATCCATAAACTTTAAATACAAAGATTACGTTCAGAATAGTATAGATACCGTTATTGAAACCCCTAATGGGAAACAGATTATAGAAATTATTACTGTTGGTAAATCTGGACGTTTATCACGTTATGTAGAAGACGGCCAAACCAAGTTTTTTGGAAACTTACCAATTGCATTTAATAATGAAGAACATCAGGAAGCTATAAAAATTATGACGACTGATACAGGATTGTTTTTACTTTCTCCTCACGATTTAAATTATTTAAGCATGGACGACCAAAGTACAGGCGTTTTAGGCAAAGATACCTTACACTTGTTACGAAACAGAAGATTGTACTCCATTGGAGAAATACAATTGGTATATAAAACCATCCATCAAAACTCAAAAATTGTAAAAATTGAAGCTCCAAAAGAAAACATGAATGGAGAAGATGCTTTGGTGGTTGATGTTACTTGTGGTGAAGAAACCAAGGAAGTTACCTTGTTTGGAGGCAAAGGTTATGTAAGCAACAATACCATTTTTCAGATGGGAGGTTTAAACTTTTCTTTAGTATATGGCGGAAAAGAATATTACACTCCTTTTAAAGTAAGGTTAAACGATTTTAAATTGGATCGATATCCTGGTTCAAACAGTCCTTCTTCCTTTGAAAGTGAAGTAACCTTATTAGATAATCGATTTGGTGGAGTAGAGTTTGATCAGAAAATTTTCATGAACAATGTATTGGATTATGATGGTTATAGAATGTTTCAATCTTCTTATGATAAAGACGAGTTAGGAACGATTTTAAGTGTAAACCATGATATGTGGGGAACCATAATAACTTATATCGGTTACTTATTAATGATTATTGGGATGGTAGTAACGTTGATTTCACCTAAATCGAGGTTTGCGACTCTTCGTAAAAACATTAAAAAGATGAAAAACAATAAAGTAGCTTCATTATTAATAGCAGCTTTTATGTTAAGCGGTATTACTACCAAAGCTCAGCACGATCATTCACAACATGCGCATAAAAAATCGGAAGAAAAAGCAGTCAAACTTAAAACCGTAGTAATAGATGATGCTCATGCTGAAAAGTTTAGTGAATTGTTAGTTCAAGATAACCAAGGAAGAATAAAGCCTATGCATACCATGGCCTCAGAGGTGGTGAGGAAAGTAACAGGGAAAGAAGAGTTCTTGGGTCAAAAATCTGCACAAGTATTTTTAGGTATGATGTACCATTCTGCTCAATGGAGAGAAGTAGATATGATTAAGGTTAAAAATCCTGAATTAGAAGAGAAGTTAAAAGCAAAAGACCATTATGTTTCGTTTTTGGATTTATTTGATAAAGACTTCAATTACATTATTGGACCAGATGTTGAGGAAGCCAACCGTAAAAAACCTTCCGAACAAGATAAGTATGACAAAGAAATTTTAAAAGTAGATGAGAGAGCCAATATTTGTTTAATGGTTTTTCAAGGGAACTTATTGCGAATATTCCCAAAGTTTAAAGACGAAAATAATACATGGTTTACTGGGGCAGATTATAAGGAGTTTTCAACCCACGATTCTATTTTTGTAAAAGCGATGGTGCCATTGTATTTTGGATCTATTTCAGAATCGATACACAATACAAACTGGAAACTGGCAGACAGTACTTTGCAACATTTAGTTGATTATCAACGAAAGTTTGGAGCAAGTGTAATTCCTGCTCAAGCTAAAATTGATGCAGAAATTACCTACAACAAAATTCAAGTGTTTAAGAAGTTATTCATGTATTATGCCTTAGTAGGTGTGTTTATGCTTTTCTTTTTGTTTGCAGATATAATTAGCCCAAAGAGGTATAAAAAAATTATTATCACCATATTTAGCGTAGTTCTTTTTGGGCTATTCCTAGTGCATGCAGGAGGTTTGGCATTAAGATGGTACATTACAGAACATGCTCCTTGGAGTAATGGATATGAATCTATGGTTTGGATTGCATTTGTTACTATTTTGGCCGGATTTGTTTTCTCAAGGTCGTCTAAAATGACCATTGCTGCAACTGCAGTTTTAGCAGCATTAACATTAATGGTAGCACACCTTAATTTTATGGATCCAGAAATTACGCCTCTGGTACCAGTTTTAAAATCATATTGGTTAATGATACATGTTGCTATTATAACAGGTAGTTATGGTTTCTTGGGCTTGGGTGCAGTTCTTGGCTTAATGAACTTGCTACTAATGATAGTTAGAAATGCGAAGAACAACAATAGAATTGGAACTACAATTAAAGAATTGACTTACATCACAGAATTAACCATTACCGTAGGGTTGTTTATGGCAGCAATAGGTACATTTTTAGGTGGCGTTTGGGCCAATGAGAGTTGGGGAAGATATTGGGGATGGGATCCAAAAGAAACATGGGCTTTAGTTATTGTATTGTTTTATGCCATGTTGTTGCATTTACGTTTTATACCTAAAGCAAATGGAAAATTTTTATTTAATACCTTAGCTCTTTTTGGGTTTAGTACTGTAATTATGACTTATTTTGGGGTAAATTATTACTTGTCAGGACTTCATTCTTATGCCAAAGGAGACCCTGTTCCAATACCAACATTTGTACCTATCACTGTTGTAGTTGCCGTAATTCTTGCAATATTTGCTTACATTAAAAACAAAAGAAATGCTGCTTTAAGCTAATTCTTTACTTTTACTGCCTATCAACCATCATTTATACCTAAATTTGCAGCCCTCTTTTTAAAAAGAAAATGCCAGATAAAAACGAAATGTTAGACGAAACTGTTGAAAAAAAAGTGCTCTATGATTACCAGGAGCGAGGAATGGATAAAATATTTGCGGCATTAGATGGCGCTCCCCACAACTACAATTTATTGTATCAACTACCTACTGGAGGAGGAAAAACAGTTATTTTTTCTGAGATAGCTAGAAGAAGAATAGCTGCAACCAAAAAAAAGGTACTGATACTTACACATAGAATTGAACTTTGCGGTCAAACCTCAAGAATGTTGAGTGAGTTTGGTATAAAAAACAAAATAATTAACAGCGAAGTAAAAGAATTACCTGATCAAAAAGAATATGAATGTTTTGTAGCGATGGTGGAAACACTAAAAAACCGGATGCAAGATGATCTAATAGATATAGAAGATATTGGGATGGTTATCGTTGATGAAGCTCACTACAACTCTTTTAGAAAGCTATTTCATTATTTTAAAGATTGTGTGATGTTAGGCGTTACAGCAACACCATTGAGCTCTAATGTTAAGTTGCCAATGCACCAAATTTACGATGAACTTATTGTTGGTGAATCTATTGGTTATTTAGTAGAAAAAGGATATTTGGCTAAGCCTACAACCTTTAGTTACGATGTTGGATTGACCTCTTTAAAAATTGGTGCCAATGGCGATTATACAGTACGTTCTTCAGATTTGTTATTTGGAGACTTACCCATGTTAGAAAAATTAGTGCATTCTTATGAGGAAAACTCTTTGGGTAAAAAAACACTAATTTTTAATAGTGGAATTGGTTCTTCATTAGGTGTGTTGTATCAGTTTAAAAAAGCAGGACATCCAATTCAGCACATTGACAATAAAAATACACCAAACGAGCGAAAAGAAATTTTGGCTTGGTTTAAAGAAACGCCTGATGCCATTTTAACTTCTGTTGGAATATTAACAACCGGTTTTGATGAGCCTTCCGTAAATACAATTATTTTAAATAGAGCGACAAAATCTTTGGCTTTATACTTTCAAATGATAGGACGTGGTTCTCGTATATTAAAAGACAAAAAAACGTTTAATATTATTGATTTAGGAAACAATGCTGCACGTTTTGGAGGTTGGACAGAAAAGGTTGATTGGCATGAAATATTTAGAACACCAGATTTCTTTTTACAAAACATTGCTATTGATGCCGAAATAGAAAAGAATTTTAAATACAAAATGACCGAAGAGGTGAGAGCAAGATTTGCTAATACTTCTGATGTTGGATTTGATGTTGAGGAAGTATACAAAACTTCTCAAAAGGAGGGAGAGCGATCTAAAGTAGTACTAGAAAAATCGTTGGCACAACACCTTAAAATGTGTGCTGAAAATAGCAGCGATTTAATGGAAGCAAGAGAATTGGCAGAATTGCTAAGCGATCAAATAGCTTACCGAATCCGATTGTATTCTTATTCTATATGTAAAAGTACCGAGAGCTATTTAAAATGGTTAAAAGAAGACTATGAAAGAAAGCTTCAACAACTCATAAATAAAGAATTTACTCCTTAGAAACAGTAGGCTTCTTTTCTTTTAAACTATCACTTTCAACATTTTAAGTGTTAATAACTTATGTTTTCTGTTGAGTAAGTATGGAGCTATAAGTCGTAATTTAACTATTGTAAACCCTAAATCTGTTTAAGTTATGGATAGTTTAGTTACTGATGTTTTGAATAAAAATGAATTGACTTGCCCTGATTGTGGTAGCAAGCAAAAATCTGAAATGCTAGAAGCAGCATACTCTTATGCCTACCAATGTAATAGTTGTTCCGAAATTGTAGAAAAAAAGGAAGACAGTTGTTGCGTGTACTGTTCATATGGAGATGTTAAATGTCCTGACCAGCAAATAAAATGGAATTAATAGCCCATTTATAACACTTTAAAATAAATTTCTTTTAGATGTTCAAAAACTCTTTGTTATTGAGCTAATCCTTGTTTTTTTATCCCTGTATTTTTGTTAATTTCGTTTACTTAAAATGAAGATAATCTAAATAACTATTGATAATGAAAATATTGGTATGTATAAGTAAAGCTCCTGATACTACAGCTAAAATAGCTTTTACAGATGGAGATACTAAGTTTGATGAAAACGGTGTGCAATTTATTGTAAACCCTTACGATGAGTGGTATGCTTTAGTAAGAGGCTTAGAATTGAAAGAAGCAAACGGTGGATCAGTAACAGTGTTAAGCGTAGGAAGAGTAGATACTGATCCTATTATTAGAAAAGCATTGGCAATTGGTGCTGATGATGCTGTTAGAATAGATGCAGATACAAATGATGCGCTATACGTGGCCAAACAAATTGCTAATTATGCCAAAGAAAACGGTTATGAGTTAGTATTGTGTGGAAAAGAAACAATTGACTACAATGGTTCACAAGTAGCTGGTATGGTTGCAGAATTAATGGAAGTTCCATACGTATCATTAACCTCTAAATTAGATGTTGCAGGATCTACTGCAACAATTGAAAGAGACGTTGAAGGTGGGGTAGAGTTAATAGAAGCAAACTTACCTATTGTTATCAGTTCATCTAAAGGAATGGCTGAAGCACGAATCCCTAACATGAGAGGGATTATGGCAGCAAGGTCTAAACCATTAACAGTTGTTGCACCAATAGAAGCTAGCAATGCTACTTCAGTTAAAAACTTTTCTTTACCAGCAGCAAAAACAGGATGTAAATATGTTGATGCTGATAATGTTCAGGAACTAGTTAATTTATTACACAACGAAGCGAAAGCGATTTAAAAGAAATAAGTATGTCAGTATTAATATACGCAGATTCAAACAATGGTTCTTTAACTAAAAATGCTTTAGAAGCAGCTAGTTATGGAGCTCAAGTTGCTCAAGCTAAAGGTGGTAACGCTGTTGCTGTTGTGGTAGGAACCGCAAACAATATAGAGCAGTTAGGAAATTATGGAGTTACTAAAGTGTTACATGTTTCAGATACTACTTTAGATAAGTTTGATCCTCAAAAAATTGCACATGTAATGGCTACAGCTGCTAAGCAAGAAGGTTCAGAAACAATTATTTTTGCACATGATTACTCTGGTAAATCTATTGCACCAAGATTATCTGCAAAATTAGATGCAGGTTTAGTTACAGGAGCAATTGCATTACCAAACGGTAACATTATAAAAAAAGCAGTGTTTTCTGGTAAAGCTTTTGCAGAAGTAGAGGTCAACACTTCTACTCAAATTATTTCGGTATTACCTAACTCGGTTGATAAAGTTGAAACTGGTGGAACTGCAGAAGTTGTTGCTTTAGCTTTAGAATTACCAAGCACAGGAATTAAAGTAAAAGAAACTAAAAAGGAATCTACTGAATTATCATTAACAGAAGCTGATATTGTTGTCTCTGCAGGGAGAGGATTAAAAGGCCCTGAAAACTGGGGAATGGTAGAAGATTTAGCCAAAGAATTAGGAGCAGCAACAGCTTGTTCTCGTCCAGTAGCCGATATTGGTTGGAGACCTCACCACGAGCATGTTGGTCAAACAGGAATAGCCATTCGTCCAAACTTATACTTTGCTATTGGTATTTCTGGAGCAATTCAGCATTTGGCAGGTGTAAACGGAAGTAAGGTAATTGTTGTAATTAATACAGATGCCGAAGCACCATTCTTTAAGGCAGCCGATTATGGTATAGTTGGAGACGCTTTTGAAGTAGTTCCAAAATTGCTAGCAGCTATAAAAGAGCTTAAAGCATAAAAAATTCGATATATTTATGGAGGTAATTTAATTACCTCCTTTTTTTTGATAGATGGATAAGATAGAATTAGAAATAATAGGACTTTCATACAGTCAAACTCAAACTGGTGCATATGCTTTGGTGTTGGGTGAAAAAACTGGAGCTAAAAGAAGGTTGCCAATTATTATTGGTGGTTTTGAGGCTCAGGCTATCGCAATTGAATTGGAATCTATGGCTCCGAGTAGACCGTTAACACACGATTTGTTTAAAAGCTTTGCCGATCAATATGAAATTACCATTAAAGAAATAGTTATTTATAACTTGGTAGAAGGTATTTTTTATGCCAAACTGATTTCTATAAAAGATGGAATTGAAGTTGAGATTGATACCAGAACTTCTGATGCCATTGCTTTAGCTGTTCGTTTTAAATGTCCTATCTATACGCATGAATTTATTTTGTCTAGTGCTGGTATTATTTTAGAAGAAGGGCAACTGGAAGATGATCTTTCTAACGAACTAGAATCTATTGAGAACGAGTTAGATGAAGAAGACGCTGTGGCTGAACCAAAGTCATTAAGCTATTCGGACTTAACTCAGGAAGAGTTAAACAATCGACTACAAGACGCCATTGAAAATGAAAATTATGAAGAGGCTTCTAAAATAAAAGAAGAACTAGATAAGCGTAATGCTAATTAGGAATAATGCCTTCTAGTTTATGGGCATAAAAAACATGATTCCTAATACTATTAATCCAACTACTATTAGTACGTAAAGTAAGTTTTTTCGTTGACGTTTTTCCTTGAGTTTAGTTTCTTTAAAGCGGAGAAGATATTCTTGTTTTTCAAGCTTATTTACCTTTTGATTTCCTAAATTAAAATCAGTGTCTTGGTATTGCTTTTTATGTTTTCCAACATACTTTCGTCTTCTAGGTTTAAGGCTATGTTGAAAGGGAAGCATTATTTACTCACAATAACAAACTCGGTTCGCCTGTTTTTAGCACGCCCTTCTTTTGTGTCATTTTTAGCAATAGGTTGGGTTTCACCAAACCCTTTAGCTGATAGTCTAGAAGGTTCTATGTCTTCAAGTAATAAATAGTTATATACAGCTTGAGACCTGTTTTCAGATAAGGTCATATTTTTTGTTGGGTCACCTACATTATCAGTATACCCATGTATGGCAACTTTTACGGTAGGGTTTTCCGTTAAAAAGTCAATAAATTCGTTGAGTACCAAAACAATTTTGTTGTTTAACTCAAACGAGTTTGTGGCAAAATTAATGTCGTTAATCTGGTAAGATGCGCCAACTTCAATGGGTTTAATTTCTAGTTTATCAGTCTTTATTGCTTTTCCAACAACAACCTCATTTGCAGAAATAAGTTGAGAGCTAAAAGCAAAACCTTTCTTTTTGGCCGTTAGCATAATGTCTTCATCTTTATCAACAGTAACAACACCAACGTAATCTCCAGTTTCTTCATCTATTACCGCTTCAACCTCTTCGTTGGTTTTAGTGTTTTTAAGCATTACTTGCGCTCCTTCTGGAACTTTTCCTTTGTTGTTTAAAATTGCTCCATTCACAAATACAACCGATTTTGGTCGAGCTTCTTCGTATAATTCAAACGTATAAATGTTCAGGTCTTTGTCGTCTTGAGAAGAACCATAAAAGGCTTTATCACCATCTCTGCTAACAATAAACCCATGTTCATTTTTTGGTGTATTTATAGGGTTTCCAATATTAATCGGTTTTTGAAAATTGCCAGTAGCTGGATCCATTTTTGCATAAAAGATATCATAACCACCCATTCCAATGTGGTAGTTAGAAGAAAAGTAAAGGGTATAACTGTCTGAGTGCATAAAAGGAGATTTCTCATCTCCAGGAGTATTTATTGGGGCTCCAAGGTTAATTGCTTCTCCCCAGCTACCATCAGGTTGTCTTTCTGATTTATAAATGTCAATGTCTCCTCCAAAAGGATTTATAACTCTACTAAAATATAATGTTTTATTATCGGCAGAAATAGAAGGTTGAGATTCCCAAGTGGTTGGAGTGTTAATGTGACTTCCAATAGATTGGAGTTTGCTCCATTCACCACCTTTAAATTCAGAATAATAAATATCAGCATTGTCAAACATTTGGCCTAAACCAGCTCTGTCTTTTCCTCTATATGGGATAACATCTACTATGGTAATAAATAATAGTTTGTTGTTTACAGACACACTAACTCCACCTTGGTATTGTCCCATATTAAAAGGCTCTCCCATAGGTATTCCACCGCTAAAGTTGTCTCCCATTGTTTTTCTACTTCTAATAAAAAGTTCTTTAGAGCCCGAATCAAATGCTTTTTTAGATTCGTCAGGCATTTTACGTGTAAAAAATAAGTAGCGATTATCTGGTGAAAGCATAGGTAAATACTCATCATGTCCAGTAGAAGGTCCAGAAACAATTTTTGGGTCGAAAGGAACAGTATCTTTTACTAAGTTAATATAAGTCTCAATATCTTGTAACCTTTCATATGCGTAACGTTCATCTTTTTTGTAAGCGTTAGGGGAGGCCACTATAGTTTGGTAGTATGGTCTTGATTGTTCAAACTTCCGTTGTCCAAAATAAAAATCTGCTACCAACATGGTGTGGTAAAAGTTTCTATAATCAGGACACGTTTCGATGATTTTTTTCCAATATTTCAGTTTAGTGTTTTCAGCTTGGTTAAAACCATTAACATTTCCAGCATTAAAAGCTCTGTTGGCACTTTTTTCAGCTAAAAGGGCCAGTTCATCAATCGCTTCAAGGTAGGTAGGGTCTATTTTAACAGCTTCAAATAAAAGGCTTTTCTTCTCTTTCTCTGAAGCTCCTTTAGCAGACTCGAAGTATTTGACTGCCTTTTTTTTAGGTTCAGGACAATTGCTCTCTTGTGCTTTAGTAATACTAATGCAACAGCTAAAAATACTTATCGAAATAATTATAAGTTTAAACATATCCCTTTTCCCTATCTATCTTATTTATTCATTTTTGCTTCAGCATCGGCAATGGCTTTTTTTGCTTGCTGGTCTGCTTTAGCTTCAATTGCATCAGCTTTTTTATTGGCTTCAGCTTCTACTTTTTTAGCTTTTTTCTCGCCTTCTTCATTTACTTTTTTAGCAGCTTTTTCGGCAACTTTCTTTTTTAAGAAGTTACTACCAGCTTCGTCCATTAGTTTTTGAGCTTGTTTTTTGGCTTCCGCTCTAACTTTGTCTCCAGCTTTTTTACCTTCAGCTCTAACCTTGTCTGCTTGTTTTTTGGCTTCAGCTCTTAATTTGTCAGCTTGTTGTTTCGCTTCTTCAAGAGCCTTTCCTTTTACTTCTTCTACTTTTTCTTTAACAATTTCTTTGACTTGTTCTTTTACATCTTCTACCAAGTTTCCTGCCACATCTTTTAAGTTAACGCTAACTTTAGGTTCAGTAGCTGTTCCTTTAATTAATACGTCAACATCAACAAATTCTGCGGCTTTTAAATTAGCACCTATGCTTGCAGCTTGTTCATTTAATTTGTTCAATGCTTCTCCAGCACCTAATTCAGTACTTGGTACTTTTAATTTCATTATATAATCTAAGGTTTGATCAAAGCCATTTGAACCAGATATTGTTCCTGTTGATTTTCCTAGCTTAACATCAAAAGGTTCAACAAATACTCTACCGTCTTTAAATTCATAGTTAACTCTTGTGTCGTTAATAGCTAATGTCTTTAACTTATCATTCTTTAAAATGGTCCCTAGTTTTTCCATAGCAGGAAATCCTTCAACTTTAACATTGTTTGTTATCATGCTACCATTTCCTGATAATGACATGAGGTCTGGCATCATCTCTTGGTCTAAAGTACCATCAAATTTTAAAGCAGTATTAAATGATCCGTTGGCATATTTGCTCATAGGAGCCATTTCTTCAACTGTTGCAAATGTTGTTGTTACTGCTTTAATATCGAAATTTTTAATGTCCATGTCGTAGCTTATACCTGGTTTAGTAGGATTGGTAGTTTCATAGTAACCACTCATTACCATACTACCACCTAATAGGTTCATGCTTAAATTACTCATGTCTACTTTTTGGCCTTTAATTACCATCATACCCTTAATATTGTCTATGTCCATATTGTCATAAACCACTTTTGTAAAACTAGAGTTTAAGGTAAAGTCTATGTTTTTTGGTACTTCAATAACTGTTAGTGGCTCTTCGTCTTCAGCTGATACTTCTCCTTCAGCTACAACTTCATCTTCACTCATAAATTCATTTAAATCTAATAGGTTAGAGTTGACATTAAATGTTCCTGTAAGTTCTTCATCATCACTAAATACGTAAGATAGGATGTTGTCTATTCTACCATTTGCATTAATATCTGATTTTCCGATTAGGGCATCAAAACTTGCTAGCTCAACATGTTGTGGGGAAAAGTTTAATATAAATGCATTTAATAATACATCATATGGTAAAGAGTCGCTTTTGTAGTTCATTTCGCTAATACCAAAAGAACCTTCAGCATTAAATTCTTCATATCTTTCTTCTTCTATAGCAGAAAGTCTTCCACCAATCTTAAGGTCAGATTTTACTTGACCGTTTAATTCATCCTTACCTTCTAAAGCAATTACATCTTTTAATGAAGCTAAGTTAAAGTCAGCAGTTAATCCGGCTTTAATGTTTGCATCAGAGATAGGAGTGGTGACGTGTAAATTGGCATCAATTGGGTTTTCAGCTAATTCAACATGGAATGTTTTTAAATCAACAATAGTTTTGTCTAAATCTCCATCAGGATTAGTAACATGTAAGTCAACCTGAATGTTGTTTACCGATTTAGGTAAGTCAGGATACTTAAACATAGCATCTTTAACAACAAGGTTTAAGCCAAACCCAGGCATTTTTGTTTCAGAGTATGTTCCTTTGGCGTGTCCATCTAAAGCTAATTTTCCAGCAGTTTTTACATTGGCAAAATCAGTCATAAATACCGCAGGAACCATTGATAGAATGTTTTTAAATTCAGTTTGTTTGGCATTAAACTTAATGTCCATATCTATGTCATCTGCAGGCATAGCTAACCATCCGTCTATACCAAGAATTAGTTCGTTTATTTTAAACTCATTCTCTTTAAAGGTGTATTTAGAATTAATCATGTCAGCTTCAAGATCTATGTCAATAGAAATAATCGATTTTTTCATGTAATGCATTCCTTCCATTTCTAGGTTAAGTTCTTTAATGGTGGTTAAAGTGTTTAACATAGTCATATCTTCAGTCATGTCACCATCTAAATTAAAGTCTAACCCTTTAATTTCGGTAATTAAATCCATGGTTTCATCTTTATACATCACATAACCATTTTTTATAGCTACATCTTTTAATGCTAAACTAAATGAAGAAGCTTCTTCTTCGGCTACAACTTCAACTTCTTCTTCACCAGTTTCTTTCATAATGTCCCAGTTGGCAGAAGAATCTGCTAAAACTATGGCGTTTATAATTGGCTCGGTTATCTGTACTGATTTAATGTCAATTTGATCTCCGCTAATTACGCTCATCAAATCAACTTTAAGGTAAAGGCTCTTAACTTCTGCTAAAGAAATTCCTTCAAAAGCATCCACACCTTCAACTTTTACATTTTCTATTTCAAAATTAAAGTTAGGGAAGGTAGAGATGAGCCCCATGTCAAAATCACCAAAATCTACCTTAGCATTTAGCATCGCGTTGGTTTCTTCTTTCACCATTTCAACTATTTTTCCTTTAAACATAAAAGGGAGTGCAATAATTAAAAGGATTAATACTAGGAAGGTGTAGCCAAATATTTTGAGGAATTTTTTCATGTGGTAACGGGAATAAACTTGATGTTCTAAGGGGTTAATATTTAAAAATTAAAAATAACAAAAACTGAACAGTTTTATTGTTCCTTTAATGTTTTATTATAGAAATTTATGAACGAATAATCCGAGTGGAATAGGGGCTTATTCTGCTTTATAATTATCGTCCCAGTTTTTTGCTTTAGGCATTCTAAGTTTACCGACAGATTTGGCAACTAACATTGATACGGCAGCATCTCCAGTTACATTAACCGTTGTTCTACACATGTCTAATGGTCTATCTATTGCAAAAATCAGTGCCAATCCTGCTTCAGGTATTCCTGCTTGACCTAATACAATTACTAACATTACCATACCTGCACCTGGTACTGCTGCTGAACCGATAGAGGCTAGGGTAGCAGTAACAATAATTCCTAATTGAGCCATAAAACTTAGGTCCATTCCAAAGGCTTGAGCAATAAAAACTGCGGCAACTGCTTGATATAAACTTATACCATCCATATTAATGGTTGCGCCAATTGGCAATACAAAGCTGGCTACCTCTTCTTCAACACCTAAATGCTCTTCAACTCTTTCCATAGTAACTGGTAATGTTGCTGCACTAGAACTCGTAGAAAAAGCCAGTAATTGAGCTGGAGCAATTCCTTTAAAGAAAAAGGAAG
>CAJQON010000054.1 GCA_905479995.1 uncultured Flavobacteriales bacterium | reverse complement strand
GGTGGAGGTGGGTTAAAGATAATTGACATGTCTAATTTGCCCAATGCCATAACTGCTGGAGATGTTTATATGTATACAGGAACTGCTTATCCTTTTACAGAAGCCCACGATATTTACATAGATGAAAACGGTTACGCCTATGTTATGGGCGCTGATAATGGGAAAGGTGGAGCAATAATTTTAGATTTAAATGCAGACCCTAAAAATCCAGTAGAAGTTGGAAGATATAATGATTTTTATTTGCATGATGGTATGGTTAGAGGAGATACCTTATGGGGAGGAGCAATTAATGATGGCTTTTTTGTAGCGGTAGATGTAAGCAATAAAAATGCTCCAGTAACAATGGTTACACATAGTACTCCAAGCTTTTTTACCCATAACTGTTGGATTTCTGATGATGGAAATTCTTTATTTACAACTGATGAGGTGAGTAATGCTTTTTTAGGAGCTTACGATGTAAGTAATTTGAGTAATATTAGCGAGTTAGATAGAGTACAGTCTAGTCCTGGAGATCTAGTAATACCTCACAATACTTTTGTGTTAGGAGATTATATTATAACCTCATACTATAGAGATGGAGTTACTATTCATGATGTTCGTGATCCTAGCAATATAGTGGAAGTTGGTAATTACGATACTTCTCCTGCTTTTTCTGGAAATGGATTTAACGGTTGCTGGGGAGTTTATCCTTATTTACCTTCAGGTTTAATTATTGCAAGCGACATTGAAAATGGTTTATTTGTTTTAGGGCCAACTTATACTCCTGCTGCATTGTTAGAAGGAAAAGTAACAGATACGAATACAACTGCACCAATAGATGCTGTAGTGGTTGATATTGTTTCTGCCAATACAGGAACCAATACTAATATTATTGGTGATTATCAAACTGGTTTGGCAGCTGCAGGAACGTATTCCGTTTCTTTCACTAAGTTAGGGTATAGAACAAAAACGATTTCTAATGTAGTTTTAACTTCAAATACAACAACAACCTTAAACGTTAAGTTGTTTCCACTAATTCCTTTTACGCTTCAAGGACAAGTGGTTGATATGCTTTCTAACCCGATACAAAACGCAAAAGTTAGAATTATAGGAAATACTTATGATAACACGATAACTACTGATGCTTTTGGTAATTTTTCTATCGCTAATTTTATAGAAGAAACCTATGATGTCTATATTGGTCATTGGGGGCACGAACAGTTGTGTTTAGCTAATCAGAATTTAGCGGCTGTTACAAATACACATATTTATCAAATGGCAGATGGCTACTCTGATGATTTTTCATTGGATTTAGGCTGGGTAGTTTCTGGTAATCCAGGAAGTGGTTATTGGGAGAAAGGTATTCCGGTTGGAACAACGAATGGACCTAATCAAGCCAACCCAAATGAGGATGTTCAAACGGATTGTTTGGATGAAGCCTATATTACAGGTAATGCTGGTGGTAGTGCAGGAAATGATGATGTTGATAATGGTCAAACGGTTTTGACTTCACCTGTTTTTGATTTGTCTGGCTATGGTGATCCATATATTCATTTTGATAGATGGTTTTACAATGGAGGAGGTTCTGGTAACCCAAATGATTCTTTAGTTATCTCATTGTCTAATGGTTTAACTTCGGTTGATGTAGATGTTGCTATTGAAAACACAACTGGCAATAGTTCATGGGTAAATAAAGCAATTAAAGTAAGTAGTGTTATAGCTCCGACTAGTAACATGCAGTTAGTAGTAAGAACCATGGATGATAATCCAGGGCATTTAGTGGAAGCTGGTTTTGATCAATTTTTAGTTGCGGATTCATTAACCATTGGTATTGCTATGGAGAATAAGCTAGCTGAAAGTAATGTTACTATTTTTCCTACAGCATTTAACGATGAGTTAACAATAGCATTGAATGCTGATTATGAAAATATTAGTGTAAAAGTTTTTGAAATTTCAGGTAGAGAAATTGATGTAAAAAATTATAAGAATAAACAAAAGATTAACTTTAAGAATAGCTATGCTAAAGGAGTGTATTTAATTAATGTGTATGGAAATGGAGCATTGATAAAATCACAAAAAGCGGTAAAACTTTAAAGTTCTTCTTTTAACTCTACTAAAAAACCTTTTATTTTTTGAAGAGACTTAACGATTTCTACATTCTGTACTGTATCATCTTTATTGTCTTTCAGTTTCTTTTTGGCTCCGTCAAGGGTATATCCTCTTTCTTTTACCAAATGAAAAATAATGTGGAAGTTGTCAATGTCACCTTTAGTAAATAGGCGATTGCCTTTTTTATTCTTTTTGGGTTTAATAATGTCAAATTCTTTTTCCCAAAATCGAATTAATGAAGTGTTTACCTCAAATATTTTAGCCACTTCTCCTATGGCATAATATAATTTTGAATCTGACATGTAACAAATTTAATAAATAAGTTGGTCAAATTTGCACCTTACTCCAATTTCCCCATTTAAGGTAAATAAATGATAAGGAGCCAAGTAATCCAAAATAAATAAACTCCGAACACCACACATAAGGCAAACTCATTTTTAGTGGTATTGCTATATAGTAGGTGATTACTAAATAAATAGAAATAGTAATAAATTCAATAAGCAAAGAGATTTTAGTATTGCCTGTTCCGCTAACACCATTAAATAAAATAAAAGCAATAGCAAACGAGAACATGGTAAAACTGATCACGGTAAATGTGTTTAAGCTTGATTCAATTAAGTCAATATCATTGGTGTAAAAACCTAAAATTTCTAAGGGAAAAATTTGTACCACTACAAACATTGCCGCTGTACTCAGTAAGCTTAAAATAACCACTTTTTTAATGAGTGTTAAAACCTGGTTGCTATTTCCTTGGCCAATTAAGTTGCTTACTAAAGTGTTGGTAGCCGAACTAAAACCAAACAACGGAATCATTAAAACCATGTAAATACTTCGTATAATATGAGAAATGGCTAAATCCTTTTCTCCAATTTTTTCTATAATCATAAAGAAAATAAACCAAGAGCTTAAGGATAAAAAATTCTGTAACATTATTGGGCTACCTACCTTTAGCACCCTTTTGAATACTGCTTTATCAAAGTTCTTAAAACCAAATAATTGGTATTTTTTTAAGTCAACTTTAACATATGTGTGAATAATGAAAAAGATTAATGCTGCTATCTCTGCAAATACTGAAGCCAAAGCAGCACCTTCTATTCCCATTGCTGGGAAACCAAAATTTCCAAAAATGAGGGCGTAATCTAAAAATACATTTACTAGCATTAATATAATAGTGGTATAAATTAATACCCGTGTTTTGGTGGTTCCAACAAAAAAAGCAATAAAGGTAAAGTTGATAAATGCGAATAATATACCGAATGCACGGTAGTTTAAATATTCGATAGAAGCATCTAAAATAGCTTCTGACTTAGTAATAATAGCTAACAAGTCGGGGGCTAAAAACTGCATAAATGCGAGAAGAAAAATTCCAAATGGTAGCATGAAATAGATGCAATGGTCAACTATTCTTCCTATTTGTGAATAGTTTTCTTCACCGTTTCTTCGTCCAATTATAATTTGAGCGCCTGTGGTAAATCCCATTCCAGAAACCACTAAAATAAAATAGAAAACTCCTGCATTCCCTCCAGCTCCCAATGCAATATTGCTTAGCTTACCAAGAAACATGGTGTCGGTTACGTTAATTACGTTTTGCGCAACACCACTAATAATTATGGGAAGCGCAATAAATAAAATGTTTTTATAGGAAATATTACCCAACATTAATTTTCGAAAATGCTAAAATTCACATTTCCACATTTGCGGTGTTTCACAAAATTGGCGTGCTCACTAAAGTCCCAGTTTCTGTCGTGCTCAATTATGAGTTGACCGTTTGGGCTTAAAAGGTTTTTTTCAAAAACTAATTCAGCAATTTCATTAATATTTTTGAGCTCATAAGGAGGATCTGCAAAAATAATGTCGTATTGCTTTGGGTACTTTTTTAAGTAGCTAAACACATCATTTTTAAAAGCGCTAATTTGTCCAAAATTTAATTCTTTACTGGTTTTTTTTATGTAACTCACACAATGAAAATTACCATCAATGCACATAATTTCTTTGGCTCCTCTAGAAGCAAATTCATAACTAATATTTCCAGTTCCGCTAAATAGATCTAAAACACTTAATTCGTCAATGTCATAGTCGTTAGAAATCATATTGAATAGCGATTCCTTACCGAAATCAGTAGTTGGTCTAACGGGTAAATTTTTAGGAGCCGTTAGTCGTTTCCCTTTATATATTCCACTTATTATTCGCATAAAAATTGATTGAAAAGGGTATGGTATTTATGAGTAGGAACATCTTCTAAAATGTAGCTAAATTTGAGGTTTTTCGTGCGTTCACCAAAGTGAATCGTTTGGATGTATTGGTGTAGTGCTGAATATAATTCACCATTTTTATCAATGGCGCCATAAACAGTTATAATAGCTTCTTCATTGTTAATGTTTTGTTGATCAAGAACAAAGAGTAAGAAGTACAAAAAGTCTTCTGAAGTTTGATAGCTAAATGAGTTGTATAGTGCTAGTTTTTGATTTTTGATGATGGCTACTTGAAGAGAGCTTTTAAGTACATTAACTGTTACTGAAGATAAGGTGTTGTTTGCTTTACTATCAATTAATGCAGCTTCAATAAATGGTGAAGAAACATGTTTGATATTAATAGTGCTTAGTCGCTCAAATGGTGCAATAATGGATTTTGGTAGGCTATAAATATTGGCTGCCGATAAGTTGATTAATTGATCTGAAAAATAGTCGTCTTGCGCTACAACAGAAAAGTTAAATTTATGGTATTCAGCTAATTTATTTGCTTCAAATATAGCATTAGGTATTAATGTAGCTCTATTGTTGTTATAAGCAAGGCTAATGTTTTTAAAATTGAGCTGGTAAAGTGGATTTGTATTAATTATTTCTTCTAAAACAGGAACTAAGTCATGCTCATTGAAAACGTCTGTAAAAATGTACTCTTCTATGCCTATAAAAGTTTTAGTTGTAACATCTAAAATGGTTTGTTGAAGTCCGTTTAAACTTAATTCAATGTAAAGCTGGTAAGACAATTCGTTCTTTTTATGAAACGATTTGTCAAAAAGGCTTGTATTTGGTTTAGTTGCAGGCATAATTAAGCTAAGTTATAAAAAAAGGATGTGAAATATCACATCCTTTTTTTATAAAATATTTTAAGGAAGTTTTATTTCCAGTTTCCGTTGGTAGTTGGTTCAAGCATAGATCCCATAGATAAAGAATCGGCCATATCATAACCTTCGTTGTCCGTATCTAATCCTGCATAAACGTCAGTAAAGTATGCTGTTACTGCAAATACCTTTACTTTGTTTTTTCCTTTTTCAACTTCTCCAGCATCCATTTTAAATGTTTTGCCACCAGAAAATGGAATGTATTTAAGTGAATCTACAGTTGCTTGAAAGTTATCTGTGAACAAAACAGTGCTTACAGGGTTAAGAACAGTATCTCTTGTAATAATTCCTAACTCTAATGCAATTGCTTCTTTTCCAAGTAAACTATCTGGTACAACTCCATCCATTTTTACAAAGGTAACAGAGTCATTTTCTAAAAAATCAGTCAATTGGTCAAAAGAAGCAGCATATTCTCCTTTTGCTTTTTTGTATTCTACTTGAGCGTCTCTAATATCATTCAATCTGTTTTGAACAACTTTGTTTCTCATTTCAACAGTTTCTGTTAAAACTATTTTGCTATTAATAGAGTTATAGTTTAGGTAGGCTAAGAATCCAGCAATACATACAAATAACAATTGAACAGAGCGTATTTGCCAAGGCTTCAATTTTAAAAGAACATACTTTGAGAGCAGAATCATTAAAATGATCGAAACAATCAGTATTATTAACATAGTTTATAAGGTTTTAAGTGTTATTTACAAATCTACAATTTTTTTTATGCTATAATAACTCTTAATGAAAATATAATAGTATAAAAATATTATTTAGTTAATAAAAGGAGGATTATGCTCATTAAAGGTTAATTTGGTACTGATTACAACATGCAAAATTTCTTTTACAAATCATTACTTAAAAACTTTGCCTTTGAGCCTACTAAAAATCAGTTGGCTGTAATTGGAGAATTGACTGATTTTGTGTTTTTAAAGGCTGCCAAGCACTTATTTGTATTAAAAGGTTATGCGGGAACAGGAAAGACTTCATTGGTTGGTGCTTTGGTAAAAACCTTGCCCGAAATAAATTTCGATTCTGTGTTGTTGGCTCCAACAGGAAGAGCTGCAAAAGTGTTGTCTAATTATTCCAATAAACCGGCTTTTACCATTCATAAAATGATTTACCAGTTGAGTACTGGTGGCGATGGTTATACCCGTTTTAAGATTAAACAAAATAAGTTTCAGAATACTATTTTTTTGGTAGATGAAGCTTCTATGATTAGTGATGGTGGAGGGTTGAGTAATTCCAATTGGGGCGAACAAAAAAGTTTGTTGGATGATTTGATGGAATATGTTTTTTCTGGAATAAACTGTAAGCTAGTTTTAATAGGTGATACCGCTCAATTGCCGCCAGTAGGTATGGAGTTAAGTCCTGCGTTGGATGAAGACTTTTTATTTCATACCTATCAGCTAAACATTGAGTTTAATGAATTGAGTGAAGTAGTTCGTCAATCGGGAGATTCTGAAATATTAACC
The DNA here is from genome assembly GCA_905479995.1 of uncultured Flavobacteriales bacterium. Classification (GTDB taxonomy): domain Bacteria; phylum Bacteroidota; class Bacteroidia; order Flavobacteriales_E; family Vicingaceae. The sequence continues at coordinate 10,531 of CAJQON010000054.1, read as the reverse complement.
AATGCTACTTTTTTAAGAAATAAAATTGCGAATAGTAATTTAGGTTTACCACTTTTTAATTCGGTGAATAAAGCGGATGTAAAAACCATTACAGGCTTAGAGTTAGAAGATGAGTTGAGTGATGCATACGGAAAACATGGAGATGACAATGTGATGCTAATAACGCGGAGCAATAAGCGGGCAAACTTGTTTAACCTTCAAATAAGGTCTAGAATAAAATGGTTGGAAGATGAGCTGGCAGCAGGCGATTTTATGATGGTGGTAAAGAACAATTATTTTTGGTTGGATGATTCAGCCAAAGCTGGTTTTATTGCCAATGGGGACATTGTTGAGGTGCTTAAGATTTCGGGAGAAGAAGAAATGTATGGCTTCCGTTTTGCAAATGTTACCATCAGAATGATAGATTACCCCAATGAGCCTGATTTGGAAGTAAAATTGTTAGTGGAGAGCATGTTAAGTGAATCTCCATCTTTGTCGAGTGCTCGATTTAAAGAATTATACGAAGCCGTTTCTGAAGATTATGGCTATGAGCCCAATCGTAAAAAACGAAATGAATTAATTCGAAAAAATCCTTATTACCAAGCCTTGCAGATGAAGTTTGCTTATGCCATTACTTGTCATAAATCTCAAGGTGGACAGTGGGATGCTGTCTTTTTAGATCAAGGTTATTTAACCGATGAAATGATTAATGTAGAATACTTGCGTTGGTTGTATACTGCAATTACTCGGGCTAAAAAAGAGTTGTACTTGGTGAATTTTAGTGAACAGTTTTATCAATAAAGCTGTCATTTAGATTCTTCACTACATTTTGTATCCTCTTCGATACATTCACTATCGTGAAATGTTCTCATCATAACAAAATTTTGTTCAGAATGACAAAGTAACTAAGGTGTAGTTTTTATTTAGACCTTAAACAAGCTTTAACTTTACGTTCGTGTGCTTTTTTCTCGTCAATGTTGCTTTGGTCAGGAAACATAATTTTACATTCACCTGTTTTCATTGCTTCTAGTTCAGCCATGGCGTCATCAAATTGAGCATCAGTAGCGTCATCAGCCATCATAATGTCTTGTAATTCTTTGTTTTTCTTTACACAATCGCAAAAAGACATACCACCTTCTTCAACCACAGGTTCTTTATCGCCAGCCATTGCGTCTTGTAAGCTTGTTGGGCCCTCTTCAACTTCTTCTTGGTAAACACCAGTTGAGCTGGTATCGGCCGCAGTAATTTCTGAATCAGGATTGTCTTCAACAACTTCCTCAAGCACTTCAATTGGTTCATCTTCGCCACAAGATGTCGTAAAAAGAACAAAACTAAATACAAATAATAAGGCTAATAATTTCTTCATGGTCAATTGTTGTTAGTGAATTTTAAAAGTAATAAAAAGATTTTGGTTTACTTGGAAAAGGTCTGTAGGTCGGAAAGTTTTTTATAAACACCAGCCGTTTTTAGTAATTCCGAATGTGTTCCTCGTTCAACAATTTTACCTTTTTGCAACACCAAAATTTCATCGGCATGTTGAATTGTAGAAAGGCGATGCGCAATAACAATAGAAGTACGATTGGCCATTAACTTAAACAAAGCATCTTGCACCAATTTTTCCGATTCTGTATCCAATGCTGAAGTAGCTTCATCTAAAATTAAAATGGCTGGATTTTTTAATACCGCTCTAGCAATGCTTAAACGTTGTCGTTGTCCACCAGATAATTTTCCACCTCTGTCACCAATGTTGGTCTCGTAACCATTTTCCATTTCACTAATAAAGTCGTGAGCATTGGCAATTTTTGCAGCTTCAATAATTTGCTCTTTGGTTGCGTTTTCAGTACCCAAAGCAATGTTGTTTAAAATGCTATCGTTAAACAAAATGGATTCTTGTGTTACAATTCCCATTAAACCTCTTAAGTTTTTAAGGGTAATGTCTTTAATGTTAATTCCATCAATAAGAATTTCACCATTAACGATGTCATAAAAACGAGGCAGTAAATCAGCCATTGTCGATTTCCCTCCTCCAGATTCACCAACTAAGGCAATGGTTTTTCCTTTCTTGATGGTTAAATCAATACCCGATAAAACTTGCTGTTCTTCATAGGCAAATTCTACATTTTTGTAAGTAATGGCATCTGAAAAAGCAGCTATTTTTTGAGGTGTTTCTGGGTCTACAATTTCGTTTTTGGCAGAAAGGACTTCTTCAATTCTATCGGCAGAAGCTGCACCTTTAAGTACAATTGCATAAGCTGTAGAAAATGCTTTTACTGGAGTTAATAAACGAGCAAATAGGATGATGTAAGCAAAAAACTCACTTCCACCAAAAGAAGATCCACCTTCTAATCCTTGGTTGGTTAATTCTAAGTTTTCTAATACCAAACTACCTCCGTAATAAGCTAAAACTACCATTACTGTAGTTCCTAAAAACTCACTAATTGGTGAAGCAGAATCTCTTTTTCTGGCCATTTTTAAAGTGAGTTTGGTGTGGTCATTATTAATGGTGTCAAACTTTTCAGCTACTTGTTCTTCTGCATTAAAAGCTTTTATAATTCTTAATCCTCCTAAGGTTTCCTCAATGCTTGATAGGATAGCTCCCATCATATCTTGAACTTTAGTAGAAGAACGTTTTAAACTTTTACCCAATTGCCCAATAATTAATCCACTAACTGGTAGCAAAATCATAGCGAACAAAGTTAATTGCGGACTCATTACAACCAACATGGCTACATAAAGTGTAACGGCCATAGGCTCTCTAAACATTAATTCCAATGAATTTAATATAGACCATTCTACTTCCTGTACATCAGATGTCATTCTAGACATAACATCTCCTTTACGTTGTTCTGAATAATAAGATAAAGGAAGGTTTAACGTTTTTTTGTGCAGTTTTCTTCTAAGATCTCGAACAACTCCTGTTCTTAAAACAGAAATATAGTACAAGGCCAAATATCGAAAAACGTTTTTTAAGAAAAACAAAATACCTACTAACACACAAACAAAAAGGAGGGCAGCAACTTTATCGTTTTCCTCAATAAATTGGTGCATTACATAGTTAAAATAGTTAGTTGCGTATTCCTTGGTGTAGGCAAAAGTCGGTTCAATAACAACAGCCTTGTCAGATTGATTGAACAATAAATCCAAGAAAGGAATGAACAACATAATAGAGAGTAGCTCAAAAATGATGGATAAAATATTGCAGAAAACATTGATAAAGGCATATTTTTTATAGCCTATCGCGTAACGTAATATTTTTCCAAAACTTTTCATTGTAATTATCGAAAATACATATTTCTATCTTACTCTATAATTATATACAGGCATTGCCTGTTAGAATAACTCTACACCAGTAAAGTTGTAAGGTGAAATTAACTTCAATTCAGCTTTAACTTCGTCATTAACGTTCAATGTATCAATAAAATTTGAAATTGAAGTAGCTGTAATTTTTTCGTTGGTTCTTGTCAACTCTTTTAAAGCTTCGTAAGGTTTAGGATAACCTTCTCTTCTCAATACCGTTTGAATTGCTTCTGCAGCAACTGCCCAATTATTTTCTAAATCTGCTTTAATTTTGTCTTCATTAATTAATAACTTGTTCATTCCTTTAATTAAAGAAGCCAATGCCAACAATGAATGACCGATTGGTACGCCAACATTTCTTAAAACGGTAGAATCTGTTAAATCTCGCTGTAAACGAGAAATAGGAAGCTTGGCAGAAAGATGCTCATAAATAGCATTTGCTATTCCTAAGTTTCCTTCAGAGTTTTCAAAGTCGATAGGGTTTACTTTATGTGGCATAGCAGAAGAACCAATTTCTCCTTCCTTAATCTTTTGCTTAAAGTAATCCATAGAAACATAGGTCCAAACATCTCTATCTAAATCTATTAATATGTTGTTGATTCTTTTCAAACCATCAAAAAGAGCCGCTAAATTATCATAATGTTCAATTTGAGTAGTTGTTTGGGATCGATCTAACCCTAAACCATTGTTTACGTAATTGTTAGCAAACTCAACCCAATTGTATTCTGGGTAAGCCACATGATGTGCATTTAAATTTCCGGTAGCTCCACCAAACTTGGCAGAAAATGGAACCGCTTTTACTTGTGCCAATTGCTTTTCAATACGTTCAATAAATACGTAAAACTCTTTTCCTAACTTAGTTGGAGAAGCTGGTTGGCCGTGTGTTTTTGCTAACATTGGAATGTTTTTCCATTCTGTAGCTTTTGCTTTTAACAAGGTAATAGCGTCATCTAGCATCGGAAAATAAACATCGTTTAATGCTTCTTTTAATGATAATGGAACTGAAGTGTTGTTAATGTCTTGAGAAGTTAAACCAAAGTGGACAAACTCTTTCTGCTCATTAATGCCTAGAGCCGTAAATTGATCTTTAATAAAGTATTCAACCGCTTTAACATCGTGGTTAGTTACTTTTTCAATATCCTTAATTGCAGTAGCATCATCGTTAGAAAAGTTAGAGTAAATTTCTCTAATTGCTGGATACAACGCTTTATCAAAGTCTTTTAATTGAGGTAATGGTAATTCACACAACGCAATAAAATATTCTATTTCAACGCGCACTCTGTACTTAATTAAAGCGGCTTCAGAAAAATAGGTTCCCAAATCTTTTGTTACTCTTCTGTATCTTCCGTCTATTGGTGATATTGCAGTTAATGCTGATAATTCCATTTGTGTATAATCTTAAATTATGTTAAAAGACAAAAGTATAACTTTTACGCAGAATAAATAGGGCTTTTATTACGTATATTTGGGAGAGTTTTGAACGCAATTTAAGGCAATATGTTTAAAAATTTTGGAACAGGTTTTCGTGCTTATGGAAAAGCAATAGAATTACTCTTTACTAAGCAACTTTGGTGGTTTTTATTATTTCCGGTAGCGCTTAATATTATTTTTTTAGTGTTAGGGTGGTTAGGTATTGGTTCTTTGTCCGATTATTTTGAAGGTTTAATAAAAGGTTTATTAACTATCGATAACGACTCGTTTACCGGAGCAGAGTATGTTGCTCCCGTTTCTGATTATCTTTCTAGTGCTGCAGGTTTTGTAATATGGGGATTACTCAAATTCGTATTGTTTTTTGTGTTCGCTTATTTTGGTGGTTACATCATTATCATCTGTTTATCTCCAGTATTTGCTGTTTTGTCTGAAAAAACGGAAGAAATGTTAACTGGAAATACCTACAAGTTTAATGGTGATCAAATGATGCGCGATGTTGTTCGTGGAGTATTAATTGCCTTTAGAAATTTATTTATAGAGTTGTTTTATATGATTATCATTTTTGTACTAGGCTTCTTTATTCCATTTTTAGGAGGCATAATAGGGTCTATTTTACTCTTCTTTATTTCCTCTTATTTTTACGGGTTTTCTTTTATAGATTATACCAATGAACGCAGAAGACTAACAATGAAACAAAGTGTGAAATTTATTAGAGCCAACAAAGGAATGGCTATCGCCAACGGTATGGTGTTTTCATTCTTCTTGTTAATTCCGATGTGTGGTGTAACTTTATCTGGTTTTGTTGCCATAATTTCTGTTGTTGCAGCAACTGTTGCTACACATAAAGTAGTAGATTTGTCGGATAGTCCTTATGCACAAAACAATCAAAAAATTGAAGGTTAAAATTTCTGCTGTTTCTTACTTAAACACCTTGCCTTTTTTACAAGGAATTAAAGGTTCACCGTTATTAGATCAAATTGATTTGTCGTTGGACATACCTTCTGATTGTGCTAAAAAGTTGATGGAGAATGAAGTTGATTTAGGATTGGTTCCTGTAGCTATTATTCCACAATTAAAGGAGCATTATATTGTTTCCGATTATTGCATTGGAGCAAATGGTAAAGTAGATACTGTAGCTTTATTTAGTGAAGTTCCTTTAAATGAAATCAAATCTATCTATTTAGACTATCAATCTAAAACATCGGTTAATTTAGTGCAGGTTTTGGCTAGAGAATATTGGAATATTAATCCTGAATGGATTAATACTGAAGTTGGATATGAAGAGAAAATTTCTGGAACTACTGCTGGTGTTATTATAGGAGACAGAACCTTTAACCTTTCTAAAACCTATCAATACAAATACGATTTAGCTGAAGCTTGGAAAGAATTTACGGGTTTACCTTTTGTTTTTGCTTGTTGGGTGGCCAATAAAAAGTTGCCAGCGGAATTTATTGAAAGTTTTAACGCTGCATTAAAAATTGGTGTAGATGATATTGCTTTGGTGGTGATTGAAAATCCAAATGAAAAGGTGTCACCTGAAAAATTATCGAAATACCTTACCAATAACATTGATTATGATCTTAATCAAAATAAACGGCAAGCTTTAGAGCGATTCCTTAATTATTTATCGGATAACAAGTTAGCAGCACAAGAATCCTAGTAGTTAATCATAATAATATTTTGTTTACCCATCTTATTCATTATTTTTGTTAGCGTACAAGGCAATTGTGGCACAATAGATGCCTACTTATCAAAAAATAAAGTATGAGAAAATTATTATTCCTATTGATAATAAGCTGTTTAAGTTTTGGAGCTTCTGCACAAAATGATAAAAAAGCAGGAAAAGTTACCTATAAATTAAAAATGCAAGAAGCAAGACATGTGTTTCTAGCTGAAAATAATGTTAGAGCTGCATTAAATATTTACAGAGAGTTACTACAAGATTTTACCAATGATGCTAAAGTAAATTATAGGATAGGAGAGTGTCATTATGCCTTAAAGAACTTTCCATTGTCAGTAGAATATTTCCAAAATGCCAGAAAGATAGATCCTGAAGTAGAAGAAGAATTAGACTTTAAATTGGCGGAAGCTTATCATAGAAATGGACAGTTGGATGAATCAATAGCTTCTTACAATAGCTTTAATACTAAAGCATCTAAAAAGGATAAGAAGTTTTACAACATTACCAATAGAATTGCACAGGTTGATTATGCTAAGAAAATGATTGCTAGCCCTGTTAAAGTAACCACTACTAATTTAGGTGAAAACATTAATTCTAGAGGAGGAGATTATGCGCCTTCAATTTCTGCAGATGGAAAAACAATGATTTTTACTTCAAGACGATCAAACACCATGGGTGGAGGAGTAGATAAAGCAGGAGACTTTAAATATTTTGAAGACATTTATATTTCGGAATGGGATTCTGTTGATAATGTTTGGGGTAAAGCTAGCCCTATTGAAGGAAAACTAAATACAGTTGGTCATGATGCTAGTTTGAGCATTGCTCCAGATGGTAACAGCATTTACATTTATAGAAATGATGGAGAAGCTTTTATTGGAGATATTTTTAAATCAAAAAAGAGAAAAACTTCAGGAACTTGGGGAACGCCTAAGCCTTTAGATAAACCTATTAATACTTCTTATTTTGAAAGCTCAGCTTGTCTTTCAGCGGATGGAAACAGGTTGTTTTTTGTAAGTGAACGTGAAGGGAAAAAGAACGGAGCACAAGGTAGAGGAGATATTTATGTGGTAGACAAAGTTTCTAAAACAAGATGGGGATTACCTAAAAACTTAGGGCCAGTTATTAATACGCCTGAAGATGAAATTTCTGTTTTTATTCACCCAGATGGTAAAACATTGTTTTTTAGTTCTAACGGACACTTATCAATTGGAGGACTGGATATTTTTATGTCTAAAATGAATCCTGATAGTACGTGGAGTAAACCGGAAAACTTAGGATATCCTATTAACACTATTGATGATGATGTTCACTTTGTATTAAGTACTGATGGACAAACTGCACATTATTCGTCAGTAAAAGAAGATGGGATGGGAGAGCGAGATATTTATAAAATTGACATGAGTAATTACCCTATTTTAAATGAAGGTGTTGCTACGAGTCTATCCATATTAAAAGGAACGGTTAAGCAAGGTGACGATAAGCTTGTTGCCAATATTGTTTTTAAAGATGCTGCTGGAAAAGAAGTAGCCAAAACTGTTTGTAATGATGATGGAGATTTCTTTGTCACTCTACCAGGAGGACAAAAATATACGATTGTTGCTTCAGTAGAAAAATACAATACATTAGAAGTTGTGGTGGAATTACCTTTAGGAAAAGGAACTACAGCTTCTCATACCGAAATGATTGAATTGACTAAGACACCTGAACAAGAATAGTTTTAGGCTGTTTTTAAAAAGGTAACTTTTAGTTCTTCAATTTTATTCAACTCTTCAATAATTGGTTCAGCTTCACTTTGTCTAATTCTAAATTGAATTTCACCTCTTTCTTCTAGTTTTTGAGTAACAACTTCTAGCTGCTTTTGTTTGATAAAATTCATTACCTCACTCATTATTTCGTAGCCAAAATCTAGCACATAAAAATTGTCGACAGTTCGGGTAATGATCGTTGCGTTTTGAAGGGCTTCTTTTGCTGCTTCTTTATAGGCGGTAATTAATCCTCCAACACCTAGTTTAGTTCCACCAAAATAGCGAACAACCACAATGGCTATGTTGGTTACTTTAAACGATAGAAGCTGTCCATAAATGGGTGCTCCAGCAGAATTGTTAGGTTCGCCATCATCACTATAACGGTATTCGTTATCGGTTAAACCAAACTTAAAAGCATAGCAATGGTGCCGAGCATCGTGGTACTCTTTTTTGATAAGGTTGAGTTGCGTTTTAAATTCATCTTCATTGTAGGCAGGAAAAGCAACAGCAATAAACTTACTTCCTTTCTCTTTATAAAGAGCTTCGGAATTAGATGCAATAGTTTTATAACTGTCTTTCATTATAGAAAAGTAATTATAAATATAGAAAGTACCGCAAAACCAATTCCCAGCCAATTGCTAAGGCTTAATTTTTCTTTAAAAAACACTATTCCGACTAATGCAGATACAATAACAACACCCATACTAACCACTGGGAATACTTGAGAAGCTTCTAATCCAGAGCTTTCTAGCGCATTAAAAAAGAAAATGAGTGAGATATAATTTGGTGCACCCAAAGCAATACCGCCCACTATGTTTTTAAGACTAAACTGAGGTGTTGTTTTTACTGATTTTCCTAATAAGATTAACATACCACCGATACTAGCAATGAATAATAAGGCCATAAAAAACAAGCCTTTATCGGCATCATTTACAGTAGTTTGTTGAGCATGGTTAAAAATAGTATCGGCAATTCCTTGCCCTACAAATAGGATAATGATTAACCATATGTATTTTTTATCGAAGCTGAGCTTTTTGTTTTTGGTAGAAGACAGATAAATCCCAACAACCGCCAATGCAAATCCGATAATTTTAACTGCAGTAATATTTTCTCCAGGATAAAGGATGATGGCTGCAATAACAGGAATGAATAAAGACAACTTGTTAGCAATTGCAGTAATGGCAATGCCTACTTTTTGGGTGCTATTGGCATAAATGTTAAACGTTACAATAAACAGAATACCAATAATAAGTGCATGATAAATCCAAGGTGTGGAAATTACGTAGGCAATAGAAAAAGACTGATTTGAAAAATAAAGGCTACAACAACCAGCAACGATATAATTAACAATGAGTGCTTGTAAATTGTCGACTCCAAATTTATGGAACAGCTTAAAAAGAACAATTAAAACATTAAAAGAAAGAATGGTGATAACAATATCAATCATTCATGTAAGTAGTTAAAATGTCGGTGTCAAACTGTAAACTGTTTATTGGTTCTTTGTTAATTTTAGGAGCTTTTAATCCTTTTTCAAAATATTTATCTCCAACAAATACTCTTGTTTCATCCCATAAATTGTCATCAATAAAAGTGTTTAAGAGCTGCGCTCCACCTTCAATAATCATAGAAATTATGTTTCGTTGATAAAGTTCTTCTAAAATTTGATCGGTCAACTTTTTGTTGGGGTCCAACTTTACGTATTCTACCCCTTCTTTTTGATCAGAAACTTGGTAATTTAAAACTAGTGTAGGGCTTGATCCATCAAAAACATTTAACGTTTTAGGAAGCCTTAAGTTTAAATCTAACACTATTCGCAATGGATTTTCACCTTTAATCTCTCTAACGTTTAGTTGAGGGTTATCATTTAAAGCAGTATTTGTACCAACCATTATGGCTTGTTCTTCACTTCTCCATTGGTGAACTACTCTTTTAGAAAATTCCGAAGAAATCCAATAAGCTTCTATTTTGTCATCCTGAGCTGAGTCGAAGGACCTATCTATATCCATAAAACCATCTTTAGTTTCTGCCCATTTTAATATTATATAAGGACGCTTTTTATTATGAAACGTAAAAAAGCGTTTGTGATGTGCTTTGCACTCGGCTTCCAAAACGCCAATGGTAGCATCACAGCCTGAAGCTTGTAGTTTAGCAATGCCTTTACCAGCAACCTCAGGATTATCGTCTACACAGCCAATTACAACTTTAGGAATTTTATACTTAACAATTAAATCGCTACAAGGAGGTGTTTTGCCAAAATGACTGCATGGTTCTAAAGTAACATATAGCGTGCTTTTGGCTAATAAAGATTGGTCTTTGACTGAGCTTATGGCATTAACTTCGGCATGGTGGCCTCCATATGCACTTGTAATACCTTCGCCAATAATTCTATTATCGTAAA
>CAJQON010000053.1 GCA_905479995.1 uncultured Flavobacteriales bacterium | reverse complement strand
CTGCTATCGATCAGAATTGTGAGAAGTACATTAAAGAAAATGGTTTAGAAAAAGAGGTGGAAGCAAAAATTGCTGCCATTTATAAAGCAAAAGGAACAGTAAGACCAACGTACCAAGGAGAAATTCCTGAAGGTAATGATGGTTTAGGTTTATATTTATTAGGGGTAACCGGAGATCAGGTTTTACCTGCTGCTATTTACAATACGATAAAAGCAGAAACGTTAACCAAAGTTAGAGGAACTGTACAAGCAGATATTTTAAAAGAAGATCAGGCACAAAACACCTGTATTTTCTCTACAGAATTTGCCCTACGTTTAATGGGTGATGTTCAAGAGTATTTTATTGATAAAGGGGTACGTAACTTCTACTCGGTATCTATTTCTGGTTACCACATTGCAGAAGCTGGTGCCAACCCAATTACACAATTGGCATTAACATTAAGTAACGGATTTACTTATGTAGAATACTACTTAAGTAGAGGAATGGACATTAACAAGTTTGGTCCTAACCTATCGTTTTTCTTTAGTAATGGAATCGATCCAGAATACTCTGTTATTGGACGTGTTGCGCGTAGAATTTGGGCCAAAGCAATGGACAAGAAATACGGAGCTGCTCCTGGAGCTCAAAAATTAAAGTACCACATTCAAACTTCTGGGCGAAGCTTACACGCGCAAGAGATTGATTTTAATGACATTAGAACAACTTTACAAGCGTTATACGCGATTAACGACAACTGTAACTCCCTACATACCAATGCTTATGATGAAGCCATTACCACTCCTACTGAAGAATCGGTAAGAAGAGCAATGGCCATACAGCTAATTATTAACCGTGAGTTAGGTTTATCGAAAAACGAAAACCCTATTCAAGGAGCATTTATTATTGAAGAATTAACTGGCTTAATTGAAGAAGCAGTATTACTTGAGTTTGACAGAATTACCGAACGTGGCGGTGTGTTAGGTGCTATGGAAACGATGTACCAACGTAGCAAAATCCAAGAGGAAAGCTTGTACTACGAAACACTAAAACACAATGGTGAGTTCCCAATTATTGGGGTAAATACGTTCTTAAGTTCTAAAGGTTCTCCTACGGTTATACCAGCAGAGGTAATTAGAGCTACGGAAGAAGAAAAACAATACCAAATTAGTATGCTTAATGAGCTACACAATGGCAATGCAGATAAAGTTGCTGAAGAGCTCAATAAAGTGCAAAAAGCAGCCATACAAAACGAAAACATTTTTGAATACCTCATGGAAGCTTCTAAATATTGTTCTTTAGGACAAATTACAGACGCGTTATTTGAGGTTGGTGGACAGTATAGAAGGAACATGTAGCACGTTGCCCGTGCACCCAATTATTGATGTTGTTAGCAGAATGTCATTCTGAGCGATAATTTTGTCTACTGAGCTTGTCGAAGTAGGAACAGATTGACGATGTTTGCGTAATTGGGGTTAGAATTTAAAGTCTCATTAAAAAAAACATAGTTTAGTAAAACTAACAAACACAACTTATGATAACCAAATACATTATTCTTTTCATCTATTTCGGAATCCTTTTTTTAATCGGGTATTTAGCCTCAAAAAAGGTTAAAGACATTAAAGATTATTACGTTGGTGGTAAAAAATTAGGCTTTTGGGCAGTAGCATTTTCATCTCGAGCAACTGGAGAGTCTGCCTGGTTATTGCTTGGACTTACTGGCCTTGGAGCTATGGTGGGTGCCTCGGCCTTTTGGGTTGTTTTAGGAGAAGTTGTTGGAGTTGGTATTGCTTGGTTTTTTATGGCAGAACGCTTTAAAGAACTCTCGGATAAATACAACTCCATTACCATTCCCGACTATTTAGTGAGCCGATTTAACTCTTCAGGAAACACCCTTCGTATAATAGCTGCAACAGCACTTTCGGTATTCGTTATTATTTACGTGAGTGCCCAAATAGATGCCACAGGAACAGCTTTCGAAAACTTTTTAGGGTGGAATTACTTTACAGGTGCCATTGTAGGTTTCGTTATTGTACTCACCTATATTTTTACAGGCGGATTTGTGGCGGTAGTTTGGTCAGATTTATTTCAAGGAATTGTAATGTTATTGGGCCTGATCTTACTCCCAATAGTAGCCTATTTTGCTATAGAACCAACTGTTCCTTTGGCTCAAGAAATGGTGGCTTTAGAGCCTTCCTTTTTAAACATTTGGGGCGAAGGTGGTTTTACTACCCTTAACTTTTTTACCATATTGGGTTATGCTTTTATAGGATTGGGATTTATGGGCTCACCACAATTGTTTATCCGTTTCATGTCCATTAAAGATACCTCAGAAATTAAAAAAGGCCGATGGGTAGCCGTTGTGTTTACCATTATTACCGATTCGTGTGCCGTGTTAATAGGAATGTATGGAAGGTATCTATTAACAGACATTGGACAATCTCCTGAAGAAATATTGGGCAACGGGGCACAAAATGTTTTACCGCTATTAGTTGAAAAAGTAATGCCCTTATCGCTTATTGGTATTTATATTGCAGCAGTACTTTCTGCAATTATGTCTACCATTGATTCTTTATTAATAGTAGCTTCAAGTGCCATTTCAAGAGACTTCTACCAACAAATATTTAAACCAAATAAAACAGAAAAAGAAATGCAAAAAATTTCTAGGCTAATTACTTTATCGTTGGCTCTTTTGGCATTAGGAGTAGCATTAATTATTGCGGTAAGTTCTCCAGGTAGAACCATATTTTGGTTTGCTATATTTGGTTGGTCGGGCATAGCAGCAACCTTTTGCCCTACCATTATTATGTCCATTTTTTGGAAAGGTTTTAACGAAAAAGGAGCCATAGCATCCATGGTAACTGGATTTGTAGCTGTACCCATTTTTAAGTTTGGCGCTACTAAATTAGCAGACATTGGTATTTATTTTGATAAGGTGGGTGAACATGGTCCTGCTTTTGTTTTAGCCATTTTGGTTGGTATAATGGTGAGCGTAATTACCAGCAATAAAAGCACAGCTTAAGGCGTATCAAACAGTGCTAACCATTCCGTAAGTGCTTTACCTTAGCTTCAAATTGTTTCAAGTCTTGAGGTGTTCCGAATAAAGCTTCGAGACGTTGCTCAAAACTAGGTAGCAACAGTATTACTTTTTGCTGCCCCAAGGAATTGGTATAATCAATTTTGTAAAAATAGAACATCCAACGGTGCAATTTACCTACTTTACTTAAAGGTATTGTTTTGGTGTTACGGTAATTATAGGCATACAAATGAGTCTCATCATAACTTACTTTTTGTACAAACATGGGCGGGAGCATTAGTAGCATTATACCTGTAAAAAACAAGGCTACCACCACTAAAGCAACTCCATCTGGTGTATTAAACAGCGCAATAGCAGCCACCCAAACCAATAAGGTTACCAATGCAAAAAACAAAGGGAGTACCAACTTATACATTAAGGTTAATCGGCTCGATAGTCTTTTTCCTTTCATAAACTAAAAGTTATGCTTTCGTTTTACTCATTCTTTATATGGCTACATTTATGCCCTATTAATTATGGTAGAGCGTCTCGATAGTTAATAATTGCACATTTTCTCTATTTGAGCTTCAATAAAAGTAACAGACTTTTCTACACCTAATCCAAGGGCCTCATATAAATCATCGCAAGCTCCTTCACTATCTCCTTTAAGGTTTTTTACATAAGCTCGGTTGGTGTATCCTAATTCTAAACGGTTTAAATTAGGCTCTCCACTAGCACGATTTAATTCTATATCTATAATTTTAGTAAAATCCTTAAGCGCTCCACGGTAATCTCTTAACTGATCCACCCTAACTACCCCTCTATTGTTTAACGCAGTAAACATTTCTTCGCTATAGGTTGTTGCCAATGCTATGCTTTCTGTATAATCGACCTCTGCACCAGTATAATCTTGCGCATCTTCTCGTTCTATGGCTCTATCTATATATTCATTGGCAGTACTTAGGCTTTTCTTTTTAGCTAAACTGGCTTGTATTTTTTCCTTAAGGTTGTCAATCTCTTCACTACTTAATGAAGGTGATTGATTTTCTGCTTCAACAGCTTCATTTAAACCTTCAACAAAAGTTTCTTCAGACATTACAGGAATCCTTTCAGGTGAATTGGCAATGACAATAAACACAATTACCGCTATACTCAATACTACTTTAGCTATTGTGCCATTGTTTGTTTTTCGCTGACTTTGTTCAAACCGAGAACCAGATTCAAATTGATTGTTGTTTCTTTCCATACCCCTAAAAATACATATTTAGAATGGAGTGTTCTATTGTTAGTTCAATAAGCAATGAATTGTTTACTTATCTTCAACTTGATTTGGGACGAACAAATTGATGATGTTTGCGTTATTGGTATTAGAATATAACATAAAAAAAACACCGAGTTAAAACCCGGTGCCGAAACGCTTTATATTTAGCGTTATCTTCTCACTTTGCTACCTGCCTCGCTCTGTCCTCACCCTTTCCTTGTTTCTTTGATTTTTTCTCATTTGGAAACAAATTATATCTTGGCTCAGTGTAAGAAAACACTTTTTGACTTTTTGTTTTGGTTTGCTTCCTACCCATTAAGTGACTATACCTTTGCCCTCTCGTTTTAAATTTTGGAGGGTTAGCTGAGTAAATATTCGGTCCTTTTTTATTGGCAGCACAAGCATAAGGATCTTTTTTGTTTTTCTTTTTCTTCTTCTTTTTACCAAGTATTCCTTTGGCAAAATTTTCTTTTACCAATTGTTTTTGAGCCGGTGGCGATTTTGCATGAACTGCATTAAATGGCATTAACGCAAGCCCTCCACATAGAATAAATGCAGGAATTAACAATGTTACAATACTGGTGTTCTGTTTTTTGAAGTAGTTCATAATGTTTTAGTTTAAGTGAGTAAGTGTATATAACTCGGCTTTCATTTATTTTATTGCTCATAAACAGAATTAAAGTTTTACATACCAATATAAAAAAGTTAATAGAATCATTACTCATAACCATTACGGAATTATATATCGTTATTGATTATTTTTGACAAATATAATTAACAAAAATCCCTGTTTTAACAAGAAGCCCAATCTTTATTGATAAGGTTTCTAAATCAGAATAAACCTTCCCTACTTCAAGCATTAAAAAAAAATTTAAACTTTCTTGTATCTTTTTGCTTTTACTACATTGTATAGGTAGAAGCTTTCATAAAAAGGCTTTTAATAAGTCTCCTGCGCAGGACTCTTTTTAAACCAACTCTTAAGGAGTTAGGATAGAAAAAATATTGTCTCACTAAAACTTAAACAACATGGCAGGAACAAAACTACCCCCACGACAAAAAATGATAGGCTTAATGTACTTGGTACTCCTAGCCCTACTCGCATTGAATGTATCTAAAGATATTTTAGATGCATTTTTACTCGTTAATGACGGCTTGGAAACTACCCTTATTAATTACGATGAAAAAAACCAATTACTGTATGCCGAATTTGATAAAGCCAAAACCATAGATCCAGAAAAGGTTACTCCTTATTGGAGAAGTGCAAATGAAGCCAGGCACTTATCAAATGAACTAAGCAATTACATTGGCAAAATAAAAGCCGAATTAATAATGGAAACCGAACAAATTACACAACAAGAAGCAGACACCATCAATATGGCATATGTAAATGGAAAAGACAACCACGATGCTCCTACCCGATTAATGATTGGCGATTCGGAAGATGGATCGGCAGGATATGCCGGTGAACTAAAAACATTAATAAATGCCTATGAGCAAAACTTGCTACAACTTTTAAGTACCGAAGAAAGAAATACAACAAAGCTAGATTTAAAAACTAGCGATGTAAATACATCCGAAGGAAAGGAAAACTGGGAAATGGGAAATTTCTACCACACACCTCTGGCGGCTACAATTACCTTATTGTCTAAAATACAAACGGATATTAAAAATGCAGAATTCGAAATAGTAAACAAGCTCTTTCAGTCTGTACGAAAAAACGACTTTACCTTCGACACCATTGCTCCAAAAGTAATTACTCCTAGTAACTATGTTATGATGGGACAAAAATATGATGCCGATATTTTTGTGGCTGCGTTTAGTAAAACCCAAGATCCAGAAATATATATTGGCAAGTTAGATAGCAATAATAACCTTATTGAAGTTTATGATACGGTTGATGTGAACGATGGCATGGGAAAATACTCACTATCTCCAACCCGAGAAGGTTTACATGAATATGAAGGATTGATTAAGGTAACTTCTCCTTCGGGCATTGAAAAGCAATACCCTTTCCGATCTAGCTTTATGGCAGCTAAACCAAGTTTGGTGGTTTCACCAGATGCAATGAATGTATTGTATAAAGGCCCAGAAAACCCAATTTCTATTTCTGTTCCTGGTGTAGCCTCCGAAAATATTTCGGCAACCATTACTGGTTCAGGAAATAGATTGGTTAAAACGGCAAATGGAAAGTATAAGGCCATTATAGGTAGAAACTCTCCAAGAAATGCAGACATTAATGTAAGTGCAAAGATGGCCAATGGGGAATTAAAATCTATGGGAAAAATGAGTTTTGTAGTTAAAAGACTCCCTA
>CAJQON010000052.1 GCA_905479995.1 uncultured Flavobacteriales bacterium | reverse complement strand
CGCCCAGGGTGTAACTTATGCATGGGTAATCAAGAAAAAGCTGAACCTGGAGATACGGTAATGGCTACTTCAACACGATTGTTCCAAGGAAGAGTGGTTAAAGATTCTGGCGAGAAAAAAGGAGAGTCTTTATTGTCATCTACTCCAGTTGTAGTGTTGTCAACCATTTTAGGAAGAACTCCTACAATGGAAGAGTACGAAGCTGCTGTTGATGGTATTGTATTAACGAAGTTTAAACCTTCTCAAAAGCAATTGGTAAGCTAATTATTTAATAGCATAAAAAAACCCCATTCTGAAGTTTCACAATGGGGTTTTTTGTTATTCTTCTGTTTGTGCTTCTTTTTCTTTTTCCTTGGATTTGTTCTTGCCTACAAAATAAGCGATGGAAATTTTTATGACTTTGTGCCTAACTGGTCTTTGTTTTTGGTAAATGCTTGCTATCCCCTGGCTGTAGTTACCAGATAATTGAAACGATTTGAATTCAACACCAAGGCCGTAATTTAGACCGTAATCCAATCGGTTATTTGTGCCCAATGAATTGCCCCATTCCACATTGTTCTCATATTCTTGTGCAACGTAATCGCCATTGTAATAGTGTGAACCCTTGGCTTTGGATGACCCTGAAATTCCAATTGCGGCATAAGGGCCAAAAGCACCAAAAACTTTAAGAGGACCTACCGGGAAGCTTAATTTTAAGTTGACGGGCATTTCTATATAATTTAATTCTAGAGAGGCCTTAAATTGATTTACTGAGTAGTTTGTTTGATCAATTTCTGGATTAACGTATTCGTATTTAAGACCTTTTGTTGAATACAACAAAGAAGGTTGAAGTGCTAATTTCTTGGTCAATGGTAATTCGATAGTTATTCCGAAGTGATAACCAATGGCGTTTTTTTCTGAATCATTTTCATCATAAGGTATTGTCATTTTAGCCAAGTTAAGGCCACCAACTACACCAAATCGTTGGGCATTGGAACTGGCAACAAAGCTTAGCGCAATTACTACTAAAAATGTTTTTGAATAAGTGTTCATGTTAGTTGGGAAATTAAGGGTTATTAGGGTTAAAAATATTTCTTTACAACAAGCAAAGAAATTGGGTTCGTGTCTTAAACGAACTATCAGATTGAATATTGTGGAGTGCTATCTATTTTCTAAAATACTTTTTCAGCTTTAGGAAAGGTTTTTCATAGCAATGGTAGGAAATAATGGAGATGAGGAGCAAGCAACCCAATTCAATGAAAAAGGCAGGTAGTTTTGAAAGGTCAGAAAGGAACATTCCACCTGCGGTTAATACAAATCCGCTAAACAAATATATTCCATAGGTGTATATGCCTAAAAATTCAAAAGGCATAAGTAGTTTGGAGACTGTTTTGTTTTTTGCGAGGTGAATGGTTAAAATTATGGTACTCGCAAAAAAGATGGAAGATAAAATAGGGAAAATAATGTTGTTGTTCCAGGTTAGAAAAAGTCCAATTCCAGTGGTAAAGAAAAGAATGTAAGCAGGCTTTAATAAGTTATACTTTTTATGAAAAAGGTATCCTAAGGCCATGCCTGCAGCAAACTTTATAAAATGAGCTAAGGTATGTGTGTGAATGCTTAGGTCGTTTATCTCTGCATAAATTAAGAAGGCAATAGAGGTAAGAGCAAACAGGATTACAGGAATCCAAAAGTTTTTTGAAAATAAAAAAGAGATGGGAATGAAGATCCAGTAAAATTGTTCCTCTACCGAAACCGACCAAAGAAACTTGATGGCATAAATGCTGTCGGAATATTCGAAATTGGATAAAAACAACCAGTATTTCCATTTTTCTTCGGGCAGTTTAATTGGAATGTGAAAGTAATCGGCAAAATATGGAAGGATTAATAAAGAGAAAGCAACCAAGGCAAAATATAAAGGAAAAACACGGAGTGTTCTTCTCATAAAAAAGTTGAAACGATTAACGGTTCCTGATTGTTCAATTTCTCTTAAGGCAAGAATGGTGAGCAAAAAGCTGGAGAGCACAAAGAAAAATTCAAGGCTTAAATAGCCTAATTTAAAACTAGGAAAAGCATGACTAAGTAAAATGATGATACAAGCAAAAAAACGTAAGCTGTATAGTCCTGATATTTTATTCATGCATGAAATAATTGTAAACAATATTAGCTCTTTTTTGACTAATGACTTCTCCCAATTCTTTTAAGGTTGCCTTTTTTATTCTTGCAACAGATTTAAATTTCCAAAGCAATTGCTGTGCGGTTTTGTAGCCAATGCCTTCAATTTTATCCAATTCTGAAGTAATTGCAGCTTTGCTCCTTTTGTTTCTGTGGTGCGTTATTCCAAATCGATGCGCCTCATTTCTAAGGTATTGAATTACTTTTAACGATTCAGATGTTTTGTCAATGTACAGCGGTATTGGGTCGTCTGGAAAATAGATTTCTTCCAACTTTTTGGCAATCCCTATAATGGTAATTTTGCCACGTAAGCCCAATTTGTCAATACTCTTTAAAGAAGCACTCAGTTGGCCTTTTCCTCCATCAATAATTACGAGTTGAGGTAACGGCAATTTTTCATCGAGCAAGCGCTTGTATCGCCTATAAATCACTTCAGTCATTGAGGCAAAATCATCTGGACCTTCAACTGTTTTAATGTTAAAATGGCGGTAATCTTTTTTGCTTGGTTTGGCATCTTTAAACACAACACAAGCAGAAACAGGGTGCGATCCTTGAATGTTAGAATTGTCAAAACATTCAATGTAATCTGGTCGAACCGGCATGCGTAAATCCTTTTGCATTTTATCTAGAATTCGGTCTGAATGTCTTGTAGGACTTACGTTTGCTTTT
Organism: uncultured Flavobacteriales bacterium; assembly: GCA_905479995.1. GTDB lineage: Bacteria > Bacteroidota > Bacteroidia > Flavobacteriales_E > Vicingaceae. Next base: position 3,038 of record CAJQON010000052.1, on the reverse strand, counting down.
TGTTTGTTTCGTTCTAATCGGTAGTACTTTGCATTCCGCTCGGAAAGTTCCAATAGCTTTTTCTTGTCACCCCGCAGAGGGACTAGGAATTTGAGGTTTTTATCTTCCAGTTCTGGTTGAAAAGGAACAATTACTTCTTTTGATTGGCTTTCAAATCGTTGTCTCAATTCTGCAATTCCGATCTGGAGCAATTGATCATCAGTTTCATCAAGTTTTTTCTTCAATTCAATGGTGTGGCCCTGAATAATTGCGCCATTAATTACTTTAAGGTAATTAACGTAACCAACTTTTTCATCGCTAACAATAGAAAATACATCTACATCATTTATTGTTGGACTAACCACTACAGATTTGCTTTGGTACTTTTCTAGTGTTTCAATTTTTTCTTTAATCTGCTGCGCCTTTTCAAATTCTAACTTTTCAGCATAATTGTTCATCAAAGGTTTTAAGTATTTAGTAACACTGTTGATGTTTCCTTTAATAATATTTTTTATTTCAGCGATAGAATTGTTGTAGTCTTCCTCACTTTGTTCATCAATACAAGGAGCTTTGCAATTGCCAATGTGATATTCTAAGCAAACTTTAAATTTTTTGCTTTTAACATTTTCTTCAGATAGGTTGTAGTTGCAATTTCTTAGCGGGTACAAATGTCTAATTAATTCTAAAATGGTATTCATCATTTTAACCGAAGCGTAGGGGCCAAAATAATCTGATCCGTCTTTAATGATGTTTCGTGTGGTAAAAATACGTGGAAACCGCTCTTTTTTGATGCAAATCCAAGGATAGGTTTTGTCATCTTTAAGCATAATGTTATACTTGGGTTGATATTTTTTGATGAGGTTATTTTCTAAAAGCAGTGCTTCTATTTCCGAACCAACAACAATGGTTTTAATATCTGCAATTTGACGAACTAAAATGGCAGTTTTGCCACTTTCATGATTTTTGGTAAAGTATGAAGAAACTCTTTTTCTTAAATCTTTCGCTTTTCCTACATATAAAATAACACCTTCTGAATTAAAGTATTGATAAACACCTGGTTTATGCGGGATCGTTTTTATTAATATTTTTAAAGGAGAGTCTTCCATCGTTGTAAAAATAATTAATATTCTGCTGTTTGTGAATTGATGGATTTTCTAGCTTTTATCGGGTCTTAATTTTAGATATTTGGGTTTACTATTAATGTTATTGGCACATATTTGTGATAATGTGGATAAATTATTGTAATTTAGGTCGTTAAACTATTTGTTTTGAGGAATAAATAGTTTAAAAAAGGGGTTACTATCATCATGTTTAAGGCTGTAAAATATTTACTATTTCCATTGGTACTTCTGGTTTTTTGTCAGATGGGATATGCTACTGTGTATTATTCTCAGGCTAGTGGCAATTGGGGTGGCGAAGCAACATGGACTCCTGTTGGAGGACCTCCTACTTGTGGGGATACTATTTATATTCAAGATGGTCATACGGTGTCAGTGGTTAATCAACAAGATTATTCACTTTGTGGTTCACCTATAACTTTAACAATTTCAGGGACTTTGTTGTTTACGGCAAATGGTAAAAAATTAAGATTGCCTTGTTCTTCAGGAATAACAATAGATTCTACAGGTTTAATAAGTTCTTCTGCTGGTGGTGGTGGGAATTCTAATTTTATTGAGTTGTGCTCAGTTATTGTTTGGAATAAAGATAGTGGAGATTTTACGGGACCTAAATATATCGGTTCTGCGGTATTGCCAATAGAGCTCATCAGTTTTGAAGCGCACGCTAATGTTGATAGAATTGATTTGAAATGGATTACATCAACTGAGATTAATAACGATTTTTTTACAATAGAAAGGAGTAGTGATGGAAGAATTTGGGAGGTAATTGAAGTAGTTTATGGAGCTGGAAATAGTAGCTCAATACTTGAATACTTTGATAGTGATTATAGTCCACAAGAAGGATTGAGCTATTATCGATTAAAACAAACAGATTACGATGGGAAGTTTAACTACTCTAGTATTGTGCCAGTTAGGTTTGAAACGAGGTCTTTAACAGGTGGAACAATTAATCTATTTCCAAGCCCAGTGAACCAAGGTGAAACAATGAATATTGAGTTTACAGCTATTGAGGCGGCTGAAGTATTGGTAGTATTAAGAGATATTACAGGAAAAGAGTTTTACTCTAAAATAGTTGTAAATGTTGAAGAGGGAAAATTGGTTGGTATACCAATAGATTCATCAATACCTACAGGAATTTACTTAGTTACTGCATCATCCGATAATAAGATGTATAGCCAAAAGCTAATTGTGAAGTAACTGCTTTTATTTATCAGCATTATGACCTGCTTAGTGGGTTTTCTATCCCTTAAAATAAACGGATTTTAACGAAAATATTCCTGATCCAACAATACCCTTATAATGATCTTGTTTATCATGTTCTAGATAAAATTTGTTTGTTTCCTAATGTTATGGTTTTAGGAAAAAAGCTTTATACAGACTCTTGAAGTAGAAAACCATTGAATACACTGACGTAATTACATTCATAGCTAAAGTGTTATTTAAAAAGATGTAAATGGAAAAGTCAAGTAGCTTTAAATTGTCTCTAAAGATCAGTTTTACTCAAAGGATTATAAATGCTTGAATTAAAGGTTGAAACTAACAATATAACGGAAAGCTTCAGGTCGACTAAGTTACTTTTGGTAAGCAATTTTAAAGGAGCTTATATTTCCGTTATTGTCACTAAGGTTAAGAATGTAAATACCAGCACTGTATTGGCTTAAATTAACATTAATAAGATCTCTGTTAATGGCTGCATTATGAATGGATTGACCTAAAATTGAAGTTACTTCAAGCGACTTAAATTTTTGGCCATCTAATATGATGGATAAACGATCTTTACTTACCCAAGTTTTTATTTTGTCTTCGTTCAATTGATTAGTTCCAACGAGCGCATTTTGAACGGTTATTGTTTTGCTATAACTGTTGAAACATGCACTACTTTGATTGGCTTTTAAACTCACTACATAAATACCAGGAAAACCAAAAGTATGGTTGGGGTTA
>CAJQON010000051.1 GCA_905479995.1 uncultured Flavobacteriales bacterium | reverse complement strand
GCCAAAAGGAGAATTAACTCAAAAAGTTGATACTGCTATTACCTTTAAAGTAGAAGAAAATGTAATTACTTTAAGTAGAAACACTGAACAAAAAGATCATAAAGCAAAACATGGTTTATACCGTGCATTAGTTGCTAATATGGTAGAAGGTGTATCTAAAGGATATAAAACACAACAAGAATTGGTTGGGGTTGGATACAGAGCATCAAATCAAGGTCAAAAATTAGAATTGTTATTAGGATTTTCTCATAACATTGTTTTTGAATTACCTGAGGAAGTTAAAGTAACAACAGAATCTGAAAGAGGGAAAAACCCAATTATAACTTTAGAATCTCATGACAAGCAATTGATTGGTCATGTTGCTGCTAAAATTAGATCTTTAAGAAAACCTGAACCTTACAAAGGAAAAGGAATTAGATTTGTTGGTGAGCATATTAGAAGAAAAGCTGGTAAATCAGCAGCAAAATAGAAATCATAATAATAAATTATATTATGGCACTTAGTAAAAAAGATAGAAGATTAAGAATAAAGAGAAGAATCAGAAAGGTTGTTAAAGGAACTACGACACATCCAAGATTGTCGGTTTTTAGAAGCAACAAAGAGATTTATGCTCAAATCATAAATGATGAAACAGGCGCTACTATAGTTGCTATATCATCAGTAACAAAAGATGTTAAAGCAAAAGGTTCTAAAACAGAAATTGCTACTACAGTAGGTAAAACAATTGCTGAAAAAGCAGTTAAAGCTGGAGTTACAAACGTAGTTTTTGATAGAAACGGTTACTTATACCACGGTAGAGTAAAAGCATTAGCAGAAGCAGCTCGTGAGGGTGGGCTTAAATTTTAATTTGAGATCAATAGAGATATGGCAAAGTCAAACGTAAAAAATGTAAGAGCTACAGAAACTGAGTTGAAAGACAAACTAGTAGCTATCAACAGAGTAACAAAAGTTACCAAAGGTGGTAGAAACTTTAGTTTCTCTGCAATTGTTGTAGTTGGTGATGAAAAAGGTGTTGTAGGACACGGTTTAGGAAAAGCTAACGAAGTAACAGAAGCAATTACGAAAGGAATTGATGTAGCAAAAAAGAGCTGTATTAAAGTTCCTATTATTAATGGAACTGTTCCTCATGAGCAAAACGGAAAGTATGGTGGTGCAAGAGTTTTTATAAGACCAGCAGCACATGGTACTGGAGTAATTGCAGGTGGAGCAATGCGTGCAGTTTTTGAAAGCGTTGGAATTACTGATGTTTTGGCAAAATCAAAAGGATCTTCAAACCCTCATAATGTTGTAAAAGCAACTTTAGATGCATTGGCTCAATTGAGAGATGCTTATACAGTAGCTGATCATAGAGGAGTTGATTTAGATACAGTTTTTAACGGATAAGAAAGCAAATACAATGGCAAAAGTTAAAATTAAACAAGTGAAGAGTAAGATCAATAGACCTGCTCGTCAAAAAAAGACGCTAACTGCTTTGGGAATTAAAAAAATGAACCAAACAATTGAGCACGAAGCAACACCTCAAATTATGGGAATGATTGCGAAAGTAAATCACTTACTTGAAGTAGAAGAAGTTAAATAAATAAGATAATATAGAACAAAATGGACTTATCAAAATTACAACCAGCGGAAGGTGCAACGAAACAGCGAAAGCGAATCGGACGTGGTCAAGGATCTGGTAGAGGTGGAACTTCTACTAGAGGGCACAAAGGTGCTAAATCTAGATCAGGTTATTCACGTAAAATAGGATTTGAAGGTGGTCAAATGCCACTTCAAAAAAGAGTTCCTAAATTCGGTTTTACTAACAACAATAGAGTTGAATTTAAAGGGGTTAACCTTGATTCACTTCAGATGTTAGTTGATACTAAAAAAGTAAAAGAAATTACTAAAGAAGTATTAGTAGCAAACGGAATTGTACAAAAGAAAGATTTAGTTAAAATCTTAGGAAGAGGTGAATTAACTGCTAAGTTAAATGTTACTGCTGATGCATTTTCTAAATCTGCAATTGCAGCAATAGAAAAAGCTGGTGGTAAAGTAACTGCACTGTACGTTTCTAAAAAAACTAAGACTGAAGAAGTAGCTGAAGCTCCTGCTCCAAAAGCAAAAGCGGCTCCTAAAGCAGAAACCAAAGAAGAAGAAAAGCCTGCTGCAAAAAAAGCAGATGATTCAGCTTCTAAAGAAGACTAAATAAAAGATGAGAAAATTTTTTCAAACCATAAAAAACATCTGGAGTATTGAAGATTTGAGAGCTCGAATCCTTACTACTCTAAGTTTGTTGTTAGTATATCGATTAGGATCTTATGTGGTTCTTCCTGGAGTTGATTCTGCTGCACTTGAAGTAGTGAATGCAGGAAAAGCTGGAGGTGGATTGATGGACCTTATTAATATTTTTGCTGGTGGTGCTTTTTCTAGAGCATCCATCTTTGCATTGGGTATAATGCCTTATATTTCTGCATCAATTGTAATACAATTATTAGGAATGGCGATACCTTATTTCCAAAGATTGCAGAAAGAAGGTGAAAGTGGTAGAAGAAAAATTAATCAAATAACAAGAGTTTTAACCATAGTAATTACTGCTTTCCAAGCACCAGGTTATATTGCTTCACAAATTACAAACAACCCAGGAGTAGTTCCTAATGATGGTACACTATGGTGGATTTCTACTGTATTGATACTAATTACAGGTACTATATTCGTAATGTGGATTGGTGAAAGAATTACTGAAAAAGGTATTGGAAACGGAATATCATTGTTAATTATGATTGGTATTATTGCCGGATTACCTGCAGCATTTGCTTTTGAGATTGGATCTCGATTTGGAGTTGGTGGTGTTGGTGGACCAATCATATTACTAATTGAAATAGCTTTACTATTAATCGTAATCATTGTATCTATACTATTAGTACAGGGAACACGAAGAATACCAGTTCAATACGCAAAACGTATTGTAGGTAACAAGCAATATGGTGGTGTAAGACAATACATTCCATTGAAAGTAAATGCTGCCGGAGTAATGCCAATTATATTTGCACAAGCAATTATGTTTGTTCCTATGACATTGGCTGGATTTGGAGAGAACGGAGCATCTACTTGGGTAATTACTACATTTAGTAACCCGAACGGATTTGCTTACAACTTAACATTCTTTTTAATGATTGTTGCCTTTACTTATTTCTATACTGCTGTTACGGTTAATCCAAATCAGATGGCAGATGAGATGAAAAGAAACGGAGGTTTTGTACCAGGAATTAAACCAGGTAAAAAAACTGCTGAGTTTATAGATAACGTTTTATCAAGAATAACATTACCAGGATCTATGTTTTTAGCATTGGTTGCTATATTGCCAGCTTTTGCTGCAATGGCGGGAGTTAACCAAGCATTCTCATATTTCTATGGAGGAACATCACTATTAATTATGGTAGGGGTGATATTAGATACATTACAACAAATCGAAAGTCATTTATTAATGCGTCATTATGATGGATTAATGAAAACAGGTAAGATCAAAGGAAGATCTAACGCTGGAGTCGGAATGGCTGGATAATTTGTAATAAGATGGGAAAGATCGTTTATAAAACGGAAGAGGAGATTGAATTATTAAGATTAAGTTCTTTGCTTGTTGGAAAAACTTTAGCTGAAGTTGCAAAACTCATAAAACCGGGAGTAACCTCCTTGGATTTAGATAAAGTTGCTGAAGAATACATTTTGGATAATAATGCTATCCCTGGATTTAAAGGGTTGTATGGTTTTCCAAACACACTATGTACCTCTGCTAATGAAGCAGTAGTTCATGGAATACCAAATGATAAACCATTAGTTAGTGGTGATATTATTTCGGTTGATTGTGGTGTTTTGATGAATGGTTTTTATGGTGATGCTGCCTATACCTTTGAGGTAGGGGAAGTAAAACCAGAAATAACAAAACTATTAACAGTAACAAAAGAATGTTTAGATCTAGCGATTGAACAAGCGGTAGTAGGAAATAGAGTGGGTGATATAGGATATGCGGTTCAAAAGCATGCAGAGGATCACGGATATGGAGTAGTAAGAGAGTTAGTAGGCCACGGATTAGGAAGAGAATTACACGAAGGACCAGAAGTTCCAAATTATGGAAAAAGAGGTCAGGGAGTACAACTGAAAGAAGGAATGGTTATAGCAATTGAACCAATGATTAATTTGGGGAAAAGAAACGTTAGACAACATGAAGATGGGTCGACAATTATAACTACTGATGGTTTAGTATCAGCTCACTTTGAGCATGATGTAGCGATTAGAAAAGGCAAGGCACAAGTTTTATCAACACACGAACTGGTAGAAGAAGTATTAAAAAGTAGAAACTAAATTATAAGGATGGCAAAACAGGCATCTATAGAGCAAGACGGAACAATAACAGAAGCATTATCTAATGCTATGTTTAGAGTAGAACTAGAAAATGGACACGTAATAACGGCTCATATTTCTGGCAAGATGAGAATGCATTACATCAGAATATTACCTGGTGATAAAGTAAAATTAGAAATGTCTCCTTACGATTTAACAAAAGGAAGAATAACATTTAGGTATAAATAATTAATTCCTTTCGAGGAAATAAATACAATTAAGATGAAAGTAAGAGCATCAATTAAAAAGAGAAGTGCAGATTGCAAAATCGTTAGACGAAAAGGCCGTTTGTATGTAATTAACAAGAAAAATCCAAAGTTTAAACAAAGACAAGGATAGTCTTTATTATATAGATTTATTATGGCAAGAATTGCAGGTATAGATTTACCAAAAAACAAAAGAGGAGTAATCGGATTAACTTATATCTATGGTATAGGAAGATCAACTTCAAAAAACATTTTGAGTTCAGCAGGAATTGATGAAAGCAAGAAAGTGGAAGATTGGGATGATGATGATTTATCTAAAATTAGAAAAATCATTACTGACGATTACAAAATTGAAGGTGCACTTAGATCAGAAGTTCAGTTAAACATTAAACGTTTAATGGATGTTGGTTGTTACAGAGGGATTAGACATAGAGCTGGTTTACCTTTAAGAGGACAACGTACAAAGAACAACTCTAGAACTAGAAAAGGAAGAAAAAAGACTGTTGCTAACAAGAAAAAAGCAACTAAATAATAAATAAAGGCTAATAAAATGGCAAAAACAAACGCAAAAAAGAAGAAGAAAGTAAAAGTTGAGGCTTATGGACAGGCTCACATTCACGCTTCTTTTAATAATATTATCATTAGTTTAACTAATGCTACTGGACAAGTAATTTCTTGGTCATCAGCTGGTAAAATGGGCTTTAGAGGTTCTAAAAAGAACACTCCTTACGCAGCTCAAATGGCAGCAGAAGATTGTGCTAAAGAAGCACATGAAAATGGATTAAGAAAAGTAAAAGTTTTTGTAAAAGGACCAGGTAATGGAAGAGAATCAGCAATGAGATCTTTACACAATGCTGGTATTACAGTTACAGAAATAGTTGATGTTACACCATTACCACACAATGGTTGTCGTCCACCAAAAAGAAGAAGAGTATAATAATAACCAAGAAGGAGAAGGTAAATTATCGAAGGATACTGACCTTAATTCATAATTTCTCGTTCATAAAATTTTAAACAAAATGGCAAGGTATAGAGGTCCAAAAAGTAAAATTGCAAGAAAATTTAGAGAGCCAATATTTGGTTCTGATAAAGTTCTTGAAAAGAAAAATTACGGTCCAGGACAACACGGACCTAATAAAAGAAGAGGTAAACAGTCTGAATATGCTACTCAATTAGAGGAAAAGCAAAAGGCAAAATACACGTATGGAATTTTAGAAAAGCAATTTTCTAATCTTTTTAAAGCTGCATCTAGAAAAAGAGGAATTACTGGAGAGGTTTTATTACAAATGTGTGAAGCTCGTTTAGATAACGTTGTTTACCGATTAGGTATTTCTCCAACAAGAAGTGGTGCAAGACAATTAGTTGGGCACAGACACATTACAATTAATGGTCAAATCTTAAACATACCATCTTACCAAGTTAAAGAAGGTGATGTAATTGGTGTAAGAGAAAAATCAAAATCTTTAGAAGCTATTACTGCTTCTTTGGCAGCTAACCCTGTAAATTCTGATTGGTTAGAATGGAATGGAACACAAATGACTGGTAGATTAATTAATATGCCAGAAAGAACTCAAATTCCAGAAAACATCAAAGAACAATTAATAGTAGAGCTTTACTCTAAATAATAATTTTTAAAAAAGATTAAAATTATGGCAATATTAGATTTTCAAAAACCGGATAAAGTAATTATGATTAACTCAGATGACTATTTTGGTACTTTTGAGTTTCGTCCACTTGAACCTGGATATGGTATTACAGTTGGTAACGCTTTAAGAAGAGTATTGTTAAACTCTTTAGAAGGATTCGCTGTAACTTCTGTGAAAATAGAAGGAGTAGATCACGAATTTTCTACAATTAAAGGTGTAGTAGAAGACGTAACACAAATCATATTAAATCTAAAACAAGTTAGATTTAAACAACAGATAGAAGATACTGATAAAGAAACTTTATTAGTTACGATAGGTGGTCAAGATAAATTGACAGCTGGAGATATAGGTAAATTTACATCTGCATTTCAAGTGTTAAACATTGATCACGTAATCTGTAACATGGAAACTAATGTTAAATTAACATTAGAATTAACCATCGGAAAAGGAAGAGGATATGTTCCTTCAGAAGAAAATAAAGCAAAAGATGCAAACATTGGAGTAATTCCAATTGATTCTATTCACACTCCAATTAAAAATGTTAGATACAACATTGAAAATTACAGAGTTGGACAGAAAACGGATTACGAAAAATTAGTTTTTGAAATTACTTCTGACGGGTCAATTCATCCAAAAGAAGCTTTAACAGAAGCTGCAAAAATATTAATTCACCATTTCATGTTGTTCTCTGATGAGAGAATTACTTTGGATACAGAAGAGAAATCAGCTGTTGAAGATTTTGATGAGGATTCATTGCACATGAGACAGTTGTTAAAAACTAAACTAATTGATATGGACTTATCGGTAAGAGCATTAAACTGCTTAAAAGCTGCTGACGTTGATACATTAGGTGACTTAGTTCAATTTAACAAAAACGACTTATTGAAGTTCAGAAACTTTGGTAAAAAATCGTTAACTGAATTGGATGAATTAGTAGAGGTTAAAGGGTTAACATTCGGAATGAATGTAGCTTCTTACAAATTAGATAAAGAATAATAAAGATGAGACACGGAAAGAAATTTAACCATTTAAGCAGAACGTCATCGCACAGAAAAGCGATGTTGGCTAACATGGCTTGTTCCCTTATCGAACATAAAAGAGTAAGTACAACAGTTGCCAAAGCGAAAGCATTGCAAAAATATGTTGAACCATTGTTAACAAAATCTAAAACAGATTCTACTCATTCTCGTAGAGTTGTATTTAGCTACTTAAAAAGTAAAGAAGCGGTAACTGAATTATTCAGAGACGTATCTACTAAAATAGCTGATAGACCTGGAGGATACACTAGAATTTTAAAAACTGGTTTTAGAATTGGTGATAACGCTCAAATGTGTTTTATAGAATTAGTAGACTACAACGAAAACATGTTGAAAGAAACTAAACCTAAAAAATCGACTCGTAAGAGAAGAGGTGGAGCCAAGAAGACAGAAACTACTGCTGCACCAGCTGCTGAAGCTCCTTCGGAAGCGGATACTAAAGCTGAAGTTGTAGAAGATGTAGTAGCAGAAGAAGTTGTTGCTGAAGTGAAAGCTGAAGCTACAGAGGAAACTGCTCCAGAAGTAGAAAAGAAAAAAGATGCTCCGAATAAGGAGGCTGACGATTCTGAAGAAAAGAAAGAGGAATAAAGTTTGATAACTTTTTTAGAAAAATAGATAAGGATAGAGTAATTTTACTCTATCCTTTTTTTATACAATAACAATTATGAGTGAGACGTCAAACAAAGCAATTTTAGTACTAGAAGACGGAACTATTATGCATGGAAATGCAGCAGGTTTAGTCGGTACAACTACAGGTGAAATTTGTTTCAATACAGGAATGACTGGATATCAAGAGATATTTACAGATCCTTCTTATTACGGACAGATACTAACTGCTACAACTGCCCATATTGGTAATTATGGTACAACAAAAGAAGAAGTTGAGTCGGACAACGTAAACATATCAGGATTAGTTTGTAAAAAATTTTCTGACATGTTTTCTAGAGATGCAGCAGATACTTCTTTACAAGAATATTTTGAGCACCAAAAAATTGTAGCCATTTCTGATATAGACACTAGAATGTTGGTGAGACACATTAGAGATAAAGGAGCAATGAATGCTATTATATCTTCTGAAACATTTAATGTAGAAGAATTAAAAACCAAATTGGCTCAAGTGCCATCAATGGAAGGATTAGAATTATCTTCTAAAGTAGCAACAAAAGAAGCGTACTTTGTTGGTGATGAAAATGCTGAACATAAAGTAGCAGTTTTGGATTTAGGTGTAAAGAAAAATATATTACGTTGCCTAGCAGAAAGAGGTTGTTACTTAAAGGTTTTTCCTATGGACGCTTCAATAGAAGAAATGAAAAGTTGGAACCCTGATGCATTTATGTTGTCTAACGGCCCTGGAGATCCATCCGTAATGACACAACAAATAGAAACAGTAAACAAATTACTGAAGCAGGTCTTCCTGTATTTGGAATTTGTTTAGGGCACCAAATATTGGCCATTTCAAGTGGATTAACAACAACAAAGATGTTTAATGGACATAGAGGGTGTAACCATCCTGTTATAAACTTAGAAACTGGTAAAGGAGAAATTACCTCACAAAATCATGGTTTTGTTGTAGATACAGAATCTGCAGATGGAAATGCTAATATTGTAATAACCCACAAGCATTTAAATGACGATACCTTGGCAGGAATAAGATTCAAAGACAGAGCAATATTCTCTGTTCAATATCATCCAGAAGCTTCTCCAGGCCCTCATGATTCACGTTATTTATTCGACAACTTCGTTGAAAATATAGTCAATAGTAAAGCAATGGTTTCGGCCTAATAAAAACCCGCTCTCGTAGCGGGTTCTTTGTTTGTAACATAAATCGCTTTTAGTACCTTTGTACCATGGATGAACAACAAGTAAAATGTTCCTTTTGTGGGCGCAAAAAAAATGAAGTAGATGTTATGATCGCTGGGGTTACTGGCCATATTTGTAACCATTGTATTTCTCAAGCACAAACTATTGTAAAAGAGGAAGCTTCCGATAAATCTACAACCGACCTTAAAGGTCAAATAGAATTATTAAAACCTAAGGAAATAAAAGCACATTTAGATGAGTTTATTATTGGGCAAGAGGATGCTAAGAAAGTGCTATCTGTAGCTGTTTATAACCATTACAAAAGATTGTTGCAAGAGCCTCAAGAAGGCGAAGAAGTTGAAATAGAAAAATCGAATATTTTGTTGGTAGGTGAAACTGGGACAGGTAAAACTTTATTGGCACGTACCATAGCCAAAATTTTACACGTACCGTTTTGTATTGCTGATGCTACTGTTTTTACAGAAGCAGGTTATGTTGGTGAAGATGTAGAAAGTATTGTGTCAAGATTATTGCAAGCTTCTAACTACAATGTTGAGTCGGCTGAAAGAGGAATTGTTTTTATTGATGAAATTGATAAGATTTCTCGGAAAGGAGACAATCCATCTATAACGAGAGACATTAAAGAGGGTACACAACAAGCTTTGTTAAAACTGTTGGAAGATTCTATTATTAATGTTGCTCCAGAAGGTGGAAGAAAACATCCTGATGCAAAAATGGTTCAAGTGAATACTAAAAACATCTTGTTTATATGTGGTGGTGCTTTTGATGGTATTACAAGAAAAATTGCCAACAGATTACAAACTCAAGCTATCGGTTATAAATCGATAGATAAAGAAGAGTTGGATGAAGAAAATATGCTTCAGTATATAGCCCCTCAAGATGTAAAGTCATTTGGTTTAATACCTGAGTTAATTGGGCGATTGCCTGTTTTAACACACCTAAATCCTTTAAAAGAAGATGCGTTAAGAAGAATATTGACCGAGCCAAAAAACTCAATCATTAAGCAATATGTTAAGCTATTTGAAATTGATGGAGTAAAGCTTTCTTTTGATAAAGGTGTATTTGACTTTATTGTAGAAAAGGCGTTGGAATACAAATTAGGAGCTAGGGGATTACGATCTATTTGCGAAGCAATTATGTTGGATGCTATGTATGATTTACCTTCAGAAGAAAAAAAAGAGCATAAAATTACTTTAGCTTTTGCTAAAAATAAATTTAATAAATCTAAACTAGGTAAATTAAAGGTGGCTTAATCGTTTGTTAACCTGGGACTGATGGGATTTTATTTTTTAATTCTCTTGTACCCTTGCCAAAAGCAATGTTTAAAAATATAAGCCACTCTTTTTTTGAGTTGGGATTAATTTGAACTATTTCCATATCAGAAAGATTAACGAGTTTTGATAAGGAAAGGTGTAGTGCCAAGATTTTATTTTCCTCAACTTCTAGACTTAAGCTTAAGGCTAAATCAGAAAACATATTAAAATTCAGAATGCAAGCATCATTCGATGAAAGACAATCCTTTACTGCTTCAATTGTTTTGTTTCGGTCATCATTAGAGTGTGCTTCCCAATTTAATTTCTGTAGCATGTTTAGGCTAAGTTAAAAATGCGTGAAACTTTACTTTTCTGCATAACCTGCATTAATGCTTTCAATGTAATTTAGAATGGGTTCTTTACCAGATTTTCCAGTTGAAGAAGTTGCAAAATTGATGGGCATTTCTTCCCAAACTTTCAGCATTTCTTTTTTATAGGCTAGCAAGTTTTTATTCAATTTAGAACTCGTTAGTTTGTCAGTTTTAGTAAATACAATGGCAAAAGGGATCCCTTTTTCGCCCAACCATTCCATAAATTCTAAATCAATTTTCTGAGGCTCCAGTCTTGAGTCTATTAAAACAAATAAGTTCAGTAAATTCTCTCTAAATAGGATGTATTCTGCAATAAAAGCCTCCCATTTTTGGCGGTTTACTTTTGATGTTTTAGCATAACCAAACCCAGGTAAATCTACCATATACCATTCGTCATTAATCATAAAATGATTAATTAGTTGCGTTTTCCCAGGTGTTCCAGAAGTTTTAGCGAGTTTTTTGTGGTTGGTGATGTAATTGATTAACGATGACTTTCCTACATTCGAGCGACCTATAAATGCATACTCGGCCCTATCTGGATCTGGGCATAATGATAGTTTAGTGTTACTAATTACAAATTCTGCTGTCTTAATTATCATCTCCTCTTATTTGCTGTAAAACTACCCATTTAAGTTATAAACCAAGTCCACTTTTCTTCCCACTTTTTATCTCTATCTAAAAGGCTTGTTTTTATTCATTTTTACTCCCTTTTAATACTAAAACTAGTCTCAGAGCGTTCAAAAGTTATCAACAAAGTGGTAGAAAGTGGTAAGTTGTGGTAAAAAATGAATTATATTTACCCTTTGGTAAAAATAAACGCTTGATAATTAGCAGATTGTAATGACAAATTTCATTGGAGAATTCGAATGTAAGCTAGACGCAAAAGGGAGATTGATGCTTCCTTCGAGTCTTCGTAAGCAATTGGATCCTGCAGCAGAAGAGCAGTTTGTAATGAATCGAGGTTTTGAGAAATGCCTAGTGCTATATCCAAAAAATGATTGGAAGTACATAAGCGAAGAAGTGAATAAGCTGAATCAGTATGTAAAGAAAAACCGAGAATTTATCCGGTATTTCTATAGAGGAGCAACTGAAATGGGCTTAGATGGAACTGGCCGATTATTGTTTCCTAAACGAATGTTGTCTTATGGAAATATTGCCAAAGAGGTAGTGTTGTTTGCTTATGGAAATAGAATAGAGGTTTGGGATAAGGAAACTTATAACGGATTATTGACTGATGAACCAGATGAATTTGCAGCCTTGGCAGAAGAGGTGATGGGCGGTTCTTCTAAAGATGGTGAAGATGAGTTATCATGATCCGGTTTTGTTAAGTGAGTCGATAGACGGTTTAAATATATCGGGTAGTGAGATTTGTGTTGATGTAACTTTTGGTGGTGGTGGTCATTCAAAAGAAATTTTGAAACAATTGAATGATGATGGGAAATTGTTTGGTTTTGATCAGGATGCTGATGCTGAAGCTAATGCAATTGATGATGGTCGATTTGAACTAGTGAAACAGAACTTTAGGTACTTGAAGAATTTCCTAAAATTTTATAAAGCTGTTCCAGTAGATGGAGTTCTTGCAGATTTAGGAGTTTCATCTCACCAGTTTAATGAGGGGGAAAGAGGGTTTTCTATTCGATTTGAAGGTCCGTTAGACATGAGAATGAACCAGTCAGGTGAATTAACTGCGGCAGATGTGGTTAATAATTATGAAGAACAAGAGCTGATTCGAATTTTTAAAGAATACGGAGAAATTAAAAATGCCAAGCAATTGGTGTTTGAAATTATAGGAAGAAGAGAGAGCGGTCCGATAGAAACAACGCAAGAGTTGGTGGAGTTGGTGGAGGCTTATATTCCTGGAAAATTGAGAAACAAGTACTTAGCGCAAGTTTTTCAGGCGTTAAGAATAGAGGTAAACGATGAGTTGGGTGCGCTAAAAGATATGTTAGAGCAAAGTTACGAAGTGCTTAAAGTTGGTGGCAGGTTGTCAGTAATTACTTACCATTCATTAGAAGATAGATTAGTAAAGAACTTTATACGAAAGGGGAAGTTTGAAGGTGAAGTTGAAAAGGATTTTTTTGGAAACCCTCAATTAAAGTTCAAACAAATAAATAGAAAACCAATTCTTCCGAGCGAAGAAGAAATAATAATAAACAACAGGGCAAGAAGTGCAAAACTTCGAATTGCCGAAAAACTATGAAAGAGTAGGTGAATACTTTTAAAGAAGAAAAAAAACCAAAAGAAAAAAAAGAAGCTGGTTCAGTTTCAAAGTCCTTGGCGACTGTTTTTTCTGGTAACTTCTTGTCTGGCGACAATGTGGTTAAATCGCTGCCCTTCATATTTTTCTTAACTTTTTTTGGATTAATGTACATAGCTAATGGTTATTTGGCTCAACGTACTGTTGTAGATCTTCATCGTGTGGGCAATGAGCTTAAAGCTTTGCGTGCAGAATACATTACCATAAAATCAGACTTAAATTATAACAGTAAACAATCGCAAGTGGCTCAGGCAACTGATTCGCTTCAAATTATTGAATCTGTAATTCCGCCAACAAAAATTGTGTTGAGCGAAGAAGAAATGGAAAAAATAGCAGTGTTAAATTAAAATGAAAGAGCAAACAAATACTATATTCTCTCGGGTATATCTCATCTATGGGATGATCTGCTTGTTTGCGCTTATTATAATTGGTCAGGCTATTAACCTTCAGGTTATTCAAGGGTCTAAATGGAAAAGTCGTGAAGAACAACTCACTAGGAAGTTTAATGAAATTGATGCGGTAAGAGGGAATATTTATGCGCTAGATGGAAGTTTGTTGGCTACCTCAATACCAAAATATGAAGTTCGATTTGATACCAGGGCTGAAGCAATCTCAGACAACTTTTTTGAAGAAAATGTAGATTCTTTAGGGTATCAATTGTCCTTATTGTTTGATGGTAAAAGTAGTGTGCAGTATGCAAGCGAATTAAGAAATGCTCGAGCACAAGGAAAACGATATCATTTAATAAAGCGGAATGTAAAGTTTACCGATCTGAAGTTAATAGAAAAATTTCCAATATTTAGAAAGGGACGTTACAAGGGTGGTTTAATTAAAGAGCAACTGAATAAAAGAGAGCGGCCATTTAAAATATTGGCAGCAAGAACTATAGGTTATGAACGTGATGGAGTTCAGCCAGTTGGTTTAGAAGGAGCTTATTCTAAAGAGTTGAGTGGTGTAAAAGGAAAGCGGTGGGAGCAAAAAATTGCCGGTGGTGTTTGGATGCCAATAGATGATAGTGATGGTAAAGAGTCTGTAAATGGTAGTGATGTTTACACAACAATAGATGTAAATATTCAGGATGTTGCCAATAATGCATTGCAGAAACAATTGGCAAAACATGGTGCCGATTATGGCTGTGTTGCTTTAATGGAGGTTGCAACAGGAGAGGTTAAAGCTATTGCAAACCTTCAAAAAAATAAAAATGGCACCTATTCTGAGAAATACAACTTTGTAATTGGTGCAGCTACAGAGCCAGGCTCAACCTTTAAGTTGGCTTCCTTAATGGTTGGGTTTGAAGATGGTTATTTTGATCTGGATGACATGGTAGATACGGAGAATGGGAGAACTAAGTTTTACGATGCCGTTATGAAGGATTCTCATGTTGGTGGTTATGGAGCCATTTCGGTTAAGCGTGGGTTTGAAGTTTCATCCAATGTGTTGGTTTCAAAAATTATAAATAAACATTATTTGGGACGACCTCAAGAGTTTATCGACAGGCTTTATAATATGGGGCTCGATAAGAA
>CAJQON010000050.1 GCA_905479995.1 uncultured Flavobacteriales bacterium | reverse complement strand
AGAAGTTGTAAATACGGAATTAGTTCAAGGAGCTCATACCTTTAATTATAGCAACACCCAAATACCATCGGGAGTTTATATACTTAAAGTTAGGGTAGATGAAGAAGAGCAAGTAATTAGGATGATTAAGGAATAATTCTTGAAAAGGAATAAATAATAACAAAAAAGCGACAAAAAATTGTCGCTTTTTTGTTATTTAGTGGAAGTTTAAATTAATTATGAAAACCCTATTAAAAACCATTTGTCTGTTAGCAGTACTGGCCTTTTTAAATCCGTTAAAAAGTCAAGTTCTCCCCTTTAAAACTTTTTCGGTAGAAAGTGGTTTGTCTCAGTCTATGTTACTTTCTATAGAGCAAGATAACAATGGGGTGATATGGCTTGGAACTAATAATGGAGGGATAACTACTTATGACGGTTCGAGCTATGACTATATTACCATAAAAGATTCACTTGCAGATAATATAGTTTACTGTATTGAAAAGGATAAAAAAGGCAATTTATGGATAGGTACCAATAATGGGTTGTCCATTTTTGATGGATATACCTATAAAAATTACTCTGTAGAAGATGGCTTGTCACATACCAGGGTATACACCGTTTTTTTTGATGATGAAAATACTGCATACTTGGGAACAGGTGAAGGAGTATCCGTATTTAAAAATGGAAAAATATCAAAGCTAGAGAAGGATGAGTTGCTTGATAAAGCACTCGTAATAAGCATTTATAAAGACACCAAAGAGGTATTGTGGTTTAGCACATTAAGTCATGGCTTATTTAGCCTCAAAAATGACAGGGTGCGTAATTTTTCGGAGACGGAAGGGCTTGCTTCCAAATATGTGTACTCGGTAAAAGAAGACGCTAATAATAAATTACATGTTTTTTGTCACAAGGGAATCTACAAAATGAAAAATGACAGTTTTCAAGAGTTGCTTCCCAATTATTTTAATGATATAGTTGCTTATTATGGAGCAGAAATTGACCAATTCAATAATATGTGGGTCGCATCAAGTAGAGGAGTGTTTAAATATGATGGGAATGAGTTCCATCATTATACTATGGGTAACGGACTTGTTAATAATGATATTTGGAAAATTTTTAATGATGCTGAAAATAACCTTTGGTTTATCAGTAAGGAGAAAGGTGCATCCATGCTATCGAGTGAAAGATTTTATAAGTATTCTAAGCCTGAATTAGACAATGGTGATGTTTCGTCACTATATAAAACAAGTGATGGTGCCTTGTGGATAGGTACTGATAGAGGATTGCTTTCAGATAATAAAGGTGTTCTTAAATTGTATAGTGAGCAAAATGGTTTGCCAAGTGAAGAAGTGTACTCTTTGCTCGAGGATGGTAAAAAATTATGGGTAGGAACCAATTATGGAATCGTTTACATTGAAGGTGGGAAAATTCATCCTGTAGAAAATGTAGATGAATTAGAGTTTATGTATTGCTATAAAATTTTTAAGGATAGTAAAGGAGATATTTGGTTTGGGACAAAGGGTGGGGTTGCAAAGTTGGAGGGTACAAAAGTGCTGCCTTTCAAAAAAAACATTATCACATCTAAGGTTGTTTTTGATATTTATGAAGATAAGGATGGGAAATTCTGGTTCGGAACAGACGAAGGTTTAATTATGTTTGATGGTAGTTCTGTGAGACATTTTAATGATAAGGATGGGATTTTAAAGGGGCGTGTAAGAACGCTTTTGAGCAATGAAGGTAATTTGTGGATAGGAACTTCTTCTGGGCTGTATAGATATGATTACAACAAGTTTGAAAGATATGCCGAAAAAGATGGCTTAAGTTCAGATAATATTTACTCACTTGTTGTAGATGACTTGGGGAACATGTGGACAGGAATGTCTAATGGTGTAAATAAGCTTGTTTTTGAAAATGGAAAATTAAAAGAGGTTAAAAAGTATGGGCCTGACGAAGGTTTTGTTAGTCAGGTATGTTGTTTGAATTCATTAACCAAAACGGAAAAAGGTAAGTTGCTTT
Organism: uncultured Flavobacteriales bacterium; assembly: GCA_905479995.1. Lineage (GTDB taxonomy): Bacteria > Bacteroidota > Bacteroidia > Flavobacteriales_E > Vicingaceae. The sequence goes on along the minus strand of CAJQON010000050.1, from coordinate 32,155 downwards.
TTGGTACCGATAATGGCTTAATTGTTTATCAGCCAAAATATGACAAGGCCAATTTGAATGAAGCAAATACCAGAATTATATCAATAGATTTATTTTCTCAAAAAACAGACTGGTCACTTTATGCAGATTCAGTTACTAGAGATAATAAGCCCATAGATTTGGAGTTAGATTACGACAAAAATTACCTTGCTTTTCATTTTATAGGTGTCAGTCATACCAATTCATCTAATATAAAGTATAAATATCAGTTAAAAGGCTTGGATAAAGGTTGGCTGAAATCAACATTTAAAACAGAGGCTATTTATTCTAATCTACCTCATGGAGATTATGAGTTTATGGTAAAATCGTCTAATGGAGATGGCATTTGGAATGAATTTCCAACAACTTTTAAGTTTACTATTAGACCTCCTTTTTGGCTTACATGGTGGTTTTTCACAATTTGTGCAATTATCATTTTAGTAGGTATATATTCATATTTAAAAATTAGAGCTGCAAACATTCAGATTTTGGAAAAGAATGAAATCATTGAAGAAAAGAGTAGAAATATTTTGGATAGTATTAATTACGCTCAAAAAATTCAACAAGCAATTCTACCTTCTTCAAAACGAATTGCAGAGAGCTTTATTGATCACTTTGTGTTGTTTATGCCTAAGGATATTGTTAGTGGTGATTTTTATTGGATGAGCGAAACGGCCGATAAAACCCTAATTGCTTCTGTAGATTGTACTGGGCATGGTGTTCCTGGGGCTTTTGTAAGTATTGTTGGAAATACCGGGTTAAATAGAGCCATTAATGAGTTTAAACTTTCAAAACCTGGAGAAATTTTAGATAAATTGAACGAACTAGTTGTTGATACGCTTAATCAAGATAATAGCAATGAAGTTAAGGATGGGATGGATATTGCGCTTTGTTCTTATGATAAAAAGAATGGGATGCTTTCCTATTCTGGAGCAAACAATCCTTTGTATGTTATTAGTAAGCAAAGTAAGTTAAATATGGATGGAGTATTGATGGATCCATCATACCATCTAAAAGACTATAACCTTTTTGAGGTTAAAGCAGATAAGCAACCTATTGGGCTTTTCGATCATAGAACAGCTTTTTCAACCCATACCATGCAGTTGGAAAAAGGTGATGCTTTCTATGTCTTCTCTGATGGTTATCCTGATCAGTTTGGTGGACCTAAAGAGAAAAAATTCAGATACAATCGGTTTAGAAATCTTTTGTTATCATTTCAAGCTTCCAAAATGGAAGATCAAAAATCTCAATTATATTCTACGTTAAATGAATGGATGGGTGACTTAGAGCAAGTGGATGATATTTGTGTTGTTGGTGTTAAAGTTTAATTTTTCTTTATAAGTAGTGAGCTTTTTTTCGAGGTTTCTTTTTGGTCATGTTTCAATAGTTATCAGTTTTGTTTCTTGCATCTGAGTTAGAGTTTTTTTATTAATTTCACCTCTCAACCAGTAGTATAACTTGACAAAAAACACGCGATATATAGAAGAAGGGATGAAGAAATTCTATACAACACTTGTCTTGGTAATGATGGTGGCATCGCTAGGTGCACAAACAGCGCTTACTTTTGATGGTTCTGGTAACTACGAAGACTTTGGTAAATCACAAGTTTTTGCTATTTCTGGAGAATTAACCATAGCTGCAAAATTTAAAACAACAAACATTATAGATGATTATCCACTCGCTGGAAATCTTATTGAGAATAAAAGCGGTAACTACCAAGGCTACTGGTTGGGGGTTGATACTTCAGGACATGCATATCTGTCTGTGGGATGTGCAAAGATAGGTCAGACTGGTTATGATGTTTCTGGTACTTCGTTAATTGATGATGGGGAGTGGCACCATGTTTCTGGTGTTGTTAGTTTTGTTGGTGGGGTTTCAATAGCAAAAATATATGTTGATGGGGTCTTGGAAAATGAACTTTCAATGCCAGCTCCAAGTATTTTATCGGATGGAGTTTTTTACATTGGAACCGATATCTGGTCTTATTTCTTTCAGGGAGAAATTGAAGAGATTAGCTTGTGGGCTCGTGCTTTATCCGAATCTGAAGTGGCTCAAAATTTAAAGAGTGACTTAACAGGTGCTGAAAAAGGCTTGGTGGCATTGTATCAATTTGGAGGTGATGGAGCAAGGTACAAAGAGTTTATTCATTATGAATGGGAAAATTTAAAGGCAATAAACCAAAAGCTATTAGATGCAGAGGAACAAAAAGAAGTATTAGAAAAAGGTATTGTTGTTCTGGGGGTATTTGCCTTGTTTGTTATTATGCTATTGCTCTTTTTGAGGTACAAAGCAGTTCAGTCTAAAAAAGCTTCTTTAAAACAAGCCCACCTAGATGCTGCAACAAATGAGCGGGAGATTTTGGCATTAAAAGTAATGGCAGAAAAGCGAAGTGTGCAAGAACTTTCTTTAGAGTTAATTAGTAAAAAAGATTTTTCAGAAAAGATTTTAAAAAAACTTGCTGAATTAGAGCAAGTTTCCAAATCTGACTTAATGAATATGGAAATGTTTATTCAGAATGAATTGGAGATAAAATCTACCCAAGCAGAACTTCAAAATCAAATGGGGGGATTAAGTAATAATTTTTACAATGAATTAAAAATTAAACATCCAGAGTTGAATGATTTGGAAGTTAAATTAGCCGCTATGGTGGTGATGAGGATGTCAAACAAAGAAATATCCATTAACCGAAATGTGAGTCCTGCTTCTGCAAGAGTTACTAAGAATAGGCTTAAACACAAAATGGGCATCCCTGCAGACATCGAAATGTCAGATTACCTTAATAAATTTATTTAGTATTATTTTGGCTTGGTTGACTTCATGTTAACAGGTTAATATCGATTCTCAACAACATGTTAACACTATGTTAACGGTGTTTTTGTTGGTTTACAGCCTGCCTAGTATACTTTTGTCATTAATTAATAATATAAAACGAAAAACTATGAAAAGAATCTATCCAATTATTATCTCTTGTTTACTAGCTGTGTCAGTTCAGGCGCAAACGGCAATTACCTTCGATGGTGTTGACGATCAAGTAAACTTTTCTTCTTCTGCACCATTTAATGTAACTGGTAATGTAACAATAGAGGCAAAAGTAAAAATGAATACAGTGCTTGATTATCAAGCAGTAGTAACTAATATGGATTTAGATATTAATTCAATTTACAGAGGGTATTGGTTGGGTACAGATGATGAAGGTTATGGTCTTTGGTTTATTGGAGATACAACTCAAGCAAGTTCTGGAGAATACCTTTATTCTAAAAACTTAATAGATGACGGTGCTTACCATCATTTAGCTGGCGTGGTAAAAGGAGATTCAGCTTTCTTTTATGTTGATGGAGTATTGGATACTGCGGCAAACATTCCTAACTTAAGCTTGGCGTCTGCAGGTTTGTTCCAGTATGGAAATGATGTAGAAGGGTATGTTTATGCTGGTGATTTGGATGACGTTAGATTTTGGAATACTTCTCGTACAGCTGCTCAAATTGCACAATACAAAGATTCTTGTCTTACTGGATCAGAAGCTGGATTAGTTATGTTTCAACATTTTGAAGTGGGGGCAGGTACTGGAACAACACATGATTTAACATCTAATGGTTATGATGGAACGTTTTCGAATATGGATGTAAATGCTAACTGGGTTGCAGGTATTAACTGTCAGCAAGTAACTGTAGGTATTACTCAAAACGAAGTAAATAAAACAGCAGTGAGTGTATATCCAAATCCAAACAATGGAGCGTTAACAGTTTCATTAAATGAATTGACTAATGCAAGCATTAGTATTTATAATGTAGCCGGAAAATTGGTTTATAGTGCTAATGCTAATGGAGCAACAACTCATAAAATTAACTTAAGCGGTAGTGCAGGATTGTACCTTTTAGAAGTGACTTCTGATCAAGGTAAGCAGTACCATAAGCTTATGAAGAAATAAGAAAATATTACACTGGTTGAGATAACTGGAGTGGTTTAGTTAATAGGTTAGATAAGGCTTCTTAAGTGGGTAGTAGCACTTTTGTAAGCAAATTCAAGAAGTGGGTAGTAGCACTTGTTTGAATGACAAATGGTCGTCTCTTTTAAGAGCGGCCATTTTTTTGTTGTCTTGATGTTTGAGCATGTTTTTTCGTTATTAAAATTGAAAAAACTCATCTTCATATTGCTTCTTAGTCCACTATTTACAATCGGGCAACCTAACCTCTTATACGGTTTTAATTGTCGCGCGTATATTTCGTTAAGTTTTTAGCCAATAGATGTTAAGGCTAGGGTGTGTGGTTGTTTGAAAGGATGGCCACTTTTTGTTAATTAACAATTCAGGCAGTGATGGTAGGTCTAAATTGGTGTGTTATTTGTACTAATTCGCGAATTAATACTCATTTGGAGTGTAAAAACCTTCTAGTTGCTGCTTTTTGAGGTAAATTTATTTTTAAATTTAATTCATCTACCACATGATTAAGCCTAACATTAAAAATATGCGTTTCGTATTAGCAAAACAATTGCTAAAACTAAAAATGCTTTTTGTAATAGTATTTTGTATTGTTAACTATAAGTTACAAAGCCAAACTACATTTCTAACTGAAAACTTTAGCACTTCTTCTTGTGCAATACCCACGGGATGGTCTTCTACAGGAGGGGTGAGTTGGGATTATGCAACAACAGATCCGGGAAGAGGGCCGGGAGTAGATAATACTTCAGGGTCAGGCTGTTTTGCTCAGTTAGATGATTCTGATGGAAATGGAGCTAGACACCTCTTAACTCCATCCTTAAACCTAGCAGGTTATGTTCCTACCTTAACATTTTATATGTTTAATAATGATGGCTCAGTCAGTCCAATTCTTACCTCATTAAGTGAGTTTTCATTGATGCATATAGATGTGTCAACAGATGGTGGAGCTAATTTTACCACTGATGTTGAAATACTGGGAGATAATATTCCTTCAGAAAATTATGGAGCATGGACACTGGTTACAGTAGATTTGACAGCTTATGCAAGTGCAACAACAGTTATTCGATTTAGAGGAGTAGAGGGAAGTAGTTTTAATAGTGATTTATCATTAGATGATATATTACTTACTGGTGTGATAGCGTGCGATGCACCAACAGCAACTTTTACCGTAGTTCCTGATTGTAATAATGGACAGTTTTCTATAGATGTTAATGTAAGTGCTTTAGGAGATGCTACTGGAGTAGATGTTACCGATGGAACGACAACCTATCAAACCAATGCTGGAACAGGAACATATACTGCTGGACCGTTTACCGCAGGAGTAAACAAAACAATTCAAGTAAATGGTGCTTCATATTCAGGTTGTGATATTGCTTCCGGAACATTAACGGAATCTTGTAACTGCTCAACAACACCTTCAGCTACAGTTAACTCTTCCAACTTAAATTGTAGTTCCTTTACTTATGATATTGAAGTTACTGTAAGCAATTTTGGTTCTGGAACTGGAGCCGAAATTTATATAGACAACGCTTTGGTACAGGCGAGCGCAACACTGTCTAACTTGTACACTTTTTCAGGATATGCAACCGGAAGTCATAGTATAGATGTTAGAGCTACTGGTCCAGGTTTTGTTTCTTGTGAAACTTCATTTGCTACATTAGAAATCTGTAATGGATCTGATAGTTGGAGTGCAAGCGCACCAGATATACTTGGAATATGTAGTCCTGGAGATTTTACAACTGCAACAGTTGGAGCTGCATCAGGTTTTTCTCCTTCATGTGATGATGGTGGTGCTGGTGGCTCAACGGGAAATAACTACATTAGAGATTGTAGTGCCTCAAATTTCGATAACAATACCAATTGGGTGGATTTATGGTATCAGGTTGACTTGCCAGATGGAACAGATGAAATGACCTTGACCATTACTGGGCTTGGAGCGCAAGAAATAGTAGGTTATGTATTGCATACTGGTAACCCAGGGGCTAATGCAAGTAATAATGTTGCAACAACAACGGGGAATTTTGTCTGCTCTTTCTTTGATCAAACGGTTACTTCGCATACCATAACCGGTTTGGCAGCAGAGAGCATGGCTCCGATATATATTAGGGTGCTTCCTATTAATTTTGACGACAATACTGGTTGTGCTGGAATGACTGCTTTTGATTTTACAATTTGTGCATCAGCTCCACAACCCAATGATGTTGATGATGATGCAATAGAGATAGATGGGGCATCAAGTACTGGTAATTTGTGTTCAGCTAATGTTGAGGCTGAGCCATCCGAAACAGGAGATGCTTGTGCTATAGCTCAAGAGTCAAAAGATTTGTGGTATAAAGTGACTACTGGAGCTTCAGACCCGAGCACTTATTTAGAAATTACCATCGATTTTGCCGATGCTACAGATGAGGTTGTTGCGTCTTTATTGACAGGAGCGTTTTCAAATGCGTGGGAAGAGTGTGCTACAATTACAAGTAGTGGAACAAATTCGTCAGTTAGCCATACATTTACGTATCTATTGTCTGGTGGAGGAGCAGATTATTACCTTCGATTGACTGCAGGTAGTGGGAATGCAGTATGCGATTTCACAATTTCTGCCCAACGGACTGCTGAAAATAATGCTTGCGCTCATTTTAAGAATAGCTTGCCTGGATATGATTTAGATAATGGAACAGAAACATTAGATATGAGTTTTGCTAGTTCTTCAGGGGCAGGTTCTATTGCTGGAAAAGATTTGTGGTATGCCATTGATCATAATTCAAACCAATCAATTAACATTTCTACTTCTGCCGCTACACCAAGCTGGGATGGTGTGGCAGCAATCTATTTGTATGAATATCCTTCAGTATCAGGCTTAGATTGTAGCAATCTTTCCTTGTATTGTTCTAAAACTGGACTAGATGATACTGATTTAGAAAACGGAATAGACTTTAATTTAGGAACAAGCGATTACTTGTTGCGAATAGTTGAAACAACTACCGACCCAAGCGGAGATCAATTGAATGTTGCCCTAACAGGAGTTACAAGTACAACTACAATATTAGCCAACAGCACTTGTGCAAATGCCTTAGATGTTTCTAGTGGCAGTCAAATAGGGAATTTTACAAAAGCTCAAATGGAATGTGTTCCTGCTTTAATTATGTGTGGTGCTTCCTCGTATAGCTCGGTTGTTAGTAATGCTTATTATGGGGCAGCTTTGTGGTATAAGTTTACTATGCCAGGGTCTGTTTGTGGAGGAGGGGCTCCAACTGTTTCTACTGAAGTTAGGTCTTTAGAGATTTCGGTGTCTGGTTTAAATACCTCAAGTGGAATTGGAACCAAAAATGCCTATTTAGAATTGTATTCGGATTGCAACACACAAATAGATTGTGGAAAAACCATAAACAACAGTAGTAATGTAAGCTATAGTAATTTAACACCTGGAGCTACTTATTACTTAAGAATAGTAAACAACACCTCTTCATCAACATCAACATCCGATTTTACGGTTGATGCAATTATATCAGGGGATCCTGCACCTTGTAACGATTATGTTAGTGATGCATATGGGCTATCAGTATTAACAGATTTAAACACAAGTGCCTTAACAGTCTATTCTGGTGATGGAGCAACAGTATCTGAATTTAATGATGATGTGTGGTTTAAGTTTACTGCTCCAAGCGCAAATGGAGGCATTTATCCAGCAGCTACTCAAAATTTAAGTTTTGTAACAGTTTACATAGAGTCTGTTAGTGGAGATGGTTTTGAGGTAGAGCTTTGGGATGACGTTGTTGGTGTAGATGGAGGTTCTGATAGGAGAACGGTGCTAGATCCTCAAGATAGATCAGTAACTTATGCAGCTGATTATGAATTCTTTCAATTTGGACATTTGGTGCCTGGAGAAGAGTATTATTTGCAAATAGATTTTGCTTCTGCAGCTAGAACCAGTATTGGTAAAAAAGCTGGAAGCAATGAACAGTTTAAAATAGCAGTATTAAATCCAGGGGAAGACAATTCTAGTATTTGTGGTACAGGAACAGCGGTTAAGCCGACTAAAATAACAGGCTGCGAAGGAGATTGTCAGGCAATTTATAAATTTGAAGTAGATGCTACCGGGAACTATCAAATAGAAGCTACCGGAGATGGAGTGGACGTTGATTTAAATGTGTGGCAAGCAGACACAGAAAGTGGGGGAGAGCAAGGAGAAGGGTATGCCTATGATTACGATCATCCATGTCAAATTGATAGGAATAGTATTGGGACTGTTAGCTCTGTTTCTATTCCTTCTAACACACATGGTTGTGCCGCAGGGTTTACAGGTCAACGAAATGTATATAATTTAACTCGATCAGAAGCAAGTAATAGAATTTATTACTTTATTGAGGTTATCGATCAATCGGCAGGAGGAGATAAGCATGGTTGTGGTGGGGTTGAATTGTGTCAATTAGAAGTTTATGCTTTAGGAAGCTCAACAGTATTGTACAATGGAGGCTGTCCTTTCTTTACTCCAGCTCCGCTACCAGTAGAAATTATAAGTTTTGAAGGCTACAACCTCTCAGGAAATAATGTATTGAACTGGACTACATTAACCGAAATTAGTAACAGCCATTATCAGGTAGAATCTTCTGTTGATGGGCATACTTTTAATAGCATAGGAAGAGTTGAGGGTAACGGGTTTAGCAGTGAAGTAAACACCTATGGTCTTACTGACTATAATGTTTCAGCTGAACAAACCTATTACAGGTTGGTGCAGGTTGATTTTGATGGGAAGAGAACCCTTAGCGAAATTATAGTAATAGAGAATTCTATCGAAAACAAGGTGGTTATATATCCTAATCCAATAGAGAGTAATAAGCAAATTAATATAGTGTCTAGCTTTGTAGTTGATAGTTATATTGTAGTTGATGTTCAGGGAAGAGTGATTAAAAATGAAAGTCTATCTTCTTCTCGTTTCAGTTTGTCAACAGAAGGTTTTGGTAGAGGTATTTATTATTTGAAATTAAAAGGAAAAAAAGGAGTTGAGAATTTTAAAATCGTGGTAGAGTAGTAGAAATTTTCCTTCTTTATTTAAAAGCCTCATATTTATATGGGGCTTTTTTTTTGTCAAAAAATAGAGCGCCAATAAGCTATCTATATATCCGCTCATCATAAATAACATTAATTATTGACCAATGATGGTGGTGATTTAGCCGTTTATCATTTTTTGCCCTAAAACCGGAGCTTGGATGTCTACATTTGAAAAATGAGAGTATTATTTGTTTCCATATTGTTGGTTTTAGGGTCTAATTTGTTTTCACAATCAAGTATAAAAGGTTTGCTTAAAAACGATGTTGGTGAGGTTGTTTCTTTTGCCAATGTTGCTCTTTATAATTTGTCCGATAGTACTATGGTTAAAGTAGAAACTACGGATGCTTCAGGAACCTTTCACCTTCAAAATATTAAAGCAGGAAACTATTTTTTAAAAGCAACATTTGTTGGGATGCCTGATTTAGTTAAGCCCAACTTAACGGTTGGGGTCAATGAAACCTTAGATTTAAAACTATTAAACTTTGCCGAGCAAGCCGAAGAATTAAAGGAATTTGAGGTAAGCGCTGAGCGGTCAATGGTTGAAGTGAAGCCAGACCGAACGATCTTTAATGTTCAGGGAACAATTAATAGTGTTGGTTCTGATGCGTTAACATTGCTAAAGAAAGCACCTTCAGTTTCAGTGGACAATCAAGACAATATAAATGTTTTGGGAAGATCTGGGGTTAGGATTTATATTGATGGAAAACAACTTCCTTTAGCTGGTGACGATTTGAACAATTACCTTAAAAATTTACCGGCAGATCAGATTGATCGCATAGAAATTATTACCAATCCTGGTGCAAAGTATGATGCCGAAGGAAATGCAGGAATAGTAGATATTCGCTTAAAGAAAGATAAGAGTATTGGTGCTAACGGCTCGTTAAGTTCTACTTATACACAAGGAGAATTAGCGCGATATAATGTTAGTGGAAGCGGAAATTATAGAAACAAGAAGTTTAATGTGTTTGGTACAACTGGAACTGGTGTTAACGATAATTTTCACAATATTAATTTCGAAAACTACCAAAACGGATTGTATATGGATGAGATTAATAACACTCAAACCAATAGAGAGTTTGTTAATTATCGTTTGGGAACAGATTTTTTTCTACACTCCAACCATACCATTGGTTTTTTGATAGGAGGAATGAAGTTTAATGGAGAGGAATTAGGCTTTAACCGAATCGCCATTTCAGACAGGCAATCAATTTATACAGTAGATAGTATTTTGGTGGCAAATAATGTGGGCAGCAAAGAAAAGACGAATGGAACGTATAACATCAATTATCGATTTTTTAATAAAAAGCGACAAAGCTTAAACCTGGATTTCGATTATGGTAACTTTCAAAATAAAGGAGAGCGTTATCAGCCTAATACCTATTATGCTCCAGTTCAAGATAGTGTATTAACCGAAGTAATCAATGCTTTTGAAACACCAACTGACATTAAAATTTATTCGGCTAAAGCAGATTTTGAAACAACAATTGGAAAAGGGCAGTTTGGAATAGGAGCGAAATATAGTCGGGTTGAAACCAACAATACATTTAAGGTTTTTGATGTTGTTAATGGAGTTTCTATCATTGATGATGTGCAGTCTAATTTGTTTAATTATGAAGAGAATGTTTATGCAGGTTATTTGAGTTTTAGTCATCCATTAGGTAAAAAATGGAATTTTATTGGAGGACTAAGAGCTGAACAAACCAATGCTTTGGGTAGTTTAACTCCATTTCAAGTAAGCTTGCAAGAAGATCCTGTTGTATTGGATTATTTAAGTTGGTTTCCAAGTGCAGGTTTAACGTATAAGGTTTCCAAGAAAAACACTTTAGTGCTTAATTATGGAAGACGAATTAATAGACCTGACTATAACGTATTAAATCCATTTAGAACACAACTTAGTGAGCTGTCTGCTGCTACTGGAAATCCATTTTTAAATCCAGAGATCGTCAACAATTATGAAATAGGTTATACAGTAGCTTACAAGTACAACTTTAAGGTAGCTTATAGTAGAACGGATGATAAGATTACGCGGTTAATTGGACCTGATCCTATGGATCCAAGAGCAGGCTTTGTTTCTTGGGATAATTTGGCTACTGAAACAGTAATGAGCTTTAGCGCTGGCTTACCCGTTAAAATAAATAAGTGGTGGAATATGTTTGCGAACCTTAGTGCTAACCACATAAACAATCAAGCTGATTACGGGAATGGTGCCGTAGTAGATGTTCAGAATTACAGTTATACCATTTTTCAGCAGCATACGTTTAAACTATTTAAAGGCGTAAAAGGAGAAGTTTCTGGTTATTATTCAGGGCCTGGAGTTTGGGGAGGAGTGTTTAAGTATGATCCTAATTGGACCTTAAATGCTGGGTTGCAAAAAGAGTTTTTTAAGAAAAAGTTAAAAGCTAGAGTGGCTGCTAATAACATCTTTAATCAATTGGGATGGAAGGGAACTTCTAGTTTTGATGGCTTGGTTTCTGCAGGAAATGGAAGGTTTGACAATCGATTTGTTAGTTTTAGTTTAAACTACAATTTTGGAAATCAAAACATTAAATCGCGCAAAAGAAAAAGTGGGCTTCAGGAAGAGGAGAAAAGAGTGGGAGGATAACTCCCAAGAAAGAAGGTGGTTGTTAGGGACTGTTACTTTATTTCACTTCTTTGGGTCAGGCTGATAAAGAGCATACATAATTCTTATGTATATTTGAGCGCTATAATGAAGCCTTCAATTATCTATATCATTATTTTCGCTTTTACACTTTGTAATTCATTGTGTGGCCAAGAAAAACGTGTTTGGACTAATGCGGAAGAGATACAACAGTTCATTAATTATCATAAGGAACAAGTAAATGCTGATTCTACAATTTATTTCTTAGATGAGCTCATTGATTTTCATAAGAATAGACAAAATGAAACAGCGCTTTTAAATTCATATGTCAAAAAAATCAGCAATCTATTACTTTTCAATAAACATCCTGAAGCATTTCAATTAGCTCTTTCCGTTGCTAGTCAGTATTGTCAGGAGAATGATGAAGTAGAGAATTGTAAAGTGTGTGGGAAAGTCTACTTGCACCTTGGAGCACTAATGGTTACAATGCAGGATTTTAGACAAGGAATCAAGTATTTAGACATGGTTTGCGAAGAACAGGAAGATTTACTTTTTTATCACCAAAAAGCTAACCTCTATTGCTTGCTTGAATTGCCTGATAGTGCTTTGATGGTTTCTGAAAAAGGTATCGTTTGGGCAAAAAAAAGTAGGGATTCAAAAAATATAATTTCAGCCTACAACAATCATGGAATAATAGCAAGGGACTTAAATAAGTTTGACAAAGCTATATCAGCATTTTCAGGTGCAATAGAAGTTATAGATAGCACTGGTAAAAACATACTCGACTATGCCTATGTCATGGGAAATCTCGGGTCTTGCTATGATGCAGTTGGGGAATATGACAAAGCTTATGAATGCTTACTAATTGATGCTGAAGGAAGTGTTGAGTACCCAGCTAAAGGGTCATATGTTCAAGCAGAATTGTTACTAGCAGAAATTGAAATCTCCAGAAAAGAACATAAAAAAGTAATTAAGAGATTAAAAAACCTATTAAATAATTATGAAAAACATTTATCAGTACTCAATAAGCTTGTAGCATATGAATATCTTATGAATACTTATAACGCGATAGGAAATAAAGATTCATACAAGCGTTATTCTAAAAAATGGATAACACTTAATAAATTCCATTTTCAAAATCAAATGGGAACCCATAAAACGTTAATTGAACAGTTTAACTCTAACGCCTTAAAACAGGTCACTCAAAAAATAGAATTAGAAAAGCAATTAGTGGATCAAAAATTAATCATTCAACAAAAAGTAAGTGAGCAGAAACAAGTAAAAAATTGGGTCTTAATAGGGGTATTGTTGGTTGCTATATTGGTAGGATTACTTCTGTTTTTAAGATTTAAAGCCATTCAAGCTAAAAAAGCTAGCATAAAAGATTCAGATCTAAAACTTGCTGTAAAGGAACAAGAAATTTTAGCACTTAAGGTTCAAGAAGAAAACAAAAACGTAAAAGAGCTATCTCATGAGTTGTTGGTGAAACAAGATTTTGCAACCAGCCTTATTAAACAGCTGGATCAGTTAGAAAACATTTCTAAACCGGAGTTAAAATCTATTGAGTTTTTTATTCAAAATGAATTGGATGTAAAATCAACAAGAGTTCAACTCCTTCAGCAAATGGGTGACTTAAGTAATAATTTTTACAATGAGTTAAAAATAAGTCATTCAGATATGACTGAACTTGAATTAAAATTGGCCGCTATGGTCGTTATGCAAATGTCCAATAAAGAAATTGCTATAAGTAGTAACATTACATTGGAATCGGCAAAAAAATCAAAAAATAGGCTAAAAAAGAGGTTGGCGCTTCAACCAACTGATGATTTAACGCTTTATTTGAAAGGGTTTTTGTGATAGAATAGTGCTCTTAGCATGACACCCACATGTCACCCCTCGTATCTTTACTTACGTAGAACTTGAAAGTACATTTGCAGTATTAAATTTTACGTCATGAAAAAATATTGTACTTTATTAATTTTCCTCATCGCCTATACGATGTCTAACGCGCAAAGCCCTGGAGGTTTCGGCACTACAAACATGAGTCTTTGGGTAAAAGCAGATGCAGGAACAAGCAGCACAACGAATGGTGCTTCTTTGAGTAGTTGGGCTGACCAAAGCGGAAGCGGAAATAATGGAACTCAAACTGGAACCTTGCAACCAACTTATCAAACAGTTAGTACAAACTACAATCCTGGAATAGACATTGTTGGGAATTCTGCACCAAAACAGCATTTCTTATTACCAGATGCAACGCTCCCTGGAGGGGGATCTGATTACACCGTATTGTATGTAGCTAATAATGTTACAAATACAGGTTTTGTGATTGCCGCAGGTCTAAACATTGATCTTAGAGCAAACCGGTTTAGAGTAGATGCTAATGGTGGAACAAATAATTCTTGGAATAATTTAGCGTCTGATTTAGAGACTCCTGCAAACCCTGTAATAGCAGGAAAAAGAGTGTTATATTCTAATAATTTTAATAGTGCAGGGTCTGGGTCTCGCACAACTTTTTTGCAAGCTTTGGATGCTGGTTCAGTCACTTCAGCAGCGATTAATACTTCAACATCTAACAATAAAATAGGTTTAAGAGAGGATGGGGGTGGAGCATTGATAGGAGACATTAATGAAATATTGGTTTATTCTTATTCATTAAGTGCATTAAATCAGGTAAAAGCAGAAACATATTTGGCTATAAAGTATGGAGTTACTTTGGATAATAGTGGGGGTGGTACTCAGGGTGATTATTTGTCTGGAACTGGCTTAACTATTTGGGATGCAAGCAACGGAGCATCATACCATAACAATGTAATTGGTATTGGACGAGAGGATGATCAAGACTTGTATCAGAAACAATCGCACTCTAGCAATGATACTACTCGTATTTACTTAAATACTTTGCAAGCAACTAACGATGCTAATGTTGGTACTTTTGGTGGTACTTTGTCGTATATTATGGTGGGAGACAATCAGGGTGCAATGAAAGCAACTGCTGCCGCCAATGCTGAAATGCCAACAGGGTTAACTAGTTGTACGCTAAATACTAGATTGGAAAGAGAGTGGAAGGTAACAAGATCTATTGCAGGTAGAAGTTTTAGTTTAGATCTTACTCTAGAGAGTGGTGCAAACCAAACTGCTGTGGATACTTCCCACATAAGGTTATTGGTAGATGATGATGGTGACTTTTCTAATGGAGGAACTGTCTGTTATTACAATGGTGATGGTTCAGGTGTTCAGTTCGAATACAATAATCCGGTACTTACCATTTCTGGAATACGCACAACTCATATTGCTAATAACACCACAGGATTTCTTACAGTGGCATCAATTAGTGAGATAACACCATTGCCAGTTAGCTTAGTGGCTTATGAAGCAACTTGTCAAGAAGAAAGTCCAGTATTGAGTTGGACAACAGCATCAGAAATAAACAACAATTACTTTACAATAGAAAGAAGTGAGGATGGGATTAGTTTTGAATCAATTGCTACAGTAGCTGGTAAAGGAAAGAGTAATACAACAAATAATTACAGTTGGACAGATGATAATGCGCTAGAGAGCACGACTTATTACCGTTTAAAACAAACTGATTTTAATGGTGCTTTTGAGTTGCTTGGGACAAGGTCAGTTGTCTGTGAGCATTCAAGCAATATTTTGATTTACCCTAACCCGTTTGAAAATAATTTTACGGTAGAGTTGTCAAAAAGTATAAGCTATCCAGCAACAATAGAAGTACTCGATTATTTAGGTAGAAAAGTAAGCGAACAATTAATTGAAAGTGCTGCGGCTGAAATTGTATTTGGTAAAAATATTCCAGAAGGAACCTACTTCGTAAAAGTAATTACAGAAACTACTCAGGTTGTAGAGCGAGTTGTGAAGGTGAAGTAATTTGAAGGTTACAACGTATTAAATTTTAACCATTGGGTAGTAGCATATGGTTAAATGTTAAGTGGCTGTCTTTTTAGGCAGCCATTTTTTTATTTATCTTCGCTTTTTTATGAGCTATAAAAATTGAAAAAAATTCTATTCATATTACTTCTTAGTCCTCTCTTTAAATGTATAGCAATCATTTGATGGTTTTTGTTAAGATGTGGATGGTTGTTTCTAATACGGGCAACTATTTTTTTTAGGCTCTTTTCGAGAGGAAAATAGTAGGGATTGTTAACGCTATGTTAACAGTTTTGTTGCTCATTTGCGCCCGCTTGTGCTTAAATTCGTGCCAAATCTACTACAAATCAACCAAAATAGATGTTTGTCAAAAAAAATACTACACAATTCGCAAAAATGGGTATTGCTTTGTTGTTAGTCTGTCCTTTTGTTTGTGTTGCACAAACCGGTCCTGGAGGTGTTGGGGTAGCCGATGGCTCTTCAGCATTGTCCCTCTGGTTAGATGCCAATACAATAGTACAAGGAAATAATACGAATATGGCAGGCGTGTGGGAGGATCAATCTGGAAATAATTATGATGCGTCTATTGGTGTTGCGCCCCGATACTTTTCTGCAGGAGCAGGAAATGGACAGCCAGCCCTATTTTTTGATGCTAGTAATGGTGAATATATGTGGATAGCTCCGAATACTGAAATAATGCCACCAAACGAAATATCAATATTTGTAATGGGTAATTTTGATACAGGAAATAGTACTAGTTGGGCATCAATTATTTCGGCTTATGATGATGATGCTGGGGATGATGCTTGGGCTTTTGAACGTAACGATGCGACCAATGATATGAATTTTTGGGTGGAGAATTATACCACTTCATTTTGTGCAAAACCAATTGTATCCGGGAAAAATGAAATATGGTCTATGGTTTTTAATACCACTACAAATCAAGGAGATGGATACATTAGTGAGGACAATTGTTCTTATACCTATACTGGAGGATTGACCTATGACGGGGCTGGAGTTAATGCAGTGTTGCTGGGAGCTGGGGCTAATAGTTATGGTACAACTGTTCCTGGTTATTTTTTGGAAGGAGACATTGGGGAGGTGATTATTTATGATGAAGCCGTAAATGATGCGCAACGAATTATTATTTCAAACTATTTGGCTGCTAAGTATGCTATTGGGCTAGATAATTTTGATATTTATGATGAGGATGATAATGGTGATTATGATTTTGATGTTGCGGGTATAGGGCAAACTGTAGGAGCCGCCAACAGGCAAGACAACTCTCAAGGAACAGGTATGGTTCGAATATCGAATCCAACTGGTATGGGTGATGATGAGTTTATGATTTGGGGGCACGACAACGGATCTCCGTTTGCCAATAACAATCTTGATGTTCCGCCTGGTGTAGAAGATAGAATTGATAGAGTTTGGCGGGTTAGTGAAGTAAATAGTACGGGTGGAACTACCGGTGTAAATGTGGGTAAGGTAGATGTAGCATTTGACTTATCTTACCAGACTTATTCTATTTCTCAAGGTGATTTAGTATTGTTGATCGATACCAATGACGATGGAAACTTTGCTGACCAAACCCCTATTACAGGAGCAAATCTTGTTGGCGGAATGTATGTATTTTCTGCTGTTTCTGGATGGACTCCCGGATTTCGGGATGGTGTAAGATTTACTCTGGGTACAACAAACAAAAGTCAAACACCTTTGCCTGTAAGTTTAATTGAGTTTGATGCTCAGTGCGAAAGTGGTTCGGTTAACATAAATTGGACAACCGAATCAGAATTAAACAATGATTATTTTACTATAGAAAGAAGTTCAGATGTGGTTAATTTTGAGTCAATTTCAATTGTAGCTGGCAATAAAACCAGTTCTGCAACAATCAATTACAGTTGGAGGGATAAAAGTCCTGTAGATGGAGTAGCTTATTATCGTTTAAAACAAACCGATTTAGATGGAGCCTTTGCTTATTCTTCAATTTCTTCAGTTAAATGCAGTAAAAAAACAGAAATCAATGTGTACCCAAACCCCTTCGGAAATAGTTTTACTATTTTATTCTCAGAAGGAGCAATATATCCTGTGCATGTTAAAATTCTAGATTATTTGGGAAGAGTTGTTTATACTCAGTTGGTTGTGGGGAATTCCATGAAAATATCCTTAGATAAAAACTTGCCTAAAGGCACCTATTTTGTAAAAGTGTTTAATGGTACAAATCAAGTTGTTAAACGAATTGTAAAAACACAATAACGCTATACTCATCGAGAAAAGTAAAAATATTTCTACCTCCTTTAACTATCAAAATCTTCTTTTCGTTCTATTAATTCTTATGTATATTTGAAATTAATTATGCGTGCACCTATCTTCCATACCTTTATCATACTGATTTCCTTCGCCACTGTTGGTGTTGGTCAAGGCGTGTCTTCTGTTAAGCAAGAAATGGAGACTGCTTCAAATTTAGCTAGACAATATCAAGTTAGTGGAGTAAATGATAAAGCCGTTTATTATGGATTAAAAGCCCTTGATCTAGCTCGTCAATCAAAAAACAATAGAAATGTTGTTAATGCACTACTCAAGATTTCCAGTATAGAATCTGATGCAGGGTTTTATGATCGTTCCATTAAGCGTCTTTTAGAAGTGGAAGAGATTGATACAAGTTCAAATAGACTGCAAAGGATGAGTTGGCCTTATGCCCGATTATTTATAGGGATGGGAGCACCAAGATTGGCATTAGAAAGATTGGTAAAATTTCCGGGCAGTCAATTTTCTGAAATAGCTAAATTGTATACTATGTTGGGAGTGCATGATAGTGCGGTGTATTACTACCGTAAATTATGGGTTAAAAATCCTGAAGAACTCCACAACAACAATAACTTAGGTATTGCATTTGCTGGGAGTAACAACTTGGATTCTGGGTTGTATTACTATCAAAAAGCGTTAGAACTTTCTACGTCAGGTAATTTTATGCATGGAATGATAAGTGGAAACATAGGTGCGCTTTATTCCAAAAACAACATGTACGAGGAAGCTGTTCCTTACCTTGAGGTTGATTTCGAAATATCAGAACAAGTGAAAGAATATGAAATTCATGTAAATGTTGGAGAATTGCTTTACCGAGCTTATGTTAATACAGGTAAAAATAAATGGGCTAAGGAAGTGCTTCAAAATATGTTGCTCTATAAAAGTCAAGTTAACATCTCATCTAAACTGGCTATAGCTAGAGTTGAATTGCTTCATTATAGAGGAAAAGAAAAAGGGCTTCAATATGACAAGCGCTTAAAAAGATATGAGAAGTTGAATGCGAAGCACTTAAAAAGTATTCAAGATAAAGTTCAGGCAACTGCCGAGGTTCTTTCTGCATATCGTATAAAACAAATAGAAACAGATAAAACGGTACTTAATCAACAACTTACCACTCAGCAAAACGAAAAAAAGCAAGCTCAACTAAGAAATGGTTTGATAATAATGGGATTACTATCGTTGTCCATTATTATTGTTGCCTTCTTTTTGCGGTACAGGGTCATTCAAAAAAAGAATGCGCTCCTTAGAGAAGTGCAACTCATTGCAGCAGAAAAAGAACAAGAGATATTAGCCTTAAAAGTAAAGGAGGAGAACAGGAGTGTGCAAGAACTATCCTTAGAGTTAATTACAAAAAAAGATTTTTCAGAAACAGTGTTAAAAAAGCTCCGTGAATTTGAGCAAGTATCTAAATCAGATTTGCTAAACATGGAAATGTTTATTCAGAATGAGTTAGACATAAAATCTCCTAGAGCAGCACTTCAAGATCAAATGGGAGAATTGAGTAGTAATTTTTACAGCGAACTAAAATTGAAGCACCCAAGTTTAACAGATCTAGATTTAAAATTGGCTGGAATGATAGCCATGAAGATGACTAATAAAGAAATTGCCATTAGTAAAAATATTACTCCAGCTTCAGTTAAAAAAACCAAAACTAGGTTGAAGCAAAAGTTAAATTTACAGTATGAAGATGATTTAACTGATTTTCTTAAGCGCATGATTTGATTGGTGGGAATGGATGTCGCCCCCATGTCGCCCTATAATTTTCGTATTCACATAAACTCATGATACTTTCGTTGCATGAAGATAAGACTATTGTCTTATTGCTTAACAAACAAATGCAATGAAAAATTTAGTACTACTATTTAGTCTATTAATTTGTGTCGCTAATACACAAGCTCAATTAGTTTGTGCGACAACAGTAAACACGTTTCCTTATACAGATGGATTTGAAACTGCTGGAGATTTTGGGAATTGGAACAATGTTACTGGAGATGACCTATCCTGGGCCAATGGAGCAACAACACCTTCAACAGGAACAGGCCCTCAAAGTGGGGGGAGTAGTTCTGCCCGTTTTCTTTTTGTTGAAACCTCAGGATCTGCCTTAAATGATACGGGTTGGTTGGCTTCAGATTGTTTTGACTTTACTGGATTGACTGCGCCATTCTTTTCTTTTGATTACCACATGTTCGGAACTACCATGCTTAATGGTTCGCTTCGTTTACAAATAACAACGGATGATATAACTTGGACAACTTTATGGACGCAAGCTGGAACCAATGTAGATCTTTGGGTAACCAACAATCAGATAGACTTAACCGCTTATGCAGGGCAAACAGTTCGTTTACGATTTAGTGCAGTTAGCGGAGGGTCCTCTACATCTGACGCATCGATAGATAATGTTAATATTATTGATCAGGTAGCCATGACTTATACCTCTAGTACTGTAACACAAACTAATACATCAACTGTAGAAAACTGTGCATCTGATGTTGAAATTATTGGGGTAGAAGTTGTAGTGAATGGTGCTTTAACTCCATTGGACATTACTCAATTAAGAATTAGAACAAATGGAAGTTCTAGCCCTGCAATAACATCTAACGTATCTAACATTGATATTTATTATACAGGAACCAGCTCAACATTTGCAACAACTACTTTCTTTGGAAATGCTGCGCCTTTAGCTTCGGGAAATGATGTTGATATTACAGGTAGTCAAACACTAAGTAGTGGAACCAATTATTTTTGGGTAGTTTATGATATGTCTTCAGCAACAATAAATGATTTAGTAGATGCTAGGTGTACTCAAATAACTATTGATGGATCTAATGAACTGCCAATAATTAAAAATCCAGCTGGAACCAGAACAATTGTAGCTTGTGTTGGAGCACCAGGAGGAATATCTTCAAATTTAGAAGTATGGCATAAGGCAGATGCATTGGCTTATTCAGATGCAGGTTTAACATTAGCTACAGATGGAGATGGAGTGCAGCAGTGGAATGATAATGCAACTACTGGAGTTGACGTTACAGCTGCTTCCTTAGCTGCTCGACCAACATGGGATGAAGATGCAATAAACTACAATCCAGCCTTTAACTTTGATGCAGTAAACGACTTTTTATCTACTACTGGTTATAGTTTAAGTGGAAATACAACGCACTTAATTGTTGCTGCTCCGGTTAATGATAATAGCAACGATTGTTTGTTGAACATAGCTAATTTAGGTAGTGGTTGGGGTTACAATGCAATATATTTAACCACTAGAGATGGTGGAAATAGACTTCGATTTGTTTATAGAAATTCACCTTCTCAGAGTGGTGGTAATGATTTGGATGCAGGAACAACTCTTCAATATGGACAGCCAAGTATAATGGATTTTAGAAGAGAGCAAGGTGGACTCCAAGAATCATGGATAAATACAAGTGACCACCAATCTGTAAATGCTACTGTTGGAAACTTTTCAGGGACAAGCTATGGTTTTGCTTATGGTGGTTTGGGGGTTACAACAAGAATGTTTGGAGGTAAATATGGTGAGCACATTAAGTATAGTTCTGCCATAAGTAATGCTGATAAAAATAAAATAGATACTTATTTGGCTGTAAAGTATGGAATAACAATGTCTGATAATTATGTTGCAACCAATGGCGATACAATTTATAATACAGCATCTTATGCCAACAATATTATTGGTGTTGGTAGAGACGATGCTGAAGCACTGGTTCAGAAACAATCGCATACAGTTGATGATACTTCACGTATTTATTTAAATACTTTACTCACTACCAATCTGGCTAATACTGGAAGTTTTGCAGCCGATAAATCTTATGTTTTAATAGGAGATAATCAAGGAATGATGAAATCTACTGCAGCTTCCGATGCAGAAGTGCCTGGAGCATGTGGTTTGTTTTCTAGGTTAGAAAGAGAATGGAAAGTGACAAGAACAAATGTTGATGAAGATTTTAATATTGATGTTGTTATAAGTGCTGGAGCTAACCAAGCTTTGGTAAATGTTGCGCATTTAAGATTGTTGGTAGATAATGACGGAGATTTCTCTAATGGAGGGACAACTTGTTATTTTAATGGAGATGCCTTTGGTACGGTAATTTCATATTCTAATCCAGTAATAACTGTTGCTGGAATTTCTACCACACATATTGCCAATAACACGACTGCATTCATTACCATAGCATCTGCCAATTCAGCAACACCTTTACCTGTAGAATTAACTCAATTTAATGTCGATTGTCAAAATGACAATCCTAAATTGTCTTGGACAACGGAATCAGAAATTAACAACGATTATTTTACAATTGAAAGAAGTGCGGATGCTATCAACTTTGAACCAATAGCAATGGTGGATGGGAGTGGGAATAGTTCTATCATAATAAATTACAGTTGGATAGATGATAATCCAATTAGTGGAACAAGTTACTTCCGTTTAAAACAAACCGACTATAATGGAGCAGATGAATATCATGGAGTAAAAACAGTTTCTTGTGAGCAATCAAATAATATCAGTATTTATCCAAACCCTTTTGAAAACAACTTTACAGTGCAATTGTCAGAAAATACAACCTATCCATTAATAGTTGAGGTGCTCGATTATTTGGGAAGAAAAGTACATGAACAAACAATAGTAAATAATACTACAGAAATAACATTAAATGATGAATTACCAACAGGTACTTACTTTATAAAAGTAGTTAGTCAAACCGCTCAGGTTGTTAAACGAATTGTAAAGATAAAATAGTATGGAGCGTTTAGTTAAATACACCTATGGAAAGCTGTTTTTTAGAAACAGTAAAATCTCTTTTATTCAACAAAGTTATATTGTTTCTTTTACCCTGTTTGTGTTGTTATTTGGTCTCGCAGCTTTATTTATTGAATTATAGTTGCTGCTGTTCAGGTAGGTTTTTTGCAACACTCAAAAGCCTTTGTCTAAAATAATTACTTCAGCTTTTTATATGTATTTAAAGTAATTTGTTTTATTCGATAGGTTGTACAACCTAATCGTATCCTAATAATTATGCTTAAAAAAGCTTTAATCCAAAACCGGAGCTAATTCAAAAGTCTTAGCTGGAGTTGTATCGGGCTTTTTAACCATAAATCGGTAGGTTAAACCAGCTGTAGCTTGCAGCATAGATCCTACTTGTACACCATTTAAGTATTGATATATAGGTATTTGAGTAGTGCCAAAAACAGATAGCTGTTTGAAAGAATAGCTAATTTGAGGAATAAAAAATACTTTTTTTGAACCGCTTGATTCTGTGTCTAAGCTATGCACAGCTATGTCGATATCGCTAACAGTTTCTGCCAGATTCATTTTGCCAATCACCTCTCCCTGAATTTGAGCTGTTAGGCCAACGTTTTTTAATACCGTTTTACCTACAAATAAACCTAAGCTAGCGTAGTTTCCAAATTGTTGTCCCATTGAGTTGTAGCCTGTTTTAATAAAAAGCCCATTAGCAAAAAAACGCAATTTCCTTTTTTGGTAACCTTGGTAAATGAATAAATTAAGCATAACATCTTGAGAGCCTGTAGATGCTTGAACTGTTTGAGGTGAAATGGCATAAACATCCCCAATTCCTGGGTAAGTACCTATAAGGTTAGAGTCGGTGTTTGATCCAAGTGGTAGTTTGAGCCCTAGACCTACTGTAACTTCTGTTTTGCTTCTTTCTCGTGTTTTGTTGAGTATGCTGTATCGAGGTAAAACAATTAAATCACTAAAGCCTTTAGAAGTAATGATTTTTCCTGGTCCTAGCTCTGTTAGGGTTTTGTCTGTGAAGTACCCAGTAGCAATGCTTAGCGTAAATTTATCCGTAATACCGTAGTCTACTCTAAAAAAAAGGTAGTTGCTACCCAATCCATCAATTAGATTTAAGGTGTCACTGTCTTTAGAGAAATAAAGGTCAGAATAATTGTGTTGGTAATTTCCTGAAACTTCCAACTGAAACTTTTTAAGAACTCCGGTAGAAGCGCCACCTGCAATAGATCCACCACCACCACCTGCACAACAACCTTGGGCAGATATAGAAACGTACGAAAAGACAATTAAAATTATGGTAAAAAGAATGCGCATAATTAATTAAGGATTGTCGGTTAAAGCTTGAACAATTGCAGCATTTACGCCAATAGAACTTTCGTTTTCATTGTAATAAACTCGGTGGTTTGAACCACCTAATACAACAATTTTTGGCATGCCATCTACTCCGTATCCACTCATACTAATGTCACTGTGAGAGAACGTTGTAATGTTGCTAAAGCCATAAGCGAGTGCCCAGCCATCTAAGCCATTACAGGGTGTGTTAGCATAGTCGTCAACCAAATAAAACTTAACCCTTCCCGGATGTGAACTGGCGTAGTTGTTTACAATGTTAGATGCTGCTAAAGGATCTGTAATACAAGTTGAGCAAGGCATTACCCATGCAATAACTATAATTTTATTATTATCAAGTTCATTAAATAAATTATGGGTAGCTCCTGCGCAATCCATTACTGTAAAGTCTACTGCTGGGGTTCCAATTCCATTTGCATTGTTTACATATCCATTGGGTTGTTCGCATTGCGTTAGGGTAAAACTCGGATCTCCATATCCATCTCCATCAGGATCTGCATACCATGTTTCTTCATAGGTACAGCTGCCGTCATATTTTTCTGCAGTAGCATCAAAATTACATGCATCAGTATCGTTGCAGCCTCTTTTTTTTGAGCAGCTTAATGCAACTGTTGTTAATAAACATAGGATGCTATAGTATAAATAGGGTTTCATAAGTTGGTTTTTTATTTGGGTCTTTTGTATTGGCAGCAATGGTGCAGTTTGCTATATGTTTCTTCGGTTGCCCTGTGTTCTTTAGTGTCGTATCCAACTGCAGCAATGGTTTTTTTAATCTCATCTAAAGAAGTTTTAGAAGCATCATATTTTACGGTCATTTTTAAAGAGGCTTCATTCCATTTTCCAGATTTTACTCCGTCTAAAGATTGGAGCGATTTTTCAATGGTAGATTTGCACATGCCGCAATTTCCCCAAACTTTAAAGGTTTCTTTGGTGAAGGTTTCTTGTTGCGCAAAAGTGTTGTTACTCAATAATAATAGTAGAATAAGCCAAACTGATCCGAAGTATTTTATTTGTTTCATGCGTTTTTTAGGATGTATTAATCCTAGTAAAGGTAGGAATATTCAGCATTAACTGGTGGTTTAATGCCAATTAGTGTTGGATTCCTGACTTTGCAGGCTATTATATTTTAATTTTCGGTAATTAGAATTGGAGGTGTGTGGTTGATTGGTAGTGATGAGATTGCTGTGAGGTTTTGTTGACCTTTTTTGGTAAGGTAGGGTTTGAAAAGGAGAAAAATTAGGTTTAAATGGTGGTGAATTAGTTCGTTTTGGGTTTTCGATTTATGGTAAATGGCCGATTGAGGCACCCAGTAAATTGCCATTAAATTAATTGTTTCTGCCAATTGATCGTTGAGGTGAATAATGGTATCTTTTTTAAGATATCCATTGCTTTCAAGGGCGGTAAGCATCTTTTTTAACAATACCTTTCTGTTGGCATCATTTTGCAAGAAATAATTATTTAGGTTTTCATCATTCAACACAATTTGGCTGTAATTCATGTAGAAAAAATGATACTTTAAATTTACCCTAAAAGTGTAAGCAAAATTCTTGTAAAGTTTTGTGAGTGCAAAATCTGGATCAACTGATAAAATAAGAAGGTCTATTTCATCAATCATGTTTTTTGCTAAAGCATTTGCAAGGTCTTTTTTTGTAGGAAAATGATACGTTAAATTTCCTTGACTAATATCAGTCTCTTCAGCAATGTTATATGTAGAAACATTGTTGTATCCATTTTTGTTAAATAGTTTAAGTGCTGTTTCTAGTATTAGATCTTTTGTTCTCATCGCTTTGTAAATTTAATTAGAATAACTTGTTTTTGCTAAAATTATTGTTGTAAATAACAGGTAATCTAGTTTTTAGGGTGTTTTTTTGCGTGTAATTTAACAATTTGTTAGCTAATCATAATTGTGTTAATATGAAGGTGTAAACTATTAACTATTAACAATATAGGTGTTGTAAAAAAAATTAAAAAGTATAAAAATGGACAAAATAGGGAATGGTTGAAGGGAGAATTGGAGTAACTTGTTATTATTTAGAAGATTAATAATTCATAACTACTACTACTACTATGAAACTAACTAAGACTCAAATCTCAGCTATATTGCTGGTGATTTTCTTTTCAACATCAAGCATTTTTGCTCAAAATGTTGGGATAAATTCAACAGGGGCAACACCCGATGCATCCGCTAGCCTCGATGTTGTGGCTACAGACAAAGGGGTGTTAATACCAAGAGTATCCATTTCAAATGCTTTAACTGCTGCGCCAGTTACATCGCCAGAAACCAGTTTATTGGTATACAATACCAATGCAGCCATAAGCAGTGGTAGTGGTACAGGCTTTTACTTTTGGGATGGGTCGCAATGGACAAAGTTAAATACAGGAGCAAGCAGTAGTGGAGGATGGGAGCTAACAGGGAATTCAGGAACAACAGCTGGAACCAATTTTATTGGAACAACTGATGCAGTTGATTGGGTTATTAAGACAAATAATACAGAAAGAGGTCGTGTTTATTCAACGGGCGAGTTATTGTTTCAAGGAACATATGCATCAGGAAGTGCAATAAATTCTGGGGCAGGAACCAGAATGTTTTGGTCGCCCAAAAAAGGAAGTTTTACAGCAGGTAGAGTTACTAGTACACAATGGAATGACGCTAACTTGGGAGATTACTCCGCTATTTTTGGATATAACAATACTGCGACCGGAGATTATAACCTTGTTGCTGGTGAAAGTAACTCTATAACTTCTGCGGGAACACATAACATAATTGGAGGAACCGACAATAGCGCACGAGGAGATTACAATATAATTGGAGGAGAAAACAATGATGTCCATGCTTCAGCAGCAGGAGATGTAAGTAACAACATTGTTAATGGACTCAATAACGACTATGGTACTTATGGTATAATTAACGGATTTACCAATCAGAGTACAAATTCGAACGCAACAATAAATGGGCAAAGTAATAACATTACTGGAGCGAATGGAACAGCCTTTGGGGCATCCAACACCATATCTGGAGATTATAGCATGGCAGTTGGTGCGTTCTCTACCATTACATCTGATTATAGTGCAGCTTTTGGAGGAACATTTGGAAATACCAATACAATAAATGGGAACTACTCTTTTGCCTTTGGTGGTAGTTTAAATATAACGAGTACTGGAGGTTATAATTTTGCTTTCGGTCAAACCAATACTATTTCTGGAACAGGTACGCACAATTATGTTTTTGGTTCGTCCAATACAAGTACCGGGTTGTACTCATTTTCTTCTGGTTTCTTTAATACCAATGGCGGTACATTTTCTACGTCAATTGGAGTGTTTAATGCTTTAGGTACTGGAACCTATAACGTATTGCTTGGAGCATTTTTATCAGTTTCTGGAGCGGGTGGTAGTCGTACGCTAATCGGACAAGGTGTTTCGGGAGCATCACCACTTGCTGTAGCTAATGATTATACATTTGGAGTAGGGTATCAACATACGAAACCAACCTTAGTGGTGCATTGTCCTACAGGTAACCAATATGGTAATGTAGGTATTGGTATAGATGCTCCAGCAGCTAAGCTAGATGTAAGGGATGATATTGCCGAAAATGTTCAAACCTCTTATTCTATGAAAATTGTTAACACCCGAACCTCTACATATGTAGGAGGTACAAGAATAGGGTTACACGTTGATGGTACAAGTTCTTTTAATAATGTTTTGCATGGGAATATAGGTGTATACTCTGATGTAACTGGTGCAGGTTCGTTTTTTAACTATGCAGGAGTGTTTATTGGAGGAAATGTAGGTATCGGAACTTCCTCTCCTGCAAGAACTTTACATGTGAGTGATGTAATGAGAATAGAGCCAACAGCATCTGCTCCCACAGGAGCATCTGAGGGTGATATTTACATGAACAGTACAACCCATAAACTAATGGTTTATGATGGGACAGCATGGCAAGCTTGTTGGTAAATAATATAGAAATGAGAATAATTATAATCATATTATTATTTCCTTTATTGGGATACACTCAAGAGAGATTGGTGTTAAACAACGATGCCTTTCTTAATATAGATGGTAGTGCTTATTTGGTAATAGATAACGGTAATGCCAATGCTATTACTACATTAGGTGCGGGAGGTAACATCGTTTCGGAAGATGAGACTGATGTTATCAAGTGGAATATTTCTAACACTACAGGAAATTATATTATTCCTTGGACTACGAATTCTGGGGTTAAAATCCCTCAAGAACTTGATATTACTGTGGCAGGTTCTTCGGGTGGAAGCGTGTTGTTGTCTACTTATGAAACTGCAACGGATATGAATACGCCTTATCCTTCGGCTGTTGTTAATATGAACTTTAATGCAGTTAATAAATCTTTGTTTGTGGTAGATCGATTTTGGCATGCAGATGCGCGGTCTTATGGTACTTTTCCATCAGGGAGAATGGTATTGAATTACGATCCAGCAGCAAATGAACTTGCAGGAACTAACACAATTACTGAAACTAATTTACAAGCACAACGATTTAATACAACTTTAGGGCATTGGGAGACTTACATTTTATTGGGTACTAATGATGCTGCTAATGATCGAGTAACTTCTATTCCTTTTTCTGCTGCAGAGTTTTTTCAAGATTGGATATTGGTAGATAATACCAATCCGCTACCAGTTACTTTAGCTGAATTTGAAGTAGGCTGTAATGAAGAGTTGGTAGATATATCTTGGACTACTACTGCTGAAATTAATAACGATTATTTTGTGGTTGAAAAAAGTTATGATGCCATTACGTTTTTTGAGCTTGCTACTGTTCTAGGAGCAGGAAATAGTAATACAACAATTAATTATTCTATTACTGACAACCTGAATACTTCTGGTCCTACATATTACCGTTTAAAACAGGTAGATTTTAATGGTGAAACAACATATTTTGAAATTAAAGTAGTGCATTGTAGTAGTGCCCAACAAGAGTTGTTCTCAGGATACTTTTCTGAGAACAACATTGTTGTTGATTATTTATCTAATAATTTAAAAGAATTGGACGTTGTGCTTTATGATGTTCAAGGAAAGTTAATTGTAAGTAAAACCATTCTGCCTCATTATGGTAAAAATAAGTTGGATTTACCAATACAACTTAGTAAAGGGATGTATCTGCTTAACCTTCAACAAGGAACTCAATCAAATAACATTAAGCTAGTTAAAAGGTAGCCTCTTTTTAAGATGTAGTTATCATAAAATACCCGAGTATTGTTATGAAAATAAAAAAAGTAATGGTTACAACAATTGACTTTTCACGATCTGAGATGTTTCGTTTTGTTTGAAAAAAATTCCTAAATACTAATTTTGCAATTCGTGTCATAATTTAAAAGAATCTAGCTTGAGATTTTCTAAGACCAAAAGGGTTAGGGCTAATGTATCAAGTATTACACTGCGATATGTGTCTAGTTGTAAGTAAGTTATATTTTATATGTCTATTTTGAATGTATAACTACCTGTAAATAAATAATATATGTTATATTTGAATATATTTTATATTATGAAGAGTGATTTGTTTTTATTGATTAATGGGTTGAGTGTAGGAGAGAAGCGATTGGTTTCTATTGCTTTGGCTGGGGGTAGTTCTATAAAGACCATTCAACATCAAATTTTTGATTTAATTGTCAGTAAAAAAGTAACAAGTGATGGGGCGTTGAGTAAAGCATTAAACAACGTGAAAAATTTACCAGCTACCAAAAATCAGTTGTTCGATAAAATATTGGATTTACTTTCTTCAGGAATAAATAGTTTCGAAATAAAGTATCATCAGCAATATTTAAAAATAGAAACACTTACCTCTAGGGGGTTTTTTCAGCCTGCGTTGTTGCAAATTAGAAAATTAAAAAAAGAGGTTAAAAAACACGAGCGTTTTTATTCTATTTATGAGCTTTATTTAAAAGAGGTAAAGGTGTTAAAGGCAATAAATCGTTATGAGGAGGCTGATAAGTTGATTCAAGAAAGTGCGTTAGACTTAGAGTTGCTCGCAAAAGAAAGTTTTGGTTTTATAGCTGTGCATAATCAGTATCATTTAATTAATTCATATTACAATAAACATGGTGCTTCTCGATCGGATTTAACTTCAAAAGAATACAGCAGGTTTGCCAAACTGATTGAGCAATTTAAGGAACAAAAGATACTGAAGTACTCGTCTCAATTTTATAAAAACCTAGGGCTGTTAACAGCTAGTTTTGGATTGAATGATTTGGAGAAATCGTTGGAGCAAACAACTGAGCTGCTGGCTATTTTTGAATTAACACCTCATGAGAAAGAAGCTAATCTGAAGCAGTATTTAATGGTGTTGTACAATCATTTGGCTATTTTGTCTTTAGATCCATTAAACCAAGATTTTAATGAGTATATCGGTTATTTTAAAACTTTAAAACCGAGTTCTAAAACAGAAGAAATATACATTAAGGAGCGTTACTATAACTTGGCATTAAACTGGTTGTTACAATCAGGAGTTATTGATAATGCTTCGGTTTTATTAGAAGAGTTTAAGGAAGATTATTTAGTAAATGAGTTAAATTTTAATGAGCAATTTGAGCCCTTATTGTTAGGCTTGTGTACCAGTGTTACTATGAATGTGGGAGATTTTAATGAGGCATTAATTTGGAACAATAAAGCTCAGCAATTGCCTTATTACAATGAATTAAGAGAAGACTTACAGTTTGCTTCTGAATTAATGGAATTGATCATTCACTTTGAATTAAAGAACTTTAGGTTGTTGGAATATAGAACCATTGCCTTTTATAAAAAGATACAACGAAAAGAAAAGAAGTACTTAATAGAGGAGATTTTAATTACTTCCTTTAAAAAACTATTTGCTGCAGGGTTAAGCGACCGCCCAGAAATACTAAAACAACTTGCAATCGATTTAGAAGATGTTAAAGACAATCCTTTTGAGTTTGATTTACTTAAAAAGTTTGATGTTATTTCGTATTTAAATAGGGTTAGTTAAGGCTGTGTCTTGTGATGTCAGTTCGAGTGATCCCGAGTAATCGGGATTGTATCGAGAACCTACCAATTTCAACTCGAACGGACAAAATCCATGCACCATAAATTACTTCTTTAATACCTTTAGTGTTGTTTTTCCTGCAGGAGTAATTATCTCTACAAAGTAAAAACCAGCATTGCCATTTAGGTAAATGTTTGCTTTACTAATGTTGTTGTAATTAATTGATTCAATTACTTGGCCAGCAATATTGCTTACAAGCACAGTTACATCTTCATATGTTTTTATAGTAGTTTTCATAGTCTTTGACTATTGCAAATTTAAAAGGTTTAATTGCATGCAAAATAAAAGTTAGGGTTACCTTTTTTATGGTAATACAACAACAAATGATTCACTAATTTGATGCTGCTGATTCAATATTTGTTGGATTTTACTAGCTGCTTTTGAGCTAGTTGCTTTTCCATATGAAATTTTGGTTAGGCCATTTACTTTTCTAATAACTAATTCATTTCTGTTTAGTTTGTGCTTTTTGCAATAGTAAGCTAGTTTTTCTTCGGTAAATTTTGTTAAACTTAGTAACTGAACGCTATATGTTTTTGGTGTTTGGGTTTTAGTGTCCTTCGACAAGCTCTGGATGACAGGCTTATTGTTATTTGTGCTTTCGTTGTTGGTGTCTAGTTTTTTGGTTATAGTTATTGGTTGCTTGTCTATTTGTTTTTGTTCGGCTAATAATGCAGCAGCGTTTGCTTCTTCTTGTGCTTCACGTTGTACTTCTTTTTGTTGCATTGCTTTTTTATCTGCTAATTGTTGTGTCTCAAGTAGTTTTGCTTTTTCTATCGCTTCTGCTTGTCGTTTTTCTTCTGCACGTTGCTTTGCTTTTTCTTCGGCTAAGTTTTGTTGTGCTAACAATGTTGCTTCAGCTTCTGCTTGAGCTAAACGTTGAGCTTCAGCTTTTTGTTTAGCTTTTTCTTGAGCCAATTTTTGTTTAGATAGTAAAGCTGCATCTGCTGCTTCTTGTTCTTTGTGTTGAGCTTCAGCATCTTGTTTTGCTTTTTCTTCTTTTAGTTTTAGAGCAGCTAATGCAGCTTGTTGTTCTTGTGCTACTTTTTGTCGTGCCTCTTCGTTAGCAATGCGTTGGGCTTCTTCTCTTTCTTTGGCTTGAGCGTCTGCTAATTCTTGTGCTGCAACTGCTGCCGCCTCTGCTTCGGCTTGAGCTTTACGGTCTGCTTCGGCTTTTTGTTGTGCTTTTTCTTCAGCTAGTTGTTGAGCTGCTAGTGCTGCT
>CAJQON010000049.1 GCA_905479995.1 uncultured Flavobacteriales bacterium | reverse complement strand
GGCGGAAGTAAAGAATTTACCTTAAGAGCTTCTGATGAATTTGGTGATGGTATGAGATTGAATGTTTTAAGAAATCGTTTTTTAACCATAGGTCAGGCACAAGTAGCAACATCAGGGCAAGAAGCATTTGATTTGGGTTATTTACGTGAAGGAATTGATGAATGGATTGTGAGTAGAAAACATCAATTAGCCTATGCTAAACAAGCAGCATTAAATCTTGCTAATAAAGGATATTCTCAACCAATACAACGCACAGATATTAAAGTGTTAGGTAAAGAAGGTTTGGGAATTGTTTATGTTGGAGCCAATACCATGAAATCTGGCAAGTACATTTCAGAACACGATCAACTCATCTCAGAAAAATTAGGTTGGGTAATGTGTGGCGGGGATTTGTCACAGCCTACAGAAGTAGATGAACAATATTTATTAGATATGGAGCGCAAAGCATTTCTAGAATGCTGCATGGAAAGGAAAACACTCGAACGTTTGCAAAGTATCATTACATCAGGAAAAGTTTTAAGAAATTAATCGTAAGAATTATGAACGCATATATAGTAGCAGGATACAGAACAGCAGTTGGTAAAGCACCAAGAGGATTGTTTAAATTTATGAGGCCAGATGATTTGGCCGCTAAAGTGGTGAACCATTTGGTGAAATCGATCCCAAATTTGGATAAAGAAACCATTGACGATGTTATTGTTGGGAATGCTACACCAGAAGCAGAACAAGGATTAAACATTGGAAGAATGATATCCTTAATTGGATTAAATACCGACCAAGTTCCTGGTATGACTGTGAACCGGTATTGCTCCTCTGGATTAGAAACAATTGCTTTGGCTGCGGCTAAAATAAATGCGGGCATGGCCGATTGTATTATTGCTGGAGGGGTTGAAACAATGAGCCCTATTCCATTTGGAGGCTGGCGAATTGTACCGAATGCTGACGTTGCCAAACATCATCCTGATTGGTATTGGGGAATGGGATTAACAGCTGAAGCTGTTGCCAATCAATACAATATATCTCGAGAAATTCAAGATGAATTTGCTTATAACTCTCACATGAAAGCCCTAAAAGCAATTGAGGATGGAAGGTTTACCGATGATATTGTTCCTATTGAAGTAGAAGAAATGTTCTTAAACGAAAACAAAAAGCGAGAGAAGAGAAGTTATGTTGTTGATAATGATGAAGGTCCAAGAAAAGGGACGAGCGTTGAAGCGCTTTCTAAATTACGTCCAGTATTTACGCAAGGAGGAAGTGTAACAGCAGGAAATTCGTCACAAACTTCTGATGGAGCAGCTTTTGTAATGGTAATGAGCGAGCAACGTGTAAAAGAATTAGGATTAGAACCAATTGCTCGTTTAGTTAGCTATCAGGTAGTAGGAGTAGAACCAAGAATTATGGGAATAGGTCCTGTAAAAGCAATTCCTGCAGTGCTAAAAAGAGCTGGAATGAGTATAAAAGATATTGAGCTTATAGAGTTAAATGAAGCATTTGCATCTCAGTCGGTTGCTGTAATGAATGAATTAGATTTAAATCCAGACATAGTTAATGTAAACGGAGGAGCAATTGCATTAGGGCATCCTTTAGGTTGTTCTGGAGCCAAATTATCGGTTCAACTCATTAATGAAATGAGAAAAAGAAAACAAAAATATGGTATGGTTACCATGTGTGTAGGATCAGGACAAGGAGCAGCAGGAATATTTGAGTTTTTAAAATAATTATGATGTCATTCCGATTGGAGTGTAACGCAATAGAGGAATCTTTTTAATGGATTTAAAAGATGCTTCGGTTACCCTCAGTATAACAAATAAAAGTAATGTCATTTGTATAGTTGAATGTATTACGAATTAACGAACTAAAATTAAAACCCATGGAAAACGAAAACAAAGCAATAAAAGGCGGAGAATTCCTAATTAGAGAAACAGACCCAGCAGCTGTTTTTATACCAGAAGAATTTGATGAAGAGCAACGCATGATAGCGCAAAGTTGCCTAGATTTTATAAAACAAGAAATTGACCCTAACTTAGATCGGATAGACAGTTTAGAAGAAGGTTTGAACACAATGTTATTAGAAAAAGCAGGTGAATTAGGCTTGTTAGGAATTTCTGTACCAGAAGATTTGGGTGGATTCGGAAAAAACTTTGTAACGGGAATGTTGGCCACTGAAGTTTTTGGAGGATCTCATTCTTTTGCAGTTTCACTTTCTGCACATACCGGCATAGGTACATTACCAATATTGTATTATGGAACTGATGCGCAAAAACAAAAGTATGTTCCAAAGCTGGCTAGCGGTCAATGGAAAGCTTCTTATTGTTTAACGGAACCAAGTTCTGGCTCAGATGCCAACTCTGGAAAAACAAAGGCTACGTTATCGGCAGATGGAAAACATTATACCATTACTGGTCAAAAAATGTGGATTACCAATGCAGGATTTGCAGATGTATTTACCGTTTTTGCTAAAATTGATGAGGATGAAACTTTGTCGGCTTTTATTATCGAAAAAGATTTTGGAGGAATAACCATTAATCCTGAAGAAAAGAAAATGGGAATAAAAGGGTCGTCCACTTGTCAGGTGTTTTTTAACGACTGCCAAGTGCCAGTTGAGAATTTGCTTGGAGTTAGGGGGGGAGGTTTTAAAATTGCTTTAAACATTTTAAATGTTGGTAGAGTAAAATTAGCTGGCGCAGCTATTGGCGGATCTAAAAGAGTGATTGATGCTTCTTTGCAGTACGCCAACGATAGAAATCAATTTGGAAGACCTATTGCTAAATATGGTGCAATTAGACATAAACTAGCTGAACAAGCAATAAAAACATATGCTTGTAATGCTGCTATTTATAGATGTTCTCAAAATATAGATGACGCCATTAATTCGTTTGTTTCGGGTGGAATGGACAAAGAAAAGGCAACTTTAGAAGGAATTCGTCAATTTGCAGCTGAGGCTGCTATTTTAAAAGTCAACGGTTCTGAAGTATTGGACTTCGTGGTAGATGAAGGTGTTCAAATTTATGGTGGAATGGGTTATTCTGCTGAAGCACCTATGGAGAGAGCTTATAGAGATGCTCGAATCAATAGAATTTTTGAAGGTACCAATGAAATTAACAGAATGCTAATTGTTGATACCTTACTTAAAAAAGCCATGAAAGGGGAGCTCGATTTAATGACACCAGCTCAAAATGTAGCCAAAGATTTAATGAGTATTCCAGATTTTGGTACTGGAAGTGATGACGTTTTTGAACAAGCACATGAGCAAGTGAAAAAGTTTAAAAAAGCAGTGTTGATGATTGCTGGAACTGCTGCTCAAAAATTAATGATGGAATTGGCAAAAGAGCAAGAAATTTTGATGAACATCTCAGACATGATTATTGAAACTTATGTAGCCGAATCTGTTTTGCTGAGAGTAGAAAAACTAGTTAAGGTAAAAAAGGATGCTGCCATTAGTGAACAAGTGGATATTATGAATGTTTACCTTTATGATGCAGCCGATAAAATTGCAAAAAGTGGAAAAGACGCACTAAATTCTTTTGTGGAAGGTGATGAGTTAAGAATGATGTTGATGGGATTAAAACGATTTACCAAACAAGAAACTTTTAATCCCAAGGAAGCAAGGCAACGAATTGCGCAGCACCTTATTAGTGAAGGTAAATATTGTTATTAATTAAGTAGTTAGCTTGTCGGTAATCTATTTTTCGTGTTAAAAAATGTAATGTAAGAATAGAATTTTATTTATATATTTGGTTTTAACCTCAAACCAAATTTTAAAAACGATGAAAAAAAATAGCCTATTATTACTAGCAATTATTGTTAGTCTTTCTATTACACAAAACGCAAATGGACAAGCTTTCGAAAAAGGTAATTTAAATGCTGATGTCGGTTTGGGTATAGGTGCTTATTCAACTGTAACAACTTTTACGTTTGATTTTTTTGGTACACCAATTACGCTTACGGATAAAGATGGTGCTGCGAGTACCATGATTCCAGTTTCTTTTGAGTACGGAATATCAAATAAATTTGGGTTAGGTTTACAATTGGGAACATCCAACTATTTTATTGATAACGAAGATTCTACAGAAACTACGGAGAGTGTTAAAAGTTTTGATTGGGCTCTAAAGGTTAATTATCACTTGCTTAATGCTGATAAAAATGATTTATTTATTGGTTTAGCGGTAGGTGGATCTAGTGTTAAGTGGTTAGATATGAGTGGTGAAAGCTTTACTGGGGCTGGTTCTTATGCTAGCTTATACATAACAGATAGAATATTCTTTAATGATCACATTGGTATATTGTTTAACCTTGGTTATACCGCCTATAATTATTCTGGGTTAGAATCTTCTAGTAACAATACCTTTATAGAGAATTTTGAATGGAGCTTGACAGGAGTCAATATTGGAACGGGATTAGCCTTGAAATTTTAAACCTTCCCAACCACAACTTCTTTTAAATCTATTCGCATAAAATATTTGGCCCCTAATTCCATCAAGGTTTTAGGGGTTATGTTTTTTATAGTGTCAATATACTTATCATAAAAATCATATTTTAAATCATAATTGTCAACCGATTCAAACAAGGAGGCCATGTTAAAAGCACCGTCACACGATTTTAAAAACTGACCCAGCATATAGTTTTTTACCAAATCAAGCTCTTCTTGAGGAACCAATTCTTTGGTCAATACATCTATTTCTTTATAGATTTCTTTTAAAGCATCTTTTGTAACGTCAGCTCCCACTTCTGTGGAAATGAAGAAGTACCCCCCATTTTTTAAAGACAAAATTCCTGATCCAATACCATAAGTATATCCTTTATCTTCTCTTATATTGGTCATTAACCTCGAGCCAAAATATCCACCTAAAACAGTGTTGAAAATTTGTAAACCAAAATAGTCTGGATGCAATTTGTTGGGCATTAATCTTCCTATTCTTATGGCCGATTGTAATGCGTTTTCCTTGAGTATAAAACGATTTTTCTCTGAGGAATGATGTGCTTTTGTTTCTTTTGTTGGTGTTGAGTTTAATGTAGTTTTATCTTTGCCAAATGCAGTATTGATTGAAGCTAAAGCAGTGTCGTTTACTTTTCCAGAAACAACAATTTTACAATTACTCAATTGATAATTTTTTTGATGGTAAACTTTGATGTCTTCTAGTGATAAGTTTTCATAATCCGAAAGACTAACATTTCCACCATAAGGATTTTCCATTCCAAAAATTAATGCAGAAAATTCCTTTCTAGCTACAAAAGATCCTTTTTCAAGGTTAATGTTAAAACGTTCTATTGCATTGTTTTTGTAAATGTTAAACTCTTTTTGAGAAAAAGCCGGAAAACAAATTACCTCTTTAACTAGCGGTAAAACCTTGTCCAAATGTTTTGTAAGTGTATAAAGTGTAACCGATGATTCGTCAAATGAATTGTCCATTTCCAAAAAAGCGCCATACTGATCAATTCCTTCAGCAATTTCAAAAGCGGAGTACGATTTTGTACCTTCTTTCATGAGGTTGTTTGTAGCTCCAGCAACCAATGCTTTAGGCTGTGTCCAAACTCCTGCGTTAAAAATAAAATCTATTTTTAAAATGTCTTGAGATCCACCATTTAGGTAATTTAAGACAATACCATTGTCTAAAACTTTTTCAATTGGATTAATAAAATCAATACGATCTACTTGCTTAAATTCGGGGGCTTTCTTTCTATCTAAACTCATATTAATCTTCTTTTTTAGCATAAATTAAAGTAGAACAATTGGTGCTAATCAAAATCTGATTGGCAATTCTGTTGATGTCTTCTGCAGAAACTTTTTGGTATTTTTCAACTTCTAAATTTACATCGTTAGCATCATTTTGTAATTCGGCAAAAGCCAAGTTCATGGCTTTGTTTAGTACATTGGTTTCAGAAAACTGATGGGTAGACTCTATTTTGTTTTTCACTTTATTCAATTCATTAGAATCAACAAATTGAGCTTTAATTTTTTCTAATTCAGTTTCAATTGCTTCTTCCGCATTTTGGTAGGAAACGCCATTCAATAATTTTCCACTTATTACAAAAAGGCCTTCGTCAGTACTTCCAAAAATAAAAGCATTGATTTCGCTAAATAGTTTTTGTTCTTTAATTAATGAAGTGTGGAACCTTGAAGATGATCCTAACGATAAAACATCACTAAGCAAATCTGTAGCGGCATAATCATTATCAATTTTGCTACACATTTTATAAGCTTTATAAATGGCATTTGCAGGAACATCTCTTGTCACTTCAAGTCTTCGTTCTTCGTTTTGTTGAGGTTCTTTCGGTAAATTTCGCTTCGGTATTTCTTTAGAAGGAATAGCTCCAAACCATTTCTTAGCAAGCACTTCAATTTCTTCTGTTTCTACATTTCCAGCAACTACCATAATGGCATTGTTGGGCAAATAATGTTTGTAAAAAAAACGTTTAACATCGTCCATGGTGGCGTTTTCGATGTGACTCACTTCCTTTCCTATGGTTGCCCATTTGTAAGGGTGTATTTTGTAAGCCAATGGTCGTAATAGCAGCCAAACATCACCATAAGGTTGGTTTAAATAGTTTTGTTTAAACTCTTCAATTACAACACTTCTTTGAACTTCTAAGCTCTTATCTGTAAATGCCAAACTCAACATTCTATCCGACTCTAACCAAAAAGCAGTTTCAATGTTTTCTTTAGGAACGGTAATGTAATAATTGGTAATATCATTTGAAGTAAATGCATTGTTTGTTCCTCCAACACGTTGCAAAGGCTCGTCAAAATTTGGGATGTTAACCGACCCGCCAAACATTAAATGTTCAAACAAATGAGCAAAACCGGTTTGCGCTTCATTTTCATCTCTAGCACCAACATCATAAAGTATATTTACGGCTACAATTGGTGTACTGTTATCTTTATGAACGATAACTTTAAGGCCATTGTCGAGCGTAAATTTTTCGAAATTTATCATAAGCTTATTTTGAATTGCAAAGGAATCGAAAATAACTTGGATTAAAAATTATCTTTTACGTTTGCGGGCATTTATTCCCAATGATATTCCTGCTCTCATGGAACTTTTTTGAAGAACAGTATAAAAGTTTACGGGAATGTTTATTTCTCCTGATTTAATACTAAATCCCATACCAATTAAAAACCCTGTAGTTAGTTTGTATTTGCCTCTACTGTCCAATCTGTTTACAATAGTGTGTGGGTTTGGAGCAGCTTCTATTATTGTGCTGTCTAATGAGTTGACTTGCTGTACATCCCAATCAGATTCTAAGTGCCAGTTTTCGTTTTCATCATAATACCCATTAGCGTATGGCGCCATTCCGAAACTTGGACCGAAAGCAAATTCAAAGCCAGTTTTGTTGTCTCTTATTCCATGTAATAGCGTTATTGAAGGCATTGCAAGACCTTGCTCCAAGCCAGTAATAGATGGAATCAATTCAAAAAGTCCTTGTATTCTTCCTTGGTTTAAATATTGGCGTTCAAATTGATATCCAAAATTAAAAAAGATAGGGTTTGCTTCAAAACCTCCTTCTGCTTCAGATTTGGTTACAATATCTTTGTTGCTGCCAAATAAGTAAACCATTCCCATTCTTGTTCCAGATAAATTTAATTGATTAACACCACTATTGTTGATGTAGTTTTCTCTGCTAAATTTTTTAATCAATAGGTTTTCGAGTTCTTCATCCAATTCTCTTCCCATCATTTCTTTTAACGAAATAATAATCATGTTTTTGATTTGGTCATTGATGTTTAAAAACTCTTTCGTGTTAGAGTATTCCACTTTATTTGTTTTTACATCTATAATTCGAAACGAAATAACAATGGCATCTTTCATTTGTTCAACTTGACCGCTTAACATTTTGTCGGCACCAATTAGTTTGCCGGTATTAGTTAAACATTGTTTGCTAAAACAGTCAAAGGAATTTGATCTGCCCAAAGAATCTTTTTTTGTTAAATCTTTAACATCTTCCGAATAAAGAATTTCGTAAATATCCAATTTGCTAAATTCTCTTCTAGTAATGTTTCCTAGAACTTCGTTAGAGTAATTAAAAACACCAACTTGTTTGATGTTTAATACAGCACAATTTGGTTTGTTGGATTGAGAAAATAAGTGAGATCCATTGAGGAGTAATAATGCTAAAATAGCAAAGTAAGAAGTTTTCATTTAAAATAATTTTAGTTTGTAAGTAGGCTGCAAATCTAAAATCTCATTGAAAACTATTGAAACAATTAATTGGTTAAAACTGACTTTGTTGGCAGTTGTTTTATGTTGTTATGTATATGTTTTATGGTGGTTTCGATTGTTCTAAAAATGACTTTTAAAAGTTGAATTTATCATTAGTTATTTCATTTTTAGCAGCATTAAATTCATCCATTAGTGTTTTCATAATGTTTTCTACCAACTCAATGGAATCGATTAATCCTGAAACTTGACCAATTTCCAATTCTCCCTCTACTAAATCGCCTTCAAACATACCTTTTTTTGCTCTGCCTCTTCCAAGCAATTCTTTTTGATCATCTATAGTGGCGCCATTGTTTATTGCGTCATTGATTTTATCGAAAAATGGATTCTTTATTAACCGAACAGGAGTCACATCTTTAAGTGTTAGCATAGTGTCGCCTTCCTTTGCGTTAACTATTTCGTTTTTAAACAGTTCATGAGAAGAAGCTTCAATGGAAGCAGCAAATTTGCTTCCCAATTGAACGCCATCAGCACCTAGAGTCATTACTGCCAAAATAGCACTTCCGGTAGCAATTCCTCCCGCTGCAATAATGGGTATGGTAATTTCTTTTTTAACCATAGGAACTAAACATAGTGTTGTAGTTTCATCTCTTCCATTGTGTCCGCCAGCTTCAAAACCTTCTACAACAATGGCATCTACACCAGCATTTTGAGCTTTTAAGGCAAACATTAATCCTGGAACCACATGGGTAACTGTAATTCCATTATCTTGAAAAAACTTAGTGTATGTTTTTGGATTTCCAGCTGATGTAAAAACAATTTTCACCTCTTCTTCAAGTATAATGTTTATTAACTCATCAATTTGAGGGTAGAGCATAGGAAGGTTTACTCCAAAAGGTTTTTTAGTGGCAGCTTTACATTTTTGAATATGTTCTCTGAATGTTTCTGGATGCATAGATCCAGCTCCAATCAACCCTAGGCCACCATTATTACTAACAGCAGAAGCTAACTTCCAACCACTGTTCCAGATCATTCCTCCTTGAATAATTGGGTATTTAATTTTAAAAAGATCAACTATTTTGTTATTCATATGCTTTAAATTAGAGCTCTAAAGTACACAATATGTGCTAGTTTGAGGGCTAAATTATTTGATGGTATTATTGTGTTGTAACCTATAAGTTTTATATATTTGCAGCTATGCGTAAATTATGCTTGATAATCCTATTGGTTTCTTTGTCCTCCCTTACTGGATGGACTCAATACTATGTAGATTATGGCTTTTCTGTTGGTGCATCAAATTATTTAGGTGAGATTGGTGGTGGAGATGAAGCTAGAAGAGGTGGCTTTGTAGATATGAAGTTAAATGCATCACGTTGGACTGCTGGTGGATTTTTTAGGTATAGAATTTCTCCTAAACTAGGTGTTAAAGCTTCTTTAAATTATATTCGTTTAACTGGTGATGATGCTAATACAACCAATCCTGCAAGACGAGGAAGGAACTTGAATTTTAAGAATGACATGTTCGAGTTCCTTGTTAATGGAGAACTTTATATTTATAAAGTAAATGATGTTGGTGGAACTGGTCGATATTCTACAGATTTTAATTTATACTTTTTTGGTGGAGCAGGATTGTTTTATAGCAATCCTAAGGGTCAAACTGCTAGTGGTAGTTGGGAGTCATTACGATCTCTTCAAACTGAAGGAATAGCTTATAGTAGTTTTAATTTTGCTATTCCATTGGGGATAGGATTTTATTATACGATAGACAGAAAATATCGATTGGGAATGGAAGTGGGTTGGCGAACGACCTTTACTGATTATATTGATGATATAAGCTCGGACTATATTGTTCATTCTAGTGAATTGGCAGATAAAAGTAGTCCTGCATTATCGGCTCAGATTAGAGCTGAAAACCCAGATACAGAACAGCTTCCATATCCGTCTACTTATCAGCCAGGAAGAAAAAGAGGGGATCCAGAACACGATGATGCTTACGCTACCATTACAGTTAATTTTAGTTGGGCAATTCGAGGAAGAAGTAAATTTTATAGATCTAAAAATAGCTGGGTACTTGGTAAAAAGAAACGAAGAAGAAGAAGAAAGTCGAGAGCTAAGTTCTAGTCAAAAAATAATATTAGAAAAAAAGAGCATTTTTAAATGCTCTTTTTTTTAATTCAATCGTTTCATAAATTGAAAATACATTAATTACTTTTGAATTTTAATAAATAAAATTATGCAATCTTATAATTTAACACATTTAGAAG
Organism: uncultured Flavobacteriales bacterium; assembly: GCA_905479995.1. GTDB lineage: Bacteria > Bacteroidota > Bacteroidia > Flavobacteriales_E > Vicingaceae. The sequence continues at coordinate 22,479 of CAJQON010000049.1, read as the reverse complement.
AGTTAGAGGCTGAAGCCATATTTGTACTTCGTGAAGTGGCGGCTCAATTTGAGAATCCAGCATTGTTATTTTCTGGAGGGAAAGACTCTATTATAGTGGCGCACATGGCTAAAAAAGCTTTTTGGCCAGGAAAAATTCCTTTTCCTTTAGTACATGTTGATACAGGTCATAACTTCCCTGAAACGATTGAGTTTAGGGATCGATTTGTAGAGCAAGCAGGAGCTACATTAATTGTCGGTTCTGTTCAACAGTCGATAGATGAAGGAAAATCTACAGAAGAGAAAGGTTTTAATGCCAGTAGAAATGGATTACAAACAGTTACTTTATTAGATACTATTGAGTTGCATAAATTTGATTGTGCAATGGGTGGTGCTAGAAGAGATGAGGAAAAAGCGAGAGCCAAAGAGCGTTTTTTCTCACATCGAGATGATTTTGGACAATGGGATCCAAAAAACCAACGACCAGAGTTGTGGAATATATTTAATGGTAGAAAAAGTATGGGAGAGCATTTTAGAGTGTTTCCTATAAGTAATTGGACAGAAATGGATGTGTGGCAGTACATTTTACATGAAAAAATTGAAATCCCATCCATTTATCTCGCTCACGAAAGAGATGTTTTTATTAGAGATGGAGTGATAATGTCTACAACAGATTTTATTGAGCAAAGAGAATCCGAGCCAACTATAAAAAAACAAGTAAGATTTAGAACTATTGGAGACGCAACATGTACAGGTGCAGTTGAATCGGATGCGGATAGTTTAGAAAAAATAATAGAAGAAGTTGCTTCGGCAAGAACAACAGAAAGAGGAACAAGATCGGATGATAAAAGATCGGAAGCCGCTATGGAAGATAGAAAAAAACAAGGATATTTTTAATTATGGAAACAAACTCATACTTAGATATGGAACTTTTACGGTTTTCAACAGCAGGAAGTGTTGATGATGGTAAGAGTACGTTAATAGGAAGACTTTTATATGATTCGAAATCAATATTTACGGATCAATATGAAGCAATAGAAGAATCTAGTAGAAGAAAAGGCGATGAAAATGTAAACCTTGCTTTATTAACGGATGGCTTAAGAGCTGAACGTGAGCAAGGGATTACCATTGATGTGGCCTACCGTTATTTTGCTACACCTAAACGAAAGTTTATAATTGCAGATACTCCTGGTCATATTCAGTATACTCGAAATATGGTTACTGGTTCATCTACTTCTAACCTTTCAATAATTTTGGTTGATGCCCGTCATGGAGTAGTTGAACAAACTTGTAGACACACATTTATCTCTGCTTTATTGGGGATTCCTCATGTTGTTTTTTGTATTAATAAAATGGACTTGGTGGATTACGATGAAGCTGTATTTGAAAAAATTAAAGCTGATTTAGAAGCATTTTCATCTAAGCTAGATGTGAAGGATATTCGATTTGTACCAATTAGTGCATTAAAAGGAGATAACGTGGTACATGCTTCTGAAAATATGGATTGGTACCAGGGTTCAACCTTAATGTATTTGCTTGAAAATATTCACATAGGTAGTGATTACAATCACATTGATTGTCGTTTTCCTGTTCAAACAGTTATAAGACCTCAGTCTGAGAAATACCCTGATTATAGAGGTTATGCAGGTAGAATTGCTGGTGGAGTGTTTAAACCAGGTGATGAGGTAATGGTATTGCCTTCAGGGTTTACTTCTAAAGTTAAATCGATCGATACAGAAAAAGGAAGTTTAGAACAGGCTTTTGCACCAATGTCTGTGTGTATGACACTGGAAGATGACATTGATATCAGTAGAGGAGATATGATTGTTAGAGAAAACAATAAAACAGAGGTTGATCAGGACATGGATGTGATGGTTTGTTGGTTAAATGAGAAAAAGATGGTGCCCAATGGTAAATACGCCATTAAACATACTTCAAATGATGTACGTTGTATTATTAAAGAGGTAAAATACAAGATCAACGTTAATAATTTACATAGAATAGAAGATGATAAAGAGGTAAGTATGAATGAAATTGCTAGAATTACCATTCGAACTACTAAGCCTTTAATGTTTGATAAATATTCAAGAAACAGATCTACAGGAAGTCTCATTTTTATAGATGAGGCCACCAACGAAACAGTTGGCGCTGCAATGATAGTTTAACAATAAAAAAGGCTCCAATTTTGGAGCCTTTTTTATTAATGATCCATGCCTCCTTTTTTGCAGCAAGCTGGTAACCCATTATAGCTTTTTTGGTTGGCTTTCACTGCATCGGCATCATATCCAACGGCACTAATTGCCAACCTTATTTTTTCGGGACTCGTTTTTGTTGGTTTATACACTACAGATAGGGTTGCTGATGCAACATTTAATTCAGAAGAAACAATTCCTTTTTCATAAGCCATCGCTTTTTCTAATCGTGCTTTACACATGCCACATTGACTAGATGTTTTTATGGAAATTGTATCGGTTTTATTCGCTTTTTGAGCAACAACATTAGTAGTACTTAAGGCAAATAATGTTATGATTATTAGTATGATTAAGTTTTTCATGTTTTCTATTTTTAGGTAATTATTTAATTTTAAATCGTAATCCGAAATAAATATTTCGTCCAACTATTGGCCCCCAGACTAAGGAAGCATCAAAGTTTGGGCCAAAAGGATCTTCTGGCGTTATAATCGGATTATCTTGTCTGTAGTTTAAAAGGTTTTCTCCACCTACATAAACTTCAAATTTTTTAAAGGTTCTAGTTATTTGAGCATTAAAAGTATAATACGATTCTGGGTCAGTTGGTGCTACATAGTCAATAGGCATTATTGCTGTACTAGGTAACCTGCTTTGCTCAAACCAATGACCTGTTAAATCAAATTTCCATTTATCAAAATTGGTGACATAACTTATATTGGCTATAATCCTGTTTTTTGGGGTTAAAGGTTTTGTTTTTGATCCATCGTTAAAATCTGTTTTAATATCATACCATTTATAGGCAGTTTTTAATGACAGAGTAGGGGTAATCTCTATGCTATATTCTACTTGAAAACTATGAGAGTATGACTTACCGTTTAGGTTGTAGAAGGAGATTTCTCTAGGTTTTTCGTAATCTACGACAACCTTATTGCTAAAATCAGTAAAATAATAATCTATAGAGAAATTGGTCTCTTTGTCAAAAACATCAAATTGGTGGGTAATACTGCTTCCATAATTCCATGCAATTTCAGGCAACAGTTCATTTTCGTTTAAAATAATAGTTCTAGAGCTTGCTAGCGCACCTAAATTTTCAATGATAGGGTTAGCAGTTCTAAATCCTCTTCCTGCAGAAAGTCTAAAGGCAGACCGGTCGGTAAAATTATATTTGTAATGGGCTCTTGGTGTTAAAAATGCGCCAAATTTATTGTGATAATCTCCTCTTAAACCAAGAACAATAGCAGTTTTTTTATCATCGTTATAGGCATATTCCATAAATGCTCCAGGAACGCTTTCAATTTTTCCAAACTTGTATGATTTGTTTAAGTTTTTATCGTAGTTGTCATATACCCAACTACCTCCAAACTTTAAAGTGTTTGCTGTAGTTTTAATAATAGTTTGATAAATAACATTCAAATATCCACTATATTGTTTGGCGTCAAAAGTATTCGATCCGTAAGTAGATTGGTGGTCATGAATTCTAAAACTATTTATTATTCCTATGCTCTTGTAAGGCGTTTTAGGGAAAAGAAAACCATTTTTACTAAAAAGCTCTAACTGTTTTGTCTTTGCTCCAATATAATACAGAGGTTCTCTTGGATTGGCTTTGATTTGTCCTGATGATAAGTCATCAGAAACGGCTCTAAAACCAGCTTGAAAAAAACGTTTTTCACCAGCATATTTCCAACGATGAAATAAATTGTATTGCGATCTTATAGGAGTGTCATAAAAATTATCTTCATTTTTATCGTGTTCTAAACTTTGACTACTAGCATGAGCCATTGTTATTGAAGACCATTTGTCGTTAATTTTTTGAGCTGCTTGAACATTTATTTCTGCACGAGACATTAAATTTGCGTAAACATTTACATAAAGTTTTTCTGCTTTATCAGGTTTTTGAAGTTCTAAATTAATTTGTCCAGTGATGGATTCATAACCATTTAAAACAGATCCTGCTCCTTTTTTAATTTGAATAGATTCAACTTGTGTTCCCGGAATAAATGTAAGACCGTAGGCAGATGAAAGGCCTCTTACAAGAGGAAGGTTTTCATACTGAATTTGAGTATAAATACCATCCAAACCAAGCATTTGAATTTTTTTTGTTCCCGATACAGCATCAGTTACATTAACATCTACAGAAGCATTGGTTTCAAAACTTTCTGAAATATTACAACACGCTGCTTTTCCAAGTTCTTTAGCCGTTATTGTTTCTGCATAGTGTGGGTCTATAGTGTTTATAAAGGTGCTTGCCTGTTTGGCTTTTAATTCAAATTCACCAAGATTTACAGTGCTTTTTAGTACTATGTCTAGTTTTTTGGTGTATGAGTTTAAGCGAATTGTGTCAGTTTGGAAGCCTACAAAGCTTACAATTAATTGTGCTGGGTAAGATGTTGGTTCAGCAATTTTAAACTTTCCGTTTTCATCAGCTACAACCCCATTATTAGTTCCGTTCCAGTAGATGTTCGAAAATGGAATGGCTTCTTTCTTCATCTTTCCGTCATGTTGGCTGTTCTCAAAAACAAAACCTTGAATGGTTTTTTGAGCAGAAACCAAATTGGAAATCAGGATGCAGATGAGTATTAATATATTTTTTGTTTTCATAATTCTTTTAATTGAAGTAAATAAAGGTTTCCCATTAAGCTTTTAAGTAAAACTGTAAATGGGAAGTTGGATCAATTAAATTGAATCAGATTCTGAAAACTTGTATAGATTTTAATAGGTCGGTTCCACCGGGGGGCGGAAGGTTGGAAGCAAAGTTTAGACTTATTTTTTGAGCAATTGGTTGAGTAGTATAATTGGTAATTATAGTTTTAGTTAAGGTTGTTGCAAGTAGAATTTTAGGTGACACATTAGATTCTACATCAAAGTCTATGTTAAATTGGTCAAAGCTGCAACATGTTTCTTTAATGATGTTTTGTCCAGTTGTTGTTTCATTGCATTCACCAAAATCAGAGAGGCTTATTTGTGTGTTTCCGCTAATTAGGCACTCCATTTTATAAACCGTAAAATGAAAGCTCGCAGACAGTAAAATTACTGCTAGGCTAATACAAGTTATATGTTTAAAGTGCTTTGTCATCTTTATCAAAAATAGGTATAATATTAGTTTTTATTAATATTTTATGATTTTTTGGGAAGATAACACTTAATTAGAATCAATTTTTAATAAATTTTTTTGTTGTATAACCATTGATAGTATTCACTTTTACAAAATAAATTCCTTTAGAAATGCCATTTAGGTTTATAATAATGCTCGTATTTTCTGTTTTTTCAGAAAACAATACTTTTCCTGATAAATCTAAAATTGTAACAAAGTCAATTTTAATATCATCATCATTTATAGTTACGTTTAATTGGTCTTTTGCAGGATTAGGATATATGTTAATTGATGATTGTGAATATTGGAAGGAGCTTATGTTGTTTGGTGTATATCCTTGATACATGGATACTCCTCCAGCATAATTTCCAATTATAAAATCAATAACACCATCATTGTTAATGTCATTCATGTTTATTGTTGATTGAATACCTTCCCAAATACCAAGATAAGAAGTGTCTGCAGTAAATGTACCACCTAGGTTTCCATCAATGTTGGTAAATTTAAAGAGTGCTCCGTGGTTAGAGCCAGAAAGTATTGAATATGTTCCACCGTCATCATAAACAAATGGAGTGCTATTTCCTTTAAAGTCGCTTGGTCGTTTGGTGTGAACATTTCCTAAGGAGTTAGTTGTTAAAGTGAAAATAGGTGCCAAAGCAGTTCCAGTGTTTTCATAGTAACTAATAAAACCGTCTTCCTTACCAATAACTAGGTCAAGTAAATTATCTCTGTTTAAATCTATTAGTTGTGGAGAAGCATTTGTTCCAACATCAAGTCCGGCATATTCAGCTTGTGTTAAGCTAAATGAAGCAGGATTTCCTGGGCCAGCAGAATTTTCGAAATAGTGTAAATGACCGAGGTAATCTCCTAGTAATAAATCTTCATCTCCATCTCCATCAATATCACCAAAGCATGGTATTATAGATAAGGTTTTTCTTGTGCTAAACAAATCTAAGTCGAGACTTGGTATGTTTAAATAATTAGAATCTACCAATTGATATCTTGGTTTGGTTAGTGTTCCAATGTTTTCGTAAAGCCACAAAGAAGAGATGTAAAACTCAGTAACAAGAGGTTCGTAGTATCCGTAATTTCCAATAATTATATCGTCCAAACCATCAGCATTATAATCAAAAAACACTGGGTGAGCGCCCGAACCTATTTCTATCATGTCATCTTGAAGAAATGAATTGGAAGTAAAATTGAAATCTGGATTGTTGTTTGCTCCAGTATTTTCATAGTGCCAAACATTTTTCATGTCTTGACAAGAAAAGGTGCAATTTGCTGAAGCGATTAAATCCTTAATGTTGTTGTTGTTTACATCTATGTAGAATCCTGCTGGAAAATGATCAATGTTTACCGCTGATGTACTAGTTGTGTTGGAGGGGAAATTAGTATTTTGACTGCTTACTGATGAAGCTGTAAGGTTAGGGCTTAAGTCGCTGTTAATAAGTAGAAGTAAATCCTTAAATGAGTTGCCACCAATAACAAGGTCTTTACTGTTGTTCCCATCAACATCTAGTGTGAAAAATGAAGATCCTCCAATGTGCTTGTCTCTTGGAGTAGATTTTTCAGGGCTACCAATATTAATTGTGCAAGTGTCGTATAAAACTACTTGATTTATCAGTGCATTTTCTTTAAAATATCCCCAACATTTGTTTCTAACTTGAAAATCTAAGGCACTACAGTTGCCATACTTTTCCATAGACATATTTTTGTGATATACCACTCTGTCGCCTACATTACTTAAGGCTAAAAGGTCTAAATCTCCATCATTATCTATGTCATCAAAAGCAGGAATATCTGCACTGCTTAAAAATATGTTTTGGTAAACAGGGTTGATTGAGTCGGGTTGAGAATCACTAAAAAGCTGATTGGTGTCTAACTCAAAACTTAACTGAGTAGTTGAGTTGTTTTTATAAGCTGCTATACCACCCTTATAAGATGTAAACAAATCGACTTTTCCATCACAATTGTAATCTCTTAAGAGTACCCATCCGTTTAAGTCATTTGGAAAAAATTGTTGGTAGTAAGGTTCGTGCTTGTATTGAATTGTATTTGGTATTCCGGCATTAATAAAGGTTGATATTTTGTTTCCAGTTCTGTCATAAACAAAAAGATCCATTACTCCATCAATGTTTAAATCAACTTCAGAAAATTGAACTGCATTAAAACCTCCTGTCCAAGGATTTTGCAACGTGTCTCCGTTAACTGCTAATACTATAATAGAGTCTGATCTAAAAAATTTAGTTTGAGCTATAGTAATGTTAATAAAAAGTATATTGATGAGTGTGAAGAGTAGTAGGGTTCGTTTCATAGCGTAAAATATTATATGCTTTTAAATCGTCTAAATTTTATGATAAGAGGGATTTATGCAGCTTTAAAATTACTTAAAACTACTTAGAGAGACAAAAAAGGCTTTTTTGTAAGCTTTCTTAATTACTTTTGTATAAAACTTATAATACAATGAAAGAATCTGATGCTCCATATACGGTATATGCCGAAAGTACACCCAACCCAAGTACAATGAAGTTTGTGTCAAACAGGTGGTTGATTACCAATGATAAGTCATATGAAGTTTTGGCCAATCAAAGAGTAGGAGGTCCTTCACCATTGGCAGAAAAATTGTTTAGTTTTCCGTTTATTAACGGTGTCTTTATTGCCGGAAATTTTGTTACTATTACAAAAAGTGAGTCTATAGAGTGGACAGATGTTGTAATGGAGTTGCGAGAGTTTATAAAGGAGTATTTAAATGTTGAGGGTATGGAAGTAATTAAAGCAGAAGTTTTAAATGCTCCAACCGTTGAAGATGATTCTGTTGAGGATGTTGCTTCAGAGGAACTTACGGTTAAAGAATATTCAGATTTTGAAAAGCGTATTTCAGAGATTTTAGACGAGTACATTAAGCCTGCTGTGGAAAGTGATGGTGGTGCAATTGAATTGGATTCATTTGAAGATGGTGTTGTGAAAGTTGTTTTAAAAGGCTCTTGTAGTGGATGTCCATCATCTACAATGACTTTAAAAGGCGGAATTGAATCTTTGCTTAAAAATATGTTGCCAGAAGTAAAAGAGGTAGAAGCTATTAATGGCTAGAAATACTATCTAAACCATTTTTTGTCTGCATAAAATGTTCCAAAAGGAATAAATGAGGCAATAAAAGCTGCTGCTGTTTTGCCTATATTCCACTTAAATTGTAGGTGTACAATTAATAAATTAATGGAGTACAAAACAAAGAGCACTCCGTGAGCCATTCCTACTATTTTAACCGCTTCGGGTTTGTCAAAAAAATACTTAAGCGGCATTGCTATGAATAATAAAACGAGCAATGAAATACCTTCTAACAAGGCAATTAATCTTAAAACATTTAGGGTAGACTTCATATTTTCAATTTATCTAATAAATGTACAGAATTTATTTTTTACGTAAAATCATTAAACCATCTCTAACTGGTAAAAGAACATTCTGAACTCTTTCATCTGCCTGAATTTTTTCAGAATATTCTATTAGAGATATCGTGTCTGGATCTAAATTTTCTTTTGCTTCAACAACTTTTCCACTCCAAAGTACATTGTCGGCAATAATATATCCACCAGGTTTAACCTTGTCAAAAACCAAATCGTAATAATTAGAATAATTTGTTTTATCAGCATCAATAAATACAAGGTCAAAAGTTAGGTCTAAGCGTGGAATAATTTCAAGAGCATTCCCAATGTGGTTGGTAATGGAGTTCCTTAAATCAGATTTTTCAATATAAGAATCTACCATTGTTTTTAACTCTTCGTTAATATCTATAGTATGGATATGCCCATTGGCTTGAAGTCCTTCTGCAAAACATAGGGCAGAATAGCCAGTATAAGTTCCTATTTCTAAAACACAACTTGGCTTTATCATGTGTGAAAGCATGCTCAATATTCTTCCTTGAATATGTCCCGAAAGCATTCTTGGAATCAATACTTTTTCCCAAGTTTCATGGTTGAGTTCATTTAATAATTGAGGTTCTGATTCAGAATGTTTCGCTACATAATTTTCTATTTCTTCAGGTAAAAAATCCATTTTATTTATGTTTTTTGAGTGTAAATTAAACTGCTTAATTTGTTGGCTTCAAATACGTTGTTTGCTATTTCTTGCAGTTGGGTTTGACTGATAGCATTAATCTTTTCATAAGTTTCTAATAGGCTGTCGACCTTGTTGTGTAGTAAGATGCTCTTCCCAATGCCAAGCATTACATTGCAGTTATTCTCTTCAGATAGGGTAATTTGACCAATTAATTGCTGTTTGGCTTTTTTGAGCTGAGCGCTAGAAATTTGTTTTTCTCTTAATAACTTCAATTCTTTGTGTACTAAACTTAAACATCTACCTAAATGTTTTTGATCCGTTCCAAAATAGATGTAAAATAAGCCAGTATCTGAAAATGTGGTATAAGATGATTCTATGTTGTAAGCATAGCCATACTTCTCTCTAATCCCCATGTTTAGTCTGCTATTCATGGCAGGTCCGCCAAGTATGTTGTTGAGTAAAATAAAACCTGTTTTGCTTGGGTCGAATGAACTGTATGCTTCAGATCCAATTAAGCAATGTGTTTGGTAAATTTCTTTAGTTATTTTTGTTTGCTTTGCTTGGTAGGTATTAAACTTATTTCTTTTTATTATTGATTTTTTCTCAGGAATAGCAGCCAAATACTTTTCGCATAATTTTTCAACCTTTTTTAAGGGTATATTTCCAACAATGCTAAAAACAATTTGATCTGTTTGGTAATTATTGGAAATATGTGTTAAAATATCCTTTTGCTTCAATTTTTTTACTGTTTTTTCAGTACCTAAGATGTTCATTCCTAAGGGGTGGTCTTTAAAAACCATCTCCTCAAAATCGTCATAAATTTGTTCGTATGGGCTGTCTAAGTAAGAGTTTATTTCATCAATAACCACTTCTTTTTCTTTATCTAATTCTACTTTTGGAAAAGTAGAATTGAAGAGGATATCACTAAGTAGCTCAATTGCTCGTTCAAAGTGTTGGTTGGTAAAAGAAGCGTAAATACTGGTATTCTCTTTTGTGGTATAAGCATTTATTTCGCCTCCAACACTGTCAATTCTATTTAAAATGTGATGAGATTTTCTTTTGTTCGTTCCTTTAAAAAAAGCATGCTCAATAAAATGGGTTATACCGCTTTTGTCAATATTTTCATCTCGACTTCCTGTATTTATAACAAAGCCACAGTGCGTAACCTCGCTTAAAGTGCGTTTGTGAATGATACGAATACCATTTTTTAACGAATACAAATTATACTCCACGCCCTTATTATTAAAGAATTTTAGACAAATATAAACCACAATTAGTTAAGGGTGTGTTAATAACTGCGTTAATAACTGCAAAAAATGTTAATAACATCGTGTCTTATATTCAATTATTTTAGCCTCGGTTTCATGTATAAATCTGATTTTAAAATGATTGAAAAGAAAATTTTTTCAACTATATTGTTAATAATAATAGTTGTTGGTTCCACTTTTGCTCAGGGTACTCTTTCAAATAAGGAAGAGAAGCAGATGTTGGAAAAGGCTGAGTCATACTATGAAGATGAGGATAATCGAAATATACCTAAAGCTGTTAGGTTGTTTGAGAAATTGTTAGAAAATAAACCTGAGGATCCTTATTATAAGCTTATGACGGGTATTTGCTATACTTATTTTAAGAATAGAAAAATAGAAGCGTTAGAGACTTTACTTTCAGTAAAAGATTTAAATGTAGATTTTAATGAGGTGAATTTTTATTTAGGAAGAGCGTATGCTGTTAATGGTAGATTTGATGAGGCTATAGGGGTTTACGAGGCTTACATTCAATCTCAAGATATTTCAGATGAACAGAAGGCTTTAGCCCGTCAAAATATTGTGTATTGTCAAAACGCAGAAATTTACATGCAAGATAGTGTTGTAGTTGAAATTGTTCCTATTGGATCTCCAATTAACACGGAAAACTCAGAGTATGTACCTGTTATAACTCCAGATGAGACAATGATTATTTATACTTATAGAGGAGACAGAAGTAAAGGAGGATTGCTAAATACTTCTGGGAAACCAGATTCGGATGGACAATATTATGAGGATGTTATGATCTCTTATAAGTTGAGAGATGAATGGTTAGAGCCAGAAAGTATAGGTGAAAATATTAATACCAATAACCATGATGCAAGTATTGCTTTATCTGTAGATGGTCAGTCGCTTTTTGTGTACAAACAAAATAAGAAGGATCATGGAGATATTTATCTGAGTAAGTTAAATGGTGAAGAGTGGATGAAACCTGAAAAGTTAGCAGGTAGTATAAATACAGATGCTTGGGAAGGAAGTGCTACGTTGGTTGCTAATGGGAAAACACTTTATTTTTCGAGTGATAGAGAAGGTGGTTTTGGAGGTAGAGATCTTTATTCTGCAACCAAACAGCCCGATGATACTTGGGGAGAGATTATGAATTTAGGGCCTACTATTAATACTAAGTTTGATGATGACGCACCTTTTATTCATCCTGATGGAAGAACGATGTACTTTAGTTCTAAAGGACATAATAGTATGGGTGGGTACGATATTTTTTACACCTATTTAGATAATGATGGGTGGGATGCTCCTGAAAATGTTGGTTACCCAGTTAATACAATTGATGATGACAGGTATTATGTGCTCTCTGCAGACGCAAAAACAGGGTATTATTCTACTGCAGGAAGAAGTGAGAATGGGAAACACGATATTTATACTGTTGCTCCTGGTCATTTTGGAAAACGACCAATTTTAGCATTGGTTGTTGGTGTTACTCAGGCTGATGGTGAACCAGTTTCTGCAGATATTACTGTATCAAATGAAACTACAGGAGAAGTTGAGGGTGAGTACAAGTCTAATGCAACCTCAGGAAAATATATGTTGGCCCTTACTCCAGGTAACAAATACAAAATTGCCATTGAAGTAGAAGGTTATGAAACTAAAATTGATTACATCGACATAGAGTCTCTATCTACTTATGTTCAGGTTGAGCATGATTTTAATGTTTATTCAAAAGAAAAAGTAGAAGGTGTTTCGGTTGCTGATGAGTTAGATCCTCTTCAAGGGAAAATTGATAAACAAATAGAAAAATATAAAGTAGAAAGCACAAAGGAAGGCTATGAGGAAATGGTTTATAGTAGAATTTTAGACCGAAAAGGGGATGTGAAAGAAGCTGGGGTTCAGTATTTTTTAAATGCAGATTGTATAGATACAACTAAGGTTGATCAAGAGATTCTTTCTAAATTAAATACGGTAAATTATCCTGATGGGACATCTAAAACTATTGTTGGACCTTATGAAACGCTTTTAGCTTCTGAAATAGATCGAGTTAACATCGTAAAAAGTGATGATGATTGTAAGGAACTAATTGTTACAGTTAATGATAATGGTGTAGAAAAAACACTAAAACAGTATTATCCTGAAGAGTTTGTTAAAACAGAGTTTGATGAGCCAAAGGTAAATATTCATGACAAGTTAACTGGGAATGATACTATTCCAGAAGGAGAAGATGTTAATGAAAATAGTGCTACCGATTTAGTTGATAATAATGATTTGGATCTTACCAATGATAAGCTTACAGATGCTGCTGATAAAACTATAACCGGATTAAGTTTTAAAGTTGAAATTGGTGCGGTAAAAAATCCAGAAGATTTTAATTCTGCTGAATTAGAAAAATATGGTAAAATAACTGCAAAAGTTTATCCAGATGGAATGACTCGTTATACTTTTGGTCCATTCAAAACACTTGAAGATGCCGAAAAATTTCGTGAAATGTTAGTGGAAAAGGAAAAAGATAATGCTGATGCATTTGTTACAGTGTTTGTATTTGGTAAACGAAAAGTATTTGAAGAGTTACCTGAAAAGCAACAAGAAGATTTGGCAAACACAAAGCCTGATGTGGAACCAGTAGTTGAACTAATTGTTGAGCCAATTGTAGAGCCGGTGGTTGAGCCAGTAGTTGAGGCTTTGCTTAGCGGACCTTGTGAAACGGAAATAAAAGACTTTGCGTGGTTTATTGGTAAGGATTTAAATGTGAAATCGGTTTATGATAAGCTTATTGCAATGGGAGGAAACTCTTGTGCTGAAGGATTAGAGTTTAGGATACAGATAGCAGCGTACCGCTTTCCAAAAAATTATAAGTGGGATCATTTAGTTCAATATGGTAATCCATTAATAACAAATTATCCTGATCAAATTACAAGGTTTACTCAGGGTGTATTTACAACTATGAAGGAAGCTGAAGTACTTCGTCAAAAAATTATAAAATCGGGTCAAAAAGACGCGTGGATAACGCCATTTTATAATGGCAAAAGAATGCTTTTGGAAGAGTTGATTGCTGTCAACTTTTATGGCAAAAGCGTGAACTAAGAAAAGGGTCGCCTTCGGGCGGCTTTTTTTTATATTATCTTGATTTTAAGTCTTCTTTTATTTTACGGTATAAAATTTGTAAACTTGCCTATAAAATTCTGTCATTATGAAAAATTTACTATTATCTAGTTTCTTATTATCTGCTATCGCTTTGTTTTCTCAAGAAAACTTAGTAGAGAATGGAACTTTTGAAAAAATTGATACTAAAAAAATAAAAATGGTTGGTCAAATTGCAATGGCTAAACCCTGGACATCTCCAACGTTAACTCCAGCAGATTTGTTTGTTTCAAAAACTAAAGTTTATGACATTGCTATTCCTGAAAATGGGCGTGGAGCAGAAAAACCAATGAAGGGAACAGGTTATGCTGGATTGGTGGCTTATAGTTATAAAACAAATAAAGCAGAACGAAGCTATATTCAAACACCGCTTACTAAAAAACTAGAAGCTGGAAAAGAGTATTGTGTTACTTTTCATGTTAGTTTATCAGACCTTTCCAAATTTGCTACTAACCATTTGGCAGCTGCTATCTCAAAAAATGCAGTTCTCGAAAACAATTCTGATATTTTATCTTTTGAGAACCCTATAGAAGGTTCTAAGCTTAAAGTTTATGAACAACAATATTATTGGATTCCAGTTTGTGGTGTTTATAAAGCAACTGGTGGGGAACAATTTTTAACCATTGGAAACTTTACCGCAGATGAAAAATTGACAACAGCTAAGATTAAACGTCCAAGAGGTTTTACTAAATCGCAAAAATATGATGCTTATTATTATATAGATAATGTATCTGTAGTATTAAAAGCTGAAAAGAATGAATGTGATTGCGATTTGGATCCAGGAATGGTTAATGTAAAAACTATTGAACGTGATTTTAGTAGTGATAAAAACGCTGAATTTAAAACAGTAAAAATTATTAATACAGACGGTTCTGATGGAGAGAAAAAAACAGAAATCGCAACAACTGTTGTTAAAGTAAAAGAGGCTGCAACAACTGTTTCTGTTGATGGAATGGTGGTTGTGTTTGATCCAAAGTCATTTGCACTTTCTGGAGATGGAGCAGCGCAATTGGATAAAGCAGCAGCCTACTTGAAGGCTAATGTTGATGTGAAAATTAATGTTGCTGGATATTTTGATAAATCTGAAGCAGACGTAGAAAAGCTTGACGGTAGAAGAGTTGGGTCTGTTTATAAGTATTTAGTCTCAAAAGGAATTGCAAAAGAAAGAGTTGCTAGAGAGTTGGGTGGAAATGATCCTATTGATGAGAAACAAAAAATGAAGAACATGAGGGTAGAAATTTCAATTGTTTCTTCAGAATAATTCCTTCACAATAAATTTATTAAATCCTACTGATGTTTTCAGTAGGATTTTTTTTTGTGTGAATATTGATTTGAAAGGTGTTTTGTGTTTTTTAACATGGTGTTGATAAAAATATGGGGGTATTTTCAAATAAAAATTACTTTTTCTGATTTATACCCCCTTAATATTATATTTTTGTTGAATAATTTTTAAAAACACTTCATTTAATCATTTTATTATGCCAAAATTTAGATTTAAAGCCTTAGAAGATGTTCTTGCAAGAGAACCAAAAGAAGTTGTCTATCCTTCTGATAGAGTATCGGATTACTATGCAACAAATGTTTTTTCTCAAGAAACAATGAGAGCTTATCTTCCAGATGAGGCTTATAAAAGTGTTATTAGTTCTATTAATGAAGGTACTCGTTTAGAAAGAAGTATGGCTAATCAGGTAGCTTCTTCTATGAAAGATTGGTCTTTAACTAAAGGTGCTACACATTATACGCACTGGTTTCAGCCTTTAACTGGAGCAACAGCAGAAAAGCATGACTCTTTTTTTACACCTATTAGTGGAGGTAGAGCAATTGAAAAGTTTGATGGAGAAAATCTTGTACAACAAGAGCCAGACGCATCTAGCTTTCCGAATGGAGGAATAAGAAATACTTTTGAAGCAAGAGGTTATACCGCTTGGGACCCTACTTCTCCAGCTTTTGTAATTGGAAAAACCTTATGTATTCCTACTGTATTTATTGCTTATACAGGAGAATCGTTAGATTATAAAATGCCATTGTTAAAAGCGCTAAACGCTGTTGATAAAGCAGCTACTAGTGTTTGTCAGTATTTTGATAAAGACATTACTAAAGTTAATGCAAGCTTAGGATGGGAACAAGAGTATTTTTTGGTGGATAAAGCCTTGTATAATGCGCGTCCAGATATTATGATGACAGGTAGAGCACTTGTTGGTCATAGTCCCGCAAAAGGACAGCAATTAGATGATCACTATTTTGGATCTATTCCAGAGCGTGCAGTGGCGTTTATGAAAGAATATGAAATTGAAGCATTGCAATTAGGGATACCAGTTACAACTAGGCATAATGAAGTAGCACCTAATCAGTTTGAATGTGCTCCTATGTATGAGGAAACAAACCTGGCGAATGACCACAATTTGTTGTTAATGGACTTAATGGAGAAGGTTGCGCGTAAGCATGATTTTAGAATTTTGTACCATGAAAAACCTTTTGGAGGCTTAAATGGTTCTGGAAAACACAACAATTGGTCATTGAGTACAAATACCGGAGTTAACTTGTTGGCCCCAGGGAAGAACCCAAAAACAAACTTGAGGTTTTTAACATTTTTTGTAAACACTATTAAGGCTATTTATGACAATGCAGATGTACTAAGAGCAAGTATCGCTTCTGCTGGGAACGATCATAGATTGGGAGCTAATGAGGCACCACCAGCAATTATGTCTGTGTTTATAGGGTCTCAACTAACACAAATGTTAGATAACTTGGAAAAAAGTGTTAAAGCTGGAAAAATGACTCCTGAAGATAAAACCGAATTAAAACTAAGTATCGGTAAAATTCCTCAAATATTACTTGATAATACAGATAGAAATAGAACTTCACCTTTTGCCTTTACAGGGAATAAATTTGAATTTAGAGCTGTTGGTTCAACCGCCAATTGTGCCAATTCAATGATTGCATTAAATGTTATTGTTGCCAAGCAGTTAAACGACTTTAAAAAAGCCGTTGATTTAAGAATAGGATCAGGACTTAAAAAGGATGAGGCAATATTGCAAGAATTACAAAAGCTAATTAAAGAATCTAAGGCCATTCGTTTTGAAGGAAACGGTTATGGAGATGATTGGGTGAAAGAAGCAGCAAAAAGAGGCTTATCTAACTTAAGAGATACACCTCGTGCATTAAAAGTAATGACCCAAAAAAGTACCAAGAAGTTATATGCTGACTTGGAAGTGCTTTCTGAGATAGAGATAGATGCACGTTATGAGATTGAATTAGAAAATTATATCTTAAAGCTTCAAATTGAGTCAAGAACTTTGGGTGATATAGCTCAAAATCATGTTATACCTGCAGGAATAAAATATCAAAATATATTGATTGAAAACGTAAAAGGCTTTTATGATGTTTTTGGTAAGAGTACTGCGGCTAAAATGGCGGAAACACAAGTTCAAATGTTAGAAGAGTTGGCTGGTCATATTAATGGTATAAGAGAGAAATCTCAAAAAATGCTAGATGAGCGAAAAAAAGCCAATAAGATTGAGGGTTCTGAGAAAAAGGCTCTAGCATATTGTGATAAAGTAAAACCATATTTCGATGAGGTAAAGTATCATTCAGATAAGTTGGAATTATTAATTGATGATGAAATGTGGCCATTACCAAAATTGAGAGAATTATTGTTTACGAGATAGTTATCTTTAAAAAAGGCTTATTAATCCCTCTAAAATCTTGTTTTAGAGGGATTTTTTATGACATAAATTAACCTCATTACTTTGATTACTTGAAAAGAATTTTTACTTTAGCGGCTATTCAAAGGATAAATTACTTTATAAGATGAAGATATACAGGATAATTGGAGTTTTAGCACTTTTAATGGTGCTTAGTTTTACAGCAAATGCTCAGAAAAACTATAAATTGGAAGCAGACGTTGCTTTTAGTGGAAGTAAGTACTATAAAGCAATAGAAATGTATAAGAAAGCTTATACAAAAGAGTCTAAAGCTTCTGTGAAAGCTGAGATTTTATTTCAAATTGGAGAATGCCACAACCGTAAAAACGAAGGTAAAGAAGCTGCTGTATGGTACAGTAAGTCAATTAAAGCAATGTATGAAGATCCTATAGCACTTTTTCATTTGGCTGAAATTTACAGAGCTCAAGGAAAGTATGAAGAAGCGATTGCTCACTATAAAAAGTATAAAGCTGCTAAGCCTACAGATAAAAGAGCAGACATGGGGATTAAGTCATGTGAGTCTGCTGTAGAATGGAAAGACAATCCAACAAGAACAGTTGTAAATCCTATGCCATTATTAAATTCAGAAGACTACGATTTCTCACCTGTTTATGCAGATAAAAAAAATCAAAGCATTTATTTTACGTCAACAAGACAAGGTGCTGCAGGTGCTGAGGTTTCAGATGTTACAGGAATGAATTTCTCAGACATTTACACAAGTAAGAGAGATAAAAAAGGAAAGTGGAGTGAGCCAACGTTATTAAATGAAACAGTAAACTCACCTGCAAGTGAGGGAGCTTCTTGTTTAAACAAAAAAAAGAATACAATTTATTTTACAAGATGTGGTGTTGAAGAAAAAGGGGTAATGGGATGTAGCATTATGTGGGCTAAAAAAGCTGGTCAAAAATGGGGGCAGCCTGAAGCAATTCCTATTGCAGCAGATACATTTACAGTTGGTCATCCAGCTATTTCTGGAGATGATTTAACTTTAGTTTTTGCTTCTAATATGCCAGGTGGACTTGGAGGAAAAGATTTATGGTACATTACTTACAATAAAAAAGCTAAAGTATGGTCTGAAGCAACTAACCTTGGAGCTGATATTAATACGGCAGGAGATGATATGTTTCCATTTATTAGAGACAATGGTGAATTGTACTTCTCTTCAAATGGACGTATTGGAATGGGAGGTTTAGATATCTATAAAGCAACAAGTACTGGAGTTAACCAATGGAGTGCAGTAGAAAACCTACAATACCCATTAAATTCTCAAGCACATGATTTCGGAATTGTATTTGAACCAAATCAAGAAAGAGGGTTTTTGACTACTGGCAGAGATGGAGGTAAAGGTGGAGATGATCTTTGGGAGTTTTATGTACCACCAAAAGTATTCTCTTTAGAAGGTGTTGTTAAAGATGTAGTAACAGGTGAAATAATAGCAAATGCTAGCATTAAGTTAATTGGAACTGATGGAAGTTCTGCTGAAGCAACAACAGATGCAGAAGGAAGATTCTTCTTTAAAGAAAATGGTCCTGATACTAGGTATATCAATGAAGAAACTTCGTACAATTTAGTAGTAAGTAAAAAGGATTACTTAAATGCTAAAGGGAATGAGACAACAATTGATTTGGAAGTTTCTAAAAACTTTTTCCATGAGTATGTGTTACAACCTGTAATTGGTGAAGTAATTAAGTTACCATTAATTGAGTACGAATACAATAAAGCTGATTTGAGACCTAACTCTAAAGATTCGTTAAATTACTTGTATAATATTATGATTGATAACCCAACAATTGTAATTCAATTAAGATCTCATACAGATTTTAGAGGTTCTGCTTCTTACAATCAAAAACTATCTCAACGAAGAGCTCAGTCTTGTGTGGATTACTTAGTTAAAGAAAAAGGAATCGATGCTGCTAGAATTAAAGCGAAAGGAATGGGAGAAGCTGAACCAATTAAAGGTGCAGATGGAGTAGTGTTAGATGAAAAGTTCATTAAAACATTAAAAAACAAAGCAGATGTTGAAGCGGCACATCAACGAAATAGACGTACCGACTTTAAAGTATTAAATTCTGATTACGTTCCTAAAACTGCTGCACCAGAAGGTACACCAGAAAATTAGATTAACAGCATAAAAAAAAGCATCCTAATAAAAATTAGGATGCTTTTTTTATACCCCAATATTAATAAGAGTATTAAATTTGCTTTCAAAATTAATGTAAAATGAGTCAATCAGAAAGATACATGCAGAGAGGGGTTTCAGCCTCAAAAGAAGATGTTCATAATGCCATTAAAAAAATTGACAAAGGATTATATCCAAAGGCGTTTTGTAAAATAATACCCGATTTTTTAACTGGTGATGAAAACCATTGTGTGGTAATGCATGCGGATGGTGCGGGTACAAAATCTTCGTTGGCTTTTGCGTATTGGAAAGAAACTGGTGATATTTCCGTGTGGAAAGGAATTGCGCAAGATGCATTAATTATGAATATTGATGACTTGCTGTGTGTTGGTGCTGTCGATAATATTTTGTTATCATCTACTATTGGAAGGAATAAGAACTTAATTCCTGGAGAGGTATTGGCTGTTTTAATTAATGGTACTGAAGAATTGTTAGAAGACTTAAGAAGTCAAGGTATAGGTATTTACTCTACAGGTGGAGAAACTGCTGATGTAGGTGATTTAGTTCGAACGATTATTGTTGATTCTACGGTAACCTGTAGAATGAAACGAGAAGATGTTGTAGACAATGCAAATATTAGCGTTGGAGATGTTATAGTAGGATTAGAATCATTCGGACAGGCTACTTATGAAACAGAATACAACGGAGGAATGGGGAGTAATGGTTTAACATCTGCAAGGCATGATGTATTTAATAAGTCTGTAGCTGAAAAATATCCTCAAACATATGATGCTGCTGTACCAGAAGAATTAGTTTATTCGGGCGAATTTAACTTAACTGATAAAGTGGATGGAGTAAGTTTAGATGCTGGTAAATTGGTGTTATCTCCAACA
Source organism: uncultured Flavobacteriales bacterium (assembly GCA_905479995.1). Taxonomy (GTDB): domain Bacteria; phylum Bacteroidota; class Bacteroidia; order Flavobacteriales_E; family Vicingaceae. The sequence goes on along the minus strand of CAJQON010000049.1, from coordinate 2,061 downwards.
AGAACTTATGCACCTATCATTAAAAGAATACTCGATACTCACCGAAAAGATGTTCATGGAATGGTGCATTGTAGTGGAGGAGCTCAAACAAAAATTTTACATTTTGTAGATGAGTTGAAAATTGTAAAAGACAATATGTTTGATATTCCACCTTTGTTTAAAATGATTCAAGATCAATCAGGAACAGATTGGAAAGAAATGTACAAGGTATTTAATATGGGCCACAGAATGGAATTGTATGTGCCGCAAGAAATTGCTGCAGATATTATTGCTATTTCTAAATCATTTAATGTAGATGCAAAAATAATTGGAAGGGTTGAGGCAGAAGGTGCCAAGCAACTAACGATTAAGAGTGTTCACGGAGAATTTATCTATAATTAATAACTATGAGTTTATTAAAAAAATTAGAACAAATTAATATTCGTTACGATCAGGTAAGTGAGCAAATTGTTGATCCTGAAATTATTTCGGATATGGATCGTTATGTTAAAATTAACAGAGAATACAAAGAGTTAGGTGCAATTGTAGCCGTATATAAAAAATATAAAGAAGTAATTGAAAACATAGCCTCTTCAAAAGAAATAATAGCCAACGAAACAGACAGAGAGTTTGTGGATATGGCCAAAGAAGAATTGAATGAATTGTTGCCGGTAAAAGAGCAAATGGATGAAGAGGTAAAGGTTATGCTAATACCTAAGGATGAAGAGGATAGTAAGAATGTTATTATAGAAATTAGAGCAGGGACAGGAGGGGATGAGGCAAGTATTTTTGTAGGAGATTTGTTTAAAATGTACTCTAGATACCTAGAGAAAAAAGGCTGGAAAATTGATGTAACAACAGTAAACGAAGGAACCGCTGGTGGATTTAAAGAAATAGGATTTAGTGTAGAAGGTGAAAACGTTTATGGAGTACTAAAATTTGAGTCTGGTGTTCATCGTGTTCAGCGTGTACCCCAAACAGAATCTCAAGGACGAGTGCATACTTCTGCTGTTACAGTGGCTGTTTTGCCAGAAGCTGAAGAAGTAGATATTGAAATTAGAAAAGATGACATTCGTAAAGATACTTTTAGATCATCAGGAGCTGGTGGTCAGCACGTTAATAAAACGGAATCAGCAGTAAGGTTAACACACATTCCAACAGGAACAGTTGTAGAATGTCAGGATGGAAGATCACAGATTAAAAATTACGATAAAGCTTTAAAAGTACTGCGATCTAGATTGTACGAAGCCGAAGTAATTAAAAAGGAAAAAGAAAGAGCAGCAAATAGAAAATCACAAATTTCTACAGGAGATAGATCGGCTAAAATTAGAACGTATAATTATCCACAAGGTAGAGTTACCGACCATAGAATCGGGTTAACTCTTTATAACTTAGATGGTGTAATGACTGGAGACATGAATGAGATAATAGATTCTCTAAAAATTGCCGAAAATGCTGAGAAACTAACAGCTGGAATAGAATAAAAAATAAAAAATGAATAGACAGGAATTAATCAATCAGATTAAACAAAAACACTCTTTTTTATGCATTGGTTTAGATGCCGACATTACTAAAATTCCTAAACACTTGTTGGACGAAGATGATCCAATATTTGAATTTAACAAACAAATAATAGATGCTACCAAAGATTTATGTGTAGCATATAAGCCAAATACTGCTTTTTACGAAAGTTTAGGAGCTAAAGGTTGGGAATCGCTGCAAAAAACAATTGATTATATTCCTAAAGATATATTTACCATAGCCGATGCTAAGCGAGGCGACATTGGAAACACCTCTAAGATGTATGCTAGTGCCTTTTTTAACAACATGAATTTCGATTCTGTTACTGTTGCACCATATATGGGAGAAGATTCGGTAAAACCATTTTTAGAGTTTAATAATAAATGGGTGATATTGTTGGCATTAACCAGCAATAAAGGAGCAGATGATTTTCAATTTTTTGATGATGGATCATCAAAGTTATTTGAAAAGGTATTGAGTCAATCTAAAAAATGGGGTGATGCAAACAACCTTATGTATGTAGTTGGTGCTACTCGTCCAGAAATGTTTACAGAAATTAGA
>CAJQON010000048.1 GCA_905479995.1 uncultured Flavobacteriales bacterium | reverse complement strand
GTCCGACAAGAGAGTTGGCGGAGCAAATTAACGAAAGCATTAAAGTGTATGGCAAATACACCAGCTTAAGGAGTACTGCAGTTTATGGTGGAATGTCTATTGAACCTCAGAAACAAAAGTTAGGTAAAGGAGTTGATATCTTAGTAGCTACTCCTGGTCGTTTATTGGATTTGTATAAACAGAATATAGTTCGTTTAGGTGAAGTAGAAATATTGGTGTTGGATGAAGCAGATATGTTGTTAGATATGGGTTTTATTGATGATGTAGCCAAAATTGCCAAAATATGTAACGAAGAAAAGCAGACTTTACTTTTTTCGGCAACCATGCCTTTGAAGATTGTGGAATTGGCCAATCAGATTTTAAGAATTCCAGAAAAAATTGAAGCTTCGCCAACGTCCTCTGTAGTAAAAACAGTAAGGCAGCAGTTGTATTATGTTCCTATAGCTAAAAAAATGGAGTTGTGTTTGCATTTGTTGCGAAACACCATTAAGGGAAACGTAATTATTTTTAGGAGAACCAAATTTGGGGTAGATAAACTAGAAACTTCTTTAGTTAAAAACGGACATAAGGTTATTACGATACATGGCGATAAGTCTCAAACTGCTCGACAAGAAGCGATAGATAAGTTTAAAGCTGGAGAAGTACAGATTTTAATTGCTACCGATGTAGCCGCTAGAGGGATTGATATTGATGAGGTAGATGCGGTAGTTAACTTTGATTTGCCTAATGTTCCGGAGGCTTATGTGCATCGTATTGGTAGAACAGGTAGAGCGGGTAGTGAAGGTACGGCTTACTCGTTTTGTTCTGCAGATGAAAAAAACTACGTAATCGGTATTCAGAAATTAATTCAGAAAATTATTAAAGTAGAGGATAATCATCCGTATCCTTTAGATCCAAAAGAAAAACCTGTAGTGCATAAGAAGCAAGGGAGCAAGCATAAAAAAGGAAGGAAATCGGTAGCGTCTAAAAAGAATAAGAAGCGCTGGTATTAGTCTTCTTTCTTTTTTGGAGGACGAACACCACGTTTGTGAATGACTAACCCGTTTAAAAAGTTTCTCAAAATTTGATCACCACATTCCATGTATTTGGGATGATCTTCATTTCTAAAGAAAGCGCCAAGTTCACTCTTACTTACTTTAAAATCTACCAAAGCACAAATTTTTACAATGTCATCATCGCGTAATTTTAGTGCAACTCTAAGTTTCTTAAAAATGTCATTATTCGTTAATCCCATTCGGTGAAAGTACTTATTTTATAATACTTTTACAAAGTGGCCATCCTTAAAACACATTACGTTCCAGAAGAAATTGAAGCAATTCGGTTGTACGATTATGCAGCTATAATTTTTCCAACTTTACCTTCTCGAAAAGCAATAAAAAAAGCCATTTCAAGAGAAGAGATTACGGTAAATGGATTGAAAACAAGTACTGGCTATTGGGTAATACCTGGAGATGAAGTTGTTTTGAAAGAATCTGATGTTAATCCACCAAAAGAATATAAGTTAGAATTGTTAGTCGTTTATGAAGACGATTACATGGCTGTAGTTAATAAGCCAGCAGGAATTCCGGTAAGTGGTAATCAATATAGAACCATACAAAATGCTTTGATAGGGAATTTAAGGTTGTCTAATCAAGAGGATGCATTGCGATGGGTAAAGCCTGTACATCGATTGGATGCAGCTACGAGCGGATTGTTAATTGTGGCTAAAACTGCCAAGGCCTTGGTTAAATTGGGGCAACAATTTGAAGCCAAAGAAATAGCTAAAACCTATGCAGCAATTGTTATTGGTGAAATTGATGAATCAGGAAACATTCAGTTTGAAATAGATGGTTTGGCTAGTGAGTCTCAATTTGAGCTTCTGGAAGTTGTTCCATCCTTAAGGAATAAAAAGTTAAGTTTGGTTCATCTTTATCCTAAAACAGGTAGAACACATCAATTAAGAATACACTTATCTAAATTAGGGTTTCCTATTTTAGGAGATCAGCTTTATGGTGAGGAAGGCCAGGTTTTAGTGGGGAAGGGAATGTTTTTGTGTGCAATTGGTCTTCAGTTTCATCATCCTATTACTAACGAACCGCTTTGTGTTGATCTGCCATTGCCCGACAAGTATGCCGCACTAATGGAAAGGGAAAAGAGAAGGTGGGATAAGTATAACTAGGCTTATTCTAAAATATTTTTAACCCGCCCTACAATTCCTGAATCGAGCATTACCTTGATGCCATGAGGATGGTTGGCGGATTTGGTGAGTAGTTTCTTTACGATACCTTCAGTTAACTCTCCTGATCTTTGGTGGTGCTTTTGCACAACTTCTACTTCAAGGCCTACTTTTACATCGCTTCTATTTCTTCCGTCAGCCATTGTTATGTCTTTTTAACATATTTCGTAATAATTACAATTTGCTGACCATCAACTTTCCCTTCAATGTACTCAGCATTTTCATGGTCTAAAGAAATTCTTCTAACGGCAGTTCCTCGTTTAGCAATCATGCTTGATCCTTTTACAGGTAAATCTTTAATTAAAACAACCGAATCTCCAGCACTTAAAGTAACGCCATTACTATCTTTGTGAATTATTTTTACAGCATCTTCATCGCCATCACCTTCCGATTCAGCCCATTTTTTAACATCATCTTCAAGGTACATCATGTCCAATAAATCTTGAGTCCATCCTTCCGCTTTTAAACGAGAAAGCATTCTCCAAGCCATTACCTTAACCGCATCAACTTCGCTCCACATACTATCATTTAAACACCTCCAATGGTTGGCATTAACATTTTCTGGATTGTTCATTTGGTCAGCACAAGTGCTACAAGTTAATATACTGGTTCCTACAGTTTGTGTAGTTACAGGAGGTATCGGAAAAACAGCTAGTCCTTCTGTAGAAGTACATAATTCACATTGATTACCGCTTCTTTCTGTTACTTCACTTTCTACACTCATGGTTTGTTATTTTTATGATGTTATACTGTTTGTCAAACTTAATCAATAAATCCAATAGTTTACATAACCTTTAGATAGATGCATTTAAGATAGGCTCCTTCTTTAAAAGAGATGGGATGGTCAATGTCGTGTTTGGTTTTAGACAGAATTTCTACATTAAAAGGTGTTTTGGCAATGGTTTCTTCAACCAATTCAAAAAACAAATCAGATGTAACTCTCGAGCTGCAGGAAGCCAGAATGAGTTTTCCTCCTCTAGTTACCAACTTTAATCCCAATAGCGTGAGCTTTTTGTAGCTGTTTATGGCTCCGTCAACTTCGTCTTTACTTTTGGCAAAAGAAGGAGGGTCAATAACTACAATGTCAAACTTCTTTTTTTCTTGGGCCAATTTGGTTAGCGCCTCAAAAGCATCCCCAGTAATGGTTTTGTGTGTGCCTGAATAATTGTTGAGTTCAGCATTTTGTTCTGCCATCTTTAGTGCTTGTGCGCTTATATCAAGGCTAGTAACCTCTTTCGCACCACCTGCTAAAGCGTGTACCGAAAATCCTCCAGCATAAGAGAAAACATCCAATACCGTTTTGTTCTTGGCTAACTCTCCAACTCTTTTCCGATTGCTTCTATGGTCTAAGAAATAGCCTGTTTTGTGGCCTTTAATTACGTTGGCTGAAAACAAAACGCCATGCTCTCTAAAAACAACCACTTCATTATCTAGATCACCATGAATAACCTGCCCGTCAGTTAAACCGTAGTCGTTACTTTCTTTTTGAACATTTCTGCTCATTCGCAAAACAATGGTTTTGCATTTACTTGTTTCCAATACAATTGGAATTATTTCTGATAAGTAGGGTAGCCAAATTTTAGAATAAAGCTTAATCACCAATACTTGGTCATAAACATCGGCTATAAAAGAGGGTAGAGAGTCATTTTCGCCATAAATTAAGCGATAACTGTTCGTGTCTGTCTTTAGTAGTGGGATTCTTTTATTATAGGCCGCGTTAACTTTTTCGCTAAACCAAACTTTATCTATGCTTGTTGGAGTGTTTGCTTGCAATATTTTAATTCGAATAGGAGAGTCGGGGTCAAACAAGCCTATGGCTAAAAACTTATTCTTTCTTTGATCAAACAAAACGGCTAAATCGCCAGAATTACCTTCTACATTTTGCTTTACAATGCTTTTATCAAAAACCCATGGGTGTCCTTTTTTAACTAGTACTTCAGCTTTAGGGCTAAGTTTTATGGCTACTTTTTTAGTGGTAATTTGAGGTAAATCAATCATTCTTCTCTTGTTCCTTTGCCTTAGTAATAATGGCTTTAAGTCTAATCTTGGTTAGTTCTTTAGCGTCTTTCTTTTTTTTATTCTTTTGATCCAGCAACTTATTGTGCTTCGCTTTGTTTTTGGTGTTTTTGGCTTTTCCTTTTTTCGGCATGGGTTGCTGGAGCGTTTAAAGTCACAAACTTAGTTAAATTGATTGCATAAGCAGGAGGTAAAAGTAAATCATCACGCACAAAATGGCTAATTTTGAAGTGATTTAAGACATTCAAACGAAATGAAACTCCAGATAGACGATACTTTTGTAAAAGAACTCCCTAGTGATCCTGAGGAGCGAAATTTTCCACGTCAAGTGGCGGAAGCGTGTTATTCATTTGTAAAACCTACAAAAACTAAAAATCCTCAATTGCTTCATATTTCGAAAGACATGGCTAAAAAGCTAGGTTTTACGGAAGAAGACACTCAGTCGCAAGCGTTTTTAAATGTGGTTACTGGAAATGAGCTTTTACCCAACACAACTCCTTATGCCATGTGTTATGGCGGACATCAGTTTGGACATTGGGCTGGGCAATTGGGAGATGGAAGGGCAATTAATTTAGCTGAAATTATCAAGGACGATAAGCGCTGGCAATTGCAGTTGAAAGGTTCTGGAGCAACACCTTACTCTAGAACTGCTGATGGATTGGCGGTTTTAAGGTCTTCCGTAAGAGAATATTTGTGTAGTGAAGCCATGTATCATTTGGGAGTGCCTACCACAAGAGCGTTGTCCTTATCACTTTCTGGAGAAGAAGTCCTTCGGGATGTCTTGTATAATGGTAATCCAGCTTATGAAAAAGGAGCAATAGTAGCAAGAGTGGCGCCAACATTTTTGCGTTTTGGTAGTTTCGAAATTTTTGCTGCAAGACAAGACAAAAAATCGTTAAAAACCTTGGTAGATTATACCATAAAGCATTTTTATTCTGAAATAGAACAAGAAACTAAGGCTGGATACATCGCTTTTTTTAGAAGTGTTAGTGAAAAAACGTTAAACATGATTATTCATTGGCAACGTGTTGGTTTTGTGCATGGCGTAATGAATACCGACAACATGTCTATATTGGGTTTAACAATAGATTATGGACCTTACGGTTGGTTGGAGGGCTACGATAAGCGATGGACACCAAACACAACTGATGCTGAGCATAAACGATATCAATTTGGCAAACAATCGAACATTGGGTTGTGGAACTTATTAAAATTAGCCAATGCACTTTATCCTTTAATTGAAGATGCTGATCCTTTAGAAGAAGTTTTAAACGATTATAAAACGCAATATGCAGGAAAGTATTTGGGTATGATGAAGGCTAAAGTAGGTTTGGAATTGAATGATGATAGTGATTTAAAGCTAATTCAACAATTGGAAGATAATTTGAGGCGGACAGAAACTGACATGACCATATTTTTTAGGTTGTTGAGTAATGTTTCCAAAGGATTAGAAGTGCCAGAGAAAGATGATGTGTCGTTTTTAGCTGACGTAAAAGAAGCCTTTTATCAACCTGAAGAACTAAAAGGTGAAGCCTTGTTCTTTTGGAAAGATTGGTTTGGTTTATACCTCAATAGATTGCATAAAGAAACCGATACTGATGAGGAAAGAAAGCTTAAAATGGATAAAATTAACCCAAAATATGTGCTGAGAAACTACATGGCTCAAGTTGCAATTGATGCTTTAGATAGTGGTGACAAATCAGTTCTTAATGAGTTGTTTAGCGTATTGAAAAATCCATATGATGAGCAGTCAGGAAACGAGAAATGGTTTGTAAAACGACCAGAGTGGGCTCGGACTAAAGTAGGTTGTTCAATGTTATCTTGTAGCTCTTAAATCCAAAAAATTGAAATTCGATTACAACTCCATAGACTTACCTGTTAAAGACGTTATACCTCAAATTCAACAAGAGTTATCTAAAGATTCTACGCTAATTGTAAAAGCACCACCCGGAGCAGGGAAGAGTACTTTATTGCCATTGGCCTTGCTTAATGAGCCGTGGTTAAACGGTAAAAAAATATTAATGCTGGAGCCAAGGCGATTGGCCGCTAAAACTATTGCCAATCGAATGGCCGACCTCCTTGGAGAGAAAGTTGGCGAATCGGTTGGCTATAGAATTCGGTTTGAATCGAGGGTAAGTGAAAAAACCAAAATAGAAGTGCTCACCGAAGGAATATTAACCAGAATGATACATGAAGACAATGCCTTGGAAGGCGTTGCTATGGTTGTTTTTGACGAATTTCATGAAAGAAGCATACATGCAGATGTTGCTATGGCTTTGTGTAGGGAAGCGCAACAAGTATTAAGGCCAGATTTACGAATTTTGGTCATGTCGGCTACTTTAGATATGCCGGAGCTTTCTAAAATGTTAAAAGCCAGTATTGTAGAAAGCTTAGGGCGTCAATATCCTGTAGATGTAAACTACGTTGGGGATAGCGATATGCGCTTGTTGCCTGAATTGGTATCACGTACCATTAAAGAGGCCATTAACAAGCAGGAAGGAGATGTATTGGTTTTCTTGCCTGGACAAGGAGAAATAAAGAAAACAGAAGAACTCTTAAAAAAATCCTTAAACGGCATTATGATCCATCCGTTGTATGGGCAGTTGCCACCAAACCAGCAATTTGCAGCAATTATGCCTAATAAAGAAGGCAAAAGAAAAGTGGTTCTGGCAACTAATATTGCTGAAACCAGTTTAACCATTCAAGGAGTGAGAATAGTAGTAGATTCTGGTTTTGAACGAACCGCACGTTTTAACCCCAGTACAGGTTTATCTCGATTGGAAACTATACAAATCTCTAAAGACTCTGCCGATCAACGTGCTGGTAGAGCTGGGAGGTTAAGTGCTGGTGTATGTTATAGAATGTGGACCTTGGCTACTCATTCTCGAATGGATGAGCATGGAAAACCTGAGATAGAACAAGCAGATTTGAGTTCTTTGGTTTTGGATATGGCACAATGGGGAATAGTAGATCCTGCTCAACTATCGTGGGTAACTCCACCACCAATAGGTAATGTGGCTAAATCTTCCAAATTATTACACGAACTAGAAGCCTTAGAAGACAGTAGGATTACTGAACATGGCAAAGCGTTACATCGATTGCCAACACACCCTAGAATTGCTCATATGCTTTTAAAGGCAAAAGAGATGGGACAATTGGCTTTGGCTACAGATATAGCTCCTTTGCTAGAAGAACGAGATCCTTTAGGTGCTGAGGTTGGCATAGATATAAACTTACGTATTACTGCTTTAAGACGCTATCGGAGTGAGAAGATGGGTTCTAAACGTTTGGGACGAATAGAAAAGATTGCGGCTCAATACCGTAAAATGTTTCAGCTAGATGTAGACAATTCCATATTTGACGATTTTGATACAGGCTTTCTCTTGGCTAATGCTTATCCGGAAAGAATAGGGTGTGCTCGGCCAGGAAATAATGCACAGTTTCAGATGGCCAATGGACGTTTGGCTGCAGCAGGGCATAGAGATGATTTGGCAGATGAGCCATGGTTGGCCATCGCTCATGTGAACGATAGAGATGGAGTAGGGAAAATATTTATGGCATCTCCAATAGATCCAAAAGACTTAATGCCTTTGGTAAAAACGAAAGAGATTATTACTTGGAACACCAAAAAAGGAGGATTAATTGCTAGTGAGGACATGCGCATTGGTAACATAGTTTTAAAAAGCACTCCTTTGCCTGATCCAGATGAAACCCAATTAATTAAAGCAATTACAGCTGCTATTGCTAAAGAAGGTTTGTCGTTGTTGGATTGGAATGAAGAGGTAGGACAATGGCAAAATAGGATACTTTCCTTAAAGAAATGGAATCCACAAGAAAATTGGCCAGACGTAAGTGTAACTACCTTATTGTTAACTAATAGCGAGTGGTTATCTCCATATTTAAATGAAGTTAAAAAACCAGAAGATTTAAAGAAAATTAACCTCAAAGAAATCTTACATTACAGCATAGAAAGTGATTTGCAAAAACGATTGAACGAGCTAGCTCCTTCAAAAATTGAAGTAGCAAGTGGATCCATGATAAAATTGCAATACCAAGCCAATGGATCTGACCCTGTATTGCCCGTTCGCCTCCAAGAATGCTTTGGAATGCTGGATACACCGGCTGTTAACAACGGAAAAGTAAAGGTTTTGATGCATTTGCTCTCACCAGGATTTAAAATAATGCAAATTACAAGCGATTTAAGCAGCTTCTGGGATTCAGGATACTTTGATGTGAGAAAGGACCTTAGAAACAAGTATAAACGTCATTTTTGGCCTGAAAACCCTTTAGAGCAAGAAGCAATTAAAGGAAGTCGGAAGCGGAAGTAAGTTTTTTTTAAATAAATTATTTATTTGCTCCGTTTGCTAGCCAAGTTTTAAATATGTTATACTCTTCATCTGTTAACTTTCCATATTGAGGCATCTTTTTAGTTTCTATAACTAACTTGTGAAGTTTACCACTGTCGGCCATTTTTTTAATATTCTCATACGATTCCCATTCAGATGGCTCACCATGATGGCAGTAAGAACCACTACACCTTGCTGCAACAATAGTTTTAATGTCTTTATCGAAAGTAACTATTGATAGGTTAGGTGATTTGGCAACAGTGTTTTCTGGAGCCTTTTTCATTACAGTTTTAGAAGTTGAGCAAGCAACTGCAAAAATAGCGGTAAGAATTAGAATTGCGAATAGGTTTTTCATGTGTTGTATTTTTAATGTTTTATACTTCTTTACAAAAACCTTACCGCTCCCATAAATCGTTCTTGAGGTGGTCTTCTGTATGAAATAAAAGGAAATCTTCTTGTTAACCTAAGGCGCTTTCTGTAGGGATGTCTTTTTTTAGCTTTTTTAGTGCAAGCGCAATTGTCGCTACAAACGTGATCGCCTTTTAATTTTGGAATTCGAGTAAAACTAACATCCGTTGTTGTAGCTAAATATTGCAACTGTTCAATTGGAGGGTTCTTGGGCTGGCTTATTGCATGTTTTGCAGGAAGCAATAAAACTAGGGCAGAGGCGTAGGCTAAAAACTTGTTGGGATAACTGATTCTCTTTGGTTTTTCTTCAACGGAATACAACTGGTTTGCTGTAAATAAACCACATGCTTTAGTATTGAGTTTTAATTGACTGATAATTTCTTCATTGGTAAGATGGGTGAAGTCGGTCACTTCCTTTTTACAAGAACCACAAAATTTACCGCCAGCAACAACAGGCATGTTATCCCATTTTTTATCGCAAGTAAATGTCATTTCTAAATTCATGAAGCAGTTTTGTTCAAGCTTACGAAATTTTAGGGTTGAGGTTTCTCTTATAATAAGCTTTATATTTTTACTCCAATAACACAGACATCATCAACCTGCTCATGTCCTTCTTTCCAGTTATTAAATGTTTCTTTAATCTTTGTGTGCTGATCTTTCATTGGAAGATGAGAGATAGATAGGACGTACTCTCGCATCCTTTTAATCATAAATTTTTTACCCTTTTTTCCACCAAATTGATCTTGGTAACCGTCTGTTAACGTATAAACTTGATCGTCTTTTTGTATTGAAATTTCATTTTCCGTAAAAGGAGTTTGGTCGTTATCGTGCTTCCCAACAGGCATTTTATCAGGCTTAATTTTTATAATTTCATTATTTCTAATAATCCAAATAGGGTTATTGGCAGCGGTATAACTTAAGGTATTGTTTTTGAAGTCAAAGCAAATTATACTGGCATCCATTCCGTCTTTGCCACCGTCTTTACTCCCGTCTTTTTTAAGCCTATTGATTATTCTTCTTCTTGTTTCGTTAAAAATATCAGATGGTTTAGAATACCCCATTTCAATAGCATTTTCTATAGATGAGATGTTTAAAATACTCATAATAGCTCCTGGAACGCCATGACCTGTACTATCTGCATTTACCATAGCAAAATTTCCATTGTCGAGTTTGCTTGCCCAATAAAAGTCACCACTTACAGCTTCTTTTGGTTGAAAAAATACAAAGTATTCTTGCAAGTTTTTATCTAGCAATTCATTGGTAGCTAAGAAGCTACGCTGAATCCTTTCAGCATAATTGATAGAGTCTGTTATTTCTTTATGCGCTTCTTCTACTTCCTGCTTTTGTAATTCAATTAATACTTTTTGTTTTCTGGTAACCCGAAACCTACTGAACATTATTAAGGCAAAAACAATAGCAATTGCTAAACCAATAAATAGGGTGTATTGGCGTAACTTTTCATTTTCTAATTGTGTTTGATGTTTCAATACCTCAAATTCTTGTTTTTTTGCATAAGATATACTGTCGGTTAAGCTTTGTTGCTGGTAACTGTATTGGTATTGAGATTTAATGGCATCTTTCTGATTGGCCTCATTTCTTATGCTATCTTTCATGGTAACGCTTAACTCAAGCATTTTAAGCGCCTTTTTAGTTTTGTTTAGCTTGTTGTATATTTGATAAGCTGTTCTTGATGAGTTCATTAATGCTGTAGCATCTTGGGTTAATTTGGCATAGTCAATTGATTCCTCAATGTAATTGACTGCTGTATTGTAGTCTTTTTGTTGGAATTTAACTTTTGCCATTGTTCTGTATGACACTGATAGATGGGCAGTATCACCAATTTCTAGTTTCAAATCAAATCCTCGTTTATAATAATCATAGGCTTTGTCTGTTATACCTTGAGCTTCATATACTTTACCAATATTGTTGTATGAGCCAGCAACAGCTGGTAAATAATCTTGAGTTAACCTCAATTGGAGTGCTCTAAAATGAAAGTTAAGTGCTGGGTCATATTTTTTTTGTGAAGTATAAACAACGGCAATGTTGTTGTAAGCTTTACCAATAGCCATAACATCTTTATTTTTTAAACTAATCTTTAGTCCTTTCCTAAAGTTGCTAATAGCTGCATCATATTCTTTTTGTGCAAAGTAGAGGTAGCCAATATCTTTAAAACACCTGGCCATTCCTACCGAATCCTTTAATTGTAAAGCAAGATTGAAGGACTTATTATAACATTTTAAGGAGTTTGATGCGTCACCAAGTTTTCTATATACTGTTCCAAGTGCAGAGTATCCGAACTGAATGCCTTCTAGATCATTTGTTACTTCAGACTCTTTTATAATTAGTTTATATTCTTTAATAGCGCTAACATAATTATGCAATTTTTTGTAGTGGCTGGCTATTTTAAAGCGCATTTCCACTTTAGTACTGTCGTTACAAGTCTCAATTACATTGTAAAGCGAGTCAATATATGGGGTGTTTTGACCAAAACTGGCTGAAGATAATATTACGAATAAGAGGAGTGTCCTTAGTTTAAGCATTTCACTAACTTTGGACGAAAATTATACAAAAATGAGTTGTTTAAAGAATGTTTATTGAATATTATCTAGACACTTTCTTGACTAAAGAAAATAACGCCTTATATTAAGGTGGTATAAATTATTTTAAATTAATGTGGTTTAGTTTAATTGAACAAGGAGGGAGTTTGTTTCGATATAGCTGATTTTGGTAAGTATAGGAATAAAAAAACCTATCATTTTAATGATAGGTTTTTCAATAAGGAAAATAGAATTAACTATCCTTCAACTGTTACGTTAGTTGCGTTTAATCCTTTTTGTGTTTCTTCGATTTCAAAGTTTACTTTGTCACCTTCGTTAATTTCATCAATTAATCCGTTAGCGTGAACAAAAACATCTTTATCTCCTTCATCAGGTGTGATAAATCCAAATCCTTTAGTTGTGTTGAAAAATTTTACTGTACCAGTACTCATAATATATATTGTTAATGTGAGGGACAAATATAAGATAAAAAACATTAACTTACATAATTGACTTAAAATCAAATAGTTTGCTATCTAATAGGTGGGAAGGAGAGGTGTTTTTTAGTGCATTAAAGATCACTGCAGAACGATCTGGGTACAATAATTCCCAATCTTTGATCATTTTTTTGACTAATTGACGTTGTAGTTTGGGTTGTGAACCACATAAGTTACAAGGAATTATGGGGAAGTCTTTTGCTTCAGAATATTGCATTATCTCTTCTTCTTTGCAAAATGCTAACGGACGTATAACAACATGGTCGCCATTGTCTGATTTAAATTTTGGAGGCATTGCTTCTAGTTTTCCTCCAAAAAAGATATTAAGGAAGAAGGTTTCAATAATGTCTTCTCTATGATGGCCTAGAGCTAATTTGTTGGCTCCAATTTCTTTTGCTGTTGCATATAATCTACCTCTACGCATACGTGAACATAGACTACAGGTCGATTTTCCTTCTGGTATTTTTTCCTTGACAACGCTGTAGGTATCTTGTTCTACTATTAAATAAGGAACTTCTAAAGCTTCTAAATAATTGGGGAGCACTTCTACGGGAAAGCCTGGTTGTTTTTGGTCCATGTTAACAGCTACCAATTCAAATTTAATGTCTGAAGTTTTTTGAAAGTGTAATAGTACATCTAGTAAAGTATAGCTGTCTTTTCCACCAGAAAGACAAACCATAATTTTATCGCCATCTTGAATCATGTTGTATTCCTCAATGGCGTTCCAAGTATCTCTACGAAGTCGTTTGGTTATTTTTTTGATATCTATTGTTGTTTCCATTAAATTCTGCTTTGGTAGGTAAATAAGTCAAAGTAACGACCTTTAGCAGCAATTAGCTCATCGTGTTTTCCTTGTTCAGCAATTTTTCCATGTTCAATTACTAAAATTTGGTCTGCCTTTCTAATGGTGCTTAATCTGTGTGCAATTACAAAGGTAGTTCGTCCTTTCATTAATTCCGATAAACTCTTTTGAATTAAGCTTTCACTTTCAGTGTCAAGGTTGGAAGTAGCTTCATCTAAGATTAAAATTTTTGGATTGGCTAATACTGCTCTTGCAATAGCAATACGTTGTCGCTGACCTCCTGAAAGTTTTACTCCACGTTCTCCAATAAGGGTTTCTAAGCCGTCTTCAAAACGATCTGTGAATTCATTTACATAGGCCGCTTTTACAGCAGCTTGAAGCTCTTCTTCGCTCGCATTGGGTCTCGGGAATAAGATGTTTTGACGAATAGTACCTTCAAAAAGAAAATCATCTTGTAAAACCACTCCTAAAAATTGACGAAAACTTGTTAAATCTACTTTGGCTAAGTCTTGACCATCAATGGTGATTTGTCCAGAATCAGGATTTAAAAAAGTGGCAGCTAAACCTGCAATCGTAGATTTTCCAGAACCAGAACTACCAACCAATGCAATTACATCGCCCGATTTAGCCTCAAAACTTATGTTATGTAA
>CAJQON010000047.1 GCA_905479995.1 uncultured Flavobacteriales bacterium | reverse complement strand
TTACCTGGAACAGACCAAGAATGGAATGGAATAATTACCAATGGTGCTAAATTATTGTATGCCTTTTGTGAAGCTACCGTTCCAAGAATTACGGTAATTACCCGTAAGGCTTATGGTGGTGCTTACGATGTAATGAACTCTAAACACATTGGTGCTGATATGAATTATGCATGGCCTACTGCAGAAATTGCTGTAATGGGTGCTAAAGGCGCTGCAGAAATTATCTTTAAAAAAGACATTAAGGAAGCTGCTAACCCAGAAGAAAAGTGGAAAGAAAAAGAAGCTGAGTATGCCGAGATGTTTGCCAACCCATACAATGCTGCAGCAAGAGGTTATGTGGATGAAGTAATTAAACCAGAACAAACTAGAGAGAAGCTAATTGCTGCTTTTAAAATGTTAGAAAATAAAGTGGATACTTTACCAAAGAAAAAGCACGGAAATATTCCGTTGTAGACTAGAAACTTTCATAAAAATGATAGAAAGTCCTACCAGTTTGGTGGGATTTTCTATTAAAAAGAGTGAAAGTCGACCATAAAAGACTCGATGTCGACCAAAAAAGAGTCAACGATGACTAAAATAGAGTCAAAGCCGACCAAAAAAGACTCGATGTCGACCATAAAACACCCGAAGTCGGCTATAAAACACCCGACACTGACCAAAAAAGAGTCAACGATGACTAAAAAAGAATGGAGGTTCGTGTTAACAATCAGCTATACTTAAAAAGAGATTCCTGTATTCCATTGCATTCCAACAGGAATAACGAAAAAAATAAAAGCATCGTCATTCAGAACAATGGTTTACCGAAAACTCGTTTTCGCAATAAACCGAAGTGTGGAATCTTGTTAGTCCCTATGACGGATTCTCTCCTTCGCAAGGAATAACATTCGAGAACTACTCAATATAATGCCTTGTTTGTTGAATTTGTTGTGTTCTCGATACATTTTGAATGAAGCATTCAAAATACTCGAACGGACAAATTCTGTGGAATGCCCATCATTTACGTCATTCCAAAAATTTAATGAGGTGAAGAAGGCTTCAATTTTAAAACTGCCTCTCTAGTATCTTCGGCAAATTGTTTGAGTTGTTTTTTATCGTAATTGGCAGTTTTAACGGGTTTGCCTATGTAAACGGAAACCTTTCCTGGTTTAATGGTAAATCTGCCTTTAGGCCAAATTTTAAAAGTGCCATCTATATAAACTGGAACTACATCTACACCTGCATCCATAGCCAAATGAAAAGCTCCTTTTTTAAACTGACCAACCTCCCCATCCGAACTTCTTGTTCCTTCTGGATATAAAGTAACACACTTCCCGCTTCTTATCTTTAAGGCTGCTTTTCTTAAACTCTTTACTGCCTTAGCTCTATTACTTCTGTCTATTAAAATATGCCCAGCTGCCCATAAATGAAAACCTAAAAAAGGAGTCCACAGCAATTCTTTTTTGGCCACAAAATAAATGTAACGAGGTAAAGCTCTAAATAAACAAGCAATATCGAAATGTGAACAATGATTAGACACAAAAATTACTGGTCTATCTTGTGGTACGTTTTCAGCACCGTGGGTGCTTAAATTTATACCTACAACAGGAAGTAATACTGGTGAAAAAACATAACGCCCAACAAACAAAGGCACTTTACGGCTAAAGAAAAACGGTATGAGCAATGGACTAACTACCATTAGAACTGCTGACCAAATGGCCATTATAAAGAATCGAAAAAAGGTAATCATCGTTTTTAGTTATTCTATAGGTTTGCTTAGTTGTGCAATGATATGCGCAATAAAGTTGTTGTATACTCCAGTTAGCTCTTTGGTTCTTAACAAAGAGTATTTTGCTTGTTCATCGTTAGGCACTAGTCCTTTAGCCTTAACCCTTCCTTCTCCCACAACCCTTTGCTTAAAGAGGTTTAGTACATCGTAATCAAAATAATGCCCTGCGTAAGGCACTCTTTTGCTAGCTCTACCATCTTTAGTATATGATTCTTTTTGAATGTCATACCATGTAACAAACACCATAAAGTCAGCCTGGTGTGCTTCTAACAATTGCGTAAATTCGGTCTCTGAAATACCTGCAAGGTTAGCTTGGTTGTAACGCTTTCCATTAAATTTTCCAATTTGGGTTTTTAAGGCTTTTTTGTATGGTTTTATCAACGCATATTTTATCGGAACAAATTCAAAATTTTCATCACTATACTCTTCAAATGTGTTGAGCATTTTTTTTTGATAAATTAAAAAAATCTCACTAACCGTTACTTCGTTTTTTTGAGCTATTTCACTTAGTTCAAATTCCGAAGTAAATTCAAACCGGCTGCATGGAACCACTACCACTCTTTTTTTGTTCGATTCTTGCGCAAAAACAACTAGGCTGGTTTGAATTAGTAACAGCAAAACCAATAGCTCTTTAAAATTCTTTAATAAAAAAGAAGCATTCCAAGTCCTTAATGGTGAGATTGTTTCAACCCGAAAACTTTCGGATTTCACAATGACGTTATTTGAGCAGCATTTCATTAAATGGCTTTTACCAAAAAGTTATTCTTTTTCCCGCGTTGAAGCAAAATGTATTTACCGTTGATTAAGTCTTCTTCTGTTAGCATTTTAGCTTCACCAACTTTAGCTTTATTTACACTAATAGAGTTTTCTTTCAAAGCTCTTCTGGCTTCTCCGTTAGAACTTAAAAAATTAGTTTTAGCAGCCAATGCATCAATTATTCCTAATCCAGCATTTATTTCTGCCAATGCAACTTCGGCCTGAGGAACACCTTCAAATATATCATTAAAAATGTTTTCGGGTAAGCTTTTTAAAGCTGCCAATGCTTCGTCTCCTTTTTTAAACAATACTTCCGAGGCATTAACTGCAGCATCATAATCTTCTTGCGAATGAACTCGCACAGTAATGTCTTCGGCTAAAGCACGTTGTAACGCTCTTTCGTGAGGAGCTTCATTATGAGCTGTTTCTATGGC
The DNA here is from genome assembly GCA_905479995.1 of uncultured Flavobacteriales bacterium. Classification (GTDB taxonomy): domain Bacteria; phylum Bacteroidota; class Bacteroidia; order Flavobacteriales_E; family Vicingaceae. The sequence continues at coordinate 16,469 of CAJQON010000047.1, read as the reverse complement.
TACAATCTCTTCTTGTGTTTTAAGGGTAAATATTCTAATGTACTTGGCCGCATCTTCGTCTGAAGAATTGATCCAGTATTGGTAAAATTTGTATGGTGATGTTTTGGTTTTATCCAACCATACATTTCCACCTTCAGTTTTTCCAAACTTAGTTCCATCGGCCTTTTTTATTAATGGTGTGGTACAAGCAAATGCTTCTCCACTTCCTTTTCTTCGTATTAGCTCTGTTCCGGTAACAATGTTTCCCCATTGGTCGGAACCTCCTAGCTGCACTTTACAGTTTTTGTTTTTCCACAACCAGTAAAAATCATAGCCCTGAACCAATTGGTAAGTAAATTCGGTAAACGACATTCCTGTTTCTAAGCGCGACTTTACGGAATCTTTAGCCAACATATAGTTAATAGAAACATGTTTCCCAACATCTCTAATAAAATCTAAAAAGTTAAACTCTTTAAACCAATCGAAGTTGTTTACCACTTCAGCAGCATTGTCCCCACTAAAATCTAAAAATTGTTCCAATTGTTTTTGAATACAGGCCAAATTGTGGTTTAGCGTTTCGTTGTCTAGTAAATTTCGCTCGGCCGATTTTCCAGAAGGATCACCCACCATACCAGTTGCTCCACCTACTAAAGCATAAGGTTTGTGTCCAGCTTTTTGTAAGTGTACCAAAATCATTATCTGAACCAAACTTCCAATGTGTAAGGAATCTCCAGTAGGATCAAAACCAATGTAGGCCGAAGTCATTTCTTTAGCAAATTGTTCTTCTGTACCAGGCATCATATCGTGTATCATGCCTCTCCAACGTAATTCTTCTATAAAGTTCATCATCTCTTAATTTTAGCAGCACAAATTTAGTCATTATAACACAAAAACGATAGCCTTAAAACAAAACTGTACAATCTCAAACCATCTTACAGCAAACAAGTATCAATTCGATATTTTGATGGTAACGCGTAAATATGTAGCTTTATCCATAATATACTCCTATGAAAACAAGTTGTTTGCGTCCTATTTTAATTTTGTTGTTTAGCGTTTTGCTAATTAACAACGCTATTGCTCAGTTTGAATCGAGAGGTAAGGAGCACAACTATGAAGATGCTGAGAGTTTTTTTGATGCTGGAAACTTTCATGATGCTTTACCTTTGTTTGAAATTTTAGCTACTGAGAACCCAAAGGTAATGGAGTACCAACTTAAAATTGGACGGTGTCATCTTCACTTAAATCATTCTCCGGAAAAAGCCATTGAAATAATTGAAGCCGTTTACACCAAAAAGCCAAAAACCGAAGATGTTCTTTTTTATTTAGGAAAAGCATATGCTTTAAATTACAAGTTCGATTTAGCAATTGAAACCTACAATAAAGCGTTGGTCCACTCCAAAACTTCTGCTGATGCAAAAAAAGAAATTCCACATTTAATTCAGCAATGTAATAATGCACAGCTTTTAGTTAAAAACAAACTAGATGTTGAAATTATTAACCTTGGCGAACCTATTAACTCACCAAACAACGAGTACAGCCCAACTGTAAGTGCCGATGAAACTACGTTAATTTTTACGTACAAAGGCACTAATAGCGAGGGTGGCAGACAGGATAAGTTTAACAGAAGTGAAGTGAATGGTAATTTTTATGAAGACATTTACATTAGTGAAAATGTAAATGGTTCATGGTCTACTCCAAAATCAATTGGAGACACCATTAACTCTCCTGTTCACGAAGCTAGTATTTCATTATCGCCTGATGGCCAAAAGTTGCTGGTATATAAAGATACTCCTAAGTTTTCGGGTGATATTTTTGAAGCCAAAAAGAAAGATGGTGTTTGGAGCGTACCAGAGCCTCTAGCTATTAATAGTGAAGACTGGGAAGGTCATGCTTCTATTGCACCCAACGGAAAATTTATGATTTTTTCGAGTGAACGCCCAGGAACTATTGGCTATAGAGATTTATACAGTGCTATTTTACAAGAAGATGGAAGTTGGGGAGAAATAAAAAATTTAGGTCCAACCATAAACACTCCTTACAACGATGATGCTCCATTTATTCATTCAGATGGTGTAACGTTTAATTTTAGTTCGCAAGGACATACTTCTATGGGGGGATATGATATTTTTGAAGCCCAAATAATTAATGATACAGCATATGCTCAACCAAAAAACATTGGTTACCCTATTAATACTACTGCCGATGATATTTTCTTTTATGTTTCTGGTAAAGGGAACGCCTATTATGCTTCCTCTCGAAAGGGTGGGTTTGGCCAAAGCGATCTTTATATTATTAATGTAAAAGATGTAGTGTCGAGTAAGCCAGTAGCATTGATAAAAGGTGTGGTAACTACCAATGGCGATTTTGATGTAGCTAAGATTACTGTTAAAACCGAATCGGGTAAAATAGTAGGAACCTACCAATCCGATCTATCTAATGGGAAGTATCAATTTTATGTAGATTTAAACGACTATTATGTAATTACTTATGAAGTTAAAAACTTTCCGGCTCAAATAAAATCTGTAGATGCTACCCAATACACAGAATATACAGAGGTAGAAAAAAACATTAACTTCTTATCTCGTGATGTTGCTATAAACGGAGTAGCATTGCTAGAGGAAAATCCATTATCTCCACTAATGAATTTAAAGGTGAGCATTTCTAATAAAAACAAAACGTTTACTCAAGTAGACACTACTGATGCAGAAGGAAAATACAGTTTTGATAATTTACCCAATGATGAGTATTACCTCTTGTTTTTAGATGAAAGTGATGAGAAACAAATTGAGGATTCGAGCTATATTTTTAAAGGAAAAATAACAATGAAGGGATTGCCTTATGCAGATGCTCATTTAAATAGTATTGAAGCAGACGACAAAGGGAATTATAGGATTGAAATGAGAAATCACTTCTACGGTGCGCTAAACTCTGCCTCTTCAATTTTAGATGATATGAGTGCCGAAGATGTGCTATTAAAGTTTGGCGATCAAACTGCTGATGGATTAAAATTTAAGGTACAAGTAGCGGCATATACCCAAGCTACCAACTATGATGGCGCTTTGGTTAAAGACCTTGGCAGTATTAACAAAATAGTGCTAGATGATGGTATTACCCGATTTACCATTGGCGATTTTACTACTTTAAGAGCAGCTAAAACACTTCAACAAAAAGCTATAACTAACGGACAAACTGATGCTTTTGTTATTGTTTTTATTAACGGCAAAAGAACTTACCTAGAAGAATTAATTGATTCTGGTGTTTTTAAGTAAAATACCACATGGTTAAAATTAGAAGGGCAGACCGTACTGATTTAGAATTGCTTTTAGCATTAGGTCGCACCACTTTTCTAGAGGCTCATGGATCTAGCGGTTCTGAACAAGATTTAGACAATTACCTAAACAGTGTTTATACTCCCAGTACTTTTCTAAAAGAATTTGATGATGCCAATACTCATTTCTTCCTCATCTCTGTTGATCAAAAACCTGCAGGTTTTTCTAAAATAACGTTAAACGTTAACTGTTCAAACTCCAAAAGCGAACGCCTCACTAAACTAGACCGTATTTATGTGCTAAAGGAATATTACGATAAAAAATTGGGGTTAGAATTGCTCAACTTTAACATTAAATTGTCTAAAAAATTAAACCAAACAGGAATGTGGTTGTATGTTTGGGTAGAAAATCATCGCGCAGTTAACTTCTACCAAAAAACTGGGTTCAATACAATTGGAAAACACGATTTCCGTTTATCAAACACACACACTAACCCAAACCATGTTATGTTATTAGAATATTAAAAGTATCGTTTAACCTCCACTATTTTCCTAAAATCCTTAACTGACACAATATCGTGTTTTACTCAAAACTATCCGTTTAACCCCCAAACACAAGTTAGTTATGTACACAAAATGTGTACATTGCGTTTATATAATAGTTGTAAACAATAGAAAATAAATGGCAAACCAAGCTCAATACGACCAAGCAATAACTTCAATTAAAGAGGGGCTTTCTAAAATTTCGGAATATAAAATTGCTGACATAATACAAGAAAAAAAACTAGGTAGCCAATTCAGTTTCAAAGAAGCTGAACCTTCAATTTTGAGTATGCTTTCACTATTTAAAAGAGTTAATACAGAGGAATTAGCAACTATTCCTTTCAACTTGTTAAATACATTTAATGGTCAACTACAAGATGCTATTTCTAGAATTGACCAAATGATAGCCTTTAATGCAAATCAAGGAAATCCAGTTCAACAGAGAAACTCGTTAATTCAAAACATTCAAAATAAGTATGACGAATATTTTCAGCACACAATGCCGATAATTACGTCTCAAATGCTCAACAGCAACGATTTATCAATCCAACAAGCGAAATACAACCAAATAATTGAGGAATTAGAAAAACAAAAGAAAGAAGACGCTAAAAAAAGTGCAAAATATTTAGAAGAAATGGAGCGAGCATTAAAAAGTGCACAAGACTCTGCTGCTAAATCTGGTGTCACCAAGTATTCTGCTTTATTCAAAGACGAATCAGAAATCCATAAATCTGAGGCGTCATTTTGGCTTAAACGCACAATAGGAATAATTGCGTTAATTGTTGTTGCTTCAGTTATTTTGATAGTTTTCTTCCCTGACACAAATACTGCATCAGGACAAATCGTTCAATATACTGTTTCAAAAATTATAATCCTTTCTGCTCTTTTCTATGGACTAAATCTTTGCAATAAAAACTTCAAAGCACATAAGCATAACGAAGTTGTAAATAAACATAGACAAAATGCACTCGCAACATTTGAAACATTTTCTAATGCTGCAGGGTCTGACATTCAGACAAAAAACGCTGTTCTTATAGAAGCAACCAAAACTATTTTCTCTAATCAGCAAACAGGGTATCTGACCAACTCTTCTGAAACTGAATCATCTAATAAAATAGTTGAAATAATTAAAGGAGTTTCGACAAAAGGAGAATAACTGTTTACAACAATGGCTATACGTAATACGGGTTTTCTGCTAAACGAAAGGTCAGTGCATTTAATGAAGTCCGCCAATACTTTAATTTGGTGTTTAAAGTGAATAAATTAAAAACAAAATACAACGTTTTGGCTCAGTGCAAACTTAAAAGTATATTGCTTTCTACTGCCCTACTTGCCATATACTAAACGTTGGCATTAATTTAACAGAATAACTCAAAGTAAGCTTAATTGTTTACTTTTTTTATTTTTTGTAAACACATACGATTACTTTTTTATATATTTGTAAATTCATATGTTTACAATTATACTGTTTTGTAAACTTAAAGAGTTACAAAAATGAGAAATAAGCAAAAACTTTTAATTGAGCAATTGGACCAAAAACTTCAACCATTCTCTGAAACCAGAAAGATCCTGGTCCCAGAACGTGGATGGATAAATACAATTCGGACATCACTTAATATGACAATGGCACAACTTGGTGCCAAATTAAATATAACAAGACAAGGAGTAAAAAGAATAGAGGAAAGTGAAGCTAATGGTACGATAACGCTTAATTCTTTAAAAGATGCAGCCAATGCAATTGACTTGAAATTAGTATATGCACTGGTCCCACTAAATGGGACCATAAACGATTTAATTCAAATAAAAGCAGAAAAGCTGGCCCGAAAAATAGTTTTAAGAACTAACCAAAATATGAAATTAGAGGATCAAGGAATTGGAGATGAAAAGATAGCCAAAACCATAAAGGAACTTGCTAGCGAAATAAAACGAGAGATGAAAAAATCATTATGGGATTAGAATTCGATTATAAAGATGGACAAACACCTTTAGACGAAGAAGAAAAGGAAGGTCTTAAAATAAAGTCTATCACTACTCAAGGAGAACTAGATGAATTTGAGCAATTGAACATTGAAAAAGCAGTTGAATGGACTATTCATTCAAAATTCAAACTTGAAAAAATTTTAACTGAAAAGTTTGTAAAAGACTTGCACCAAAGAATGTATGGTGATGTATGGAAATGGGCAGGAGAATTTAGAAAGACTGAAAAGAACATTGGAATTCCGTGGACACAAATTGGAATTGAATTAAAAAATTTATTGGACGACACTAAATATTGGATAGATAACAACACTTTTCCACCTGAAGAAATAGCTATAAGATTTAAACATCGCATAGTATCCATTCATTGCTTTCCAAATGGAAATGGAAGACACTCAAGGATAATGGCTGATATAATTATGGAATCAATATTTGGCAATGAAATATTTTCTTGGCATCAATCAAATATGGTTAAAGCTAACGAAACAAGAAATCAATATATAAAAGCTTTAAGAGAAGCTGATAAAGGAAATTTCAAACAGTTAATTGAATTTGCAAAAAACTAATGCCAACAATCTATATAGCAAATAGGGCGTTCGGTGGTTTACGAAAGTTTTGTAATTTTAAGCAATCACGCCAAAACAAAGTTTTGACGTTTAACAAAATATAAAAGTAAAAACGTTTGTTTTGGCTTAGTACAAACCCGAAAGGTCAGCTCTCTTTCCCCGCCCTACTTACTTTATACTAACCGCTATTCCCAAACTTTTGTTCCTTCGGTGCAGTTTTGACAAATATCTATGTTTTGGCGGTCGGTTAATAGGGCTTTCCTAAAATTATTGTAGCCCACAGAATTCCAAATGGTTTTGATGTTGTCTTGTTGAATATCGCCCAACTGGTGGGTGGCATCTTTATCGAAACAACAAGGCACAATTTTACCGTCCCAGGTTACCACACAACTGCTCCACATTCTCCAACATTCGTTGAGCATTTTGTTTTTTAAGCGATAAGTGCCATCAGCTTGTTTTTTATAGCGGGCATATTTATCTATGCTCGGTATTAAATCGTTGCCGTGTTTAAAGTCGTAAACCTGTGCAGTTTTAAAACGAATTTCATCTACCCCTAGTTCATTAGCCAATTGTTTTGCATCTTCTATTTGGTGTTCATTTGGCTTTACTACCAAAAACTGAAAAATGATGTAAGGCGTTTTAGACTTCAACTCCTTTTTCCATTTTAACACATTTTTTGTTCCTTCCAATACTTTGTCTAAGCTTCCTTTTTTACGATAACTTTCATAGGTTTCTTGAGTTGTTCCATCAATAGAAACGGTTAACCTGCTCAACCCAGATTCAATGGTTTTTTTGGCGTTTTCTTCGTTCAAAAAATGGGCATTGGTGGAAGTGGCTGTATACATGTTTTTTTGATTGGCATAACGTACCATCTCTAAAAAATCGGGATTAATATAAGGCTCTCCCTGAAAGTAAAAATTCAAATAAAACGATTTGTGATACACCTGATCGATAATGCTTTTATAAAAATCTTGCTTAATGTTTCCTTCTGGCCTACTAAACTGTTTTAACCCACTTGGGCATTCTGGGCAACCTAAATTACATGCAGTGGTAGGTTCTATGGTTAAGCTAATTGGAAACCCATTGAGCACAGGCGACTTTATCCACTTGCTGTAATAAAAACTACATTTAACTTTTACAGCATTAACCGCTCTTAAAAAAGAGAGCTTTTGCAATAAATTGAAGTTGTCTGAAGTTAACCCTAACATAAATCAAAAGTACGAATAAACCATCTCAACTTTTAAAAGTAAATTAGCAGCTCAAAACTATCTTATGAAAAAATTGTCATTACTCCTGCTGTTATTTCCAATGTTTGCTTTTGCACAACACCAAATTACAGGTAGGGTAAGTGATAGTAAAACCAAAGAACCGTTGGCCTTTGTAAACATTGTTGCCAATAACCAACGTACAGGAACCACCACAGGAATAGATGGAGTTTTTAGCTTAAATTCTGATGCAGCTATTACCTCTCTTCAACTTACTTATGTAGGATACGAACCCATGACTTTAGCTGTTAGCGGAAAAACTTCCATAAACATTTTTCTTAAAAAAACGAGCTATGAATTGATGGAGTTTACCTTGTTACCTGGCGAAAACCCAGCACATCGTATTATTAAAAAAGCCGTAGAAAATAGAAAAATTAATAACCCCGAAAAGAGCTTAAACTTTAAATACGACTCGTATAGTAAAATGTACTTTGCTGTTGATGGAGATAGCTTGGAAGCAATGCGTCAAGACACAATAGCCAAACTAGACACTAACGATCAAAAAACGATAGACTTTTTAGATAATCACCATCTTTTTATGATGGAGTCGGTTTCACAACGGAAATACAAATTACCAGATAAGAGTTATGAGAAGGTAATTGCATCTAGAGTTTCGGGATTAAAAAACCCCTCATTCTCTTTATTGGCAAACCAATTTCAATCCTTTTCGTTTTACAACCCCTCTATAAGTGTTGCAGGAGAACCTTACTTAAACCCTATATCTCCAGGCAGTCATAACAAATATTTGTTTTTAATAGAAGATACCACTTTTAGCGGAGCAGATACCGTTTTTATTATTTCCTATCGCCCTCGAAAAGGTAAAAACTTTTCAGCTCTTAAAGGACTTCTCTACATTAATACCGATGGCTTTGCTCTACAAAATGTTATTGCCGAACCTGCCACCGAAAAAGACGGATTATCTATTAAAATACAACAACAATATGAAAAAATTGATGGCGCTTGGTTTCCTGTTCAACTCAACTCTAATTTAATTTTCAAAAATGCTGACGCCAATGGTTTTGAAATTATGGGAATTGGCAAAACCTACCTCAAAAACATTGAAATTAATCCTGAATTAGCCAATAAAGAGTTTAGTTATGTAACGCAAGAAATGGATGTTAATGCCACTAAAAAAGATGAAGCTTTTTGGAATCTATACCGAGAAGACACCCTTTCTTCAAAAGAACAAAACACCTATCATTTTGTAGATAGTTTAGGAAAAGTCTTACATTTTGATAGAAAAATGAAAGGATTTGAAGCATTAATTACTGGCAAATTAAAATGGGGCGCAGTTAGCTTAGACATTAACCGGTTTATGGGCTATAACGATTATGAAGGATTTCGGTTGGGTGCCGGATTACACACCAATGAGCGCATTTCAAAATGGTTTACCATTGGTGGCTATGGGGCGTATGCTTTTAAAGACAAAGAATGGAAATATGGTGGAGATGTCGATTTTTTAATCAATAAAAGAAATGATGTTTCCCTGAATTTTTCCGCAATTAAAGATGTTGCCGAACCTGGTGTAAATACCTTTTACGATTATAAAATACCACCACTTTCATCAGCCGGAAGTAGAGTGCTTTATTTAGAACGTATGAACAATATAGATAAATTAGAAGCCCGTTTAAAGTTTAGAACGCTCCGCTACCTTAAAGTCTATCTTTTTGCCAATCAAGAAAACGTGAGCGTTACCAATGACTACTATTTTAAGCAAGTATTGGGTAGTACTGTTTTAAACGACCAGTATTATACATTTAGTGAAGTTGGAGCAGAGGTGCGATATGCTTTTAAAGAAAAAGTAATTGAATCGTTTAACACCAAAATTCCTACTTCTACAAAATACCCTATTATTTATGGTAAAATTGCACAAGGAATTAAAACCTTAAATGGAGAATATCAATACACCCGATACGCTCTAAAAGCTGAGAAACGTTTCTTTATAAAGAATTTAGGTAAACCTCAATTTTCAATTGAAGCTGGATTAATTCAAGGAAAAGTACCCCAGCATAAATTAAATAGCTCCATAGGAACGTTTAGGCCCAAAGACTTTTTAATGGTTGCTACTGAAGGGGCTTTTGAAACCATGTTGCCTTATGAATTTTTCTCTAGTGAATATGTTCACTTGCATTTTAGACATAGCTTTGGTTCTTTATTGTTTAAGACCAAAAAGTTTCAACCAGAATTGATTCTTACTTCTAGTGCTGGTTTTGGAGCATTGTCTTATGAAGGCTTACACGGTGGTACTAGTTTTAGCACCATGGAAAAAGGATATTACGAATCCGGAATGTTAATTAACAACATTCTTAAACTCAACTTTAGTACGTTTGGTGTTGGTGCATTCTACCGATATGGTCCTTATCAATTGGCTAAAGCCAGCGACAACTTTACCGTTAAAATGAGTGTGGGATTTGCGTTCTAAATGGCTGATCCTATCCGTAAAATATTGCACATTGACATGGATGCCTTTTATGCTTCTGTTGAGCAACGAGACAACCCTGAATTACTCGGAAAACCTATTGCTGTTGGTGGCTCACGACACAGAGGTGTTGTTGCAGCGGCAAGTTATGAAGCTCGATTGTACGGTGTAAAGTCAGCTATGCCATCGTCTATGGCTTACCGAAGGTGTCCACAAATAATATTTGTAAAACCTCGGTTTGATGCCTACAAAGAGGCTTCCCAACAAATTAGAGAAGTGTTTTTAGAATATACCGATTTAGTGGAGCCACTCTCTTTAGATGAAGCTTACTTGGATGTAACTGAAAACAAAATGGACCTAGAATTTGCCATGGATGTGGCTACTGCAATCAAAGAAAAAATTAAAGAACGTACTGGACTTACTGCCTCGGCAGGAATTTCTTACAATAAGTTTTTGGCCAAAATTGCGTCTGATTTTAATAAACCTGATGGTTTTTATGTAGTAACCCCCAGTATGGCAAACGATTTTGTGGAAAAACTACCTATAGAAAAGTTTTTTGGAGTGGGAAAAGTTACGGCTAAGAAAATGCACCTTAAAGGTATTTTTAGTGGTAAAGATTTAAAAAATAAAACGGAAGAACAGCTAAGTAAATGGTTTGGAAAATCTGGAAAATACTACTATAATATTTCTAGAGGAATTGACAATAGACTAGTGAATCCTAATAGAATAAGAAAGTCGTTAGGTGCAGAGCGAACCTATGATTTTGACATTGACAATAAAGAAGCGTTATCGGAAAACATTAACCACATTATAGAAATTTTAACCAAACGAATTGAGAATTTTGGCGAAGCAGGAAAATCATTAACCTTAAAAATTAAGTACAGTGATTTTCAACAAATTACTAGAAGCAAAACTTTACCTGAAAATTTAACGAAGGAACAAATCAAAACAACTGCTCAAGAATTAGCCCTTGAAATTCCGAAAATAGAAAAAGGCATTCGTTTAATTGGTTTGCAAAGCTCCAATTTTAGTACAGAACAGGAAGATGTTTTTATGGGTCAGCTAATGTTCGATTTTTAGCTACTTTAAAAAGCTCTTATTGGTTACCAAAATTTCTTTGGTCATGGCCTTCATTATTTCTCCTGCCTGAATTATTAATTCATCATCATAAGGGTACGGCAATGGCTTCAGTTCCAACTCTTTTAAGGTTTCTGGACTCAGTGCATTAATGTCTCCTAAAGGCAAGGTATAACGGTTTTCAAATAAAGCATTAGATTCAATTGGCTCCTTTTTCATTAATTTATCGGTAGCATTATCATAATACTCCAAATCGCCCATAATACGAGCTCCTTTGGTTTGATGATACCTCGTAACATTACATTGTATCGTTTTAAATTTTTGGATTTTAATGTCGTTCCCCAACGTATCTTTCTTTACGTTTCCATTGGCATCCATTACATAATCAAAGCCATCTGGAACCTCTTTCTTTTCTACTGAATTAAGTTTTGCTATATCATCTGGTGTTACTTCAATCATTTTTATATTTAAAATTACAGAGTAATGGTAAAGTGTTGTTGTATCTATATAAGAATCATAATTTACCCATCCTTTATCTAAATCGTTTACATCAATGTTTTGAATTTCTTGCATCATTTCTTTGGGAACTAAAACCGCTGCATTGTCTTCTATTCTAAAAAACACATTGGTTATTCCGGCCGCTTTTGCTCCTACAATTTTTTGATTTACATCTCTAAAGTCTGGTGTAAAACGTTTGGCCTCTTTGTACCTGTTAAAAGCTTTACGTGCTTCTAACCTATCGTTTTTTGCCATGTGCTCATCCCCTTTGGCATAAGCATATTCAGTAGCATTTAATCTGGCTGTGGTAATTTCAGAATCATAATCTCTTTGTGTATAATTGATGCCTACCGGAGGCAATGAAGCAGCTAAGTCTTGTCTGCCTTTCATCCGTACATAAATGCTGTAAATTTTTGACCAGTTAGCTGGATCTCCCAACTGTTTTAAGCGATTTACCTCCGTATTATCTTTATTATAGGCTCCATCATAAGCGGCATTAAATGTGTCCACTTCTTCAAACTTTCCTGGATTTTTTTTAATCTTTTTAGCCGATTTTTTTAACGCAGCATCATAATTTCCTGAAGCTAATTTTTTGCTTGAAGAAGAACATGCTAATAAGAATCCAACAATGGACAATAGGAGAATTAATTTTTTCATAACAGCATTTTGGTATTTAAAATCAAAGATTGTTCCAAATTTAAATGGAAGGCTTTGCAAGCAGTAAATGTAAATAATTTTGATGGGTTTAGAAATGATTTATCGAAGCAAGGTAACTGTTCCAAACAACTCGCCTGTTTCTCCAAAACTATCAATGAAATTAATTTTCCAAACGTAAGCTTCAGTTTGTGCAAGAACTCCCTTGTATTTACCATCCCATCCTTTTTCCATGTCATTAGCATAAAATATTTTTTCTCCCCAACGATCAAAAATAAAAAGCTCAAACTCTACAATATCCTTCCCATAAGCATAAAAGATATCGTTTGTACCATCTCCATTAGGCGTAAATGAGTTGGGGACATACAAAGACCCATCGTAAAAAATATTTATTGTATCATAATTGAAGCATCCATTAGCACCTTGCACTTCTATGTAATAGGTTACCGATTCGTCTGCAGTAACTAAAGGATCGGGACAAGTATTGCAGCTTAAGCCAGTTGCTGGTGCCCATAAAAAACTAACCCCATTGGAATTGGCATGCAATCCTTCAACCGAACCCCAAGGAGCCATAATGTCTTCTCCCAAATTAACGGTGGGTAAAGCCAAAGTGTCAACAAAAAATTCTAATTCTAATTCACAACCATCGTTGGTCACATCTAAATGAAAATTAGTTGGCCCCATTATTATTGCTGTGGTAGTATCTTTTGTAGGATCGGCTATATTCAATGCTGGATTCCAGTAATGATTTATTCCTCCAGTAGACCACAGCATAATTTCGTCTCCTAAACAAACAATAGTGTCTGGTCGTACTCTAACACCTGGATCTTTAATAATTACTTGAACGTAATCTGTATCTTGATTTAAACAAGTTACCGCATCTAAAACAACAAGAGAAACGTTGTATGTTCCTGGGTTTTCATATAAATGTGAAGGCTCAAATGTTAATGCAGTATGTCCATCGCCAAAGTCCCAATAATAGCCAACCCCACCACTACTTAGGTTTTTAAAATGGACGGTATCGCCAAAGCAATATTCAGGACCAGCATATAAATCGGCATCGACAATTAAGGCAGCTAAATCAATTTTAAAAACGCCCAAATTACAATTTCTACTTAGGTCTGTTGTCGACCAAGCACCAGTTGTGGTAGGAAAATCACTGTTTGAATTCCCACATGAAGAGCAAACGGCTTGATAAACTATTCCACGTTTATCAAATCGACTTGTTCCACCATCAACGTGATCGGCACTTGAGTTTCCTCCAAAAAAAGTGGAGTACAACAAGGTGTCAGCATCTTCATCCAATACCATTAAATAGTAATCACTTCCATCTGTTAATGGTTGTAATGCTCCTGGAGTAATTGGTAAACCAGAAGTTGTACTCATTGTTACACCATTGGTTCTATTAACATTTCCTCCCCAACCAGAAATTAAAATGTGGTTACACTCGTTTACCAAAAATGCCGATAATGCAATGTCAACTTCTCCAGAGCTTGTTCCAAAGGTGGTAGAAAACAGTGTTGTTGCTAAGGTTGGATCTAGTTTATGAAGAAATTGTCCACTATTGGGGTTGTTGTAAACAGTTGCTGGAGCAATTGGGTAAGTTCCTTCTGTTTGTCCTACCACATAAACATTGTTGGCAGAATCTAATTGAACCAAATAACATTGGTCATAATCGGCAGTACCTAAAAATGTACTGGCCAAAATAGAAGTTGCCGAGCTATTAATTTTTGTTACCCAACCATCTTCCGCGTTTTGATAAGTTGGTTGTACTGTTCCTAATGTTGTTGGGAAATCAGCGCTTTCCGTTCCTCCAGTAATTATAATTTCGCCTAAAGAGCTAAATTGAAGCGAATATGCGGCATCGTTACTTGTTCCACCAAGATAAGAACTCCATACTAATGTGGTTAAGTTATCATTCAACTTAAATACACAACCATCTTGCATTCCAGATAATGAACCCTGAAGGGCTCCTGCAATTGTAGGGAAATCTACTGATTGAGTTGAACTGGCCACATAAATATTATTGCTGGCATCAACAACTACCTCTCCTCGAAATTCATCGGCATAGTTGTAGTTCAGCTTTGACCCCATATTTAATCCATCGTTACCCGAACCACCCATATAAGTTGAACCTAATAAAGCTGTTCCCAAAGGATTTAATTTTGCAACAAAAATATCAGATCCATTAATGTAATTTGGTACTGTTCCAGTATAGGTTAATCCACCACCATAGCTGGTATCGTATGCAGTATTGGTTACCGGAAAATCTGCCGAAGCAGTAGTTCCCATAATAACCAATTCGTTGTTGTTATTAACTACTAAACTGTGTGGAGATTCATTCCCCAGACCTCCGAGGTAGGTAGAATAAACTAAATTAACTCCGTTTGGAGAAAATTTAGTAATGGAAACATCACAACCAGATAAGTAATTCCCATCCCCTCCAACAAAGTTAGTTTGGTAAGCTCCTATTGTTGTTGGATAACCTACTCCAAACGTTATACCTCCGCCATAAAGATTTCCTGCATCGTCAAATGTTGAAGTAAAGCCCCAATTGTCCATTGTTGAACCTGAGTAGGAAGCAAAAACTAAAATAGGGTCAATTATTAACTCTTTGGTATGGTCATAATCCCGTGGAAATTCATAACTCACGGTATTTCCATTTAAAACATAGTTACATTTTACTTCTTTTTGCTTTCCTTTTATAATTTGATATGCATAGGGTTTTTGCTCTATAATTTCGTTTACTGATGTTTTAATTTTTAAAGTCCCCTTTTCTAACCCAATAAAATCAACTCCGCTGTAGTCAACTTTAATGTCATTTACATTTCCGCCTGGGGCAACTACAAAATCATATTTTAAATATCCTTCTTGATGGTAAAATTTTAAATTGATGTTAGTGTAAAGGTGTTGATACGTAATTACACGGTATTTTTTAACCTCAGCTGCCCATTTGCTAGGATCATTTCCTAAATAATAATTTACATAATCGGTTGTTGGATTGGTAGGAGTTAATTGGTTGGTAGAGGCCCCTAAAAATTTGGTTTTAAAAGCATGGAGTCGAAGTGTTTCATCTTTAGGTCGTCTTGGTTGTTTGGGCTGGTGGTGCATGTTGTGTAAGCGCTCTATATCTGCTTCACTATAAAACTGATAGGTAATTTCGTTTTCTTCTAAGTAAATATTACCGGCTGGAAGTTTAGCTTTAAACTGAATGTTGTCTTCCCATTGTCCTTTGTTTTCAATAAATTGAATATCATCCATCTGCGCAAAGGAGTTTGCAGCAAAAACTAAGAGTAATATGTTTATTAAGAATTTCAAGTCAACAGATAGAACCTCACAAGATACTATATTTTTAAAAAGGATACCTTTTAAAGACTCTTAAAAACAATAGATAGTTGCCTCAAAATCAACATATTTAGGCTGTTTTATTGAAATTATAAGAATGTTAATTTTAGGATTGAATTAAATAATACTCATTACAGGAATATCTCCTTCTACTACTAATTTTCCTGCAGTAGCGGCTTTAATTTCTTCCACGCTTACTCCCGGAGCTCTTTCTAGTAAATGAAATGCGCCATCTTTAATTTCTAAGGCAGCCAAATTGGTAACAATTCTGGTTACACAACCAACACCTGTTAATGGCAATGAACAAGAAGGCAATAGCTTGCTTTCTCCTTTTTTATTGGTGTGCATCATTGCTACAATAATGTTTTCGGCAGAAGCTACCAAGTCCATTGCTCCACCCATTCCTTTTACCATTCGTCCTGGAATTTTCCAGTTGGCAATATCTCCATCTTGAGAAACTTCCATGGCACCTAAAACAGTTAATTGAACATGCTGTCCTCTAATCATTGCAAAACTGGTTGCCGAATCAAAAACAGATGCCCCCGGCTGAAGTGTTACCGTTTGTTTTCCTGCATTTATTAAATCGGCATCTTCCTCTCCATCAAATGGAAAAGGTCCCATGCCTAAAATTCCATTTTCAGATTGAAATTCTACAGTAATTCCTTGGGGAATATAATTGGCTACTAATGTTGGAATTCCTATTCCTAAATTAACATACCAACCGTCTCTTAGTTCTTGACCTATTCGTTTTGCTATTCCAGTTTTATCTAACATATCTTATCCTTTTTGTCTAACCGTTCTTTGCTCAATTCTTTTTTCATACGCTTCTCCTTGAAATATTCGTTGTACAAATATTCCTGAAGTATGAATTGTATTTG
>CAJQON010000046.1 GCA_905479995.1 uncultured Flavobacteriales bacterium | reverse complement strand
GAAATTAGAAAAATTGCAACCGATAACTTTTTATTAGTTCCTGGTGTAGGTGCACAAGGTGGAGAATTGAGTGAAGTGTGTAAATATGGGATGAACAAAGACTGTGGGCTGCTTATTAATTCATCGAGAGGAATTATATATGCTGGCAGCGATGAAAATTTTGCTACATCGGCAAGACAGGCAGCCTTGATTATTCAAAAAGAAATGGCTATCTTGTTGAAACAAAATTTATAATTAGAAAATAACAAAGATTATGGCGATAGGTATAGTATTAAAGGTTTTAATGGGATTGTTCGGATTGCTCTTTACGTTCGGACTATTTTTTATAGTAAAACAAAAAACAGCTGTTGTAATAGAGCGTTTTGGTAAGTTTCAACGAATTGCAAAAGCAGGTTTAAACTTTAAAATTCCTATTATTGATAAAAAAGCAGGAACAATAAATCTTAGGGTAATGGAATTACCTGTTGACATTGAAACAAAGACCTTAGATGATGTATTTGTTCGATTAATCGTTTCAGTTCAGTACTACGTAGTAGAAAGTGATGAGGGAATAAAAATGTCTTTTTATAAATTCGATAATCCAGCAAGACAAATACAATCGTATGTTTTTGACTCTATTCGTTCGGAAGTACCTAAGTTGAAGTTAGATGATGTATTTGCTGAAAAAGATAAAATTGCTTCAGCTGTACAGAAAGAACTTTCTGAAACGATTGCACAATATGGTTATGCTATTGTTAAGGCTTTAGTTACAGACATTGATCCAGATGCTAAGGTAAAGCAATCAATGAACGAAATTAATGCAGCAAAACGAATGAAAGAAGCGGCAAAGGAATATGCTGCAGCCGATAAAATTAAAGTAGTAGCTGCTGCTGAAGCAGAAGCAGAAAGTAAAAAATTACAAGGTCAAGGTATAGCCGATCAAAGAGTAGCCATTGCCAATGGTTTAAAAAACTCGGTAGAAGAAGTAAGAGGAGCTATGGAAGATGGTGTAACTGGAAGAGAAGTAATGAATATGCTTTTTATGACCCAGCATTATGATACAATCGGTCGTTTGGCCGAAGATGGAGTGAATACTATATTTATGCCTTACTCACCAAGTACGGTTGGAGATTTGCAAACGCAAATTCAATCGAGCTTATTGGCTGCCGATACTGTAACAAAAGTAACCGGAGCTGAAGATGTTGCTGTAGCAACAAAAAAGAGCAAGACTGCTGCAAGACCGGATAGGTCTTCGGATATTGCTGATAGCTAACTACAAGTTGAAAGAGGATTTTCTGCATTATGTGTGGAAGTTTAAACGCTACGATGCCAACCAATTAAGAACTGTTTTAGGGGAAACTATAGAAGTTCTTAATGTTGGAGAGCATAACTATGACTCAGGACCAGATTTTTTTAATGCAAAAATTAAAATTGGTAATACTATTTGGGCAGGTAATGTAGAGCTTCATATTAAATCATCTAGTTGGTTTAAACACAATCATCAATTCGATAAAGCTTATTCCAACGTAATACTTCATGTTGTTTATAATGATGATCGAATCATTTTTGATCAAAATGGCATTCCAATTCCAACAATAGAACTAAAAGGCCTAATCGATTCTAACTTAACTACGAACTACGATTTATTGTTGAAATCTAAAGATTGGATTCCTTGTGGAAAGCAAATAATGGCGGTTGATCCCTTTTTAGTAGACAGTTGGTTGGATAGGTTGGCGGTAGAGCGTTTGGAACGAAAATCTGAAGAGATCGTTCATTCATTAGTTCAAAATAAAATGGATTGGGACCAAACTTTTTACCATTATTTATTCAAGTATTTTGGACTAAAAGTCAATGCTTTCCCTTTTGAGCAATTAGCACAGAAAACAAAATTGAGTATTTCAGAAAAACACAATTCATTAATGTCTATTGAAGCACTTTATTTTGGTCAGGCAGGTTTCTTGGAAGAAAAGATAGAAGATGAATACTATTTGGAGCTTCAGAAGGAATATCAATTTTTAAAAAACAAATTCAAATTAAGCTCATTAGACAAAGAATGCTGGAAACTTATGAGATTAAGACCTGCTAATTTCCCTGCTATACGCATTGCTCAACTTTGTAAGCTATTGTATGAAAATGCAAGATTGTTTTCAAGAATGATTGAAGCAGAAGAGTTGGATGATTTTTATAACTATTTTAAAGTAGAGGCTTCAAGTTATTGGAATAACCATTATCAGTTTGGAATTAAATCTAAACAAAACAGAAAAAAAGAACTAGGCCAGTCAACTATAGATACATTACTAATAAATGTTGTAGCTCCTTTTCTTTTTGTCTACTCCAAAGAAATTCAAAGCGAAAAAATGAGTAATAAATCCCTTTACTTACTTGAAAGTTTAAAGCCAGAGAAAAACAATATCATTAAGAAATGGAAGGAATTGAATATCTTATCTTTAGATGCAATGCAAAGTCAGGCATTATTGGAACTTAAGGATAGCTATTGTTCTCAAAAAAAATGTTTAATTTGCAATATCGGTAACCAACTAATTAATAAATGATCAATAAAATATTGTCATATTTCGAAAAGCAAACTTTTGGAGTTTGTTCTTGGTGGGGAGATAAGTTACAACTAAAATCTAGCCGAATACGCATGTCTTTCATTTACCTTTCCTTTTTAACTTTTGGATCACCATTATTTATATATCTAATAATGGCATTCATTCTCGAACATAAAGAATACTTTAAATTTCAAAAAAGAAAATCAGTTTGGGACGTTTAAGATATACGTTATTTAATTTCAAATATTTCCGGAAAGTATACATTGCTTTACTATTGTTACTAACCATAATGCTTGTAGGTGTTACAGGGTTTATGTTTATAGAAGGTTATACAATTACTGAAGCGATTTATATGACTGTAATTACAGTTTCTACTGTGGGCTTTAATGAAGTAAGACCATTATCGCCTGAAGGAAGGATGTTTACCGCAATTTTAATTATCTTTAGCTTTAGTACTTTTGTCTATGCATTAACTTCAATTTCCAATTACATTTTGGATGGAGAGTATAAAATTTATTTTAAAGATTTAAGAATAAACAAAACAGTGAGTAAATTATCAAAACATACCATTATTTGTGGATACGGCAGAAACGGAAAACAATCTGCTCATGAGCTAAAATCGCATCGTAGAAAGTATGTGATAATTGAGCAAGATAAAGAGTTGGTTGAAAGTTTAAGGCAAGAGCATGATATCCCTTTTGTTGAAGGAGATGCTACATTAGAAGTTCACTTAGAAAAAGCAGGAATACTAACTGCTAAGGCTTTAATTACAACTTTACCTAAAGATGCGGATAATCTTTTTGTAGTACTAACCGCTAGAGAGATGAATCCTAACTTATTGATTATTAGTAGAGCATCTAAAGATAATTCAGATAAAAAGTTACGAAGAGCTGGTGCAAATAATGTTATTATGCCCGATAAAATTGGAGGAGCCCACATGGCATCTTTGGTGATAAAACCTAATGTAATTGAATTTATGGATTATATTATGGGACAAGGGAGTAACTCTATAAATTTAGAAGAGATAACTTTTGAGAACTTGCCTGATGAATTAAAAAATAAATCAATTAGAGAGTTAGGAATACGCGATAAATCGGGAGCCAATATTATTGGTTTTAGAACGCCAGAAGGAGAATATATTATTAATCCTTCTCCGGATACGATAATTATGCCTCAGGCAAAAATATTTGTTTTAGGTACTCAAGATCAAATTGATTCGTTTAGAAGTTTTGCTACACAGCAAATTCTATTAAAAAAATAAGCTATTTTATATTGTGAGGATTCTAATTACAGGAAGTAACGGGCTTTTAGGACAAAAACTGCTGAAGTTATTAGCGGGAAAAAATGAACTAGATTTATTGGCTACTTCAAGGGGAGAAAACAGGGTTTCTAATACAGAAGGTTATACCTATAAAGAAGTTGACATCACTAATCAAACTCAAATTAGCCAAGTATTTGACCAATTTAAGCCTAACGTAGTAATTAATACCGCAGCAATGACGAATGTTGATGCTTGTGAAGATGATAGAGAAGGTTGTTGGAAATTGAATGTAACCGCAGTTGAGTATTTAATTGAGTTATCAAAAACACATCATTCGCACCTAATTCACCTTTCTACCGATTTTGTTTTTGATGGTGAAGCTGGTCCATACCAAGAAACAGATGAGCCAAATCCATTGAGTTATTACGGTAAATCTAAGCTTGAAGCAGAAAAGTTATTACAAGCAAGTGCTGTTAATTGGTCTATAGTTAGAACCATAATTGTTTATGGCGTTGGCGAAAAAATGAGTAGAAGTAATATTGTACTTTGGGCAAAAGAAGCCTTGGAAAAAGGAGGCCCATTAACAATTGTAAACGATCAATATAGGTCGCCAACATTGGCAGAAGATTTGGCCATGGCATGTTGGTTAATTGCCGAAAAAAAGGCTCAAGGTATTTACCATATTTCTGGAAAAGATTTTTTTAGCATTATTGAGTTGGTTTATGCCGTAGCAGATTTTTATGGTTATGATAAGTCTGGTATTACAGCTATTTCATCAGCAAGCTTAAATCAGGCTGCAAAAAGACCACCTAAAACTGGTTTTGTGTTAGATAAAGCAATTCAAGATTTAAACTATTCTCCATGCAGTTTTGTGGAAGGATTGTCTATTATTACTGCCCAGTTAAAGGCTTAAGTTAATGGAGAAATTAATTTATCAGTTAAGCGATAAAAGTGATTTTCAGGAAAAGGTATTGGCCTATTTTTCTGAGGTAAAAAACCTTGTTTTTATCAATAGAAATGATCAAACTGAAAATTTTATTGCTGTATCTACAACAGACAAAGTGAGAGAAAATGACTGGAAATTTGGTTTTATTTCTTACGATTATAAAAACAAGATAGAAGAACTTACATCTTCTAATTTAGATTATACCTTTTTTACTGATAGACATTTTTTTTCTCCAGAAATTCTATTCAAAATCTTTAAGACTCAAGTTGAAGTATATTATACTGAGGCTCATACAAAAAAAGATATTGAACAACTTTACCAAGCAATAAGTAGGGTAGAAAAGCTAGAAGAGAAAGCAGGTTTTGTTCAAATCAAACCACGTATATCTAAAGAGACGTATTTAGAAAAGGTAAAAGCTTTAAAACAACACATTCAATTAGGCGATATTTACGAAATTAATTTCTGTCAAGAGTTTTATGCCGAGCATGTGGCTATTAACCCAATTGATTTATACCTTAAACTCAATAAAATATCAACTACACCATTTTCTTGTTTTGTAAAGCATAACGACAACTACTTGTTGTGTGCTTCACCAGAAAGATATATAAAAAAAGAGGCTAACATTATTCTTAGTCAACCCATAAAAGGAACAATTAAACGTGGGGATTCCGTTGAGGAAGACACTGCTTTAATTGACCAATTACGAAAAGACCCGAAAGAAAAAAGTGAGAATGTAATGATTGTTGATTTGGTTCGAAATGATTTAGCTAAAATTGCGGTTAAAGGAAGTGTTAACGTTGATGAATTGTGCGAAATTTATACTTTTCCTCAAGTACATCAGATGGTTTCAACTGTTTCAGCAGAATTAAAATCCGAGGTTTCATTTGACGATATTATACAAGCAACATTTCCAATGGGATCTATGACAGGTGCTCCTAAAGTAAGAGCCATGAAATTGATTGAAGAGTATGAAGAAACCAAAAGAGGAATTTATTCTGGAACAGTTGGATTTGCTGATGACCAATTTGATTTCGATTTTAACGTAGTTATTCGAAGTATTACCTACAACAATAAAAATAAGTACCTTTCCTATTGTGTCGGAGGTGCCATAACTAGTCAATCGGAACCAGAAAAGGAATATGAAGAATGCCTTTTGAAAGCAAAAGCCATAATGGCGGTATTAGGAAATTAAATGCTCCAAAAATTTAAAACATACTATAAACAAAATCAATTGTTTGATGCAACCGATAAAGTATTATTGGCGGTTAGTGGAGGCAAAGACTCTATGGCAATGCTCGAGTTGTTTAGATTGGCCAACTTAAATTTTGGAGTAGCTCACTGCAATTTTCAATTGAGAGGAGAAGATGCTGAGGCAGACGCAAATTTTGTATCAGCTTATTGTAAACGTTGTAATATTAAATACCATTCTATTGCTTTTGATACTGCTGAATATGCTGCTACAAATAAAGTATCTATTCAAATGGCAGCACGCGATTTAAGGTACAATTGGTTTGAAAAAGTTCGGTTAGAAAATAGTTACGATTATATTGCTACTGCTCATCATCAAAATGATGTTGCAGAAACGATATTGATTAACTTAACCAATGGAACTGGATTGGCTGGATTGCATGGTATTGGACAACATATTAAAAACACAATAAGACCTTTGCTGTTGTTTACAAGAACAGAAATTGATGCTTATATTGACTCGAATAATATTGAATTCCGACAAGATAAATCTAATTATGATGACAAATATACTAGAAATGCTATCCGATTAAATGTTATTCCTGAATTGGAAAAGATTAATCCAAAATTGGTGAATTCATTAAACAGTACCGCAAAAAACCTTTCAGATATAGAATTGATTTTAAATCAAAAAGTTACTGAAGAATATGCGAAATGTACTACTGTTGTTGATGATGTAATTCAATTTGATATTAAACAACTAAACACTTTAACTCCACTTTCAACTTACCTTTATTACTTTATTAAGACTTTTGGTTTTAATGGAAGTGATGTTGAGGATATTATTCAGTCTTTAGATGAACATTCAGGTAAAACATTTCAGAGTTCATCGCATAAAATTGTAAAAGACAGAACAAATTTAGTTTTGGCGAAAATACAGGGAATTGCATCGGAAGTTATTGTTAATTCGGTAGAAGAATTAAATGATGTTTTAGGGCTTGAAGCTCAGTTAGTAGATGATACGGAAAATATTAAGATTAAAAAAACACCAGACTTTGCATATTTAGATTTTTTTAAAATTCAGTTCCCATTAATGTTCAGAAAATGGAAGAATGGAGATGTTTTTCAGCCTTTTGGTATGAAAGGACAAAAGAAGTTAAGTGATTTTTTTATAGACAACAAAGTCGATATAGTAACCAAAGAAAAAACATGGATATTAACTTCCGAAGGAAAAATTGTTTGGGTAGTTGGTTATAGAATTGATGATAATTTTAAAATGACTGCAGCTTCTAAACAAGTTTTAGTTTTAAAAACCAACAATTAGATTGATTATACAAGATCAAATAGGGCATAAATTTAAGTTGACTAAATCTCCTCAACGAATTGTATCTATTGTTCCATCACAAACCGAATTGCTTTATACTTTAGGTTTAGATAACGAGGTGGTTGGAATAACAAAATTCTGTATTCACCCCAAAGTATGGTTTAAGAGTAAAAATAGAGTAGGAGGCACCAAAAATGTAAACTTCGATAAAATTGAGGCGTTAAATCCTGATTTAATAATTGCAAACAAAGAAGAGAATACTAAAGATCAAATTGAATACCTTCAAACCCTTTACCCAGTTTATACAAGTGATATTTTAGATTTAAACCATAGTTTGTCTATGATAAATGATATAGGCACTTTAACAAATTGTAAAAAAGCTGCACAAGAAATTTCGGCTACTATTTCCAGAAACTTTAATCAATTAAAAAAAGTTGAAGGTGAAGGAAAAACGGTGTTGTATTTAATTTGGCGTCAACCTTTTATGAGTGTAGGGTCGGATACTTTTATAAATGACTTATTAAGTAAGTGTGGATTTATTAATGTACTGTTCAATAAAAATAGGTATCCCGAAGTAACTGAAGCTGAAATCACTCGATTAAACCCATCCTACATTTTTCTTTCTTCAGAACCATATCCTTTTAAAGAAAAGCATATAGAAGAACTTCAAGTCTTGTGTCCAAATACAACTATAATTTTAGTAGATGGAGAGTATTTTTCATGGTATGGTTCACGTTTATTGGAAGCTCCTAACTACTTTAATGGATTGATAAATAAATTATCTTAACTTTCTCACCTTAATGTTAGATGGGATTAATTGATTAAAGGCTTACGATACATATTATTTACAACTATTTTTATTGCTCTTTTTGATTTCGGTTATAGTCAAAAAGTAGGCTTAGTATTTAGTGGAGGTGGAGCCAGTGGGGTTTCTCACATTGGGGTTTTAAAAGCCTTAGAAGAAAATAATATTCCTATAGATTATATTACAGGAACTTCAATGGGTGCTTTAATTGGAGGGTTATATGCTGCAGGATATTCCCCTTTAGAAATAGAACAATTGTTTTTATCTAAACAATTTAGAGAATGGGCTGAGGGAGAAATAGATGAGAAATATGAATATTACTTAAGAGAGAAGGATGAAAATCCAGCTCTTATTACCTTTAAAATTGAAGTTGATACTTTGTTTGAAACTACCTTGCCTACCAACTTAATTTCACCAACATCGGTAGATTATGGTTTAATGAAGTTCTTAGCTCCATCTTCAGCTTTGGCTAAAAGTAATTTTGATAATTTATTTGTGCCATATCGTTGTGTTGCTTCAGATATAATTTCTAAAAAATCGGTTATTTTAAAGTGGGGTAGTTTGGCAACTGCGGTTAGAGCATCCATGGCTTACCCTTTTTACTTGTCACCAATATCTTATAAAGGAAAATTACTTTTTGATGGAGGCTTGTATAATAACTTTCCATTTGATGTATTAGACGATGAATTTGCTCCAGAATTTGTTATTGGAAGCAATGTATCTTCAAATTTCGATCCACCAGATGAAGACAATATTGTGTCTCAAGTGAAAGCTATTATTGCCGATGATACCGATTATTCTATTCCAATAGAAAAAGGAATAATGATAGAACCTGAAGCTTCTGATTTTGCTCTTTTTGATTTTAGTAAAAATGCAGAGTTAATTGAAATAGGATATAAAGCTACCATGCAAAAAATGCCTGAACTATTAAAAAGAATAGAACGAAGAACCATGGTTTCTGATCTAAAAAGTAAAAGGGCTTGGTATAAAAGTAAATTGCCAAGATTGGTATTTGATGATGTTAAAATTGAAGGTTTGACTCTGCATCAAAATGAATATGTAAGGAAGTCAATGCGGTTTAAAGGTGATAGTATTAGTGCGCTTGACTTAGAGTCTGAATATATTAAAATTTCATCTGACGATAAAATTAAATCCATTTATCCTAGCGCAAGCTTTAATTCTGAAACACAAAAATTCACTCTTAATTTAAAAGCAAAAAAAGAAAAAGACTTGTTTGTGTCGTTTGGAGGGGTGTTCTCATCAAGGCCAATTAATGAGGCCTATATTGGTTTGCAATACAATATATTGGGTAAAACTGCGCTATCACTTTTGGGAAATACTTATTTTGGAAAACTACACAATTCGGTATCTGGAGGGTTTCGGTTAGACTTTCCGTTTAAGTTGCCATTTTATTGGAAGGCAACGTATAATATTGATGGATGGGATTACTTTAAGAGTAGTACAACCTTTTTTGAAGATACAAAACCTTCTTTTTTGGTTCAGGAGGATAGGTATTTTAAATCTGAACTTGCTTTTCCAGCCGCTTACAAAGGAAAAATATTGTTTGATGGAACTGCCGGGGAATTGGTGAATAAATATTACCAAACAAAGTCGTTTTTATCTACAGATACAACAGATAAAACAAGGTTTAGAAATTATTCTGTTGGATCTCGTTTTGAACGAAATTCATTGGATAAGAAGCAGTATGCTTCAAAAGGAAGTTACCTTTCATTTGGAGTTAAGTTTATTCGAGGAGAGGAGCACAGCGTTCCTGGATCCACATCAATAATTAAAGATGAATTTGATACAATATTGGATTGGGTTCAATTTAAAATTACTTACGATAAGTATTTTAACATTTCTAAAAACGTGAGATTAGGTGTTTTTGGTGAAGGTGTTTATAGCAATCAACCTTTTTTTAACAATTACACAGCATCGGTATTGTCTGCTCCAGCATTTCAGCCAATTTCAGAAAGTAAAACTTTGTTTCAAGAAAACTTTAGAGCACACTCTTATTTTGCTTTAGGAGTAAAAAATGTAAACCAACTCTTTAAAAATACACAACTGCGGTTTGAAGGGTATTTGTTTCAGCCTTTTAAACAAATCATGCAAGATCCTCAGAACAAAGCTTATTATGGGAAAGATTGGCAGATTCAGCAATTTATTGTTTCTTCTTCATTGGTTTATAGCACACCTATTGGTCCGCTTGCAATTAATGTAAATTACTACGATAATTTTGATGAGCCTTGGAGTGTGTTATTCCACTTTGGATACCTTATTTTCAATAAGAAGAGTTTGGAATAGTGTTATTTCTTGCCGAAAACTTTCATTTCTAATTTGTCTCCATCTAATACAGCATAGGAGTTGTACTTAATCCATTCTCCTAAATTAATGTAGGTGCTTTTATCGTTAATGCTAATTTCTAATGGCAAATGGCGGTGTCCAAATACAAAGTAATCTATTGTTGCATCTGTTTCAACAAAAGACTTACAGTATTGAATAAGCTGTTCTTTTTCTTCACCATGAAAAACTTCATCGTAATCAATATTTGTTTTTCTACTTTTTCTGCTCCAAGCATTGGCAATGCCAATTCCAAAGTTAGGATGTATGCGAGCAAATGCCCATTGACATATTTTGCTATTAAAAATTCCTTTTAGCATTTTGTACTTTGTATCTCCAGGACCTAAGCCATCTCCATGTCCAATATGAACTTTTTTACCGTTAAAAGATCGAGTAATAGGCTCTCGGTATAGTGTTACACCTAATTCTTTTGGTAAATAATCAAAAATCCACATGTCATGATTTCCCGTAAAAACATGAATAGGTATTCCGCTATCTGTTAATTCAGCAATTTTACCTTGAAACCGTACAAAACCTCTTGGAATTACGTGTTGGTATTCAAACCAAAAATCAAATAAATCACCAACCAAATAGATTTCTTTGGCATCAGCCTTAATTTCATCAAGCCACTGAATAATTAACCGCTCACGCTTAAGACTCTCTTTTTCATTGGGAGCACCCAAATGAAAGTCGGAGGCAAAATAAATTTTATTTCTTTCTATGGATTCCATTAACTAAAGATCGAATTTCCTAGCAAACTTAAACGGATTAAGTTGATTAATATTCAAAGTAAACCGAATCTTTTCACCATAGCTTAGTTGATTAAGATCGCTTGACATATAAACGGGAAAATAAACCTCAAAATAGTTGGGAATAATATTGAGTGCAATTCCAAAATTATAGGTGGCATCGGTAACACCATCTATTTCATTGTTGTTAAAATCGTAATCAGTAAAACCAACCAAACCAAAATCACCATAAATACTAATTGTACGAGAAAACAGATTACTTTTTACATTAATAGAAGATAGCCAACTATCACCAGACCGAGTGGTTGTTAAGTTTTTAAAACCTCCATCAGTAATAGCTACTTGTTGGTTTAAAAAATGATTTGGTGTGTTTCGAGCAACAAAAACTTGGTCGTAAGTGTAATCTGAATTACCACTTAAGCTATAATTAAAATTGCTGTTTGCATAATTGTTATATAAAAATCGACCCAAAAATATTCTAATGTCTAAGCCTGTTTTTTCTTTGGTATAAGCAAAATGATAATCTGCTGTTAAATCCATTTTTACAAAATCTGCTGATTGCAGAAAAACTACACTGGCTTCAAAAGGATTTATTGGGTGTGAATTGTTGATACCAATAGAGAGTCGATTGACATAATAATTTTCAAGGTCAACACTATAGGTGTTAATATTCTGACTATTTCGAGTGTAATTGGCCTTTTCTTCAAAAATAGTTATATGCTCAATTTTTGCATATGGCTGACTAAACTGTCGGGCTCTTTTTTTCTTAAACATAAATTCTACAAAAGGAGAAAATTTATAATATTCTAAAACCTCTCTACCATCTGTGTTTTGGTTGGTATTAAATCTTAAGTAAGAAAAGGATGCAGTGTTTGCACCAATTGCAACATCTTGAAAAACTGTATTGGGCGAAATATGGTATTGTATACTAGCATATCCATTAATGTTTTCTGAGCTAAAACCATAAAGTGGAGCCAATACATATTCAAACTTTTTAAAAGGAAGGGTGTTGTTGTAAAACGCTACACCTAACATTCCTTTATCATTCATGTTCCATCCAGCTATTGGCGTAAAGAAAAGTTGTGTTTTATCAGGATTTTCTAAGCTTCCTAGCCATTGCAAACGGAATGGCTCAGTAGTTTTCAATAATCCTTTGGTTTGTAGCGTGTTGTTTTTTCTTTTAATCTCAGGGATATTTAATTCTGCATCAATTCTATATTTATAATAATTGCCTTTTACAAATGGTACAAAGGCCTTTTTGCCAATAGGTTCATACCATTGTGTTGTTATTATTTCACCATTTTTAGTAACACCAGATATTGAAAAAGGGCCATCTACTTGTCCTTTTCGTCTAACCTTTAATAATACATTGGTTGTATCACTCGTGTCTTTTTTTGTACGAACAATTTTATAATCTAAGTGTTTAGTGGTTTTAATTAAGTCGATAAAAAACCAGCTTAAATCTTTTCCAGTTTCTTCTTCAAATATTAATTGTAAATCTTCAGGTTGAGGATGTTTAAATTTCCAATCTATAAAATAACGCTGCATGCATTTGTCATAAGTTTCTTCACCTAAATAAGCCATTAAATAATCAAAAATTAAGGCTGTTTTAGAATATACAATTCCACCATAATTGCTTGAAGTATATTCAGCACCATCAAATTCAATAGGTTGATCAAGATTTTTACTTGTATTAAATAAGTAAGCTAACTCATATGAAGCTTTATGTTTGTATTGATTCAAATCAAAAAAGTGTAATGGTGTCTTTTTGTTTTTTATCGAATCGTTAGCATTATTTTCTCCGCCAAGTAAACTGCGTTTAGGATACTTGGTTTCGATGTACCTGTTTTCATTCATAGAGTTTATACCCTCATCCATCCAAGCATGCTCTCTTTCATTGGTTCCTAAAATTCCATAAAACCAATTGTGACCAACTTCATGCATAATAACAGTTTCTAAACCAAAGTCATTATATGATTCTCCAATAACGGTAACATTTGGATATTCCATTCCGCCACCAGCACTTATTGATCCATCAACCGCAGTAATATTGTTGTAAGGATAATCTCCATTCCATAAAGAGTAATAATATGTTGCATCATTAATGTATTCAATGCTGTTTGCCCATAAATTGCCTTCATTATTGGTAAACATGGTCCAAGTAGTAACTTTTCTTTTGGTGTGAGGCAATTCTACTTCGCCTTTTAAAACGTGGTATCTCTTGTCGGCAAACCAAGCAAAATCGTGTACATTTTCTTGGTGGTAATGCAATGTTTTACTAAAATTACTTGATGCAGGAAAATCCATGTTAGGTATTCCCTTTGCAGTGTTAGGAATACTTCCATTTGCAATACCAGCTGCTGTTTCTTTAGCCTTTTTATTAAGCCATTCCATTTCTTTTTCACCATTCACTAAATCACCAGTGGCTCCAACCACATAATTGTTTGGTAGAGAAATTGATACATCAAATGTTCCGAACTCTGAATAAAATTCTCCTTGATCTAAATAAGGCATTTGGTGCCAACCATCTTTATCGTAAACTGCTGGTTTAGGATACCATTGTGTAATTTGGTAAGATTCACCTATATGGCCTAATCGCGATAATTCACCAGATGGTAATTTAACATGAAAAGGTGTCGAAATAGTAACACTATCACCAGGCTTTAAAGGATCTAATAAATGAACCAAACAAATGTCTTCATCAGAAGTATAATACCATTCCAATGGTTCTTTACCTGCCCTAAAATCCAGTTCATCTATAAAACCCAAAATACTGTCTTCGGCATGATATAGAATAGTGCTGTGGTCTTCAAGTTTTTGTTGGCCTAAAGCAGTATTGTACTTTTTGTAAGCATTAGGCCAAAGGTGAAAGTAAATTGAATGGAGCGTTTTTTCTGAATTATTGGTGTAAACAATTGTTTCAAAAGCTTTAAGCTCATGGTTTTTATCATTCAACTCAACATCAATGGTGTAATTAACCTGCTGCTGAAAGTAAGGTTTTTCATTTTGAGAAAAACCAATCGTTTGCATCAAAACAAATATTGATATGAGAGCTATTTTGTGCAATGGTTAGCCAAAAATTTCTTTTAATTTTTCTTCTAATGCTTGTCCTCTTACATTTTTAGCAATCACTTTTCCCTCTTTGTCAATTAAAATAGTAAAAGGAATGCCTTGTATTCCGTAAATTGGAACAACAGAAGATTGCCAACCTTGCAAATCACTTGCGTGGTTTTTCCACAATAAGCCATCTTTTTCAATGGCAGTTAGCCAATCTTGCTTAGCATTTTGTTGTTGAGGCATACCATCTAATGAAACACTAAATACTTCAAAGCCTTTGTTATGGTATTTGTTGTATGCTTTAACAACATTTGGATTCTCTGCACGACAAGGTCTGCACCATGAAGCCCAAAAATCTACCAAAACAACATTACCCCTTAAATCATTTAAAGAAACTGGATTTCCGTCCCTATCATTCAGCGTAAAGTTTGGAGCCTCTCCTCCTGTAGCGAGTCTTAATAAACTTTCTACCTTTTCATGCAACACATTAAAATAAGGTGTTCCAGACATGGTTTTGGCCATTGCTTCATCTACCTTTTTATATTGCTCAATGTAAACTTCGGCATCCAATTGTTGTACCGCGGCCAAGCTAAGTAAAGAACCAGGGTTAGCATTAATTATCGAAATATAATAATCTTTCAACTTATTTCCGGAAGCAATAGATTTTGCTTGAACCTCTATAAAAGCTTGCTGATTATTTTGGTTGGCTTGAAAAAACTTATTCAATGAATCTTGGTACAAATAATCCAATTTTATAGCACTGTTAAAATCTTTTAATTGAACAGAACCTTCAGAACCTTCAATACTATATGAATCCATAAGGTTTGTTCCGTCTCCATTTATAGTAGGGGTTTCTCCAACATTTAAAATTAAATTAATAAAGTTCTGGTTGTTTATTCTTAACCTATAATACCCCAATTGTTCAGGTTGATACTTAAAGCTATAATTACCATCAACATCTATAATCGCAGTATCTTTAGCAAATAGTTCTGTTGGTAAAAGATAGTCTAAGTAAATAGCAGTTCCTTCAGGTAAACCGGTTAAAGTTCCTGTTATGGAAGTACTAGAACTGTCTTCATTTGTTCCTCCACAAGCAAACAATAGGACGGAAGGGATGATAAATAGAATTATTTTTTTCATGGTATGTTTTTAGGTTAACATTTCTCTTAATAATTGATTGGCTTTTTTGGGGTCGGCTTTTCCACCAGAAACTTTCATTAACTGCCCCATTAAAAAGCCCGTTAATTGTTTCTCACCATTTTTGTAACGTTCAACTTCACTTGGGTTTTGCTCAAAAACTTGTTTAATATAATCTTCAAGTGCATCACTACCACTTTCTTGAATAAGGTTTAATCTTTCAGCAATTTCAACAGCACTTTCGTTGCCACTAACTTTTGCAGGAAATATTTTTTGTTCAGCTATCGTATTACTAATTTTTCCAGAGTCAATTAACTCAATAATTTCGGCTATATCTTTTGGAGTTAAAAACGTAAGTTCCTCAATTGATTTAGCATTCTTATTTAAAAAAGACTTAACCGTTCCGTTTATCCAGTTTGCAGCTGCCTTATAATTTTTGGTGTAGTTGCAAATTTCATTAAAGTAGAGTGCAAAAGGTTTAGACTCAACAATAATGTTTGCATCATACTCAGAAAGGCCATATTCAGAGGTGTATTTTTTATAAAGATCGTTGGGCAAAATAGGGAGCGTATCCTTAACCTTGCTAATGTAATCTTCATTTACATGTGTTGGTTGTAAATCTGGCTCCGGAAAATAGCGGTAATCGTGAGCTTCTTCTTTAGATCTAAGCAAAAAAGTAGAACCATCTGCAGCATTAAAACTTCGTGTTTCCATGTTAATTTTTCCACCAGCTTCAATAAGGTCTATTTGTCTTATAATTTCAAATTCAATCGCTCGTTTCACATTACGAATAGAATTCATGTTTTTTGTTTCTGTTCGTTCCCCAAAAGTGTTGGAACCTTTAAGCATTACCGAAACATTTGCATCACAACGTAAACTTCCCTCTTCCATATTACCATCGCATATTTCGAGATAACGCACCAATTTTCTAACTTGGGTAACATATTCAGCTGCTTCTTCAGCAGATTTAATTTCTGGTTCAGAAACAATTTCGACTAAAGCCACTCCGGCTCTATTTAAATCAATTAACGAATGAAAAGGATCTTGATCGTGAATACTTTTTCCAGCATCTTCTTCAAGATGAATTCTTGTGATATTTATTTTTCGCTCTTGGCTACTATTAGGAAATAGAGTAATGTAACCATTGTTACAAATAGGAGTCGTATCCTGAGTAATTTGATAGCCTTTTGGAAGATCTGCGTAAAAGTAATTTTTACGTGCAAATTCATTTCGTTCTCTAATGTCAGCATTTACTGCTAATCCTAACCTTACTCCATATTCAATGTTGTTCTTATTTAAACGAGGTAAGGTGCCTGGGTGGCCTAAAGAAATAGGACTAATATTAGTATTAGGAGTTGATCCGAATTCTGTAGAATCTGAAGTGTAAGCCTTGCTTTTTGTGGAGAGTTGAGCATGAATTTCTAATCCAATAACAACTTCATATTTGTCGTAAACACTCATTTATTTAAATATAATTCACTAAGAAGTTCTAGTTTCCTTTGTTTGGTCTAACATAATTTATTAATTCATTTTCAAAGCCCTTCTTATCATTCGCATTAAATTCAACCTTAATTGGTATATAAAAAATAGGAATCTCCTGAATAACTTTAAAAATAGATGGCAAAGATAATCGCATTATATCTTTTTCGGTAGAAATTATAATTTTATTATTTCCATCTAATTTATTAAAAGCAGCTTTTATACTGTTAATGTTGCTTCCTGTATAGGTATGATGATCGGGGTAGCTAAGGTGGGTAACCGATTTAAATGCCAATGATACGTGCTGAAATAACGGTGTGGGGTTACCAATTCCTGTAATCAGTAAAACATCTAAGGCTTTAGCTTCGGGTAATTTTAGAGAGTTGGCAGATTTAGTAAAAGGGTTTAACTCGGCATAGTTTATATAAGAGAAATAAATGTGCTGATTATTGGTTGAATTAATTTTACTTAAAATTTCTTTGCGTTCAGTGTTGCTAATATCTTTGGGTGATTTAGAAATAACAATTATATCAGCTCGTTTATGCTCAAACCTCCAATCTCTAAGTCTACCAGAAGGTAGGAGGTAATCATTTAAAAATAAGTTATTGTACTCTGTAATTAAAATGTTTACTCCTGCTTTTATTGCGCGGTGCTGATAGGCATCATCTAAAAGTATAAGGTCAAGGTTGGGTTGTTTTTTTATAAGTTGAGCTACACCGTGAACCCTGTCTTCATCAACCGCTACAACTAAGTCGTTAAACTTACGTTTAAATTGTAAGGGCTCATCGCCAATAAGTTCTATTGTAGCATCTGATTGGGCCAATTGAAACCCTTTAGATTTTCGCTTATAACCTCTACTTAATGTAGCAACGTTGAGCTCTTTATTAAATAATTGAACAATATATTCTATGTGTGGTGATTTTCCTGTTCCTCCAACAGAAAGATTTCCAACACAAATAAGAGGCATAGTGTATTGGGTTGTTTTAAGGATGTTCCAGTCGTAAAACTTATTCCTTATAAAGACAATGGCTCCATAGATAAGAGCGAAAGGAGATAATAATATTTGTATGAAAATTTTCAAAATAATGTGGGGTAAAAATACCAACAATTTTAATACATTGTGAGGTTCATTTTGTAATAAGTTTCGTAAGTTTATTGTTTAGAGAAAGAAGTGGGGATATAATAATAATTGAAAAAACACGTTATTATTAAATAAATTCTTATTTTTGTGTGTAATGAAACTTATTTCAGTTAAATATCTAATACTTTTTCTAGTAACTATAGTTGTATCTATGAGTTCTTGTAGAAAAGGTAATGAGCCAGTTCCTCAGTTTGATGAGGGCGTTTCTAATGAGCAAGTTAATCACTCAAGTATGAGAGAAGGTATTGTTCTGGGGGACGATCTAGGTGATGGAATAGGTGATGGAATAGGTGATGACGGTTCTGGAGATGGGTCTGATGGAGGTATAATTGGTGGAGATGACAATGAAGATGATGATGATGCTGACGTAGGTCCTGGTACTAGCGTAGTTGTCGGTTCTGGAGTTGTTGTTGGAACAATCACTGATTCTCCTGTGCTTGGCGGTGGAGGAAGGTAGTCCCTCTTTTTTTTCAATTTTTTTCTTTTTTTTAATCCTTTAGTTTAAGCTAAACGATGTTTTTTATCTTATTTAATAGCCGTTTATAAAATGGCTATTAAATAAGATATTTATAGTTCATATTTTTACTTAAAATAATTTGGTTTCCAAAGTTTATATTATATATCTTTACGCCTCTATTATTGCACTATAAATATTTTTAAAGATTAAAATTCGGAATATGTTAAGAAAACTAGCTGTTTTAGTATCTGTTATGTTGGTGGCTTCATTCGCTTTTGGACAGACAGGAACAATCAAGGGAAAGATGCTTGATAAGGATAATGACGAGCCTTTGGCATTTGCTAATGTTGTTTTGTTGAAAGGTGGATCTCAAATTGCTGGTGTAACGACTGATTTTGATGGTAAATTTACTTTTCCAGCACTAACACCTGGTACTTATACAGTTCAGGCTACATATGTTGGTTATGAAAAAATTCAAATTAGTGATGTAGTTGTTACAAATGGTAAGTTAACTATAATGAAACCGATTAAAGCTTCTTCTGGAAGTGAGAATTTAGATGAGTTTGTGAAAATTGCTTACGAAATTCCATTAATTGACCCAGATCAAACTTCTTCTGGTGGAACTGTTACAGCTGAAGATATTAAAAAAATGCCAGGAAGATCTGCAGCCTCTATAGCTGCTACTGTTGGTGGGGTTTATTCTGCAGATGATGGAGGTACGGGATTGAGTGTTAGAGGGGCAAGAAATAGTGGTACAGATACATATATAGATGGTATTAAAGTAAGAGGAACTCAGAATTTACCTAAATCTGCTATTGAGCAAGTTTCGGTAATTACTGGTGGTATTCCTGCTCAATATGGTGATGCAACTGGTGGTATTGTAAATATTACTACTAGAGGAGCTTCTAAAGAATGGTTTGGAGGAGTTGAGTATTTAACATCTGGATTTAAAACCGGTGACGATGTTGTTGGATTGGATAAATTTGGATATAACTTATTAGGATGGAGTGTTTCTGGTCCTATTTTAACTAGAAAAGATTCTTTAGGAAATAAGAAGGATGCAATTGCTGGTTTCTTCTTTTCAGGTGAAGCAAAACATGAAGTAGATCCTAGACCATTTTATGATGGTGACTGGAAAGTGAATGATGGGTTAATGTCTGAATTAAATGAAACTCCTTATATACAGAGCTTAAGTGAAGCTGGTGGTGTTATCAATTCTGCAAGTTATGTTACTGCAGATGATTTAGAAACAACTCCTTTTAGAATAAATGCTTCTAGAAAGTCGTTGAACCTTGCTGGGAAAATAGATTTAACAACCTCTAAAACTACTAATGTAGCAATTGGAGGATCTTTCGATATGAGAAATTCAAACAATTACAATAGATCATTTTCATTGTATAACTCAGATAATAATTCTCAATCAACTGATAGAACATGGAGAGTTTATGGTAGGTTTACACAGCGTTTTGAAAATTCTACTGATCCAGATAACCCTTCTTTAATAAGTGATGCTTACGTTACTTTTCAGGTAGATTATTCTAATTTTCATTCTACCACACAAAGTGCAAAACATAAAGACCAATTGTCTCACTATGGTTACATAGGGAAATTTACAACAACAAGAGTTCAAGTTTATGAAAATGTAGTAGATACAGCATTGGTTAGGAATGCAGCTGGAGCTTTAACAGGAGATACTTTAGAAGGGTACTTTTCTAACTGGGCAACGGTATTGTATGAATATGAGGCCGGAAGTTTAAACCCGATCCTATCTAACTATACTTCTAATTATTATGATGTTTTTGAAAACGATCCAACAGGTAACTGGGATAATAGAGAGAACTTGCAAAACGGAGGTGGGCTAGTTAATGGTTCTGCGCCACCAGCAGTTTATGATCTATGGAGTTCAATGGGAACTGTGAGTAACGGTTATTCTTTTACCGACCTATCTCAATTTAGAGTTTCTGCTCAAGGTAGTGCAACGATAAAAGACCATTCTATTAAATTAGGATTTGAATATGAGCAAACTCAAGATAAGTTTTACTCAGTTAGTCCTGTAGGTTTATGGGGCTTAGGTCGTCAGTTAACAAATACACAAATTGAACAAAGAAGTTTTGAAGAAGGTACTTTTACTGAAGAAATTTGGATAGATAGTAGACCAGCTTATAGGTTGGCTCAAGCTTATGATGCTGATAATCATAATACTTTTGATAAAAACTTAAGAGCATCTTTAGGGATGTTAGAAAATGGAACAAACTGGATTGATTTTGATTCTTATGGTCCTGATGTATGGAATATTGGAATGTTTTCACCAGATGAATTAATAAATGGTGGTGGATACGTAAATAACTTTGGTTATGATCATACAGGACAAAAGTTGTCAGGTAACGCTAGTGTTGATGACTTCTTTACAGCAAAAGATGATAACGGAGATTACCTTAGAGAGAATCCAGGTTTTCAACCAATATATGTAGCTGGATTTATTCAAGATAAATTTGCTTTTGAAGACTTAATTTTTAATGTTGGTCTTCGTGTTGATAGATATGATGCAAATCAATCTGTATTAAAAGATAAGTATTCTTTATTTCCAGTTAAAACACTAGGAGAAATTAATACTGGATCAGAACTTATTCCTTCAAATATTGGTGATGATTATGTAGTTTATGTATCAGATGCTTCTGATCCAAACGCAGATGATATTGTTGGATTTAGAGATGGAAATGTTTGGTATAACAGAGATGGTGAAGAGATTGCAGATCCTTCTGTTTTACATTCTTCTGGTGTTCCAAACCCATGGTTAGTAGATAAGTCTGATAACAATGTATTTGCTGATTTAGATGGTGAGTCTTTTAAAGATTATGAACCACAAGTAAATATTTCTCCTAGAATTGCTTTTTCTTTCCCTATATCTGATGAGGCATTGTTTTTTGCTCATTATGATGTATTAACACAAAGACCAGAAACAGGTAACAGAATGGATTTGATTAGTTACTTAGCGTTTGGTGCTGGTGGTAACAACTTATATGGTAATTATTTCAATAATCCTGACTTAAAGGCAGAACAAACTATTGATTACGAATTAGGGTTCCAACAAAAATTAGATAATTACTCTTCTCTTAAAATTTCTGCTTTCTATAGAGAAATGAGAGATCAAGTTCAATCAGTTCAAGTGATTGGTGCTTTTCCAGGAAATTATTACACATTTGACAATGAAGATTTTGGTACAGTAAAAGGAATGACTGTTACTTACGATTTACGTACTAGAGGTAATATTTCGTTAAGAGCTAGTTATACCTTACAGTTTGCTGATGGTACTGGATCTAGTGCTACTGCTTCTCAAAACTTAGTATCTAATGGAAATGGTAACTTAAGAACTTTAATTCCATTGTCTAGAGATCAGAGACATAGAATTTTGGTTTCAGCAGATTATAGATATGGAGCTGGTAAAAACTATAATGGTCCTGTATTATTTGGAAAAGACATTTTACAAAATGTTGGTTTAAATGCTGTAATGAGATCTGGTTCAGGAAATCCTTATACTAAAAGATCAAGATCTAATGGTGCTGGTGTTTTAGGAACATCTCAAGGAGCTTCTCCACAAGAAGGTCAATTAAATGCATCTAGATTACCATTTAATACTACAGTTGATTTGAAATTAGATAAGACGATTGACATTAAATGGGGTAAAGGTGAAGGAGAAGATAGAAAGGAAGCTAGCTTAAATGTTTACATTCAAACTTTAAACTTATTAAATGCTAGAAACATTTTAAGTGTTTATTCAGCAACTGGTAATGCTTCAGATGATGGTTTCTTAGCAGCATCTTACCAACAACAGTATATAACAAATCAAATAGACGAGACTGCTTTTAGAGATCAATATACTGTAAAAGCGCAAAACGGGTTTAGGTATGCTTTACCTAGAAGAATTAGATTAGGTATTCAAATGAACTTTTAATTAGAAATTATTTTAAGATAATAATATGCAAAACGTGATAACAATAACCAAAAAGGTTGCAATTACTTTGCTTGCAGTTTTTACTGTCGGGAATGTTTATTCAAGAAGTGCTTACAACTCAAATAGTACTGGTTCAACAACAAATCCTACTCCTGCTGCAGGATGTGCTGGAGCTGTTGCCATTTCTATTTTAGAATTAAACAATGTAAGAGCTAGAGTAGAAGGAACAGGAGGAAGTATGTTTCAAGATAGAGCAAGTGGTATTGCCGATTATGAAATTCCGAAAAGGGGAGTTTCTTCCGATCCGAAATACACTTCAATTTATTCTGGTGCACTTTGGATGGGTGGTAGAGATGTAAATGGGCAGCTTAAAATTGCAGCTGTAACATTTAGAAATACTGGGAATGATTTTTGGCCAGGACCTTTAAATAAATCTACTGCAGAAATTGATGCTGCAACCTGTACAGAATATGATAAATTTTACGGTGTATCTAGAGCAATGGTTGATGAGTTTGTAGCTTGGAATCAAGCTGGAGTTGATGATGCACTTAATAATACAACTACTCAAGTTGACGATTACCCAGGTTATTCTATTCCAGACGAAATTTTAGATTGGCCAGCTCACGGTAAGGCTGCTTTAGGTCAAGATTGGCACTTAGCACCATTTTTTGATGTAGATGGTGATGATTTTTACGATCCTACTGCTGGAGATTACCCTAAATATGATTTGATTGGTGACATTGATTGTAGAACAACAAGAGATGTACGATTATATGGAGATACAACCATTTGGTTTATTTTTAATGATAAAGGTAACGTGCATACTGAGTCTACTGGACCTTCTATTGGTATGGAAATTAGAGGTCAGGCATTTGCTTTTGCTACAAATGATGAGGTAAATAACATGACATTTTATAATTATGAAATGATTAACCGATCTACGTTTACTTTAACAGAAACATATTTTGGACAATGGATTGATGCTGATTTAGGGAATTCTAGTGATGATTATGTAGGTTGTGATGCTCAAAGAGGATTAGGTTATTGTTACAACGGAGATAATAGTGATGAAAATGCAAATGGAATTACTGGTTATGGAGCTGTTCCTCCTGCAGTAGGGGTTGATTTCTTTGAAGGACCTTACGCTGATAATGATGGAGTGGATAACCCTTTAACTAGTATTGTTCAAGATGCACTAGATTCAAATGGTATTCCTTACGAAGGTTTAGGAATAGGTTATGGAGATGGAATTGTAGATAATGAGCGTTACGGGATGCGTAAGTTTGTTTATTATAACATTGGTACAAATGGTCAATTTGCAGGAGATGGAGATCCATCAAATGCATTAGATTACTACAACTACATGAGAGGTAGATGGAGAAACGGTGGCGCTCAAATGGTTTGGGGTGGAAACGGAAATGCTGTTTCAACTGGAGGAACTGTTTTAGCAGATTTAATTTTCCCTGGAGATTCTGATCCATTGTTTTGGAGTACAAAAGGAGTTACAGTTCCAAGTCCTTGGTCTGAAGCTTCAGAAGGTAATCCAGAAGGAGATAGAAGATTCTTACAATCTGCAGGACCTTTTACATTAGAGCCTGGAGCAGTAAATGATTTAACTGTCGGAGTAGTATGGGCAAGAGCAATTTCAGGAGACAATACTTCATCTATTAAAAACTTAAGAGTTGCAGATGATAAAGCTCAAGCATTGTTTGATAATTGTTTTAAAATTGCAGAAGGGCCAGATGCTCCAGATGTAACTTTCCAAGAAATGGATAGAGAATTGATTTTATATTTGAGCAATAGAAAAATTTCAAATAATTATAATGAAGCTTATAATCAAAAAAATCCTTTTATTGCTATACCAGATACTTTAGATGGTGTTTACCAAGGATCTGATAAGGATAAAGACTCATTGAAGTTTTACGAATTTCAAGGATACCAAATTTTCCAAGTTAAAAATGGTTTAATTACAGTTTCTGAATTAAATGATCCAGACAAGTCTAGGTTGGCTGCACAGGTGGATAAAAAAGATGGAATTACACAATTAATTAATTATACTTTTGATGAAAATTTACAAGCAAATGTGCCAGAAGAAATGGTAGTTGGAACTGATGAAGGAATACAACATTCATTTAGATTTACAACTGATTTATTTGCCGAAGGTGACAATAACTTGGTAAACCACAAGACATATTATTACATAGCGATTGCTTATGGATATAATGAGTATAAAGAATACGACCAATTGGATCCACTAGGTTTAGATGGTCAGAAATTGCCTTATATTTCGAGTAGAAAAATGGCAGGAGGTAGAGGTATTACTTCTTTCTCAGCTATACCTCATAATCCAGCACCAGAAAATGGCGGAACTTATGCTAACTCTGTTTACGGAGATCAACCACAAATTACAAGAGTTGAAGGTGCAGGAAATGGAGGAAATGAGTTAGAATTAACTGCTGCTTCTTTAGCATATATTGCTACAAATAACTTTATGGATTACCCAACTTATCAATCAGGATTTGGTCCAATACAAGTAAAAGTAGTAGATCCTTTAAATGTTAAAGCTGGAGCTTATACAGTTAAATTTAAAGATACTATAACAGCAGGTAATCTAGATGATGCATATTGGTCATTAAAAACACCTTTAGGTGTAGAAACAGATGCAGATCAAATGATTAGCTTAGAGAATGAGCAGTTATTTATAGATGAAGGGTTATCAATAACAATTAAACAAGTTGTACAACCTGGGGTTAATACTGAATTAGGAAATGGATTTATTTCTGGTAATGTAGTTTATGCAGATTCTTCAAAACGTTGGTTAGGTGGATTTAGTGATGGCGAAGGTCAATCTGATAGAAACTGGATTCATGCTGGTACTTCTACCTTTGGAACAGGAAGCCCTTATGTGCCAGATCCTTATGATGATTATGGTTTAGGAGGATCAGTTGGAGATACAGGATTTTATTTTTTAGATCCAGAACAATTTTATGAAGGTGCTGACAACGGTAATTGGGCTCCATATGGATTAGTTTCTTGGGATCGATCAGGAACACAGGATGCTTTAGGAGCAGCCTATATTACTGGTAAAGCTGTAAATACTTCATTGTTGTCAAATTTAGCTTCTGTAGATATTGTTTATACATCAGATAGAACAAAGTGGACACGATCACTAGTTGTAGAGGCTAGAAATGATGTTGTTTTAGCAGAAGGAGGAGCAGGTCATTTAGAGATAAGAAACTCACTTAGTGTTGATAAAAGCGGACGTAAATCAGGGGAACCTGGTTACAATGCTACTGAAGGGGATGATGTTTCTACTACAGGAATGGGATGGTTTCCAGGATATGCAGTAAATGTTGAAACAGGAGAGCGTTTAAATATTGCTTTTGCTGAGGATAGCTGGTTAGCAGGAGAGAATGGAAGAGATATGAAATGGAACCCAACATCAACTAGTTTTGCAGGAATTAATAACGAATTGATGATGGGAGGTAAGCATTATGTATATGTATTTAGAAGTACATCAGTATTAGCTGTACCAAGTACTGTTACATATCCATCATATGATAAATGTGCAGTATTGCTACAAGAGATAAGTTTAGGAACAGGAATTGTAAATGAATTAAAGAAAGCAAATGCATGGAGTTCATGTATATGGGCAGGAATACCGATGGTAGAAACTGGACATAGTTTATTTGAAACAGATGCTAGAGTAAGATTAAGAGTAGAAAAATCTTATGAAAGCTTTACAACTTCTTCAACATCTAATGGAGGTTTACCAATGTATCAATTTGATATGACTGGGTTAGAAGTAGAATTAGGGAACACTGTTGCTATGGATTCTGCACTTGCTTTAATTAATGTTGTACCAAACCCTTACTATGCTTATTCAGAGTATGAAACTGGACAATTGGACAACAGAATTAAGGTAACTAACTTACCTGAAGAATGTACTATTTCAATATACAATGTTGGAGGAACATTAATGAGAAGATTTGTTAAAGCAGATCCTAAAACAAGTTTAGATTGGGACTTAAAGAACTTCTCAGATATTCCAATAGCGAGTGGTGTATACTTAATACATGTGGATGTTCCAGGTGTAGGAGAAAGAACATTAAAATGGTTTGGTGTGATGAAACCTACTGATTTGAATGGATTTTAAGATTAATTTTAAGAAAAGATTACTATTATTTTAGATATGAAAAGAATTAAAATATCAATTTTGTTAGTGCTAACTACTTTCTTTTCGGCAAACGTTAATGCCGGAAATGAAGATAGAGCTGGTGAAGCAGGAGCTTCTCAACTATTAATTAATCCTTGGACACGTAGTGTTGGTTTTGGCGGTGCCAATTCAGCTTCTATAACAGGTTTAGAGGCAATGAGTTTAAATATTGCTGGATTAGCTTTTACTCGAAAAACAGAGCTTTTAATTAACCATAAACGATACCTTGTTGGTAGTGATGTAAACATAAATTCTTTTGGTTTTGCTCAAAAAATGGGTGAATCTGGAGTTTTAGGTGTTTCTGTTATGCAAATGAGTTTTGGAGATATTGACATTACACAAGTTGATTTACCTGAAGGTGGAATAGGAACTTTTTCTCCGTCATTAACTACAATTGATGTAGGATATGCAAAGAATTTTTCAAATAGTATATCTGGTGGATTAGGA
This sequence comes from uncultured Flavobacteriales bacterium, assembly GCA_905479995.1. Taxonomy (GTDB): domain Bacteria; phylum Bacteroidota; class Bacteroidia; order Flavobacteriales_E; family Vicingaceae. The sequence continues at coordinate 26,669 of CAJQON010000046.1, read as the reverse complement.
GTTAGAATTGTTAGTGAGTCTATTGCTAATGCTTCTGCTAGAGGTTTTGCTTTTGATGCTGGTGTTCGTTATGTAACAGGTGATAATGATGAAATTAAGTTTGGTATTGCATTGAAAAATGTTGGACCAACAATGAAAGCATCTGGTGATGGTCTTTCTCATACAACTACTCAAGACAATGTTGGTTTTGATGTTTCTTCAACACAAGACCATAGAGTTGCAGCTTATCAACTACCTTCATTATTAAATATTGGTGGATCTTATGATTTCTACGTATCTCCTAAAGCTGATTCTACGAGTGGAGAAATTTCTTCAGATCACAGAATTACACCTGCTATTACATATACTTCTAATTCATTTACTAAAGATCAATATAGAGTTGGTGTAGAGTATGCTTTTAGAAATATGTTTATGGTAAGAGGTGCTTATGTTTTAGAGGATGGAACTTGGTTTGATTCTGCTAAAAGAACTTCAGCAAATACAGGTCCTACATTTGGAGCTTCTTTTGTTGCTCCATTAGGTAAAAAAGGAACTACATTTGGCTTACATTATGCTTACCAGATGACAGAGAATTTCGATGGTACGCATAGTATTGGTATTCGATTCGACTTATAGTAATAATTACATATTTCAAAATAATAAAGGGAACTCTTACAAGAGTTCTCTTTTTACATTTTAATACATAACACAGATGTCACAAATAAACTACTATACCGAAGAAGGTATGACCAAACTAAATGAAGAATTGGATCAACTTAAAAATGTTGAACGACTTAAAATATCTGGTCAAATTGCTGATGCTAGGGATAAAGGTGATTTATCTGAAAATGCTGAATATGACGCAGCAAAAGAGGCTCAAGGATTATTAGAATTGAAAATTTCTAAATTAGAAACAATTCTTTCATCTGCACGAATTGTAGATGAGTCTCAGCTAGATACTTCCAAGGCATTAATATTATCAAAAGTTAAGATTAAAAATGTTTCTAACGGAACCATAATGGAGTATACATTAGTTTCAGAAAAAGAGGCAGATTTAAAGGAGAAGAAAATATCTGTTGATTCTCCAATTGGTGTTGGGTTATTGGGAACTTCTGTTGGTGATATTGCTGAAGTGAGTGTTCCTTCTGGAATTATTAAGTTTGAAATTATTGAAATTTCGAGGTAATGGCTTCAATTTTCACTAAAATCATTAGCCGTGAAATTCCAGGATACATTATCGAGGAAAATGATGATTTTATTGCATTTTTAGATGTTTTTCCTTTGGCTGTTGGTCATACGCTAGTTGTGCCTAAAAAAGAAGTAGATTATTTATTTGATTTAGACGATGAAATCTATGTTGGTTTAATGGCTTTTGCCAAAGAAGTTGCCAAAAAGGTTGGGAAAGCTATTCCTTGCGAACGAGTTGGTGTAGCGGTTATTGGTTTAGAGGTACCTCATGCACATGTTCATTTAGTTCCGCTTAATAATGTTTCAGACATTAATTTCTCTAGACCTAAGTTAGAATTTTCGCAAGAAAAGTTCGAAGCTACTTTAAAGCAGATTTGTGAGGCTTAAGATTTTGTCCTTTTAGGATTTTGTTTAACAAATGCATCCCACCCCGAATAAGATTTTTGAGATTTAGGTTTCCCCATTTGAAAATAATGACATACTGCTACAGCTAAACCATCTGTTGCATCTAAATGTTTTGGTAAGGTCTTTAGCTTCAATATGTTTTTAAGCATTCCAGCAACCTGTTCTTTTGAAGCTGTTCCTTTACCAGTAACAGATTGTTTTATTTTTGTTGGAGCATACTCTGTTACGGGAATGTCTTTAGCGAGAGCAGCAGCCATTGAAATACCTTGAGCTCTACCCAGCTTTAACATGGATTGAGCATTTTTACCCATAAATGGTGCCTCAATAGCAAACTCATCGGGTTTATATTCGGAAATAAGATATTGGGTACGTTCAAAAATCTTATTCAATCGCATAAAATGATCTTTAATTTTATTCAATTCAATAGAGCCCATTGCAATTAAGGTTATTTCATTATTTACAATTTTAATAATGCCATAACCCATTATGGTTGTACCCGGATCTATTCCTAATATTATTTTATCTTTAATCACTATAACAAAGTTAATCGTATTAATTTAACACCATAATTTTATTTTTATTGGATAAACAGGTTACATACAAATATATTAATTTGCTTGTTCGTTGGAGCATTGGTTTATTGTCGGTTGTTTATATAGCTTATAAGATATCCGCTTATTTTAGCAATTCAAATGAGGGTTTAGCTCATTTAGAAGTTAATTACATACTCATTGTTATCGTTGTTGCTTTAATGTTTGTTAATTGGGCCTTAGAAACTTTAAAATGGCAATTTGCAATTAAAAAAGTTTTAAAAGTTAAGTTTAAAATTGCATTTTTAACTGTTATGACTGCTGTTACTGCTAGTCTTATTACTCCTAATAGAATTGGCGAAATACCCTTTAGAGCATTACTTGTAGATCGTGATAAGTTTAAAGAACTTTCGTTAAAAACCGTTGTCTCAAGTTTTTCTCAGCTGCTTGTTACAATTCTGTTGGGTGGGATCGGTTTTTATTTGTCGGGTCATCTTTTTAAGTTATCAACTAATACGAATTCAGTTTTAATTCAATTAATTGGGTTTACGTTTTTACCTACTATTATTTACTTTAGTTCTTCCTATCACTTTATATGGAAGATAATTAAATTAATTCCTTGGTTAAATAAAGTTAAACTACATGAGAAACTTGAGACATTTAGAACTGGTGAACTGGTTATTATGTTAGGATACAGTTTTTTGAGGTACGCTGTTTTTACCGTTCAGTATTATTTAATACTTTATGCTTTTGGAGTACACTTGTCTTCTTCAACCGAATGGGCATTAATTCCGGTTTGTTTTCTTCTGGCATCAGCAATACCAACACTAGTTTTTTCTGAATTAGGAGTTAGAGGTTCTGTGGCATTATTTGTTTTTGGCGTGGTATCAGCGAATGATTTGGCTATTGTTTCTGCATCGATTACCTTATGGTTAATAAATGTTTGTATTCCAGCTTTAATTGGTCTTTCTGGTCTTAATCACCTTAATTTATTAAGGAAAAAATGATAGCAGTTATTTTAATATTATCATTTGTTACACTTGTTTATTGCATTACCATGCTTTGGGTAAGTATTGGTTTTAATAGTCACCTACGCTTTTCTGTTAAAAAGACTGTTTCTAATCAAGTCACTATTTCTGTTGTTATTCCCATGAGAAATGAGTCGGCTTCTATTTTAAATTGCCTGAATTCGCTTGAAAAGCAAAGTTTAGATCATAATTGTTTTGAAGTAGTTGTTATTGATGATAATTCTTCAGACAATTCTCTTGAAATTGTTCAAGAATTTCTGCAAGATAGCTCCTTGAATCTACGCGTTTATTCGTTAGAAAATAAAGAAACAAAAAAGGAAGCCTTGAAGTTGGGTATTGAAAAATCGAATTACAATGTTATTGCTACAACCGATGCTGATTGTGTTGTTACGGCTGATTGGTTGCAATTAATTGCTGCAAATATGGTTGATAATGATATGTTGTTAGGACCAGTTTCGTTTCATGAAAATAATGGGTTTTTAGCCAATTTTCAGGTGTTGGATATGCTGGCAATGCAGGCAATAGAGTTTGGAACATTGTCTTTTAATAAAGCTACTCTAAATAATGCAGCCAATTTGGTTTATAAACGATCTATTTTTCAACGAGTTAATGGGTTTGATAAGCATAAAACTCCTTCTGGTGATGATGTGTTTTTATTGGAAAAATTTTCTTTAAACAAGGCTAAAATTTCAAGCTTTTTATCAAGAGAATCTATTGTGCTAACCGAACCTCAAAAAAAGCTAAAAGATTTTGTAAATCAGCGTTTAAGATGGGCTTCTAAAACAAAATATTACAAAAATAAGTTGCTCATTTCATTGAGTGCTTTAATATTTCTTCAAAACTTATCTTGTATTTTAATCTATGCCTTACTACCATTGGTCGAAAATTATATACAGGAATTAACATTCTTATTACTTGGTAAATGGCTTTTTGATTTTATATTGTTACTTTTAGCAGCCTCTTTTTTTGAGAGGAAACGTTCGTTGCTTTATTTTATTCCTGTTCAATTGGTCTATCCATTTTATGTTGTTTTCATATGGATTTTATCAATGCTTATAGGATTTAAATGGAAACATAGAGAATATAAATGAGTAAAAAAAAGAAAAATATAGGGTCAAAGTCTTTGTCTGCAATTGCATGGCATCGTTTAAAAAAGAATAAGCTTTCAATGTTTGGGCTTTTTATAATTCTATGTTCTCTTATTATTACTGTTTTTGGTCCTGCTATAAGACCTGATGGAACACCAAAAGCTAATGATCAGATATTAGAGATAACTACGAAAAAACCAGGGTTTTCTGTTGATTTACTTTATAAGAAAAAAGATAAGAAAGCATTAGAGACTAGTTTCTGGAAAGGCTTTACTGAAGGAATTGAAAATGATTTTACTACAATTCCTATTTACGATTACAGTTTTGAAGGACATAATTTAGTGATCGAAAAATATACTGGTGGAGAAGTAAACGATGGTCAGATAGAGAAAATAAACTTAGCTAGAATTGTATATGCTATTGATCATAATGAAATTGTAGTTAAAGATGGTTATTTAGATTTTTACACTTTAAATGAAGGGAAAAAGCATTTATCTATTGATGAGTTAACCAATGAAGTTAAAGAGAATCATATTGTTTCTAAAAAGTATTATCTAGGAACAGATAAGTATGGAAGAGATTTGTTAAGTAGATTAATGGCAGGAACATGGATTTCATTGTCTGTTGGGTTTATTTCTGTATTTATATCATTGTTTATTGGAATTACGCTTGGTGCAATGGCAGGTTATTTTAGAGGCTGGGTTGATGATGTTGTGATGTGGTTTATAAATGTGGTTTGGTCTATTCCAACATTATTATTGGTAATTGCAATTACTATGGCTTTAGGAAAAGGTACAACTCAGGTTTTTATTGCAGTAGGTTTAACCATGTGGGTTGAAGTTGCCAGAGTAGTTAGGGGTCAAATGTTAAGCTTAAGAGAAAAAGAATTTGTTGAAGCTGGAAGAGCTTTAGGATTTACTAATGCTAGAATTATTTTTAAACATATGATTCCAAATGTATTGGGGCCAGTAATTGTGATCTCTGCCATTAATTTTGCTGCAGCAATATTAATTGAAGCTGGCTTAAGCTTTTTAGGAATAGGTGCTCAACCACCACAAGCAACTTGGGGTAAAATAATTGCAGAGCATAAAGGTTATTTAATTACCGGGAAGGCTTATTTAGCTGTTTTACCAGGGGTTGCCATAATTTTTATGGTATTGGCCTTTGTGTTGGTAGGAAATGGTATTAGAGATGCTTTAGATTCTAAAACGGTAGAGGAATTACCATCTGTTTAAAAGATCAGTAGACAGCTTACAAAAATTAACAATCCAATTAACATCAGAAACAAGGTGTAAGGTAAAATTTCTTTTGCTTTAAGACCAGTTATTCCCAATAATGGGAGTGCCCAAAATGGTTGTAGCATATTGGTTAATTGATCGCCATATGCCAAAGCCATAATACTTTTGGGTAAAGAGATATCTAGATTTGTAGCTGCTTGTACAATAATAGGACCTTGAACCGCCCATTGACCGCCACCACTAGGAACAAAAATATTGACTAATCCAGCACTTAAAAAAGTAAACAATGGATAGGTAGTTTCTGTAGATATTTGAACAAAAAAGCCAGAAATATCGGTTACTAAACCAGAACTCCTCATGATGCCCATGATACCAAAGTAAAGCGGGAATTGGATTAGAATTCCTGCAGCTCCAGAAATGGCGACATCTACTGCTTTTAAAAATGCGACAAAGTTTTGATGGAAAAGAATGGCTAAAGTAAATAGCAAGAGGTTAATGTTGTTTGGATTAAAAAAGCGCAAGAAATCGAAGGCATAAACGATGGCAATTTTGTAGCCAATATAACCTAAAAGTAAAGCTCCAATCGTTTTAGAAAACCACTTGGAATAATCTAATTTTTCTGCGCCTTTTGCGTCTATAGATGATGTAGTTGTTTCGGTAATTTTTTCTAAAACGATATTTTCTGTTGGGGTTATTTTTTTTCCTAACAAATATATAGATAGTGGTAAAACGATAATCAATAAAGCCATTACCATTAAATTCATAGAAGAACCTACTGTATCCCAGTAAGAAATTTGTTCTGGTAAAAGGTTTAATTGTTTTTCAGACAATAAACCTGACATCATGTTTTTGAGATGACCGGGTTCAGCTACTTTTGCTAAAGATGATCCTGATAGTCCACCATGCCAAACCATTAAGCCAGAATAACCTGCTGCTCCAATAATGTGGTAATTAATTTTTAGGTTTTGTTTCGTGGCGTGTTCGGCAACTTTACGTGCGAATATTGCGCCAAAAATAAGTCCCAATCCCCAGTTGAAAAGGCTAACTAATACAGTTAATAGTGTAACTAATGCAGCAGCTTTAGCTGTACTGTTGCATCTTTTTACTACCAAATTAATGAAGCTGTTTACAGGTTTAGTTAAGGCTAAAACATGTCCTAAGACCAGCATGAGCATCATTTGCATGGCGAAAACCATCAGACCAGAATGCCAAACTCCGTCTTCCCAAAATTTTAAGAGTTGAAAAATGTGGGCTTCGTTGTTTGTTGGAACTGGATCAGTAAACAACAAGGCAATTATAAATGTAAGAAGTGTTAGAGCAATTGCAATGGTAAATGGAGCTGGAAGAATATATTTAAATACTCGAGTGTATTTAGCTGCCAGTTTCATCTTACTTTAATAGTACTTTCCATGCATTCATTACTTCGTCTTTAGCAAGAAGTTCCTTAGCAGTTTGGTGTTTGTCTCCAGAAAAATTATACGCATCAATTTCATCTTGAGAAGGAAAATCTTCGATGCTTCCCAATAAACCTAAATCGTTTCCAGTTAAAATGGAGCTATTTCTAATTTCATCAGGAAAAGCGTCAACACCAATACCAATAGAGGTAATTGGTTTTTGAATTTCAAACATGGAATCCGAATTGGCTCTACAATACCAGTTTCCTCCCATTCTACTTACCAAATCAATTTTGTGTTGATCAATCATTTGCTTGTCGTCCAATATATTTTCATCAATGTGTATTTTTAATACTTCACATATAACTAAGTTCCCTGCACCACCATTTTGACCCAATTCAACAACTTCGTTTACTTTGCATTCAAATTGAACAGGCGATTCTTTTACTCGAAATGGTTTTATTAAATCTGAAGCAATTGGCGTTAATCCAGATTTTTCAAACTCATCAATTTCTGCTGCATAAGGTGAACTTGACAATGACATTTGTTGAACGATGCTGTAATTGACTACATTTATTACAACTTCCTTGGTTCGTTTTGCATTTTCAAAGGTGTTTTTAGTTGCACCTGTTCTTCCGCTACGAGCAGGAGAAAACACCATGATTGGAGGGTTTGCACTAAACACGTTAAAAAAAACTAAATGGGCTTAAATTTCTTACTCCATTTTCATCAACTGTGCTCGCAAAAGCTATTGGTCGTGGACCAACTGCTCCTAGTAAATAATGATGTAATTTTGGTACTTCAATTTCTTTTGGATTTATCGTTAGCATATTGAGTCTAATTTATACGTATTGATTTAATCTATTTTATTTTGTTGTAAACGGCAAATGAAAAAGGATGAGCATGTTTTTCATCTTCAGCAATGCTTAATTCAAATTGTTTGTTCCAAACGGTTTTGTCCACTTCAGGAAAAAAGGTGTCACCTTCATAATCTGAATCTACATGGGTAATGTACATTTTGTCGATTAAGTTGCTTTCTAAAGCTTCTTTGTATATTTCACCACCACCAATTATAAATAATTCTGTTTCGCCAGCATCTTTCGCATAAGCTATAGCAGCTTCCAGCGAATGTTTAACTATACATCCCTCTTCTGTAAAGGAAGTGTTTCTGGATAGTACAATGTTGGTTCGGTTAACCAAAGGTCTAAAACGTTCTGGTATTGAAATGTAGTTTTTTCGGCCAGTAATAATGTGATGATCCAAGGTTTTTTCCTTGAAATATTTCATGTCATTTGGTAAATGCCATAAAAGGTTATTGTCTTTACCTATGGCGTAATTTTTTGCTACTGCTACAATTAAAGAGGTGATCATTTGCTTAGCCATTTTTGAAATACAACATTCTTTTTTTCTTCTTCATTAAAAACGTAGTAACGTTTATTACCTTTTTCCAATAATGGAAATGCTATGGTTTGAATAATATTGTCTCTACTAATTAATACGCTAATTTGATCTCCAACTTTACTGTCTTCAATAAATTCGTTGGCATTCCCTTCTACTCTAAACCCATTAATTGCCAATATTTCATCATCAACATTTAAGCCTCCAGCATAAGCAGATCCACCTCTGTAAACCGTTTTAATTACATTAGAACCTGACATAGAAATACCAATACTTGGAGAAACATTTACTAATTCTTCCACATTCATTCCGGCATATCCAAAAATGGTTTTGTAGTCGAAGGTTTGAGTTCCATCAATGTATTTTTCAAAAAAGTCATTTAGCTTTAGTCCTGATACTTTCTCTAAGGTTACTTGCATTTCTTTATTGGTGAAACCTCTTTTTTCTTTGAGGTAAAACTCTTTGTACAAGTATTGCATAACGTTGTCTAAATTCTTTTTTCCGTTGCTTGCTTTAGCAATTTTTAAATCGAGCATGTTGGCAATTACAGAGCCTTTTGTATAGTAAGAAATGGTTGTGTTGTAGCTATTTTCATTAGGGCGATAAGATTTTATCCAAGCATTAAAACTAGCATCTGCAACAGGTTGAACTTTGTTTCCTGGTTGGTTTTCTACTCGATTAATAGAGTTGGTAAACTTTCCAATAATTTCTTCTTCTTCATAAATGCCAGCTCTGTATAATAAAAGCTCATCGTAGTAGCTGGTAAAACCTTCCATAACCCATAATAGTTTGGTGTAGTTTTCATTGTTGTAATCAAATGGACCTAATTCAATTGGTCTAATTCGTTTTACATTCCAGAGGTGAAAATATTCGTGAGCCACTAAACTTAAAAAACCTTTGTAAGCAGAACCTTCGCTGTATGTCCATCGGTTAACTTGTAAAGTAGTAGAACTTAAATGCTCCAAACCTCCACTTCCGTTGGTAAGGTTATGAATGATAAACGTATATTCTTTGTTTGGGTTAACACCAAACACATCTGTACAGGCTTGGGTAATTTTAGCCATATCGACTTTCAGTTTTTCAACATTGTAATTGCCTTTTCCATACATTGCTACATGGTGCAATACTCCAGCCGAAGTAAAGTCGAAAGTTTCATGGTTTCCAATCTCAACTGGAGAATCTACTAAGATATCGTAATCGGTAGCAACATATTCAAATCCTTTTGCTGCTGTATTTTTTAAAGAAGTACTCACCTTTTTCCATGCTTTAAATGGAATAATTTTTAAATGGTGAGGTGTGTTCTTTAGCTCGTTGATGTACATGAACATACTTGTTCCGTTAAAATAACCATGAGAAGCATCAATAAAGCTCGTTCTAACGCTTAACTCATAAGCATAAACGCGGTAACTTATAACTACATTGTTTGCTTTTTCGGAATGTATACGCCACGTGTTTTTGTTAATTTGTTCAGCTTTTAATAGTTTTTTATTGAAAGTAGCATTTACTGCTTCAACACTTTTAGAAAACTCTCTTACCAAATACGATCCTGGCGACCAAACCGGCATTTGAATGTCAAAATGATCTTTTTCATAATCACTCACCTTCATTTTTACTTCATAATAATGCGTGTGTGGTTCTGGCATTGCAACTTCGTAACTAATTTTAGCTGCTTGAAGCAATACTGATGACAGTATAGATAGTACTAGTAGTAAATTTTTCATTTCCTTTTTTTTGTTAAAAAATCTTAAAAGTAAAGATAGCTAATAATAATTAGTTAAGATTGTTGTTATTAAGTTTTGTTAGCGAATTCTAACTACAGAATAAAGTCTTAAAGTCGATTTAATTTTGTAAATTTAACAACCATTAAGAAAAAAAGGTATGAAAGTTATAACTAAAGTAAAATCGATAAAAATGTTAGCCTACAGCAAGAATATATTAAGCAAGATGAGTTTTGATGCTGCTTTATTTAAAAAAGAACTTTCTAAGGCTTACCAAAATTTGTTGGAAGAGGAGATGGATGAATTGTTGTGTTGGGTAAGACAAAACTTTGGCAAACAATATGAGTTGCAACCGATTTACCTTAAAAAGTATCTAGCTAAATGCTGAAAACAATGTCATTTTCGCGTTTAAATCTGCAATAAGATGGAATTGTGCAATAAATGTGCAAGTGTTTGTTTTGCAATAAATGCAATTTCGCCATAATTTTGTCACACTAAAATTTCCTATCGTTTTAATTTTTTAACTAAAATAAAGCGAACATGAAAAAAAGGCACAAAACAAAAGAATACTTAATTGTTGGAATTTCTTTCCTTCTCTGTATAACAAGTTTAAATAAAGCAAATGCTCAAAATTTCAACTTAATTAATAAGATAGTTGAATCCGATAGAGATTCTAATATTCAATTTGGAAGTAGTCTAGCTATTTCAGGTGATTATGCAATTGTTGGAGCACCTGCTGCAAAAGGTGATTCAAACAATACAAATTTTATTTTGGGTGCAGGAGCAGCTTATATTTATACTAAAAGTGCTAAGGGAGCATGGGTAGAAGCACAAAAGTTAGTGGCTTCTGACAGGGATTCAATCAATGAATTTTTTGGAGTTGTTGCCATATTAGGAAACTATGCCATTGTTGGTGCACCCAGAGATGGAGGAGATACCATTGGATCCAATGGAGCTAATTATATGGTTTCAGCAGGTTCAGCTTATGTTTTTGAGCGAGATATTCAAACCGGAATTTGGGTGGAAAAACAAAAAATAGTTGCTAGCGATAGAGATAGTGGTGATTTTTTTGGGAGTTCTATTGCCATAGACGGGAACTATGCCCTAATTGGAGCCAAATACAAAGATACACTTGGGTTGAATTATGTAGGTGCTGCTTATGTGTTTGAAAAAAATTCGTTTGGAAAATGGATAGAAGTAGCTAAGTTGATTGAAAATGTGCCACATGAAGATAATTACTTTGGAAGTTCTGTTGCCATAGCTGGAGATTATATTGCAATTGGAGTATTCGGTGATGATTTTGCTAACACCATTGACTCAATGAATTTTGCTGGATCAGTAAGCCTATTTAAACGAAACACAAATCCTGTTAGCTGGGATTTTCAGCAAAAAGTGATGGCATCAGATAGAGATACTTCTGCGCTTTTTGGTAAATCTGTTACGATGGAGGGTGATTTTCTTATAGTAGGAGCTTCAGGGGAAGATTTTGCTGATACAATAGGAGGTGATGAGAAGCCTCTTGCTGGTGCGGCTTATGTTTTTAAGCGAAATACTTCAGGCCATTACAATCAACAACAAAAATTAGTTGCTTTAGATCGAGGAGTAATAAATGCTTTTGGAAGCTCTGTTGCCATTTCTGGTGATGTGTTACTTATTGGAGCTCGTGGCAATGTTTTTAATGAGTTGGGTGCTGATTCAATAAAATGGGGAGGAGCTGCGTATTTTTACAAAAAAAATACTGTTGGAAGTTGGATTCAAACACAAAAAATAGTGAGTAAGGATAGAGAATGGAAGGGTTATTTTGGTTATAATGTTGCGCTTTCCGATAGCAATGCCATTGTGGGTGCTTGGGGTGAATCTTTTAATGTTCACAATCAAGATTCATTGACTAATGCAGGAGCGGCTTATATTTTTGGGATATGCGATGTAAATACAACAATAGATGCGTCAACTTTATTAATAACCAACGGAATTCGGGCTAATGATACATTAGCTGCTGCTTATCAATGGATAGACTGTGCCAAAGGGAATGCTGCTATACCAGGAGCTACAGGATATAGTTATTCACCTAAAAGAGATGGGAACTATGCGGTAATAGTTCAGCTAAATGCCTGTGCAGATACTTCTGCTTGTGTAAAAGTTTTAGGAACAAGTATAAACGAGGTTAGCGCGAATGGGGTTGCTAATATTTACCCCAATCCAGCCAATGAAGAATTGTTTATTGATTTGGGAGAAATTAAAGGAACTAATGTCTCTTTAATAGACCTTACTGGAAAGGAGGTTTATTCCCGGAGTATTGCTGATGAAAAGCAATTAAACATTTCCTTACGAGATTTCGATAATGGCATTTATTTTGTCGTCATAGCAACTGAAAACAATACATTTACTCATAAAGTTGTTGTATTGCATGAGTGAGGTAAGTAAACTCTAAAAAAAATGGCTGAATTAATTAATTCAGCCATTTTTTTTAGAGTTTATTACAGTTAATCTTTTTTCCATTCTTTTCCTCTTCCTGGAGTGTATGGTGAAACGCCTAAAGCTTTTTCTAAATTGGCAACTTCGGTTACATAGTTTTGAATTTCAGCTAAAACGGGCACATATTCTTCTTTGGCAATTTTAATGTTGTTTTTAGCCGTTGTTGTTGGCGCAGCTGTAGAATTCCACATGCCATAAATTACAATACCGATTCTGCTGCTTAATCCAGGGTAGGTTTCATATTCATGTTTTGATAGATCTCCATCTCCATAAAGTTCAATACTTGTTTTATGCATGGCTAACTCTAACTTTTTTACTTTACTTAAAAGTTCTAAATCTACATTAGGAGTAGTTTCTATGGCTACTTTAATGTATTTAAGTTTGTTGTGCATTTCGCCAAGTAATCGTTCGGCACCATCGGCAGATCTTCTTAACTCGGCTACTTCTTTTTGAAATGCTAACAATGCCTTTTTGTCCGTTGCAGGAAGTGTAGCGTTGTTTAATAGTTCAATTTCGAAGGCTTTAGGTTCGGTTAGTTTTTCAGTTTTACCGTTGCTACTTAGGTAGGCGGTAACGGTGTATTTTCCTGGTAAGGCCAGTTGACCAACATCTTCTGATCCATAACGACCAGACTTTCTTGTTTTTAATTTAATTGGTCCAGTTGGTGCGTACCTGAAATTCCAAACTACTTTTTTAACTCCTGCACCAGCATCAGTTTTAATTTTTTGAATTTCATCTCCGTTTTCATCTTGAATTACAAAAAGTAAGAACGCTTTTTCTTCTTGTGCTTCTTTTTTAATTTCTTCTTTAGTAGGGTAGTGGTCGTCTGTACTTTTCTTTTCCTTAGCTCGCCTTAATTCTTGAGCGGTTTTTAATGAGTCGCTAAAATAATAGGTAATTACCGATCCTACTGCTGGGTTTTTGGCTGCATAGTAGCTTTCGCCTTGTGCATTTTTCCCTTTGTAGCCTAATGGGTTTCTAGTGTTAAACATTAAGCCTTTTTTAATGTCAAAAATATGTGCTCTTTTCGCTAATAAGCTTTCATCGGCCAATTCTCTTAAAGCAGAATAGTCATCTAATACGTAAAAACTTCTTCCGAAAGTTCCTAAAACCAAGTCGTTTTCACGTTGCTGAATTTCCATGTCTCTAACTGCAATTGTTGGTAATCCAGCTTTTAATTGTGTCCAGTGAGTTCCTCCGTTTAGCGTTACAAAAACACCAAATTCTGTTCCTACAAAAAGGATGTTTGGGTTCACATGATCTTGTTCAATACAGTAAACTGCGCCACTTTCTGGTAAATTTCCAGCAATAGAATTCCATGTTTTTCCTTTGTCACTACTTTTTAAAACGTAAGGTTTAAAATCGCCTCTTTTGTGGTTGTTAAAAATGGCAAATACTTCATTTTCATTGTGCTTTGAAGCCTTTAGCATGTTAACATAAGTCATTGTCGGAACACCTGTAAACCCGATGTGTTTTGTCCAAGTTTGTCCTTGATTTTCAGAAACCTGAATTAATCCATCATCTGTACCAACATACAATAATCCTTCTTTTTTTGGAGATTCATCTAAAGCAACGATGTTGCCAAAAATGGTGGTCGATTTGTTTTTCATAACCGCATCAATGCTCCATATTTGGTCCATTACTTTTAATTTATTACGGTCTAATTGACGTGTTAAATCTCCACTAATTTCATCCCATGTGTCTCCTCTGTCATCGCTTTTAAATAGTTTGTTGGCAGCAAAATAGATTCTTTTATTATTGTGTGGACTAATTAATAAAGGTGCATCCCAGTTCCATCGTAAAGCGTCTCCGTCTTTTTTAGGGAATGGCTTGATGGCTGTTTTTTCTCCACTCTTTTTATCGAAACGCACTAACCATCCATATTGAGATTGAGCGTAAACAATGTTATCATCTGTGGGATCAACTTGAGATTCAAAACCATCACCACCATTGGTAATGTACCAATCGGAATTTACAATACCCACGTTGTTAGTGGTTCTTGATGGTCCACCTTGACTACTGTTGTCTTGTGTTCCTCCATAGATGTTGTAAAAAGGAGAGGCATTATCTGTAGCAACTTTATAAAATTGTGTAATAGGTAAATTGGCTTTAAACTGCCAGTTGCTTGCTGCATCCCAAGTTTCATACATTCCACCATCACAACCAACTACCCAGTGTTTGGTGTCGTTAGGGTCTATCCACATGCAATGGTTGTCCACGTGCTTGCTTTTTTCTCCTGTTTTTTTGAAGGTTTTACCACCATCTTCTGTATGATGTAACCAAGTAGACATAGAGTAAATCAAATCTTTGTTTTTTGGATCACAAACTATTTCTTGGTAGTAATTTCCGCTGGTGGCATAACTGCTTCTTTTTTCCCAGCTTTCTCCTCTGTTGGTACTTCTGTAAAAACCACCTTTTCCTTGAGCAGCTTCAACAATGGCATAAATGTAATCTGGATTTACTGGAGATATTGCTAAACCTATTCTTCCTTTGTCAACGGCAGGAAGTCCTTTGTTGATTTTCTTCCACGTTTTTCCACCATCTGTAGTTTTGTGTAAGCCAGATTCTGGTCCACCACCTAAGTAAGTAAAAACATGTCTTCTTCTTTGATGCGCTGAAGCATAAATGGTATTTGGGTCTCTAGGATCCATTGCAATTTCTGCTATACCGGTATGTTTAGAGATTTCTAATATTCTGTTCCACGTTTTTCCGCCATCTGTCGTTTTGTAAACTCCTCTTTCTCCACCTTCTTTCCATAATGGACCATATGCTGCAACATAAACAATGTTAGAGTTGGTTGGATGTACTATTATATTTCCGATGTGTTCAGATGTTTTTAAACCGACATTATTCCATGATTTACCTCCGTCTAATGACTTATATACACCATCACCATAAGCAACACTTCGTTGATTATTGTTTTCGCCAGTTCCAACCCAAACTGCATTTTCGTTGTTGGGATCTATGGTAACACAACCAATAGAATAAGATCCTTGTCCATCAAAAATAGGGTAGTAGGTGTTTCCAGAGTTATCAGTTTTCCAAACTCCACCACTTGCTACAGCCAAATAGTATTGCGAGTGGTTGTTTGGGTTTACTGCTATGTCGGCAACTCTACCAGAAGTAAAAGCTGGACCAACACTTCTAAATTTTAAAGCGCTAAAAAGCCCTGAATTGTACTTGCTTTTTGGGGTAGACTTTTTGTTTTTTTGTGCGCTAATATTAAAAGATAACGCAATGGATAATGTGATGATAATTAGTTTTTTCATATCTAGTTTTGAGTATTTTTAATGTATTGAGCCACATCACTTTTTTCAAAAGGATAGGCATTAAATGTTCCTGATGCCTTGGCTACTATTTCGTTGTTTTGATTTAATATTTCACCTGAAGCAAAAATTATTCTGTTTCCTTTTTTTTCTACGGTGCCTTTTCCGAGTAATTCATCTCCTTCAAAGGCTGGTTTATAATAGCTAATTTTAAATTCTAATGTAGCTACCAGTTTTTCTTCTTTTGCTACTGCACTTAAAGCAGCAACTCCGAGTACACCATCCATTAATGCAGCAATAACTCCGCCATGTGCAGTTGTTGGTGTTGCCAAATGCTTGGATTTTACCAACATTCGGTATTCAATAGTTCCTTCATTAATAATGCTTAAACGAAGGTCGTTCTCGATTCCAAATTGATTGACTTTGTTGTATATTTTTAGGAGTTTTTCCATTCAGTAGCACTAAAATATAAAGTAGTTGATTAAAGTACATTACCACTCATCACTTTTTTTATGAGATTATAATTTTTTAATGGAACCTGCACCGCTAATGTCTTTGGTGATTTTTGGTTTTCCTTTGTATTTAACACTTCCCGCACCCGAAATCTCTACGGCTAAGGTTTTTTTAGCATAAACAGTTGCTGCTCCCGCGCCAGAGATGTCTATTTTGGTGTGTTTAGTTTTTAATTTATCGGCTTCAAGTTCGCTGGCTCCAGAAAGTTCAATATCAAAATGGTCAGCCTCTCCTTTCAGTGATGTCTCACTTGCTCCACTCATGTCCATTGATAAGGTTTCTGTTTCAATGTCTATATTAATGTCAGCAGCTCCACTAACATCAATTCCAAGCTCATCAACTACCAACTTGCCTTTAGTTTTTAAAGTAACCGCACCAGAAACATCAATATCTTCTAGGTTGACAACAGTAATGTAAATTTTTAAAGATTTGGTACTACCTATGTCTTCAGTGGTTTTGATGATAAGTGTTTCGTTTTTGGTTTCGGTAGAAATTAGTTCTAAAAGATTTTCGTCTGCTTCAATTTCTACTTTTTCTGTTTTCCCTTGGTTTAACATTATTTCAAACTCTCCAGAAATGTCAATTTTACTAAACGATTCAACATTTCTTTCTTCAGATGCTATGTTTCCATCACCATCTACTGAATTAATGCAAGAATAAAATGAAATTGTTAGAACAATTAGGAATAAAATTCGTTTAAAAATCATAAGTTTATTTTTTAATAAGCGATTATAAAAGTAATAATTTGTGGCTTAGTAAGTTAGTCTTAAAAACAAAATTTATGATGAATTGGAATGTATTGAGAGTTTTAGTTTTAATGATGGGTGTAACACTATTTTTTTCGTGTAATACGGATGAATTAGAAAGTAAGATAGCGGAGCTTGAGGCAGAAAAGTCGGAAGCGTTTGGACAATTGGATGATAAAGAAGCTATGATTGTTGACTTTATGGGTTCTATGAATGAAATTCAAGAGAATTTGGCTCAAATTAAAGAACGAGAAAAAATAATGACTGCTCGTTTTGATAAGGGGAATGTGGAGATGGACAATAATATGAAAGACGATATTATGAATGATATTGAATTGATTAATGATTTGTTATTGCAGAACAAGAAGAAAATGGCAACGCTAAATTCTCGATTAAAAAAATCTAACTTAAAAATTGTTGAGTTAGAAACTATGATACAAAATTTATCGATTCAATTGCAAGAAAAAGATGCGCACATTGCAACTTTACAAACACAATTAGTTGAGGCCAATCAGCAGTTGGAAGTGTTGTTTCAGGAGTATAATAATAGGATTGAAGAGTTAGGGAAGCAAGAAGATGAATTGAACATGGCATTTTACTGTTATGGTTCATCAAAAGAGTTAGAAAGTCAAGGTGTAATTTCTAAAGAAGGTGGTTTTATTGGTATTGGAAAAACTAAAAAACTATCTGAAGATTTTAATAAGGAATATTTTACTCAGGTAGATATTAGTGTGACCAATGAAATAGAATTGATGAGTGAAAAAGTTAAAGTAGTGACCAATCACTCTAAAGAATCATATAAAATTGAAGGATTGGAGAGTAAGTCTGCTAAAATTGTTATTCTTGATGCTGATTTGTTTTGGTCTTCATCCAAGTATTTGGTTGTTGTAGTAGATTAGGGTTACTTTAATATACGGTGAATTTTTTCTTCTAAGTTAATCGGTAGTTGAAATGTTGTAATTTCTAAGCGATCATCTTTATAGTTTACTCTTACGTATCCTTCAGATTTTTCTAGCTCTTTTTTTACTGGTCGTAGTGCCCTTTCAATGCTACTTCTAATACTTATTACAAATGATTTTTGTATGCTATCTGTAATGTTGTAAAAAGCGACATCATTGTACCTTAGGTCTAAATTTTCCATTGTATTAATTTAGTGATGTTTGCATATTTGCAATCACCATACCAAACTTAAAAATAGAACATAACAAAAGGAGGGTATGCAAAGAATATCCTCCTATTAGTCTTGATTTAGTTCTAACTAAATGCCAGATGTGAATTATTTTGAAAGTTGAAAATTGATTGGTAAGGTCATTTCCTCCTTCTTTTTGGGTTGGATGTTAGCTCGTTGTAGCTATTTTTTTATAAGTTAGCAACTTAAATATAAAGTTGAATTATGGCTAGGGTAAAGTTGATTGTTGTTTTGAGTTTAATGTTTTTGGTATTTTCAGGAGCTAAACCTTTAAAGTATTCTGCTAAAACTAGTAGTTTGGTTATCAAAGGATATGTGTTTAAGCAGGGTGAAAAAATTGAGACAGCATCGGTAAAACTCTTTCAAAACAATAAAGTAGTACAGCTTACATCCTCAAAAAAAGGGAAGTTTCAGTTTATTCTATTTAGTGATATGGAATATATGGTTGAAGTGAGTACTAAAGGTTGTGTAACAGAGCGAATTCAGATTTCGACTAAAGAAAAAACTGAGTTTGCTGGTAAGTATACTTATGAGTTTAAAGTAGATTTAATGGGGCTTTCAAAGTTTAAAGGGATTGATATTGCTAGTTTAGATTTTCCAACAGCAGTTATTAAATATGATAAAGAGGAAGGAGAATATTTGCACGATAAAACGTATAGTCAATCGGTAAAAAAGGAGCTGAAAAGATTAAAAGAAGAGGCTAAAGCGAAGTAATTACTCTTTAATTGATTTGATAATAATATAGCTTCCTGTTCGACTTTGTACTTCAGCTAAATTACTGCTGCAGTTATCCCACAGACCATCTCTTATTTCAATTTCTGCACTTATTCCTGTATTTACATATTTCATTAATTCTGCTTTAGTGTAATTGCTTTCGCAAATTTTAATGAAGTAATCTTGAACGGAACACCGCAGGTATAATTCACTGATACTGATCATTTTTCCACCTTTGCTTTGAAACTGTTTATGGATGACTTGGCAATGGTATATGTTTGGGGTTTCAGCTTTCTTGGTCTGTGATTCTATAATGTTGTTTGAAGATGAACAGCCAAAAATTAAGGTTAGGGAGAGAAGGATTAAAATCGGTTTCATAAGGTTATATTTTTATTCTTGTTACACCCGTTCGACATTGCTCAGGGTAAACTCTGTGTTATTTTCGTTTATATCTTCACTCCAATAACACAGACATCATCAATTTGTTCTAAATTTTCTTTCCAATTGTTAAATGCTAATTCTAGTTCTTCTTTTTGTTTAGATATTGCTTTGGTTGAAAGCGAAAGGGTTAGTTCCTTAAATTTCTTAAGCATGAATTTTTTTCCTTTTGGGCCACCAAATTGATCTGCATAACCATCGCTAAACATGTAAATTTGATCTCCTTTATTCAGTTTAACTTTGTGGTTGGAGAAAGGTGTAGCATTTTCGCTATAATTTATCGCTTGTCTATCGCCCTTAATTTCTCTAATATTATTTTCTTCAACTATCCATAGTGGGTTGTTGGCTCCAGCCCATTCAACTTCGTTTGTTTTTAAGTTTATTCTACTTAATGAGATATCCATACCATCTCTTGAGCTCCAATCTTTGTTAGATTGGCTTAATTCCTCAATAACTTTATCTCTTAATTGATCTAGAATTGTATTGGGAGCTAGTGTTTCATGTGGAGCACTAATACTGTTTAAAAAACTAATACCCAGCATACTCATAAGGGCTCCAGGAACTCCATGTCCAGTACAATCTACAGCAGCTATATAAAAGTAGTCACCTTTTTCAAGCGACCAATAAAAATCTCCACTAACAATGTCTTTCGGTTTAAATAAAATAAAATGTTCAGGAACTTTTTTGTTGACGTGTTTTTCCTCTTGAAGCAATGCTTGTTGAATGCGTTTTGCATATTTCACACTATCTGTTATGCTCTCAAGTGCTTCGCCTAGCTCATGGCTCTTTTCTTCAATTTCAATATTCTGTTGGGTAATTCTTTTATTCGCTTTTTTCTTATCGTTTAATGATTTTAGTATTACAAAGAAAAGTACCGCCAAAATTCCGAGTCCTGCAGCAAAAGAAATGGAGACTATCTTTTGTTCTTTAATGGCTAAATCATTTTTCAGGTTTCTTTTAACCTGTTCTAATTCGTTTTCATTTAATTTTTTTTCGAATTCATATTGTAAACCTACTTGAGTTAATTTTCTCGTATTTGCAGTATTCTCTAAAGAGTCAGAAATTTTGTAGTGCTCTATTAATAAGGGATAAGCTTTTTCATATTGATTGGTTAGTCGGTATAAATTGCTAAGTGCAAGAGCGCTATGTTTTATTTGAAATGTAGAGCCAATTTGGTGTGACATTTCGTACGCTTTTTCTAAGTACTTTTTGGCATTTGAGAGGTCATTTAAAAAGCTATAATTCATTCCGATACTGTTTATGGTATTGGTTAGTCCAATTTGGTCATCCATTTCAATTTGTATCTTTTCTGCTTGCTTTAAATATTCTAATGCAGTTTCGTGGTCTTTTTGTTTTCTATAAAGTGCTGCTATATTTGTTAGTGATTGAGCGATTCCATGTGAATCTTTTAGCTTTTTTCTTTTGACCAAACTTTTAAAAAAGTATTCTTTAGCATTAATAAGGTCACTGTCTTCAAAATAAAGACTACCAATATTGTTTAAGCATAAGGCAATTCCTTTCTCATCATTTATCGTTTTTCGAGTTTCAAGACTTTTAGAATAGTACTCTAAGGCTTTACTGTTGTCATTAATGTCTTGATAAAGTGAGCCAATGTTATTTAGGCAGGCTGCAACACTTTGTTTGTCTTCAAACTTTTCTAATAGTTTTAAGCTTTTAATGTAGTAATGAATAGCTTGTTTAACCATTCCCTGAACTTGAAAAATATAAGCTAAATCGTTGTAAGCTATAGCTTCTTTATTCTCTTCCTTTAGTTGCTTGAACAATACAATGCTTTGCTGGTAATAATCAATGGCTTCATCGTAATTTCCTAAATCGGTTAGCGAATAGCCAATGTTGTTTTTGGCCATTGCTATTCCATATTGATAGTTGTTCTTTTCGCTCAATTCAAGAGCCTCCCTAGCATAAACAAGTGCTTTCTCATAATCCGAATTCTGATACGTTCCACCGAGTAGTAATACAGCATCTATTTTTTTAATGCCTTCAGATTCTAAGATGTATCGTTCCAAGCTATCGCTTGTATTCGCAAAAGTTAAGCTACCAAGAGCAAGAGAGAAGATGGTTAAGAGAAGATATTTAGATAGGTTTCGCATTGTAATTATTAAATTTTAACGCCTATCATACAAATGTCATCAACCTGTTCTAGTGAGCCCATCCATTTATTAATAGATTGTTTAATTGTACTTTGTTGTTCTTCCATGCTTTTATCTTTAATAGAGAGCAGTAAAGTTTTAAATCGGGCAGACATAAACTTTTTACCTTTAGGTCCACCAAACTGATCTACTAAACCATCAGAAAAAATATAAATATGATCTCCTTTGTTCAGTTGTATATGATGATTGGTAAAAGCTGGAGTTAAATCGCATTTTCCAACATGGTGTTTGTCCGCTTTTATTTCTTCAATTTCGGTAGCGCCATTTCTAATAATCCATAAAGGGTTATTAGCTCCTGAATATTGTAACTCATGTGTTTTAAGGTTTAAAGAACATAAGGCTAAGTCCATTCCATCTTGAACCTTTTCAATACTTTCTGAAAAGGTGTCTATAACCAATTCTCGGGTTTTTTCTAAAACTAAACTGGGTTGTGTAATGCCAAACTCTTTAACCGATTGATTGAGCGAGTTGTTACAAACTACACTTACCATTGCTCCAGGAACCCCATGTCCTGTGCAATCTGCTGCTGCAAACAGCACAACATTTCCGTTAATGTCCCAACCATTTGGTTCGGGCAACACATGCATCCAATAAAAATCTCCGGCAACAATATCTTTTGGTTGATAGTAAACAAATGAGTTGGGCAAATACTTTTTAATTAAACTATTAGAAGGTAGTATGGCTTCTTGAATCCGTTTTGCGTAATTAATGCTCGCTTTTATTTCCGAATGTTGGGTTTCAATTTCTTCATTTGAGGCTTTAAGTAAACTATTTTTTTGAGTCACTATTTTTTCAAAATCATTTACAATAGTTCTAAAGTAAAAGGCAATCGTAAAAGTTATAATAAAAGCTACAGCTAAATATATGTTTCTAAAAAATGCCAATTGTTCAGGTGTGGCAACAATTATGGCTTCAACCATTTCTCGGGTATTTAATACCACAAAAAATAAAATTACTACTAAACCAAACATGGCAACTCCTAACCATCGGTTATGGAATAATAAAGCAGGAAGTAAAGCTACAGGGAACAATAGAAATTCATTTCCTGCACCCACCGGCACTATGTACATCATTGGTAAAATGGATATGATGCACGCAAAAAAGAAGTAGATTTTAGAAAAATTGAACCATTTTTTATGGTTAAAGAATAAGGTGACTCCTAAAATGCTCAACTCAACTAGTATGAAAGGAACCAGTTCAGTGCTGTTAAAAATAATTTCAACAGGTAAATAGATTGCCATAAATAAGAGTACGATGGTAATTAATCGATTGATTAATATCGTTTCTTTATAGAATTCTAGGGCCTCTCCTCGTTTGAGTTCATTTAAGCCAATAAATGATATTTTTCTCCAAAAAGTCTTAATGACTCAATTACTTTTCGATCAGAATGAAATTTGAAGCTACAATTTTGTCACCCTCTAATTTTCCAGTAACCTTGGCTTTTCGGGTAGTGTTGCACATCCCGTTATCGGAATGCTCATTTCCATGATCTGCTAAGGTTGAACCTTCTACCCAGTAATGTTTTCCTGCAATTTGTATGGCTAAACTACAACCGTTCGGGCTCTTCATATCAAATTGACATGGGCCGCAAGCAGCTAATACTTTGTAGGTTTTTTCTTTTTTTTGTGAGAATCCATTTAAACTGAATAATAGGATTGAAACGATAAGTAGTATATTTTTCATGTTACTAAGGTAAGGTTTTTAGCTGAAGTGTCTTCAAAAAAAGTGCCAGAAATTTTATCTTTTATTATGGTATTATTCGATGGCTAAACAGCTAATTGATTATTTCGTAATCGCTAATCTTATCAAGTGCTATAAAAGATTTTTTGTCTTTATTATGTCCAAGAATAGGAAGGAATTTAGCATTTTCAATAATTTCAGCTGGCTTATAAGATGTTCTTACATGAATTTGTTGGTTGTAGGTTTCATCATATGCATTAATCAGTAAAATTAACTCTATGTTTCTTTCGGTTATGGTTTTATGGTCTATTTGGTAAAGTGGGCTTTCCGTGGTAATTGGATGAACAACAGTCCAACTTGTAGCGAATAAACTAATTTGGCTCATTTCTAAGTCTAAGGTGTAAAACTTTCTTTTAGGAGTTCCGTTGTCGTGTTCTATTTGAGAAAATATCATTTTTGCTTCGCCATTAAGTAGTTGAGTTTTCTTTGGGTTGGCAACTCTAGCCATTAATCCCGAACCATCTTTGTACCGAGAAATTAAGGCATTTTTGCTAAACAGCATTTTTGTTTTAGGTTTAGAAAACCTTCCATATAATAAACCTGTTGCAACGGCAAACCCTAGTAAGCCAATAAATGCTTCAAAGCTTGCAATAATAGAAAGGCTATTACTTGTGGGATGGAGTGCTCCATATCCAACAGTAGTCATGGTTTGGGTGCTAAAGAAAAAAGCTTCTAAGAAGTTAGAGTTGCCATTCATACCTTGTAATCCGTCTAAACCTAACGCTAAATAGAGTAGTGTAAATACTAGGTTTAAGACTATAAAACCACCAAAAAGACTCAGGAAAAATGAAGTGGCACTCATGTTTATCAGTAAATGAAAAAGATCGAAACGTTGGCTAAACTTCAATCCTTCTTTTCTAATATTGAATTGACCATTTTTAGATATAAGTCGTTCTCCTTCATTGTCAATGTTTGATCCAAAACCACTATTTGTAAATTCTTTTAATCGATCAAATACCATATTGAGAGCTTATTTAGATGAAATTCAAATTTAGCACTAATTATGTGTTATTAAATAGAGGTGGCTCAGTTTTTAAATTGGAGTTATTTTGCTTAAAAATGACGAAAAACTGCAAAATAGTTAAGTTTTTCGAGTAAAAACTATCTAAAACGAGAGAAAAAAACCAAAAGTGGTGATTCCTTTTTTTTGTCATTAACATTTAAATTGTTAATATGTTAATTGAGGAAGTTTCAGGGGTGTAATGTGCTTTATTACTTTTATCTTATAAATTATATTGATATGAAAAGAGGAATATTAGTTGCAGCCGTTTTAATGATTTTAAGTTTAACTTCTACTGCTCAGGTAGAGCCACATGCCATTGGATTAAGGTTTGGTGGAGGTAATTTTGGTGGAGGTGCAGAGTTAAACTATTTACATGGTTTTGGCGATGCCAACCGATTAGAATTAGGATTCGGGATTAACTCCCTAAATGGAGGGAGTTACATGAATGTAGTAGGAGTATATCAATGGGTGTTTGATTTAAGCGAAGGTTTTAGTTGGTATGCTGGACCTGGTGCTCAATTGCTACTAGTATCCAATGCTTCAGCTATATTAGTTGGTGGTGAGGTAGGAGTTGAGTATAATTTTAACACCAATTTAGATGTGCCTTTGCAATTAGGCCTTGATACTCGACCTATGTTTAACTTAGGAGATGGAGATGGTTTTGGCTGGGGAGTTGCACTTTCTGCAAGATATACATTCTAGCGTAACGCTTCTTGTAGTTTTTTGCTGAGGTTTTTTACCACTAAATCATAAGAAATATCTAGCCATTGATAAATTAATTGATCTGGAATAGTATCATCCATTAATACTTTACTCCAATGTTTTTTGCTGAAATAAGCAGGCTCTTGTAAAGCATCATATTTCGATCTAAGTTCCTCTATTGTTTCGGGTATACACTTTATGCTAAACGATTCAAAAGTATTAATATCTGTTGCGCTAAACATTTTACCCATTACTTTAAAAACCAGAATATTTTCACCTTTTGGGAAAGGAGTAGATTCTGTTACGCCTTTTTTAGATAAGCAATAATCTCTGTATTCTTCAATATTCATAAGACAAAGGTACTTTTTTATAAAAATTATGTTACTTTTTATAAAATATGCGTTATATATTTGAATCCTAGGTTTTATAGATGTTATCCGTATTTAAAAAAAATAACAGAACTCCTCATACAGAGCAAGAGTTAATTGAATTGTCTAAAACAGACAAACGATACTTTGCGCCTATTTATGAGCGTTATCACGAACAAATATTCAGGTTTGTTTACAAACGGATGAGCAGCATGGATGAAGCCAATGACATTACCTCTCAAGTATTTCTAAAAACGCTATTAAACCTTCCTAAATACAAACATACGGGAGCTCCTTTTGTTTCGTGGGTGTATCGTATAGCCTTAAACGAGGTAAATCAATACTATAGAGATAAAAAGAAAAAGAGAACCATAAACATTAATGATTTTGATATTAAGCATATTATTAAAGATGCTGAAATGACGCACGATTATCAATTGCAAGATAAAATGATTGAGACTTTAAATGAGTTGGATGAAATAAAGGTGTTACTTTTAGAAATGCGGTATTTCGAGAAACGTTCATTTAAAGAAATTGCATCTATTTTAAACATTACCGAAAGTAATGCTAAAGTTAAGGTATACAGATTATTAGAAGAACTAAAGAAAAAATTAAGCACCTCTCAAAATGTCTGAAGAAAAAAAATACAACATAAACGTTAATAGAGCTGAGCCAGACAAGCAAGACATTAAAAAGTATGAAAACTTTAACAATGTTATATCTAAGCACAAAGCTGTAACCAAACGACCTAATTATAGAAGAAAAAGAACCTATTTTATTCTTTTGCTTATCTTATTATTGGCTTATGTTGTTTACCTCTCTGAAAAAGAAGAAAAAGAAAAGGGCTTGCCCCAAACGGAACAAACCCCAGTCAACATAGATAGGTAATCTACCTCACTCTAACTAATCTTAATTTTTATTACCCCTTTTACAGGAACTGTTGCTCCACTAACATCCCTAGTGATAATTTTTTCGATATAAATAATATAACCTCTCCTGAGGTTGTTTCTGAAAAACTGTTTAGTCCTTGCATCAATTTTTCGTCCATTGTTACGTCCTTCAAACAGAAATTCACCATTGGATTTGTGAATACTAACCTTAAACTTTGTTACAGTTGGGTCTATGCCTTGAAACAAAAAATCGGGACCATAAGTTACTTTAAGTGTTTCGGCATTTTTAATTTGACTTAAGCGAACGGTAACTGAGCCACTCTGCCCACTAAAAGAAGCATATGGAGTAGGGAGTCTTTTAACTACAAAACTCATTTTTCCCATAGATTTTAATTCCCCATTGGCCATCTTTGCACTTACATTAATGTCTGCATTTCTTGGAGAGTTTCTACCTATAATGGCCTTATACTTTCCATTTGCCGTTTTAA
>CAJQON010000045.1 GCA_905479995.1 uncultured Flavobacteriales bacterium | reverse complement strand
ATATCCACTTTGTTCATGAATACAACCATAGAAGGAATACCAACTTGTCTTCCTAATAAGATGTGCTCTCTAGTTTGTGGCATAGGACCATCAGTAGCAGCAACAACTAATATAGCACCATCCATTTGGGCAGCACCAGTTACCATGTTCTTAACGTAATCCGCGTGACCTGGACAATCTACGTGAGCGTAGTGTCTGTTGTCAGTTTCGTATTCAACGTGAGATGTATTAATTGTAATACCTCTTTCTTTTTCTTCAGGAGCATTATCAATTTCTGCGAAATCTTTTACTGTAGCTCCATTTGATTTTGAAAGTACAACTGTTATAGCTGCAGTTAATGTTGTTTTACCGTGATCTACGTGACCAATTGTTCCAATGTTTAAGTGTGGTTTAGAACGGTCGAAAGTTTCTTTAGCCATGATTATTAGTTTATTTTATATTTATTTTTAACGTTTTACTATTTAATAAAATAGAGCCAATGACGGGAATTGAACCCGTGACCTCTTCCTTACCAAGGAAGTGCTCTACCGCTGAGCTACATCGGCTTTTACCGATATACTTCGATTTTAAAAAGAGCGAGAGACGGGGCTCAAACCCGCGACCCTCAGCTTGGAAGGCTGACGCTCTATCAACTGAGCTACTCTCGCTTTTTAAAATCATATTATAAGAGAACCTTTCTCTTATAGTTTCTTAAGTGGGGGAAGAAGGATTCGAACCTTCGAAGGCTAAGCCAACAGATTTACAGTCTGTCCTCGTTGACCGCTTGAGTATTCCCCCAACGTGTTTCAATGTTTTCAATATTTTTGACACTTAACATTTTAAGTGCTTTGCTTAAGAGCCGATAGAGGGACTCGAACCCACGACCTGCTGATTACAAATCAGCTGCTCTAGCCAGCTGAGCTACATCGGCTTTTCCTTTAATTTAGACTCTTTTTTTATTCATAAAAAAACAGACCTTTTTGTTAAAGGTCTGCAAATGTAGAAAAGTTTTCACTCTAATCAAACAATTAATTATATATTTTTTTAATTAATTAGTTTCGGAGCTTTTCTTTGTGTTTTTTTAATTGAATTCTTAGTGCATCAACTGCGTTGTCAGTAGCTTCTTCAAAAGATTTGCATTGTTTTTTTGCAAATATATCTGTGCCAGGAACGAGTAATTTAATTTCTGCTACTTTATTTTCTGTATCGTGAGAGTTTTCTACTTTAAGAATTACTTCGCCATCGATTATCTTATCATAGTAGTTGGCTAACTTATCTACTTTTAGTTGAATGAACTCTATTAGTTTTTTGTCGGCATCAAAATGCACTGATGTGATTTTTAAATTTACTTTCATCTCTTTCCTCCTATATTATGCCTTGGGATGGGCTTGTTTATGAATATTTTTTAATTTCTCTATGGTATTGTGTGTGTAAACTTGGGTTGCTGATAAGTTGGCATGACCTAGTATTTCTTTAATAGTATTTAAATCAGCACCATTGTTTAGCATATGTGTTGCAAACGTGTGCCTTAGTACGTGTGGACTTTTTTTGCTAACCGTTGTTACTTGACTAAGGTATGAATTTACCATTGTGTATACAAGCTTTGGGTATAGTTTTTTGCCATTTTTCGTTAAAAATAAATGGGGTTTCGTTGAGTTTATTTTTGTTCGTTCTATTAGGTATTCTTTAATTAATAACATTATGTTATTACTTATAGGTATAATTCTTTCCTTGTTTCTTTTGCCTAATACTTTTATCGTATTATTCGCATTGTCTATACTAGATAGGTTTAATTCAATTAATTCAGATAGTCTTGTTCCTGTTGCATAAAACAGTTCTAGAATTAATTTATTGCGCACTCCTTCATAATCATTTTCAAATAGGGTGTTTTTAAAGAGGTCTATCATTTCGTTTTCTCCTATAAATACAGGAAGGCGTTTGGCCGTTTTTGGAGTTATTATTTTAAGTAATGGGTTTGAGTCAGTTATTCCATTTTTTAATAGGTATTTGTAAAATGATTTTAAACTGGATATTTTTCGATTGATTGTTCTGGTCGAAATATCCTCTTCTATTAATGAAACAATCCAAGATCTGATAAAGGCAGGTTGTGCTTGATTGAAATGTTCTGTTCCGTACTCTGAATTAAGGTATTCTTCGAACTGTGTTAAATCTTTGTTGTAAGCTGTAATGGTATGGTGGGAATATCTTTTTTGATGTTCGAGGTAGTTACAGAAATCGGAAATATTGGGCATAAAAAAAGTAGTTTATCTTTATAACGAAATTACAGAAGTAAAGTTATAAAGATAAACTACTCTTTAAATATTATAGGTGAAGAATAGTTTTTACTCTTCTGCTTTTCTCAATTTCTCAATGTAGATGGCTTTTTGTTTCTCCTCTCTATTAATTATAGAAGGTCTGTCAAATTGCTTTCTTCTTCTCAATTCTTTTAAAGCGCCAGTTCTTTCAAACTTTTTCTTATATCTTTTAAGAGCTCTTTCAATGTTTTCGCCTTCTTTAATTGGTATAATTATCATCTTGTCCTGTATTTAAATATTTATTTAAGGGCTGCAAATTTAGGGAATATATTTACAATCACAAAATTACTTTAAAATTTCTCTTGAGATTACTACTTTTTGTATTTCAGAAGTACCCTCTCCAATAGTCATTAGTTTGGCATCTCTCAAAAACTTTTCTGCGGGATACTCTTTGGTGTAGCCATATCCACCCATAATTTGAACAGCTTCATTTCCGCATCTAACGGCAACTTCGCTGGCATAATATTTTGCAAAAGCACCTTCTTTTGTTAGTGGTTTTTTATTGTTTTTTAAATGTGCGGCCTGAAAAGTTAACAATTCTGCTGCTTGAACTTCTGTAGCCATATCTGCCAATTTAAACGCAATGGCTTGAAAATGGGCAATAGGTTTTCCAAATTGCTCTCTTTCCTTTGCATATTTAACAGAAGCTTCATAAGCTCCTCTTGCAACTCCGCAACTTAATGCAGCAATCGAAATTCTTCCTCCATCTAATACTTGCATTGCTTGCATAAATCCTTTACCAACTTCACCAATTACGTTTGCGTTGGGAACACGAACATTGTCAAATATTAATTCAGCAGTTTCACTTGCTCTAACACCTAGTTTGTCTTTAATTTTTACTGCTGAAAATCCTGGCGTTCCCTTCTCAACAATAAAAGCAGTAATACCTTTACTGTCTAAAAGTTCACCAGTTCTAACTAAAACAACAGATACATCACCAGATAATCCGTGTGTAATCCAGTTTTTGGCTCCGGTTATTATCCAGTCATCCCCATCTTTAACAGCAGTTGTTTTCATTCGCATGGCATCAGATCCAGTATTTGGTTCTGTTAATCCCCAAGCACCAATAAATTCTCCTGAAGCTAATTTTGGTAAGTATTTTTTCTTTTGTTCTTCTGTTCCGTGGTAGTAAATATGACCAGTACACAATGAGTTGTGTGCTGCAACGCTTAGGCCAATTCCTCCACAAACTTTCCCTAATTCTATTAAAGCTGTTACATATTCTAAATACGAAAAACCAGATCCACCATATTCTTCAGGAACATATATTCCAAGTAAACCAAGCTCACCCATTTTTTTCATTACATCAACTGGGAAATGCTCATCGGCATCCCATTGATTTAGATTTGGTTTAATTTCTTTGGCAGCAAAATCTTGCACCATTTGTGCAATCATTTGTTGGTTTTCGTTTATGCTAAAGTCCATGTGTTATTTTTAATAAGTGACCAAATTAGTGATATTTTCTGAATATTTTTGAAGAGAATCGCTTCCTTTCAGAAAATCTAAGTTAACTACAAAGCTAAATCCAGCTACTTTGGCATTTTGCATTTTTACGAGTTCTGCTGCTGCAATTGCTGTTCCTCCAGTGGCTAAGAGGTCGTCATGAATTAATACATTCCAATTTGATTGTAGTGCATCTTCGTGCATTTCTATTTCTGCAGATCCATATTCTAAATTATAGCTATAAGAGATGGTGTTGTAGGGTAGTTTTCCTTTTTTACGAATAGGTATAAACGGAATGTTGAGTTTATTGGCCAACATTATTCCAAACCAAAAACCCCTGCTTTCTATTCCTACAATTGCATCTATTTTTTGTCCTTCTTGTTGGTTAACCATTTCATCAACAATTGCGCTCACTAATTTTGCATCTTGTAAAATGGGGGTAATGTCTTTAAAAATAATTCCTGGTTTTGGAAAATCGGGTACGTCACGAATTACTTTTTTAATTGTTTCAGATAGCATAGTTAGTTGATTTTTAAATAAGGTACAATTTTAGGATAATTTTCAGCTGTTATCAAGTGAATCTTTTTTAAATCTTCTAAAGTGGAATAGTTTCCATGCATTTTTCGGTATTTCACAATGGTATTGGCTATTTTCCAACCAATATAAGGATGTGTCTTTAGTTCTTCTATTGTTGCAGCATTAATGTTAATTTGAGTAGGAGAGGAGTTGCCTAAATCTAACTGTTTCTCAAAGTTATTATAGGTTTCTGAAGTCATATTCCAAACTTCTTTTAATTGTTCTTTTCGCACAAATCCTCCTAGTTTGTTTCTGTATTTTATGATTATAGCTGCATATTTTTCTGAATGAATGCCTTTGAGTTGTGTGAGTTCTTTGGTTGTACTTTTGTTAATGTCGACCATAATAGTGTAGTCTTTTTTAACGAAACTTTCTTTAGATTCTTTTTTTTCAGGAAGGAGTATATATGTTTTTAATTTCTGAAAATCATTTTCACTTAGTCCATATATTTTTTGAACATCACTTTTTGTCTTCCAATTTCCTCCTTTGTTTTTATAGTTAAAAATTGTTTCGATTTGCCAGTCTTTAAAACCCAGTTTTTTCCATTCAGATTCTGTAGCAGTATTTGGGTCGAAATTAAAATAGCGAATTACTTCTTTTTTCTTCTTGGAAGAATTGGTATTGGTTTTATTTGGTAATTGAATATAGGGTTCGAGTTGATGAAAGTGATCTTGACTTAAACCGTATATTTTCTTTACGACATTTTTTGTTTTCCATTTACCACCTTTTGCTTTGTATTTGTTGATGCTTTTAATCTGCCAATTAGCGAACCCTAATTTTTTAAGGTCTTCATCAGAACAAGAATTTGGGTTAAAGTTGAAGAGTGTTAGAGTTTCAGTTGTATTTTTTTTGTTCGAAATTTCTCGTTCAAAGGAATCAATAGCGGTTTTAAATTCTGAGAAGTCGGTTTGCGTTTTAGGAGCAAAATAGCCGATAGAAAGGTTTGCAATTATTAATAAGCTAATAATTAGTAATAAAACGAAAGACCCTCTTTTTTCACCTTTGGTAAAAGCAAAGTAATCTTTAATATTCATGAAGTATTAATTTATCAGGCCGCTTTAGAAGCTTTTATTTTAGCCTTATATGTTTTTAGTTCATCCCGAACTTTTGGGGATAGAAGTATTAAACCAATAACGTTTGGAAATACCATTGCAAAAATCATGGCATCAGAAAAATCAATTACTGCTCCTAAACTAATAGAAGATCCAATAACAATAAATAATAAGAAAATGACTTTGTAAACAATGTCCATTCCTTTTCCTTTTCCAAACAAAAATTTCCAAGCTTGTAAACCATAGTAACTCCATGAAAGCATGGTTGAAATTGCAAATAAAACAGCTGCAAACATTAATATCCATGAAGAACCATCAATGGCAGAGTCAAATGCCATTCCAGTCAACTCAATTCCTCCAACAGAAGATTCTCCGTAATTAATAAATCCACCCTCTATATTAGTGATAATTAGAACCAAGGCAGTCATTGTACAAATAATTACTGTATCAATAAGTGGTTCTAATAAAGCAACAATACCTTCACTAGCAGGATATTTTGTTTTAACAGCAGCATGAGCTATCGCAGCAGATCCCACACCAGCTTCATTTGAGAAAGCTGCTCTTTGAAACCCTACAATTAAAACTCCTACTATACCACCTAGAGCTGCATTAGAACTAAAAGCTCCACTAAATATTAAGCCAAAAGCTTCTGGTACTAATGTAACATTCATAAAAATGATAACTAAGGCAGTTCCTACATAAATTGCAGCCATAAATGGAACAACTTTTTCGGTTACTTGACCAATTCTTTTAATACCACCAATAATTACGATTCCAACAATTGCTGCCATAATTATTCCAATAATAGCTCCAGCCGAACCACTTTCAATGCCTAGTTTTCCTACAAGTTGAGCCGCTGCTTGATTGGCTTGAAACATGTTTCCACCACCAAAAGAACCTCCCACACACATTATTGCAAAAAAGATGGCCAATACCTTTCCAAATCCAGCCATTCCTTTTTCTTTTAATCCTTTTGAAAGGTAGTACATTGGTCCACCATGCACAGTTCCGTCTTCACTTACCTCTCGGTATTTTACACCTAAGGTACATTCCACAAATTTAGATGCCATGCCTAAAAATCCAGCTAAAATCATCCAAAATGTAGCTCCTGCACCACCAATTGATATGGCAACGGCAACACCAGCAATGTTTCCAAGGCCTACAGTAGCAGATAAGGCGGCAGTTAATGCTTGGAAGTGAGAAACTTCTCCTTCTGTTCCTTCTGAAGCAATTGTTTCAAATACTGCACCCCCTGGAGTAGAATCTCCTTCGGCAACATCAGAGCCATGATGATCTAATTCATCATAATCTCCTTTAACAACTTTAACGGCTGTTTTTATTAAGGTAAAATTGGCAAACTTAAAATAGACTGTAAAAAATACTGCTCCTAAAATTAATACAATTAATACCAATGGAATTTTGTACTCAGGAGCAGAAAGTTTTAGCGTTACCATGTTATTTTTTCCTGATGCAGCGTTGGTATAGATTGCTCCTTCTTTTAATAGAATAACTTTCTTGTCATCAATAATTTCAAAATAAGCAGCTGGTTTTTTTCCTTTTATTTTAATTCCAGAAAAATCAATTTTTTCTCCTCCTTTAGTATCGTTTAATTGGAAAGTGTAAGTGTCTTCGATAGTGCTTAATTCAATGCTAAAAAAGATAACAGAACCTACTGCATCTGCAATTGGACGGAAAAAACGATCAATCTTTGCGTCCATTCCATTGTCTGAAATAATTGTATCTGTAACAGCTACAACATTCAGTTGAGTTGAAGTTTCGTCAATTATATTGGCTTTTAAATATTGATTAAAAGTGGTGTCTATTTTTTCTTCGCCTTTCTCTGCAAAAGAGATGAGCGAAATGAAAATGAAAAATAATGTTAACAATGCAGACTTACTTTTAAACATATTATAGGTTATTGTTAGTGTAGATGATTAAGTTCCAAATATAGCTAATCTTTTTGTTTTTGGCTAAACAAAATTAAAATGACTGATAGATGCACCCTCCAATGTTGTTGTGTTTTGCGGCTGTTACAGATTTTAAGCAGTTTGCTTCTTGTTTCCATCTCAAAACACCTAAAAATCCAAAAATCAACGCTTCTTTAAATTCAATTAGTTGTTTGGATGGTGTTATGATCTCGTTTTGGGTATTGGCAGCAATTCTTTCTAATAAAAACTGATTAAATGTTCCTCCTCCAGTAAATAAAATAGTTTTTCCAGTTTGTTTTATACAATTCGAAATTTGCAGCGCAATGTGTTCTACAAAAGTGTTTAGCTTATCTTGCTCTGAAATTGAAGCGGAATCAATTAATGGGAAAAAATCTTTTGTTATTGATTCTATTCCTAAAGATTTAGCTGTTTTGAGTTTGTAAAAACTAGCGTTGTTAAGTTTATCTAGAAGTTCAGCATTAAAATTTCCTGATCTTGCAAAATCACCATTTTCATCATATCCTTTTCCAAGTATCTCAGCTAATTTATTTAATACAATATTTACTGGACAAATGTCATAAGCTATTCGATTGTTTTCTTCTTTAAAAGATATGTTGGCAATTCCACCTAGATTAATGCAGTAATCATATTCAGCAAAAAGATGTTGATCTCCTATTGGTACTAATGGAGCTCCTTGTCCTTTAAGAGCGACATCTGATGTTCTGAAATCGCAAATTACAGGAAGCTTGGTTAGTGCAGAAATGTTTGCGCCATTACCAATTTGTACCGTTAATTGTTTTTCGGGTTGATGAAATATAGTATGACCATGTGAAGCAATAAAATTGATCTCGCTTATATTGATGTTATGTTTACCAATGAATTCATTAATAGAAGACCCTATGAAATCACCTAAATCATTGTTTAGAAAAGCGAGGTCTAAAGCAGAGCTTTCTGTTGAAGTTTTTAGTTTGTTTTTCAGATTTTCTCCCAATTCTATTGTGTCGGCAGCAATAATATGGTAAGACCACGTATTGTTTTTGGGTTTAAATTGAAAAGTAGTATAACAGATGTCTAATCCATCCAATGAAGTGCCAGACATTATACCGATTACATTATAGGTGTTCATAAGGTTTGAAAAATCAGATTAAAAAATTACATTTGTTATCCTTTCAAATTTATAAATAATTAGCAATGAATAT
This sequence comes from uncultured Flavobacteriales bacterium, assembly GCA_905479995.1. Classification (GTDB taxonomy): domain Bacteria; phylum Bacteroidota; class Bacteroidia; order Flavobacteriales_E; family Vicingaceae. Next base: position 21,435 of record CAJQON010000045.1, on the reverse strand, counting down.
AGAATTTACAGAAGAACATTTAGCGGTTAGAGATGCTGCTAGAGATTTTGCTCAAAACGTTTTAAAGCCAGGAGTAATTGATAGAGATGAAGAACAACGTTTTCCAACTGAAGAAATTAAGCAGTTAGGAGAATTAGGGTTTTTAGGAATGATGGTTGATCCGAAGTATGGTGGAGGAGGAATGGATACCATTTCTTACGTATTGGCAATGGAAGAAATTAGTAAGGTTGATGCTTCTTGTTCGGTAGTAATGTCTGTAAATAACTCTTTATACTGTTGGGGTATTGAAAAGTTTGGATCTGAAGAGCAAAAACAAAAATATTTAGTTCCTGCTGCTAAAGGGGAAGTAATTGGAGCATTTTGTTTGTCTGAACCAGAAGCTGGTTCAGATGCTACATCACAAAGAACTACGGCTATCGATCAAGGAGATCACTATTTATTGAATGGAACAAAAAACTGGATTACTAATGGTGGTTCGGCTTCTTACTATATTGTAATTGCTCAAACAGATGTTGAAAAAGGACATAAAGGGATCAATGCTTTTATTGTTGAGAAGGGAATGGAAGGGTTTGTTGTAGGAGCAAAAGAAAATAAAATGGGTATTCGTGCAAGCGATACACACACATTATTATTTAATGATGTAAAAGTTCCTAAAGAAAATAGAATAGGGGAAGATGGATTTGGATTTAAATTTGCCATGAGTGTACTGTCTGGAGGAAGAATTGGGATTGCATCTCAAGCTTTAGGAATAGCATCTGGTGCCATGGAATTAGCAATTGCTTACTCTAAAGAAAGAGAAGCGTTTGGTAAACCTATTCACCAGCACCAAGCTATTGCGTTTAAATTGGCCGATATGGCAACAGATGTTGAAGCATCAAGAATGTTGTGTTTGCAAGCAGCATGGTTAAAAGATACCAAGCAGAATTTTGATAAGGAGAGTGCTATGGCTAAAGTGTTTGCTTCTAAGACTGCAATGTGGGTTGCTACAGAAGCTGTTCAAGTTCATGGTGGTTATGGTTTTGTTAAAGAATATCATGTTGAGCGATTAATGCGTGATGCAAAAATTACTCAGATTTATGAAGGAACAAGTGAAGTTCAAAAAATTGTAATATCAAGAGCTGTACTTAGATAAGTAAGTTTTTATACATAGAAATAAAAAAAGGATGCTAAACAGCATCCTTTTTTTGTAAGTAGTCAGCAACTTGCTCTAAACGTATGCCTCTAGATCCTTTTATTAAAATACTTGAATATTGACTAATATCATTGTTGTCTAACCAAGCTAATAAATCAGTGGTGTTGTTAAAGAAGTTAGAATTTAACTCTTCAGGTATTGAATTAAATTCATTTCCAACAAAGAGTGTGTCAATATTCAGCACTGTTGCTTTGTTTACAATGTTTTGATGTTCTTCTTGGCTCACATTACCTAATTCTAGCATATCACCTAAAATCATTAGCTTGTTAGTTGTTGGATTGGAAGCAAAACTATCAATAGCAACATTCATACTAGATGGGTTTGCATTGTAGGCATCTAAATAAAGGGACACATCTTTTAATTGAATAAACTGAGAGCGATTATTTGTAGAGGTGTAGGTTTCAATTCCTGTGACAATTTTTTCTGGTGATATTTTAAAATAGTTACCAATAGAGATGGCTAAAAGAATGTTGTAAAAGTTGTAATTGCCATATAGTGTAGAATTGATTTCGGTATTATTCCAAGCTAATTTAATGTTGGGTATTTCAGAAAGGAGGGAAGCTGTACAATCAGCTGTAGATTTCCCATACGTATATTTGTTTAGAGTAGCAGATAGTTTGCTTAAGGTTTCATCATCATTGTTGGTGAAAATTAGTCCTTGCTTTGCCGAGACAAATTCATACATTTCATTCTTAGTTTTAAGTACACCTTCTGTGCTTCCAAATCCTTCTATATGTGCAGTGCCAATATTGGTGATAATTCCAAAATTGGGTTCGGCAATGTTGCATAACTCATCAATTTCCCCCTGATGATTGGCGCCCATTTCAATAATGGCTATTTCACACTCTTTTTCTAGTGCTAATAGCGTTAATGGAACTCCAATGTGGTTGTTTAAGTTACCTTGAGTACAATGTGTTTTATATTGTTGAGAAAGGACAGCATAAATTAGTTCTTTACTTGTTGTTTTTCCATTTGTTCCAGTAATGCCTATAACAGGTATGTTAAATTGTTTTCTATGGTGATTAGCTAGTTCTTGTAGAGTTTTAAGCACATTATTTACCAGAATAGTATTTTCCGAAGAGTCGTATTCAACCTCATCTATAATGGCATAGCTTGCGCCAAGTTCAATGGAGGATAAAGCAAATTTATTTCCATTAAAATTGTCTCCTTTTAAAGCAAAAAAGATGGACCCTTTTAGAATTGATCGGCTATCGGTGGTAATACCTGTGCTACTAATAAATAGTTTGTAAAGTTCTTCTATTTCCATAATAGCAAACATAAAAAAACCTCAAGCAATTTGCTTGAGGTTTTTTTAAAAGTAATTAATTACTTGATGTTAATATCCCATTCCAACTGGACTACCAACTCTTGTCATGGCACATCTAAATCCGATGTACGGGGTAGATTGTTCTTCAGTTAAATATCTTCTTGTTCCAGGAACAGCCCAGTAGGCTCTATCTTTCCATGAAGCACCTTTATATACTCTAGCTCTATCATTAACCAATGATGTTTTACCGAACTCGTACATGTTTTTTAACTTGTCATTTTTTTCTATAGATGGATCTTCCATTAATTCACCATAGTAGATGTTAGATTCCCAATGTCCATCTAAAGCATTAATGTTGTCCGCTTGTTTGTAATTTCTTCTAGCTTGAAGATTGTCATCTTTAGGATTTACATCTCTATAGATAATGTGACCTAAACTATCTTTCTCCTCAATAGCTCCATCTTCATCAAGCTGTTTTGTTTTAAAAACATTACCTCTAAAAGGTCTAAAGTCATCATTGTCTTCTAGTGATAAAGGTCTGTAAACATCCATAACCCATTCCGATACGTTTCCTGCCATGTTATAAAGACCATAATCATTTGGCCAGTATGCATAAACTGGGGCTGTTACATCAGCGTTGTCATTCAATTTCCCAGCTACACCCATGTTATCTCCTCTACCTCTTTTGAAGTTAGCTAAAATTTGACCAATATACTTTTCGTTAGAATTTCTAATGGCATGACCATTCCAAGGGTAAAGTTTTCTGTCTGGAATTAGTTCTTCAATTGTGTTTCCAATCAATCCATAAGCTGCATATTCCCATTCAGCTTCTGTTGGAAGTCTATATTTTGGTAATAAAATTCCATCCTCAATTTTTACATTTCTGTATTCTTTGTTTGGATTTAAATCAGGAATACCATCAACTCTTTTTCCACTTTCATACTGTCCTGCTAAATAAGCTGCTGTATTAAAGTTGTCTTCATTAATTTGACTTGAATAATGTTCAAATAATCCTTCTCTAATTAAGATAATCTCGTTAACTCGATCCGTTCTCCAAGCACAAAAATCATTAGCCTGAAGCCAGTTCACTCCTACAACAGGATAATCTCTATAAGCAGGGTGTCTTAAATAGTATTCTACATAAGGTTCGTTGTAAGCCAATTTACTTCTCCAAACTAAAGTATCTGGAAGTGCTTTTTGGTAAACCTCAGGATAATCTGCATTGTAAACACGATCTAACCAGTATAAATACTCTAAATAAGCAAAGTTGGTTACCTCTGTTTCATCCATATAAAAAGAAGATACAGTAACTGTTCTAGGTATGTTGTTCCAATCATAATGTAATTCTTGTTCAACTCTACCCATTGTAAATCTACCACCTTCTATTAATACCAATCCAGGTCCAGTCTCTTGTTCTAGATAAGGTATTTTTTGAAAACCACCATTATCTGGATCATTAAAGTTCCAACCAGTAGAACTAGAAGACTCATGCTTACATGATGTAAACATAAGAGGCACTATTAATAATAGTAAAAATATTTTATTTATTCCTTTTCCTTGTAAATTCATAACGTTTAAGTTTGATGATGCAAATATACTAAACTAAAAAGATGGGCAACTTATTGTTCTAAACCTTCTTTTTCTAGGTTGACAGTCGAATAGCATACCTAATGACATTTCGTGAGACCCTGCTGTGGTGTTGGTTAATCTAGATACCGTAATATCGTAACTATAACCAAACTTTAAAATTCCTGTTTGGAATCCAATTAATGCAATAAATGAATCACTGTTTCTGTACCACAATCCACCAATTATTGGTCCTTTAGAGAAGTACATACCGAAGTTTATTTGTAAAAAGTCTTGTTGTAAAGTGGCTAATACATTAGGTGATAAAGATGCAGGTTCACCTTTACTTTCTACAGGTAATACTGCTCCTGCATGGAAAGTGTACTTTCTTGGTAATGGACTTGCTCCTTCAATTACCGATTCGTCTGGCTGAGCTAAATGGTTTACTGCAAATCCAACAAAGTATTTTTCGCTAAACCCTAATAATCCAGCTGAAAAATCTACATAATTAGCAGGTTGATCTCTTTGTATTTCATTAGAAGTATAAATAAATCCTCTTCGGGCGTCAATCATATCCCCAAAAGTTAATTTAGACCAATCTACTTTCTTTTGAGCCCAAGTACCTTGTATACCAGCTTTTATCGAGAATCTTCGTGTTACTGGAATTTGATAAGAGTAAATACCACTAATGTTTGTAGTAGTTAACGTTCCTTCACCAGCTAGGTCATTCCAAACTAAAAGTCCAACACCACCATTTAAACCATCAACATGTTGATCGTAAGAAGCACTAGTAGTAATAAATGAACCACTAATACCAGGCCACTGGTTCCTGTAGTTTAAAGAAACCCTTGGACAGTGTGCTGTACCAGCAAATGCAGGATTTAAATATAGCGGATTGGCATAGAATTGAGTGAATTCTGGATCCTGAGCGAGCAAGTCATTAGTTAGAAACAACGACAGCAACGCTACTATACTCGTTTTAAGTAGAATTTTCTTTACCATATATTACCTTTATTCTTACAAAGATTTTACGAAAAAATCTATTGTCAAGTTTCAAATGTATATAATTTGATTGTATTAATGAAAACAATAATTAACTTTTTATTGCGTTTTTCATCTAATTTTAATTTGTAAGTGTACTATTATTAATCTTATTTTCGTCATAATTATTGTATGGAAGTGTTAAAAAAAATATTATTTGTTTTCCTTTTATTGCCTTTGGTAGTTAATTCTAGGGAGATAGAGCTCAAAGAATCTATTAAATGGAATTCTAATGTTCAAACTAACATAAATGAATCTTTTCAGCTTTTTCATTTGTCATTTAATAATGCAAAATATAATTCTGAAAAAGAGTATTTACCGTATTTTTCAAAGCAATTGTCTTTAAATCAGGATGAAATTACTAATGTGGTACTTGTAAATGTTGTTTACGAACCAATACCATCTTCTGAAATTGTTGGTGTTTCGGGTCTCAATTATGTTTCTAATTCATTAGTAGTTGAATTTGATACTTATATAAGTAGAAAAAAGAATTTTGGTGAAATTCGTTTTCATCCTATCATTAAGGATGGATCTTCTTATAAACGAGTGGTTAGTTTTGACTTAAATGTGAGCACTAAAAGATCTTCCTTATCTAAAAGAGTAAATAACAAAGCATTTGGAACTAGTTCTGTTTTAAGTACTGGAGATTGGTATAAAGTTTCTGTTTCAGATGATGGTGTTTATAAGTTAACTTATGATTTTTTAAAGGATTTGGGTTTTGATATAGATAATTTAAACCCTAATGATTTTAAATTATATGGCAATGGTGGGAAAATGTTACCAGCATTAAATTCTGATATTAGAGCAGATGACCTTCAGCAAAATGCGATTACTGTTATTGGCGCAGGAGACAATAAATTTGATCCTGAAGATTATGTGTTGTTTTATGGCCAATCACCACACTCATGGAATTATGATGCAACCACAAATTTGTTTAAGCACCAGAATCATCAATTTAGTGATAATACCTATTACTTTTTAACCTTTAGTAGTACTGGTGAAACTCCTAAACGAATTTCAACACAATCTAATCATCCATCACCTAATAATACAGTTACTTCTTTTAGTGATTATGATTTTCATGAGCGGGATGCGATTAATTTAATCAAATCTGGATCAAGTTGGTATGGGGATGTTTTTGATGCGGTAACATCATATAATTATGCGTTTAACTTTCCGGGTTTAGATTTGTCTACACCAGTTAGTGTTTATTTTTCAGGAGCAGGAAGAGCGGGAACTAATAGTAGTTTTACTGCAAGTATCGGTTCAACTTCCTCAACTTTGCTTATGAATTTTGTAAGTATGACCAATACACATGGTAAACATGCTTGGCCTTCAAGTCAATTGTTTACGGCATTGGCTAGCAGCAGTGTGATAAATCTTGGCATAAGTTATAGTAAGCCTTCAACTGATTCTAAAGCTTGGCTAGATGAAATTGAAATTAATGTTCGAAGAAATTTGGCTTTATCTGGAGATCAGTTATTTTTTAGAGATTTACAATCTATTGGAGCTGGAGCGGTTTCTACTTTTACTTTAGGAAATGCTATTAGTGTTGAGAAGGTTTGGGAAATTACCGATCCATTTAATGTTAAAGAACAATCTGTTGTAGTAACCGGAAATAATTTGGCTTTTTCATTGGCAACAGATTCCTTAAGAGAGTTTGTAGCGCTAACCAATCAATATCAAACTAATGTGGTTGCTGAAGGGCGAGTTGATAATCAGGATTTGCATGGTATATCTAGTACAGATATGATTATTGTGAGTCATCCTGATTTTTTAAGTCATTCTGCTCAAATTTCAACTTTTCATACCAATGAAGGTTTAGATGTAATTACGGTAACTCCTCAACAAATCTATAATGAGTTTTCTTCAGGTTCTCAAGACATTGTTGCTATAAGAGATTTTGTGCGAATGTTGTATGAAAAAGCTCCAACAGCTGCCGACATTCCTAAATACCTGTTGTTGGTTGGAGATGGATCTTACGACAATAAAAATAGGGTTGTTGGGAATTCTAACTTTATTCCTACTTACCAAACTCCTAATTCTGTTGATATTATTGGTTCATTGGTGTCGGACGATTATTATGGCTTGTTGGATCCAAATGAGGGGACTTGGAATACAACAGAATATATGGACATTGCCATTGGTCGTTTACCGGTAAAAAATACAGAAGAAGCGAGTAATGTGGTAAATAAATTGCTTAATTATAACACTCCTTCTACCATGAAAGATTGGAGGAATAGAGTTTCTTTTGTAGGTGATGATGAGGATGGGAATCTTCATATGGATCAATCCAATTTTTTGTCGGGAATAGTGGAGAATGGATATAAGGAGTATAATATAGATAAAACATTTTTTGATGCTTATCAACAAGAATCCACTCCTGGTGGAAGTCGTTATCCAGGAGTAAAGAAGTCTATAAATAATGCGGTAAATGAAGGAGCATTAATTGTTAATTATACTGGTCATGGTGGGGAGACAGGCTGGGGACATGAACGGGTGTTGGAAATTTCAGACATTAATTCTTGGACCAACACAAATTATCCTTTGTTTATAACAGCTACTTGTGAGTTTAGTCGTTTTGATGACCCTTCCAGAACTTCGGCTGGTGAATTGGTATTATTGAGCCCTAATGGCGGTTTAGGATTATTGACAACGGTAAGACTGGTATTTGCCTTTCCAAACTTTATTTTAAATCAAACCTTTTTTAACGAGGTGTTTAAGGAGGTAAATAATGAGATGCAAACAATAGGAGATGTGTTTTTAACGGTAAAGAATTTAAATGCTGGTGATTCAAACAACCGAAACTTTACCTTGCTTGGCGATCCTGCTATTAAATTAGCGTATCCAATTCATGATGTGGTAACTACTCAAATTAATGGAGCAGCGGTTTCGAGTTCAGATACACTTCGAGCTTTGCAAAAAGTTACGGTAACTGGAGAAGTAAGAGATAAAGCCGGATTGAAAATGGGTAATTATAACGGTATTATTTATCCTACAGTTTTAGATAAAGCCAAAGACATTGTTTCTTTAAGTAATGATGGAGGAAGTCCATTTAGTTTTGATATACAAACGAGCAAGTTGTTTAAGGGTAAAGCAAGTGTTGTTAATGGCGATTTTTCTTACACTTTTTATGTGCCACGTGATATAGCTTATAATTATGGTCAAGGTAAGTTAAGTCATTATGCCGAAAACCAAGTAGAAGATGGACATGGATACCACAATGATTTTTACATTGGAGGAACATCAGATAGTATTACTTCTGATGAACTGGGTCCTGATTTAGAATTGTACATGAATGATGAAAGCTTTGTTTTTGGTGGGATGACCGATGAAAATCCAACGTTATTGGCCAATATTTATGATTTACACGGTATCAACATGGTAGGGAATGGAATTGGACATGATATTACTGCTATTTTGGATAATGAAACAGAGAATGCTTTTATATTAAATGATTATTACGAAGCGGATTTAAACAGTTACCAAAGAGGTAGGGTGTTTTTCCCATTTGAAAATCTTGCTGAAGGTAGGCATACCTTAACAGTTAAAGTTTGGGATGTTTACAATAACTCTAGTGAGGCTGTTATTGAATTTGTTGTTGTTAAATCGCAAGACATTGTTATTGATCGAGTATATAATTACCCAAACCCATTTACAACTTATACCGAATTTTGGTTTGAACACAACCAGCCTGGAAAGTCAATTTATGCTCAAGTACAAGTTTTTACGGTGTCAGGGAAATTGGTTAAAACATTAGAGAAAAATATATACAGTGCAGGCTTTCGTTCTACATCAATTACTTGGAACGGATTAGATGATTACGGTGATCGAATTGCTAGAGGTGTTTATGTATATCGTTTAAAAGTTAGAGCCGACAACTATTCTGTGGCTGAGAAATATCAAAAATTGGTTATTCTTAGGTAGTAGCAATAAAACTGTTCTATTGTCGTTTCTAAGTCAAAATATGCTTTAAGATATTTATAAAATAGTGTATATTTGCCACCTTTATTAGAATTTAATTGATGAAAAAAATATTTATTGGAATTACTATCATTGCTTGTGCAACTACTGTAAGAGCTCAAGAAGAGCTTGAACAAAGTGCTTTGCAGTTAAACACGATAACTACAGCTGTTCCGTTTTTGCTTATTGCTCCTGATTCAAGATCTGGCGCTTTGGGTGATGCAGGTGTTGCTACTTCTCCAGATGCGAATTCAATGCATTGGAATGTTGCTAAGTTGGCATTTGTAGATAAAGAAATGGGCTTATCTGTATCTTATTCACCTTGGTTAAGAGCATTGGTTCCAGATATCAATCTATCTTATGTTAGTGGATATAAAAAATTAGGAGATAATAGTGCTGTTGGAGCATCTTTACGTTATTTTTCTTTAGGAGATATTAAGTTTACAAATGATCAAGGAGATCCAATTGGAGATTTTAATCCAAGTGAATTTGCTCTTGATCTAGGGTATAGTCAAAAATTTGGAGATCATTTTTCAGGAGGTTTAGCTGCTCGTTATATTTACTCCAACCTTACTGGTGGAATTGATGTGAGTGGTTCAAATACTAAAGCAGGAACATCTTTTGCAGTAGATTTTGGTGGTTTTTATACTAATGATGATGTGGAAGTGTTTGGTCAGGAAGCTATGTTTAATGCGGGAATTAACTTTTCTAATATTGGAGCAAAAATTTCTTATACCAACGATGCAATAAAGGATTTCTTGCCAATGAATTTGAGAATTGGTCAAAGCTTGACCTTTATTATGGATGATTACAATTCTATAGGTATTATTACTGATTTTAATAAATTATTGGTACCAACACCACCTGTTTATGCTACAGATGAAACAGGTCAGCCTATAATTGATGAGGTTACTGGTGAACCAGAAATTGAGTCAGGAAAAAACCCTGATGTGCCAATTGTTACTGGAATATTACAATCGTTTGGAGATGCTCCAGGTGGATTTAGTGAAGAATTAAGAGAAATTAATATCTCTGCAGGTATGGAGTATTGGTACAATAAGCAGTTTGCTGCACGATTGGGATACTTTCATGAGTCAGGAACAAAAGGGAACAGAAAATACATTACTGCTGGAGCTGGTTTAAAACTGAGTGTGTTTAGCTTAGATGTATCTTACTTATTTTCTATGACACAAAACAATCCTTTGGCTAATACTGTTCGTTTTTCTTTGATGTTTAATTTTGAAGATTTCAAAAAACAAAACGAAACAACCGAATAAGATCCATCCATGAAAATTAAAGTTGGCTTTGGATATGATGTTCACCAATTAAAACCAGGTAAAGACTTTTGGTTAGGTGGTATAAAAATACCTCATACCAAAGGAGCTGTTGGTCATTCGGATGCAGATGTCTTAATTCATACTATTTGCGATGCCCTTTTGGGTGCTGCGAATCTTCGAGACATAGGTTTTCATTTCCCTCCTTCAGATGCTCAATACAAAGGAATTGATAGTAAAATTTTACTAAAAGATGTAATTGCTTTAATTACGGATAAAGGATTTTCTATTGGAAACATAGATGCTACCATTGCATTACAAGAGCCTAAAATTAATCCACACATTCCCGCAATGATAGAAGCCCTTTCTAAGGTTATGGAGTTGGATAAAGATGACATATCTATAAAAGCAACAACAACTGAGTGGATGGGGTTTGAAGGAAGAGAAGAAGGTGTTTCCTGTTCTGCGGTTGTTCTTATTCAAAAAGATTAGTGCAAATTCAGCAAAACATATCCTTAAAAGCATACAATACCTTTGGTATTGATGTAAGTGCTAGTCGATTTGTAACTGTAACAACCCATGAGGAATTGATTGATGTGTTGAAAGGAAATGACTTGCCACTCTTGATATTAGGAGGAGGAAGTAATCTGTTGCTTACCAAAAACTTTGAAGGTTTAGTTATTAAAAATAATTTTTCGGGAATAGAAAAAGTAGCTGAAGATGCAGATAACATAACACTAAAGGTGGGTGCTGGTGAAAATTGGCATAATTTTGTGCTTCATTGTATTGAAAATAACTACTGTGGAATTGAGAATTTATCCTTAATTCCGGGAAATGTTGGAGCAAGTCCAATGCAAAACATTGGTGCTTATGGAGTAGAGGTTAAAGATGTGATTGTTAGCGTTGAAGCTATCCGGATTTCCGATTATACTGTTTGTAATTTTGATAATTCAGCCTGTAACTTTGGTTACCGATCAAGTGTTTTTAAGACCAGCGAAAAAGGCAAGTATTTTATATCAGCAGTTACATTTAAGTTGAGTAAAACACCAACTATTAATACGAAATATGGTGTAATTAATAGTGAGTTGGAGAAAATGGGGGTTTCTAATCCTACAATAAAAGATGTGAGTAATGCGGTAATTAATATTCGACAAAGTAAATTGCCCGATCCCAAAAAAATTGGAAATTCGGGTAGTTTTTTTAAAAATCCTGTTATTTCGAGTCAAGATAAAGACAATATTTTAGCTAAATTTAGTGATGCGCCTAATTATGTTCAAGAAAACGGAACATTTAAAATGGCTGCAGGTTGGTTGATTGAACAGTGTGGTTGGAAAGGAAAAGTGGTGGATTGTTATGGTGTTCATGATAAGCAAGCCCTTGTTCTGGTTAACTTTGGAGGAGCAAAAGGAAATGATATTTATCAATTATCGGAAGACATAATTAAATCTGTAAAAGCTAAATTTGACATTACTTTAGAAAGAGAGGTGAATATTATCTAAAGCTATATTGTCAGATAGAAATAAATTATTAAATTTGCAGTCCGATAAAAATTAAAGGATAGAAAAATGGCAAAAAAAGGAAATAGAGTTCAGGTAATTTTAGAATGTACTGAGCATAAAGAAAGCGGTAAGCCAGGTACTTCAAGATACATTACCACTAAAAATAAAAAAAATACCCCAGATCGTATTGAGTTGAAAAAATACAACCCAATATTGAAAAAGGTAACAGTTCATAAAGAAATTAAATAATTAAGGGTTTTCACTTATTGAAAACGCCTAAAAAAACATAAGTCATGGCAAAGAAAACAGTTGCATCCTTACAAACAGGTGGAAAAAACTTAACTAAAGTTATCAAAATGGTTAAGTCAGAAAAGACAGGTGCTTACGCCTTTAAAGAAGGTATTGTTACTAAAGATAAAGTTCAAGACTTTTTCGCAAAGAAATAATTACACAATTGTGTAACTTTAAAGCTTCTTTCAGATATGAGGGAAGCTTTTTTTTTAACTGATTTATAATGGCATTTTTTAATATTTTCTCCAAAGAAAAAAAAGAAGTTTTAGATAAAGGGTTAGATAAAACTAAACAAAGCTTTTTTTCAAAAATTACCAGAGCTGTAGGTGGTAAATCAACAGTTGATGCTGAGGTATTAGATAATTTAGAAGAAATTTTAATTGGCTCTGATGTAGGGGTTGATACTACTCTTAGAATAATTGAGCGAATTGAAGCTAGAGTAGCAAAAGATAAATATTTAGGGACATCTGAATTAAATCAGGTGTTAAGAGATGAAATTTCATCGTTGCTTGAAGAAAATAACACAAACGACCTTAAGGAAATTGAAATTCCAATACAAGAAGATCCTTATGTAATTATGGTGGTTGGTGTAAATGGAGTGGGTAAGACTACTACCATCGGGAAATTGGCACATCAATTAAAAACAAGTGGTAAGTCGGTAATTTTAGGTGCATCAGATACCTTTAGAGCTGCTGCTGTGGATCAATTAAAGATTTGGAGTAAACGAGTAGATGTAGCTATTGTGGAGCAAGGAATGAATGCTGACCCAGCATCTGTTGCGTTTGATACCCTAGAATCAGCTAAAGCAAAAAATAGCGATGTTGTAATTATTGATACGGCTGGAAGGTTGCACAATAAAGTTAATTTGATGAACGAATTGACTAAGATAAAGAGTGTCATGAAAAAGGTAATTCCTGGAGCTCCGCATGAAATTTTATTGGTGCTAGATGGATCTACTGGTCAGAATGCTTATGAGCAAGCAAAACAGTTTTCGTTAGCAACAGAAATTAATGCTTTAGCCGTAACTAAGTTAGATGGAACTGCAAAAGGTGGAGTTGTTATTGGGATTTCGGATCAGTTTAAAATTCCAGTAAAATATATTGGCGTTGGAGAAGGTATGGAAGATTTACAAGTGTTTAATAAACATGAATTTGTAGATTCACTCTTTAAAGAATAACAGGCAATGCCTGAAATAATTAATCGTTGAGTTTCACGTTATAAAAATATTATGAAAAACTTACTATTATTAACATTTGTAGCCGCTTCGCTGTTGGTATCAGCTAAAGAAACCGTAACCTTTAAGGCTGCAGATGGTTTAGAAATTACGGCCGATGTTTATGCGCCTAATGACTTAAAAAGTAACATGATTATTCTTTTTCATCAAGCAGGTTGGAGTAGAGGTGAGTACAATGAAATAGCTCCTAAACTAAATAAGTTAGGTTACAATTGTATTGCTATTGACCAACGGTCTGGAGGAGAAATTAATGGGGTTGAAAACGAAACGTTTAAAAGAGCTGAAAAACAAGGTTTGGGGACAACTTATGTTGATGCTAAGCCTGATATGGATGCTGCCATTGATTATGTAAATAAAACCTATAAGTCGGCAAAAAATATACTTATTTGGGGTAGTTCTTATTCTGCAGGCTTGGTATTGAAAATTGCGAGTGAAAGAGAAGATATTGATGGCGTTTTAGCTTTCTCTCCAGGTGAGTATTATAAGAAGATGGGGAAACCTTCAGATTGGATTGAACAAAGTGCAAAAAACATTAAGGTGCCAGCTTTTATTACTTCTGCTAAAATGGAGAAAAAACAATGGTGGAAAATAGCCTCACAAATTCCTGCTGACAATAGAGCTTACTTTTTGCCTACAAAATTAGGTAAACACGGTTCACGTGCTTTGTGGAGTAAGTTTTCGGATAGCTCAGAATATTGGGTTGCTGTAAAAGGATTCTTTGAACTGTTTTAAAATTTATGAAGACAAAAACCCTTAAAAAGAACAAGGTAAATGTAATTACCTTAGGATGTTCTAAAAACCTTTTCGATTCAGAAGTAACCATGACTCAGCTTCAAGCAAATGGCTTTGAAGTGGAACATGAAGCCAAGCAAGATGATTCTGAGATTGTTATTATAAATACTTGTGGTTTTATAGACAATGCCAAAGAAGAATCGGTAAATACCATTTTAAGGTATGCCGAAGCTAAGAAGGATGGGCAAGTTGATAAACTATATGTTACAGGTTGTTTGTCAGAACGATATAAGGATGGTTTAGAGGAAGAAATAACTGAAGTAGATGCCTTTTTTGGAACCAGAGAATTACCTAAGTTGTTAAAAACACTTAAGGCTGATTATAAACATGAGTTAATAGGAGAGCGAATAATAACAACACCAAGTCATTATGCGTTTTTAAAAATATCTGAAGGTTGTGACCGAAAATGTGCTTTTTGTGCCATTCCTTTAATGAGAGGAAAACACATCTCTACTCCAATAGAAGATTTAGTAACTCAAGCCAAAAATTTAGCTAAGAAAGGCGTTAAAGAACTGATTTTAATTGCCCAAGAATTAACATTTTATGGCTTAGACATTTATGGAGAACGCAGGTTGCCAGAACTGTTGAGAAAACTTTCTGAAGTAGAAGGAGTAGAATGGATTCGGTTGCATTATGCTTACCCAACAGGTTTCCCGATGGAAATTATTGAGGAAATGAAGAAGATTCCTAAGGTGTGTAACTATTTAGATATTCCATTGCAGCATGCGTCAGATAATATGCTAAAAGCCATGAAAAGGGGGGCAAGCAGAACAAAAACAACCAAATTAATTAACGATGTTAGAGCATTGATTCCAGAAATAGCCATTCGAACTACTTTTATTGTTGGTTTCCCAGGGGAAACAAGAGCCGATATTGAAGAAATGAAAGAATGGATAAAAGAAATGCAATTCGATAGATTAGGTGTATTTACCTATTCTCATGAAGAAGATACTTCGGCTTATGAATTGGAAGACGATGTTCCTGAGGAAGAAAAACAAGCTAGAGCACAAGAAATTATGGATTTTCAACAAGATATCTCTTTGTCGTTAAACCAACAAAAGGTTGGAAAAACCTTAAAAGTATTGTTTGATAGAGTTGAAGGTGATTATTTTGTTGGACGAACCGAATATGATTCGCCAGAAGTAGATAATGAGGTGTTGGTGAAAAAAGAAAATGATTACCTTAGAATTGGTGATTTTGCTAGCATTAAAATTACTTCTGCGGATGATTTTGACCTATATGGAGATGTGGTTTAACTAATAGATTAAATGAACAAAACAAAAATTCAATACGCTGATACAGGATACTTCTCTGGCTTAATGTTGGATTATTTGGGAGGAAAGGAGACTTTAAAACCTTTTTATAACAAAACTTTATCTATACAAGGATTTGAAAAACAGTTTGCTGAGAAGCAGTTTTCTTCAGAAAATAGAACGATACTTTATAACTCCTTAGCAAATCAGTATGCTAGTTTAAATAAATCAACTGAGCTTAGTCAAAATTTAGCTTTATTAAAGCAAAAGAATACTTATACTGTTACAACTGGACATCAATTGAACTTGTTTACTGGTCCACTTTATTTTATTTACAAAATTGTCTCCACTATTAATTTGGCAAAACAATTATCCGATAAATTTCCTGGTAAAAATGTAGTGCCAGTATTTTGGATGGCTACAGAAGATCATGATTTTGAAGAGATAAATCATTTTAACTTGTTCGGATCGAAGATAGAAATAAATAAGAGTGAGAGTGGTGCTGTTGGAAGAATGAATTTAGATGGAGTAGCTCAGGTTTTTGATCAACTAAAAGAGGCTTTAGCTGGAAGAACTGGGTTAGAAAATATTATTGATAAAATTGAAAATGCTTATCGTTCTGAAAATACATTTACAAGTGCAATTAGAGAATTGGTAAATGAGCTTTTTGGGGCCCATGGACTTATTATAGTAGATGGAGATGACATAGAATTAAAACGCATTTTTTCTCCTTTAGTAAAGAATGAATTAATTGAAAGGGAAAATTTCAATGCGATCAATAGTAGCTCAGAGAAATTACTGGAATTGGGATACAAAAAGCAGGTTAACCCAAGAGAAATTAATTTGTTTTACTTAACTGATGAGTTGAGATCGAGAATTGTTTTTGAAGATGCAGTTTATAAGGTATTGGAAACTACATTGCAATTTACTGAAGCTGAAATTTTAGCAGAACTAGAAAATCATCCAGAGCGGTTTAGTCCGAACGCAGTAATGCGTCCATTATATCAAGAAACCATATTGCCCAACCTTGCTTACATTGGTGGTGGTGGTGAATTGGCTTATTGGTTTCAATTAAAAGAAATGTTTAATAATAACCAAACAGCATTTCCGGTATTGGTTTTAAGAAATTCTGCTGTAATAGTTGATAAAGGAACTCAAAAGAAAATAACCAAGTTAGGTTATGATTACACCACCATTTTTAAAAAAGAGGAAGAGTTGATTAAAGAATTTGTAAACACATCAAATTCTGTTGATTTATCCATTGAGAAAAATGCGTTGAATGAAATTTATGCTTCACTAAGTACTAAAGTTCAAACCATAGATGCTTCGTTAGAAGGTGCTGTGAAAGCAGAGTTACAAAAAAGTTTAAAATCGATAGAGATAATTGATAAAAAACTGATTAAAGCTATTAAGAGCAAAGAAGAAGTTAATATCAATCAGATTCGCGCAATAAAAGCGAAACTTTTTCCAAATGGATCATTGCAAGAGCGAAAGGATAATTTTCTTTATGCTCAACTTTTGTTGGGAGACAATTTTGTAGAAGATTTAATGACTTGTTTAGATCCTTTTGAACAAGAATTTATTGTCTTGTCAGTATAGCTTCACCCTATCTTTTAGCAACTGTTGATAAGTTAGCCTATATCTTAAAAAGTTGATTTTATAAAATGAGCTCAAATCTTTTCTAAACTTTATCTTTGCAACATGGAAAAAGTACTGATTTTAGATTTTGGATCACAGTTTACACAATTAATTGCGAGGCGAGTAAGAGAGCTCAATATTTACAGTGAAATACATCCTTACAATAGTGATAAATTTGACGTTAACGATTTTGAGGCTGTAATCCTTTCAGGAAGTCCACACTCGGTGAGAAGTGATGAAGCTCCTCAGCCAGATTTGAGTTTAATAAAAGGTAAAAAACCATTGTTAGGTGTTTGTTACGGAGCACAGTATTTAGCGCATTTTTATGGCGGAGAAGTTGGTTCATCCAATACTAGAGAATACGGTAGAGCACATTTAGCTAAGATTGAAAGTGATGAAGTATTGTTTGAAGGAATAAACGAAGGAAGTCAGGTTTGGATGAGTCATAGTGATACAATTTTGTCTTTGCCATCCAATTATAAAAAAATTGCAAGTACTGAAGATGTTGATAATGCTGCTTTTAAAATTGATGGAGAAGATACTTTTGCCATTCAGTTTCATCCTGAAGTATATCATACTAAAGATGGCACTCAGTTATTGGAAAACTTTTTAGTTAAAATAGCTGGTTTAAAACAAGAGTGGACTCCAAACTCTTTTGTTGAAGATACGGTAAATGGATTGAAAGAAAAAATTGGAAACGATAAAGTAGTATTGGGATTGTCAGGAGGTGTAGATAGTACAGTTGCTGCAGTGCTATTACATAAAGCAATTGGCAAAAATTTATATTGCATATTTGTAGATAACGGATTGCTCCGTAAAAATGAATTTGAAGGCGTATTAAAACAATACGAACATTTAGGCTTGAACGTAAAAGGTGTAAATGCAAAAGATAAATTTTATTCTGAACTTGCTGGAGAATCTGATCCAGAGAAAAAAAGGAAAGCAATAGGGAAAGTTTTTATCGATGTTTTTGATGAAGAATCTAATCTTATTCAAGATGTAAAGTGGTTGGCTCAAGGAACTATTTATCCTGATGTAATCGAATCGTTATCTGTTAGTGGAGGACCTTCTGCTACCATTAAATCTCATCATAATGTTGGAGGGTTGCCTGACTACATGAAGCTAGAAATTGTAGAGCCTTTACGTTTGTTATTTAAAGATGAAGTAAGAAGAGTTGGAAGGTCTATGGGCTTAAATGAAGAGCTGTTAGGAAGACATCCATTTCCTGGACCCGGCTTAGCAATTCGTATTTTGGGAGACATTACCGCAGAAAAGGTACGGATATTGCAAGAAGTAGATTACATATTTATTGAAGGGTTGAAAAAAGCAAATTTATACAACGATGTTTGGCAAGCAGGAGCAATTTTATTGCCTGTTCAAACTGTTGGAGTAATGGGCGATGAAAGAACTTATGAGCAAGCAGTTGCATTAAGAGCAGTTGAATCGACAGATGGGATGACAGCAGATTGGTGTCATTTACCTTATGAGTTTTTGGCAAAAACCTCCAATGATATAATAAATAAAGTAGTAGGAGTGAATAGAGTGGTGTATGACATTAGTTCAAAACCACCAGCGACTATTGAATGGGAATAAATTCTTAATATTGAGTATCAAACAGAAACATATATATGCGATTGTCTTTGCTTTTTTCATGATCTTTTCATGGAATGCAGCTGCTCAATCTGATTCTTTGGAAGTGCATACCATTAAAGGAAAACAATATTACATTCATATTGTTGCTCCGGGAGAAACCTTGTATTCCATTCATAAAAAGTACCGGATTCCCCAAGATGTAATTAAAAAAGAAAACCCTGGAGTCTTAGACGGTTTAAGTATTGATGAAAAAGTTTTTATCCCATTAAAACGAGATGAGGTAGTAGAGGTAGAAGCCGATGGAAACTATTTAATGCATACTGTTGAGAAAAAGCAAACCTTATATTCTATTGCCAGAATTTATAAGGTAAAAGAGAAAGAGATAAAAGCTGCAAACCCAGAATTAGATAATGGATTAAAAGAAGATCAAATTATTAGAATACCAATAGTTAACCTTAAAAAGGAAAGCGATGTTAAGGATAAGAAGGGGTCAAATAAATCAATTTATAAAACGCATGTAGTTGCTCAGGGAGAAACCTTATATAAGTTAAGTAAACTTTATAATACAACTGTTGATTCTATTAAGATGGTGAACAGTGGGTTGCCCCAAGGACTGAGAAAAGGAGAAACCATATATGTACCAGTTTTATTGGTTGAACAAGAGCAAGTAATAAATGAAAATGAAGTTTTAGAGCCAGCCTATAAAGACTCTGTAATTGCCTTGATAGAAGGTGCATTAATTAAAAAGAAAGCAGTTTATTCAATCGGACTTTTGCTTCCTTTTTTCTTGAATGAAAATTCCGAGATGGTTGAAAATCGTTCGGCTTTAGAGCGCAAAAAAATCTATCCAAAATCTAAATTTGCAGTTGAGTTTTATAATGGATTTATGCATGCGTTAGATTCTATGTATGGAGACAGTTGTAAGTTTCAGGTTTATGCATACGACACTAAAGGAAAAGATTCTACAAATGTTATGCGATTACTTCAAAAACCTCTTTTTAAAGAGTTGGACTTAATTGTGGGGCCTTTGTATTATACAAATTTTAAAATGGCAGCAGCATTTGCTAAAGAGAATCAAATACCAATTGTATCTCCGGTTAAGCAGTCTAATAAGGTGTTGCTAGGAAATGAATACGTATTTAAAATTATACCGTCAAAGACATCTATTTTAGAACCCATTTCAAAGCTTGTAGTTGATAGTTTTAAAACGGAAAACTTATTGGCTATTTCATTTGAAAAGGCAAAAGAAAAATCATTAGTTGAATTGTTAATTGCGGAATACAACCAAAAGTTATTGGCTTTAACCGACACAACTAGTTATACATCTTTTAAAACAATAGCTGTAAAATACAATTATGGAGATATTATAACCCAATTAAGTCCTGTAAAAAATAATATATTGTTTATGCCTACCACCAATCAGGCAACTGTAACAAGTGTTTTTAGCCAGTTAATTTCAATGTTAAATAAAAAGAATTATAAAGACTATAGAATAACCATAATTGGCTTAGAGGAATGGATGAAATTTGAGAACATTGAATTAGATTATTTCCAACGTCTTAATGTACACTATTGTAGTTCTCAATACATTAATAGTGATGATTCACTGACCACAAACTTTATAGAAAAATATGTTCAATTAAAAGAGGTTTACCCATCTAAAACTGCTTTGTTAGGATTTGATTTAGGTTATTACTTTTCTACTCATTTTAGGAACTTTGGAACTAACTTTAACGCCAATTATTTGATGCCTTATATAGGCAAATCTATACAGTTAAATTTTTATAAAACAGGAATTGAAAGCGGTTATGATAACACACATACAAGCATGCTTCGATTTTACGATTATGAAATTGATAAAATAGAATAAGATGTCGTCTGAAAAGGATCATGTTGACATTGACATTTCGATTTTAGAAAATGAAGGTAAAACAGAATTTTCCGAAAAGATTAAAATTCACAAAGAGAAAGCTTCTAAGGCTTTTCAAGATTTAATTATTAACATAAAAACTGAGGCTAGTGAAACTCAAGTTGCTTCACAAATTCTGGTTAAATATGTTAAGCACGGAAATGTTACCAAAGAAGAAGAGCAAGAGCTAAAAACACAAGTTTATGATTTGTTAAAAGTCTTGGGAATTGGAGTGCCATTTGCCTTAATTCCTGGTGCTAGTTTGTTAATGCCATTTTTAATAAAAATTGCTCAAAAAAAAGGAATACAACTACTACCAACTGCTTTCAATGAAAATGATGATGAAGCAGACGAAAAATCTACATAAATAGTAGGAAAAGTACCGTTAGTTAGGATGCTAACCCTTTCGTGAAGTTTAGTTTTAAAATTCGCCTAAAAAGTGTAATTTGCAGTTAATCACTACCTAACTATTATAAAAAATGCTCAAAAAAATTCTACTACTAGCAGCAATTGGCATGGCTATTCTTAATGCTAATGCTCAACTCAATTTAAACTTAGTTGGTCAACTTACTTTTCCTGGTCATGGTGATTTAAGTGATATTTGGGGTTATGTAGACACTACTGGAAATGAATATGCCTTAGTTGGTGTTAATGATGGAACTTCTATTGTGGATATTTCTACTCCTTCGGCTCCTGTTGAAGTGTTTTTTACAGGAGGAGCATCTACCATTTGGAGAGATTTAAAAGTATGGAACAAACATGCATATATTACCAATGATAATGGTGGAGGTGGGTTAAAGATAATTGACATGTCTAATTTGCCCAATGCCATAACTGCTGGAGATGTTTATATGTATACAGGAACTGCTTATCCTTTTACAGAAGCCCACGATATTTACATAGATGAAAACGGTTACGCCTAT
>CAJQON010000044.1 GCA_905479995.1 uncultured Flavobacteriales bacterium | reverse complement strand
AAAGGTAATGGTATTTATATTTGCTGTAGGTACTCTATTGTCCAATGGACCAGAATCGTAACCTAAGCCAATCAAGGCCTTTTCAAAATTGGTATCTGGTATTAAGGTAAATTGTGCGTTAGCAGTAAATCCTGCAAAAATAAATGCGGTAATTAAAAGGATATTTTTCATGGGAAATTAGGTTTTAGTTTATGGTGTATGGTTTTTAGTATTTGGCTTTTCCTTCGACAGGCTCAGGGTGACAATACTCAGGATGACATTGGATCGACAAAGGATGCCATTGTTTAGCACGACACTCTTATTGGCGTTATGAGATTTGTTACTTGGTATTTGTTTTTTGAACTTTTGGTTTAAAGGTGTAATCTCTATAAGATTTACACGGGTTAAAATTAGTTGTTACACAAAAAAGGACATGCCTTGCTTTGCGAATTAGTAACATAAAATTAAGTATTATATCTTTTGTAAGCTCTAGTAAAGCTTAAAAACTTTCTTTATTCAAAAAAAGTTGCTAGAATTTTATCCCTAATTTTTTATAAATAAAATGAATTAACCAAGCTGGTCCAATTAACAAAAACTGTAAATCATCTAAAAAAGATGGTTTTTCACCTTCAATTTTATGGCCAATAAATTGAATAATCCACGCGAGTACAAATAGGGTTAAAGAAATTTGCCAGAGTTCAAAACCAAAAGGAACTACCGTTAATATTTTCGCTACTCCAAACAGGCAAAACAAACAATACAACAGTATTCCTGCTGCCATTACAACAGATAGTCGCAAGTAAAAAAATAGCGAAAATACAACTACTAAAGTTCCAAAATGAATGTAAGGCTTTAACCCTTCGCCCACTCCCCCAAACCAATTGAACATAAAATTGTGAGGGATACTGGCCAACAAACCAATTGCACTAAAAAATATAATGGGCACACAAAACCAATGAATAAGCTTATTGGTTTTGTTTTGATGACTTACACCATAATCGTCTAGCCAGTTTTGTAAGTTTCTCATTTTGCTATTTTTTTATGAATGAATTAACCGCTTCGCAATATACTCCAAAACCATAAATAACCGGCAAATCGCTATGATCTGCTCCGCTTACAATATGACTTTCTTTAAATGCTCCCTGATGGTTGCTGTAAACCACCTGGCCATGCGTTAATATATTATGTTTATTGTCTTTATTGCCATGCAACCACATTAATGGTTGGTTTACTTTTTTAATTTCTTCTGCATTGTCTATCTTTAAACTGGTAACAAAAGAGGCTGGCATAGCCAACACACTTGCATCATTTACCATTACCGCTGCTGAAGCAAAAGGTGCTTCTAAAATTAATTTAGCTGGAGTCATTGCTCTAGGTTGAGCAGTTAATTCACAAGAGGGCGCAGTACCTAAACTAAATCCATAAATAATTAATCGATCATTGGTTAAGCCACTTTGTTTTAACCAATCCAAAGCAACATTAACATCAGTATACATTCCTTCTTCTGATGGTGACCCTTGGCTCATACCATAACCACGGTAATCGACCATCAATACACCATAATTATTTTTACCACCTACATTGGCCAACAATTTTGCGCGTTGCCAATAAAAATCCATGTGCGATTTATTGCCATGACAATACATAATTACAGTATCGGTAGCAATGCTATCCATATTTCCAATGTAAACTGCATAAATTGATTTTGGAGAAGATTCGTTACTCATTTTTGAATTTAGCGTAAATAGCGCAATTAAACTATCCGAAATAGCGTATGAAGCATCCAACACAAAGTCTTGTTCTCCATCAAAATCATCTAATTTATATTCTGTAAGTTCATCTGCATTAAAAACGTTGTCATCTAACTTAAAACAACTCGACAATAAAATGCTTCCTATAATTAATATGTAAATCTTTTTCATCTTTTAAAATTTTCTGGTAAACGTAAAATATACACCAACAGCTCCATTCCCTCCTATTCCTTTGTAGTCAACCACATTGGGTTGAGTAGCTACATTGGGCACTAAGTACTTTGTTTCTATATTATAATTCCACTTGTTCCTTACATAAGTGTAGCCTAAATGAGGATTAAATAACCATCTGTTTTCTTGCACTTCATCATGCGCTCGAGTGCCTGAAAGTTCAAACCAATTTGAAGCGCCCAAGTATATAAAACTCTTTTGGGGTGTAAATTCCCAATAGGCATTCACATCTATTTCTGGCCATAGTTTGAAGTTTCCTTCCCATTTATCAAAAGCCATATTAATTACCGGATTAACACTTAATCCAAATTGAGAACTATCCGGGTGATACAAATTGTAACATACCCCAACATCTGTTTGAAATACACCAAACAACATAGCTGTGGTATGAATCCCACCAAATGCAGTAACATTATCCGTTATTCCTTGGGCGTAAGAAACTGCAGTTAATGGCATCGGTATTGTAGTTCCTGCAAAACCCAACAATGGCCCTCCCACATTTAAAGCAACCTGCCGTTCTCCTTTTTCTAATGGACGAACAATCCGAGATGGTGCGCAAGATTGAAAGAAAACTACAAGCACTATGATAGCTGTAAGTTTTAATTGAATGTTTTTTATTTTCATTTTGATAGATCTTAAAGTCAAATGTAGCTTATTTTAGGACAATAATTAAACCGAAAGTATTGGCTCAATGTATTAAAATAGCAAAGCTGGCAAACGGTATTATTTTCTTCTATTCTCAATTAGAACAGCATGTTCTCTTTTGATTTTTTTTACTTGCGCATAAATTTTTACACGCTTTTTTTTATTTAAAAGGATACAAATAATAAGAATCATTTTGTAGTGTTTTAGTTAACTTAATAGAATACAAACCTAGCTCCATCTAAAAAAGTTAACAAACATTAACACTTTAATTACTGACTTTAAAAAAAGTCAATAACATTTACATTAATAATATTTATAGTACATTTACAATAAACATAACTGACTTTATAGAATGGACAAGTTACAAGAATTAATCAATACACTATCGGAAGATGACAAAAGAGAATTTCGTGTTTTTATTAATAGACAGAAAAGCAAGAAGCAACGAAAAGACTTAGACCTTTTTGAGTTAATATGCGTAAATACACCGGTAAAGGAAATCCAAAGCAAGCTATACACAATCCCAAACAAAGTTGCCTACCACACGCTCCGAAAAAGACTGCTAAAACACCTCACCGATTTTGTTGTTCTTAAACAGATTGATGACGATACTACTGCTACTTCATCAATTTCAGGACAAATATCCTTAGCAACATATTTATTCAATAATAAAAGTGATGAATTTGCCTGGCGTATTTTAACCGGTGCCGAACAAAGCGCTATAGAAAATGATCAATATGAATTGCTAAACAACATTTACCACCTTCAAATTGAAAAATCAGACAATGAATTCTCTACAGACATTAACGATATTTATAAAAAATGGGAAGCAAACAAAGTCTTGGTAGATGAAAATGAACGAATCAATATTGCCTATAACTTCATTAAAAAAGAAATCAATGTAGTGATTCGATCTGGTGAAAATAAAAACGTAAATAGCATTATTGATGACTTATTGACCAAATACAAATTAAAGGATGTGGTTTTTAAACGCCCCGAGATTTTATTCAAAGTACTTGACCTTACAAGAAGAGTAATGCTCTCAAGAAAAGACTTTTATAATTTTGAACCTTACATTATACATACTTATGAAAAACTAAATACTAAACACGGTTTCTCGAAAAAAAATCATTTCTACAAAATAAATATCCTTTACATGATTGCCCACGTTTTGTACAGAAATAGAAAATTTAACGAATCGAATGGATACCTCAGCCAAATGCACGATAGCATGCTGGAAAACAATAAAGCTTACTACAAACAATTCTACCCCAAGCATTTAATGTTGCAAGCTGCCAACTTTTCTTTTTTAAATAATAATAATGAATCAATAACACTATTAGAAAATATAAAACCCAATGCCCTAAGCAAACTTCCGTTGGAAGAACAGATTAACATTAAATTCAACCTTTCTATCTATTACGGTTATTCCGAGCAATACAAAAAAAGTAATTTCATTCTTCAAACCTTAAACCATTCCGACAATTGGCTCATTAAAAAAATGGGAATTGAATGGGTACTTAAAAAGAACATGATTGAAATTATGATTCAGTATGAATTAGAGAATTATGAAATTTCATTAAATAGAATTCGGTCGTTCGAACGCAATTTTTCCGAATTATTTAACCACCCTCTATATGCCAGAGCCAATCAATTTATTCAAACATTAAAGAGTATAATTAATAACCCGCAATTAATGAAAGACACTCATTTTGTTGAACAAGTTAAAACTACATTAGTTAAAATACCCTCGGAACAAGAAGATTTACAAGCCATGACTTTTTATGCGTGGTTAAAATCTAAAATGATTAATGAATCATTTTATAATGTCTTACTAGAAATAGCAAATACTAGGTACGACAACTAATAAATACTATTTTTGACTTATGCTTAACACGCTCCTTTTTATAACATTTAGATGGCTCGATTTAATCGACATACTACTGGTAGCCATTATTATGTTTCAACTATACAAGTTGGTAAAGGGCACTGTTGCCATAAGAATATTCTTAGGAATATTAGCCATTTATCTTTTCTGGAAAATTGTTGAAGCCTTACAAATGGAGCTTTTAAGTGAAATCCTAGGTCAATTTATTGGTGTTGGAGTTTTGGCATTAATCATTGTTTTTCAACAAGAATTAAGACGGTTTTTATTGCTTATTGGTAATAATCAATTCTTTTCTGGTAAACGAAAAAATAAATTTATAAACCTTTTAAAAACAAAAGAAAGCCAGGGACAACAACTAGATATTGATTCCATTTTATCCTCAACAAAGAGTTTGGCAGCAACCAAAACTGGAGCACTCATTATCTTAGACTTACATTCAGAATTAAAGTACTATTCGGCCTCTGGAGAAAAAATAAATTCTCAAGTTTCAGCTGCAATGCTCGAATCTATTTTTTTTAAAAATAGTCCATTGCACGATGGTGGTGTAATTATAGAAAATAATAAAATTATTGCAGCACGCTGTATCTTGCCAGTATCAGAAAACCAAGAATTTCCAAGCCACTTTGGCTTAAGACATAGAGCTGCTGCTGGAATTACCGAAACCTCAAGATCAATCGCCATAATTGTATCCGAAGAAACTGGTAAAATATCAACAGCTACAGAAGGTCGAATCAATTACAATATCGCTCTAAACGAGCTCGAAGAAACACTGAATGAAGAAGTGAAATAAGCACCTTCACTTTGTTGTTTTATTCCCATTAAACCCCTAATTTAGTTGCCCTAAAACACATACATTTTATGAAATTACAGAACTATGCCCAAGGCAAATGGATAGAAGGTGAAGGAGAAGGAAAAGCGTTATACAATGCGTTAACCGGAGAAAAAGTTGCAGAAGCATCGAGCAAAGGATTAGACTTTGGAGAGATGATGAATTATGCAAGAACAATTGGAGGTACTGCATTAGCCAAAATGACTTTTCAAGAAAGAGGATTAATGCTAAAAAAGTTGGCCTTACACTTGATGAGCATCAAGAAAAAATTCTATATATCAAGTGCTCAAACTGGAGCTACAAAAGTTGATAGTTGGATAGATATTGAAGGTGGAATAGGAAATTTATTTGCCAATGCTAGCTTAAGACGTCAGTTTGGAGATCAACCGTTTTATATGGATGGAGAGATGGCTCCTCTTTCTAAAGAAGGAACGTTTATCGGTCATCATATTATGACACCAAAACAAGGTGTTGCCATTCACATAAACGCATTTAACTTTCCTATTTGGGGAATGTTAGAAAAAGTTGCCGTTAACTTTATGGCAGGTGTTCCGGCCATTGTTAAACCAGCAACCGTTACCTCATTTGTTACAGAAGTAATGGTAAAAGAAATTATTGCTTCTGGCATTTTACCTGAAGGCGCATTACAATTAATTTGTGGTTCGGCCAACGGAATAATCGACCATGTTGAAAGTCAAGATGTAGTAACCTTTACAGGTTCGGCCTCTACCGGACAGATGTTAAAATCTCATCCAAGATTAGTGCAAGAAGCGGTTCCATTTAATATGGAAGCCGACTCATTAAACGCTTCTGTATTAGGAGAAGATGCTGTTCCTGGAACGGCAGAATTTGACATTTTTATTAAGGAAGTACAACGAGAAATGACCGTAAAAGCTGGTCAGAAATGTACAGCTGTAAGAAGAATTATTGTTCCAGAAAAATTAGTGGAAGATGTACAGATAGCTTTGGGAAAAAGATTGGGACAAACTATCATTGGAGATCCTTCGACTGAAGGAGTAAGAATGGGGTCGTTAGCTGGGCAAGAACAACTAATTGAAGTAAAAGAAAAAGTAGCTCTTTTAGCTAAATCACAACAAATAGTTTTTGGTGATGTTGACAATTTCACTGTTGAAGGAGCAGATAAAAATAAGGGAGCATTCATCTCTCCCATTCTATTTTTAAATGACGATCCTTTTAACAAAACGGATTGTCATGATGTGGAAGCATTTGGTCCAGTTTCTACCATATTACCATATAAAGACTTAAGCGAAGCCATTGAATTAGCCAAAATGGGTAAAGGTTCGTTGGTTTGTTCTATTATAACCAATGACGATAAAATTGCTTCAGAATTTGTTTTAGGAGCTGCTGCAATGCACGGACGTATTTTAGTATTAAATGCTGCTTGTGCGAAAGAAAGCACAGGACACGGATCTCCAATGCCACTATTAACTCATGGTGGACCAGGACGTGCTGGTGGTGGTGAAGAAATGGGAGGAAAACGTGGTATATTGCATTACATGCAAAGAACAGCGATTCAGGGATCGCCAACAATGCTAACAAAAATCTCCAAACAATACCAATATGGTGGAGAACAAACAATAACGGAAGAGCATGTTTTCCAAAAATACTTTGAAGAAGTTGAAATAGGCGATACTGTTTTAACAGACAAACATCTTGTTGTCCCTGAGGATATAACCAATTTTGCAAACCTCAGTGGAGATAAATTTTATGCTCACGTAGATCCAGATGCTTTAGACGAGACCATTTTTGAACAAAATGTAGCACATGGTTATTGGGTACTTTCAAGAGCTGCTGGTCTTTTTGTATACAGACCAAAAGGTCCAGTATTACTAAATTATGGTATTGACGAATGTAGATTTACCAAACCTGTTTATCCAGGCATGACGCTAGGAGTGCGTTTTACATGTAAAGAAAAAATTTCTCAAGAAAAGAAAGAGTTTGCTCCTGATGAAGAAATCCCTAAGGGAATGGATATTAAAAAAGGTATCGTAAAATTTTTAGTAGATGTTTATGATGAAACTGGAGAAACAGTAGCATTAACTACAATATTAACAATGGTAAAATTTAAAAATCAAGATTAATGGCATTAAACTCACTTACACCAAACCTAATGGTAAACGATGTTGAAGAAACCATCGAATACTATACAGATATTTTAGGCTTTACTGTTTTAATGACAGTTCCTGAAACAGGGAAACTTGACTGGGCAATGGTTAAACGGAATGATATTTTATTCATGTTTCAAACAAAAAAAAGCTTAAGTAGCGAATTGCCACGATTGGCAGGTGAAAAACCTGGTGGTGGTTTAACCTTTTACATTAAAGTAGATAGAATTACCGAACTACACGAAGAACTATTCAATAACGAAGTAGAAATTATTGCTGATTTAGAAAGCACTTTTTACAACACCATTGAATTTTCTATTGTTGATGTAAACGGCTATGTATTAACCTTCTCAGAAGAAAAAGAACAATAAGATATGGAAACAGCAGTAGAACAAGGAAGCGTTGAGTTTTCTGTAAATGAAAAAGGAATTGCTACAATAGAATTTTTTCATCCACTAAGTAATTCATTACCAGGAAAAGTATTGAACAAACTAGCCGAAACTATAACTGAAGTTGGCAACAACGAAAGTGTTAAAGTTATCATCTTAAAATCTCAAGGAGAAAGAGCCTTTTGTGCAGGAGCAAGTTTTGATGAACTCATTTCTATCAATGACTTAGAAACAGGACAAGTCTTCTTTTCGGGATTTGCCAATGTAATAAACGCAGCTAGAAAATGTCCTAAATTTATTATCGGTAGAGTGCAAGGTAAAGCTGTAGGAGGTGGAGTTGGAATGGCGAGTGCTGTAGACTATTGTTATGCTACTAAATTTGCATCCGTTAAATTAAGTGAGTTAGCTGTTGGTATTGGACCATTTGTAGTTGGACCAGCTGTTGAACGTAAAGTTGGAACTTCTGCCATGAGTATGATGGCCATCAATGCTACTGAGTGGTATTCGGCAGAATGGGCTAGAGAAAAAGGCTTATATGCTGCTACTTTTGATGATGCTACTGAAATGGACGAAGCCATTAACACATTGGCCAACAAGCTAGCAAAATCGAATCCAGAAGCAATGAGCATGTTAAAGAAAGTATTTTGGGAAGGAACAGAAAACTGGGACACACTTTTAGCTGAACGTGCAGGAATGAGTGGGAAACTTGTCCTATCTGACTTTACAAAGAAAGCCATCAACGCATTTAAAAAGAAATAAGATAAAGTATTGAAACAAAAAAAAGCCTTGACTTAGTCAAGGCTTTTTTTTGTTATCTCTGTTAAATTAATCTGCTGGAGTAGCTTCGCTACCTAAATCATCAAAGCTCACATCAGAAAATTCTGTTGCCACTTTCTCTACTATCTCTTCGCCTTGTTCAGCTTTTAATTCTTTTATCTTACTAATTGCATCAATTAATCCTTCAGAAAATTTCTCGAAATCTTCTTTGTATAAAAACAATTTATGCTTCTCAAAAAAGAATTTTTGAGTATCGTTATTAAATCTACGTTTACTTTCTGTTATCGTTAAATAATAATCCTCTGCCCGAGTCGCCTTTACATCAAAAAAATAAGTTCTTTTCCCTGCTCTTACTGCGTTAGAATATACCTCTTCTCTACTATGATCGTTCTTCTTATTATCTTCTATTCCTTCCATCTTCGTTAAATTTATTTGTATTGATTTTTTTTAAATGTACACAAATCTTACGAATAATTGTCAAAAATGCAAGTTCAACGACACTTTTAATGCCTACATCTATCTTTTTTCGGGATTCAACTCAATATGTTCTCTCAGGTTTTCAGTCGTAAAGGTTTGTAAATCACCGTTTTCATCGCTATAAATTAATAATGTCATAAGCTCATTATGTTCCTTTAAAAATTCAATACTTTCATCTAGTCCCATTACCATAAAAGCTGTAGCATACGCATCGGCCATAGCGCAAACCTCTGTAATTACTGTAGCACTTAACAAATTGTGCTTAACCGGAAATCCAGTTTTAGGACTAATAGTATGCGAATATTTTACGCCATCTTTCTCATAAAACTTGCGATAATTTCCAGAAGTAGCCAACGATTTATTATCCAAATTCACAATAGCTTCAATATCCTCAGCTTCCAAACCAGGTAATGGCGTATTAATTCCAACCCTCCATAAAGTATCTCTTAAATTTAAACCTGAAGACTTTAGCTCACCTCCTACTTCAACCAAATAATTAGAAACCCCTTTTTGGGCTAACATATCAGCTAAAACATCTACAGTATATCCTTGAGCAATAGCATTAAAATCGAGCATCATTCCAGTTTTTTTAGAAACAATTTTTCCATTTCTTGAAACATTATTAAACCCAACATAATGCAACAAGCTATCAATTCTTAAGCTGTCAGTTTCTCCATTTTTTTCAAAACCAAAACCCCAAGCATTAACTATAGGAGCAATTGTCGGATCAAATGCACCATTAGTTGCTGTATAAACTTTATTAGCTTGATCAAACACATCAATAAACAACTGATCTACTTCAAATGATTTTTCTGATTGATTGAATTTAGATATAATGGATTTTTTTTGATAAGTAGATAAAGAATTATCCACTGCTATAAGTAAAGAATCTATCGATCTTTGATAATTCACACCATCTTCACTAATGTATAAGATTTTATATGTTGTACCCTGTGCATAACCACTAACTTCTAATTGCTGCTTAACTGGAGCTTCTTGTCCGCATCCAACAACAAAACAGATTGCTACTAAAAAAAATATTTTTCCCATGAAGTCCTCCTTTATAATTTTGACTGATAGATCTCTGACAAAGGAACAAAAAATATAATTACTTTTACAGCATGATATTACCAATTGTAGCATACGGAACTCCCGTTTTAAGAGAAGAAACGAAAGAGATAGATGAAAACCACCCAGATTTAAACCTGCTTTTAGAAGACATGTTTGAAACTATGTATGCCTCTAAAGGTGTTGGTTTAGCTGCACCTCAAATTGGTTTACCACTTCGTATTTTTATTGTAGATGCTTCTGGCTTTAATGAAGATGATGAACATCCCGAATTAGCAGATTTTAAACGCGTATTTATTAATCCAATCATAGTGGAAGAAAGTGGCAAAGAATGGAAGTTTGAAGAAGGCTGCTTAAGTATCCCTGGAATTAGAGAAGATGTTAGTCGCCAACCTAATGTGGTAATTGAATATTACAATGAAAAATTTGAATTGATTGAAGAGACGATTGATGGTATTGCTGCTAGAGTTATACAACATGAATACGATCATATTGAAGGCGTTTTATTTACTGATAAAATAAATCCACTTAGAAAACGGTTAATAAAAGGAAAATTAAATGATATTGCCAAAGGAAACATTAAGGTAAACTACCGAATGAAATTTCCATTGGTTAAAGCAAAACACTAAGATTATGAAAAATTTATTATTGGCTATTTTTAGCGCAGGCCTTTTATATAGCTGTTCAGGAAACGAAGGTGAAGTAACTATTGAAGAAGGAACTTCTGAAGAAAAAGTTATTGATACTTTTGAAGAGAGAACAGAAGAAATAGAGCTTTATACAGATCTACTATTTAAGGATAGTCTTAATTTTAATAAACCCTATGCCGAAAAATTGTTAGCTGCATATGAAGACTACATTAAGCACCATAGCTTTGAAGCTATTTCGTTAGAGTACCAATTTAAAGCTGGAGAACTAGCTAAAGCACTAAACAAACCCCATGTTGCTATAAAGCATTTTAATGATTTACTAGAAAGAAAACCTAATCATAAAAACGCTCCAATGGCTCTGTTTTATAAAGCTATGATTGTTGGAGATATGCTAAATGAAGATGAAACAGCAGTAATTTATTACCAAGAATTTATTGACAATTATCCAGATCACCCTTTTGTTGAGAGTGCTAAAGCTTCCATTGCATTGCAAGGGAAATCGCTAGAAGAAATTGTAGCTGGATTCGAAGAAAAGAACTCTTAGTCTTTTACCAAAGTAATATTCTCTGGCGTAATCGTTATTTTTCGTTCGCTATACAACAAACCTACAGCTCGTCTAAAGGCTTTTTTGCTCACCTGAAACTCTTTGTATATAATTTCCGGTGCACTTTTGTCAGAAATATTAATTTGCCCTTTCTCCTTTAATAAACGCTCAAATATTTTGTTTGCGAGTGTTTCTACATCATTTAAACTAGAACTGTTTAAAGTAATATCCAACTTATTGTCTTTTCTAATTCGCTGAACATTTCCGCTTAACTTATCACCTAATTTAATGTCTTTATAAACTTCGTTTTTAAACACCATTCCATAATGCTTATTGTTTACTATAACCTTGTATCCAATTTCAGTTTCTCCACTAACCAACAAATCAACCCTATCTCCTGACTTAACGCTTAGTTTATTTTTTTTAATGTACTTCCCAATCTTAGTACTTCCAACCAACCTATTGGTTACTTCATCTTTATACAAGTAAACCAAATAACCAACTCCTCCTCTAACAGGATTAGCTTGTTCGGCAAAAGGAACCAATAAATCCTTTTCCATACCCCAATCAAAGAAGGCTCCAAAACTGTTTACATCAATTGCTTTTAAGAAAGCCAAACTATTCAATTTAATTTTAGGTTCTAGCGTAGTTGCAATAATCCTATCTTCAGAATCAGTGTAGATAAAAACATCAACCATATCTCCCATCTGTATATCTTCTGGAACGTATTTGTTAGGCAATAAAATTTCTCTTCCTTCGGTCGTTACTAAATAAACCCCTTGAGGTGTAACTTTACTCGCTTCTAACTCTATTCTTTCTCCTATCATAACTATCCTCTTAAAAATACCAATTCATTATCGGTTGAAGCAGCAGCATTAAAACAGTAACCTGCCTCATTAAACCCTTTCAAATCTTCAACTTTTTCTATTTTGTTTTTAATGATATAATTGGCCATCATTCCTCTGGCTTTTTTAGCATATACCATTACAACTTTATACTTATCGTTATTAAAATCTTTAAACATCGGAGTAATTATTTCTCCTTTTAACTTCTTTTTATTAATGACTTTAAAGTATTCATTTGAAGCTAAATTTACTAGCGTCCTTTCTTTTTGATCAGACAGTAATTCGTTTACCTCATTTACAATTTTGTCACCCCAAAACTCATATAAATTATTATTTCTGCCTGTCTTTAATTTTGTTCCCATTTCTAAACGATAAGGATGTACCATATCCAATGGTTTTAATATGCCATAAAGTCCTGACAAAATTCTAAGATTGTTTTGAGCATACTCCATTTGTTTTTTGCTAAAGTTTGCAGCGTCCAGACCTGTATAAACTTCACCATCAAAAATTAATCCAGCAGAATTTGCCTTTTCGGAATTATGATTAACACTCCAATTTTGGTAACGTTCCACGTTTAATTCCGACAGAGCATCACTTAAACTCATTAGCTTACTCAGTTTTTTAGGACTGTATTTCTTTAAGTTATTAATGAGTTTACTGGCATCATTAACAAATTGAGGGACTGAACCACCATCCAATACAGCGTGGTTTTCATTTAACTTTTTTGCAGGAGATAATACAACTAGCATGCATTTAATTTTAATGCAAAGTTAAGATTAAAGACTTGTCAAAAAGAAATTCAAAAGAAAAATTTAGAAGATGATTATCTCCCAATAAAATTATGCTCTGCGCCTCCAAAAAATCCGCCTCTCATAGGGGATTTATCATTTACCCTAAGTTCGGCTTCAATGGTCATATTTTTACTCACCTTATATCTAGCATGAGCTGAATACCCTATATTATCTAAGTTGTTTTGTGGTTGATAAGTTGACCCATTTACATCCTGATAATTGCTAAAGTCATAAAATATTGAACCTCCAACTATCAATTTATCGTTTACCTTATAGTTTCCTTCAACATAGCTATAATACTGAGCAATATTTCCAGTAAAGTTCTGATACCCAAAATCCGTTCTCATTGGCAAAGCATCTACACTACTTCTTACATGGGTTAATCCAGCAGCAATAGAAAACTCAGGAGATACATCGTAACTAATTGAAGGGCTATAATAAGTACTAAAATAATCGCCCAAATTACTAGAATACCCCACTCCAGCTCCAACCGAGAAACTATAATGTAATTTATCTTTAGTTTGTAACGAATCTTTATCTAACACATAATCATCTTGAGCAGCAGCGTTAAAGGATACAGCCAAAAATAAAACGATATGTATTAATTTCCTTTTCATAAGAAGGTATAAAGATACGAATAATTGAGCATTTGGAATACTCCACAAAGCCTTTAACTTTTTTTAACAATTCGCCTACAATATAATATGAGTTTGGCACGTAAATTGAAAGTAAACAATTGAAGTTAATTTAACTTTAAATATGACGAATTAACCGTAAACCTAAAAAACTAGAAAAAATGTTAGAACTTAAAAAAAGATATTCAGAACTAAAACAAACAGCTAAAAGATTGATGATGGAGGGCAAAACCAATAAGTACATTGAACTTTTAACAGAAATAGAACAATTGAATTTAATTATATTAAAAGTAAGTAGATAAGTTTGATAGCTAGTGTAGTAGTTTAAAGCCCTTGAAGAAAATTTCTTCAAGGGCTTTTACACAAAACTTTAACTTATGGGAAGTTAAAATTAAAGACTATAAAAAGTAATTTTTATCTGATGTACTAATTTTTTTCTTGTTTGATTCTGAAACATTGGTATTTCCAAAGCTACCACCCTCTCCTCTTAAAAAAAGAGCTGCCGCCAAAACTACAACTACAAACATTACAAATACGATCATATCGATTAATTTGGTAAATTTATCGACAAATATACGTAATTCATCGATAAAAACAATTCTTGTCGACAATAAACCCCAATTCATCGAAATTATGAAAACCATTTACCTAATAAGACATGCCGAATCAGACCTAAACAAGGACGACTTTCATCGCACTTTAAGCAACACTGGTAAAGAAAACGCTAAATCAATGAGTCAACACCTTGAAGTGTTAGGCATTAAATTCGATAAGATTTTTTGTAGTAACGCAATGAGAACAAGAGTTACTGCAAAATATTTATGCAATGATATTCATTATAATGCAAGTCAAATCCAGTATAAAGAATCGCTTTATCTAATTACTCCAGCAAACCTTATCCAATTCATATCCAATTCAGATGACAGCAATGATGTTATTGCAATAATTAGTCATAATCCTGGATTAACTCAAACAAGAAATTATTTAACTAACGAAAACTCTGGCGATATACCTCCTTGTGGAGTGGTAAAAGTGGACCTTACAATTGACAATTGGAATGAAATTACGGCTGGTATTGGCTCAGAATCTTTATACGTTTACCCCAATATGCTCCATTAAATTGGCTCTTTGTATAAAAACTTTTTAGTTAAAGAACCCTTTTCTTTATAGATATAAAACACAAAGTCATCTTTAATTTTTAATTGTTCTACATATTGATAATGTAGTTTTTTTTCATTGGCGACCTTACCATTACTGCTATTTATTTCTTTTAGATAGTAGTATCCGTTGCGTAAAAAAACTCCGTAAACCTTACCGTTTACTTCATCCATAATTAATTGCCGTTTCCATTCGCTTTTCTTTTTGGGTTCATGGTAAGTAAAAGCAATACTGTCTACCTGAATTGTATCTTCAACAAATTTCCATATTGTTGCTTCAGAATGATCAAAGATATTTATGGTGTCGTTAATTACAAACATGGGAGCATAAACTTCTTCATACAAAAAACTGTTAGAAAAGCCTGTCATATGAGCCGCAACATCATATTTATCAAACCCTTTAAGTCGCTTTGCCATTCGTTTTGCAAACTGCTTATCGGCATTACTTAAAAAATGATATTCAAAACTATAGCGCCAATCCATATCGGTATGTACAATTTCTTTAATAACACTTACCGTTGTATCTTCCAAACTAAATGAATAATACTTAAACCGAGGGAATTGATACAAAAAATCGGAAAAATAAATGCTTCCTTCTAATGTATCAACAATTGGTTTTATCAGTTGATTAAAGTTATCTAAAGGCAATTCATAAATAGACACTTTGTCATCTTGAACACCAATTCGATAAATGGCTTTTTTACATATTAAATTAACATTCCCCATATAATCAGTATAAAGTTCAACTGGTTCTCCAGGTATAAAATGTTTGGACAGAATAGCTTCATTTTGATCAACCAAATATATTTCACTGTCTTTATTTAACCTTTTCCCATAAGCCAAAAAGAGGTATTTATCTTCATAAAACTCATAATCGGCAATGCTAATTTTTACACTTTTAAATACCGGTATTGGATCAGTATTCTCATCAAAGTTAAATTCTGGCAACACAGCTATCTTTTCTTTCAATTTAACACTTAAGTATATGGTATCGTTAGATGACGTGACTGGTTGATAATTAATTTCGTAACTGGTATGAGAAAAAACTAAAATGGCTCTTTTCTTTTTATCGAACCGAATAAGGTAGTTACCATTTTGATCAGACTTAACAACAATGTTTCGTTGATTTACCTTTACGTGAACACTCTCAATGTTTTGTTTAGACTTAGCATCCGTAATTTTACCCATTACTACAACAGAATGTGTTTGAGCAAAGTATCCAATTGGCAATAAGAAAACCAATACAATAAGAAAGTAATTTTTAAGCATAAGTCGCAAGTTTGTTATAATAGTGATGCAATACAATTACATTTCCATAAAATTAATTCTTTTTACTTCTTTATAATTATATTTGGATCACCAAAAGAAAAAGGAATGTCGAAAAAAGAAGAACTGATCTTCAACAAGAATGAAGATAAAAATAAAATGTTGGTTTCTGATTTAAATAAGAAACTAGAAAAGGTTTATTTAGGTGGTGGGAAATCTAGAATAGATAAACAACACGCTAAAGGAAAATTAACCGCTCGAGAAAGAATCAATTACCTTTTAGACAATAAAGCTGAACAAATTGAAATTGGAGCGTTGGTTGGAGATGGAATGTATGAGGAGCATGGTGGTTGTCCTGCAGGTGGAGTTGTAGGTGTAATCGGCTACATTGGTGGAAAGCAATGTATTGTTGTTGCTAATGATGCTACCGTTAAAGCTGGAGCTTGGTTTCCTATTACTGGAAAGAAAAACTTAAGGCTACAAGAAATTGCTATGGAAAACCATTTGCCAATTATTTACTTGGTAGATAGTGCTGGTGTATATTTACCAATGCAAGACGAGATATTTCCAGACAAAGAAAATTTTGGTAGAATTTTTAGAAACAATGCCATTATGTCTTCTATGGGAATTACCCAAATTGCAGCAGTTATGGGAAGTTGTGTTGCAGGAGGTGCCTACCTCCCAATTATGAGCGATGAATCTTTAATTGTTGACAAAACGGGATCTATATTTTTAGCAGGATCTTATTTGGTTAAGGCTGCTATTGGTGAAGACATTGACAATGAAACCTTAGGAGGTGCAACTACTCAAACAGAAATATCAGGAGTTATTGATTATAAATGTTTAGACGATAAAGACTGTTTGGATAAGATTAAAGGAATGATGGATAAGATTGGTGATCAGCCAACTGCTGGATTCAACAGATCAAAATCTGCCAAACCAACATTAGATGAAAAGGAAATTTTTGGAATTTTACCAGAAACCCGAGAAAAGCCTTACGAAATGAAAGATCTTATTGCCCGAATGGTAGATAAGTCTGAATTTGAAGAGTACAAAGAGGAATACGGAAAATCGATTGTTTGTGGTTATGCCAGAATTGATGGATGGGCTGTTGGAATTGTTGCCAATCAGCGAAAAGTTTTTAAAACCAAGAAAGGAGAAATGCAGTTTGGTGGAGTAATATACTCTGACTCTGCAGACAAAGCTGCTCGTTTTATAATGGTTTGTAACCAAAAAAAAATTCCTTTGGTTTTTTTACAAGATGTTAGTGGTTTTATGGTTGGATCGAGATCTGAACATGGCGGAATTATTAAAGATGGAGCTAAAATGGTTAATGCTATGGCTAACTCTGTTGTTCCAAAATTTACAGTAATAGTAGGAAACTCTTATGGCGCAGGAAATTATGCCATGTGTGGTAAGGCTTACGATCCTCGTTTAATAGTAGCTTGGCCAAGTGCACAATTAGCAGTTATGAGTGGAGCTGCTGCTGCAAAGACACTTCTTCAAATTGAAGTGGCTTCTTTAAAGTCTCGAGGTGAAGAAATTTCAAAAGAAAAAGAAGAAGAATTGTACAACAACATAAAAAGTAAATACGACCAACAAATATCTCCTTACTATAGTGCTTCAAGACTTTGGACTGATGCTATTATTAATCCTTTAGATACTAGGAAATGGATTTCTATAGGAATTGAAGCGGCCAATCACGCTCCTATTGAAAAACCTTATAATGTTGGTGTTATACAAACCTAAATAATTGCAATAGTCAATTAAATTCCATTAATTTACAAAAAAATTAAACTAAAATACAATGCAAAAATTAACGATAAAACTAGCAGCTCTTTTAATCATTTCAAGTTTATTATACGCTTGTGGTGGCGATGAAGAAATTATTACAGAAGAAGCCATTACTGAAGAAGTTGAACCTACTGATATGGAATTATTAGATCAGGTTGAATACATACTACCTTCTCCTTTACAAATTGCTGAACTATTTAAAACGGCAGGTTTAACTTACATCGGAGATCTTGCAAACAAGCCTGAAAATGCTGATAAATTAAATTCAAAATACGATCAAAAATTAAACTTTGGTGTTTATTCTGCTGATATGGCTTACTGTTTAATGAACGACCAAACTCAACAGTCTATTAACTATTTAAGCACATTAAGAAAGTTATCTGAAAAAATGTGGATGACGGATGTACTAAATACTATGGGACTTACTAGCAGATTAGAAGATAATGTTGGAAATGAAGATTCATTAACTTTTATTATGGCAGATTTACAAATGCAAATGGATGATTATTTAGAAGAGAACGGAATGGGATCTACTGGATACATTATTTTTGCTGGAGCTTGGATTGAAACAATGTATTTAGGTGTTAAAGTAAACGAAAACGAAAAAAATGAAAAGTTAATTTCTAGGTTATCTGAACAAGCTGTAATTCTTGATGGACTTATCAAGTCTATACAACAAAGTGATGAAGATGGTGATTACACTGAATTAATTGCAGATTTAGAAGGAATTAACAAGCACTTTGCTGGTTATAGCGATGAAAGTGAAGAAGCATTCACCTTATCTGACGAGCAAATTAACGGACTTAGTTTAGATGTTACAGCATTAAGAACAAAAGTAATTGGAGAGTAATCTTCATTTGTATTTAACTAAAATTATTTTCAAATGAAAAAGATACTTGGAGTATTAGGATTGATAGCGCTTATTTTTGCAAGTACCGCTTTTCAGTATTCTTCTTCTAATTGTGATATTAGAAGCTTAAAAAATGAGTTACTAATAAAATTAAAGCCAGAATATCGTTATGATTCTTACAAAGTTTCAAGAATAACATACACTGGAAAGCAACAAGTAATTGAAATCGCAGCACCTTTATTTGAAGGCGAAGATTTTAGATTTTTATTTAACATTGCTGGGATGCCAAACGATGTTGACATTAAGATTTACAACCAAAAGAAATCTAAAAAGAATAGGACTGCATTATTTTCTCTTCTTGAACAAAAAGAAGACGGAAAAAACGTTTATATTTTTGATCCTCAAGAAAATAAAACAATATATATTAACTACATTATCCCCCGCACAGGAAGACCCGACAAAACCGGATGTATGGTTTGTGTAATCGGATGTAAAACCGCAAAATAATGAACTCAAAATACATTTACATATTGGCATTTTCTGTTACTGCATTTATCTCAACAGCAGCCATCCAAACAACTGGGATTTGTGATTCTGCAGGAATAAAGTCGAAGTTAAAAAAAGAACTTATTCCTGATTACAGATACGATTCATCTAACATTACTCCTTTTAAAAGTTCTGGAGAATTTCAGGGAAAGAAAATAGAAGTGCCATTGTTTGATGGAGAAAAGTATCGTTTTGTATTTAATACCGCTGGAGCGGATAAAAATTTTCAAATTTATATCTCTAACAAAAAAGATGGCTTTAAAACAGGAAAGGTCCTTTTTGCATTAAAAGAAGTAAGAGAAGAAGGTAAAGACTTGTACATTTTTGAACCTAAAAAAGGAGAAAAACTTTACATTACCTACATTGTACCTCCTTCTTTAGAAGATCCTAAAGACTTTTGTGCTGCTTTTATGATAGGTTACAAACTATAACTGATGCAATATAAATCTGCTTTCATAACTAGCTTAATCATTGTTTTTTTAAGCCTCTGTGCTTTTCAAATACAAGAGTGTGATGTTGTAGCATTAAAATCGGTTTTAAAAAAAGAACTTAAACCTGACTTTAAATACGACTCTGCCAAAACCTCTCGTTTTACCTACAAAACGAAAAAACAAATGAAAGAAATAGAAATTCCATTATTTATGGGAGAAAAATACAAATTTCTATTTAACACTGAAGGTTTATCTGAGATGATTAACGTTGAGATTTACAACAAACCTATAGGACACAAAAAACGAGTTTTGTTGTACAAGTTAGATTTTAAAGAAGGTCAAAATATTTATTCTTTTGAACCTGAAAAATCTAGAAAAATGTACCTCAGCTATACCATTCCTAAAGTGGAAGAGGCTAACATTTCTAAAGGATGTATTTTAATGGTACTAGGCTACAAAATGAAAACATTAAAAGGCGCTTAATTATTAACGCTATCTACAGCTCTCCTCACACTTCCGTACTTCAATAGTAACTCATTGGCTATTTTATAATCAACATCAAGTTGAGCCATTACCATTTTAGTTCCTCTGTCCACCAACTTATCATTACTTAATTGCATGTCTACCATTTTATTGCCAATAACTTTACCTAGCTTTATCATCACAGCTGTAGAAATCATATTTAGCACCAGTTTTTGAGCAGTACCCGACTTCATTCGTGTGCTACCAGTAACAAATTCAGGTCCTACAATTACTTCAACTGGATATTTTGCTTCGGCAGCTACCGGACTATTTGAATTACAAACAATACACCCAGTGACTATTTCCATATCATTGCATTTTTTTAAGGCAGCAACTACATAGGGCGTTGTTCCAGATGCAGCAATTCCTACCACAACATCTTTAGCTGTAATATCATGTTTCATCAAATCTTCCCAACCTAACGTTAAGCTATCTTCAGCAAACTCAACTGCTTTCCACATAGCAGAATCGCCACCGGCAATTAGGCCAATAACTAAGCCATGCTCAACACCAAATGTTGGTGGACATTCTGAAGCATCTACCACCCCTAGCCTTCCGCTTGTACCTGCTCCCATATAAAAAAGTCGTCCTCCAGCTTTCATTTTTTCCGAAATAACCTCAACCAATTGCTCAATGTTACCAATTACCCTTTCTATTGCTAACGGAACAGTCTGGTCTTCCTTATTAATATTAGTCAATAACTCATTAATTGACATTTGATCTAAGTGATCATAATTGGAGTCTTTCTCAGTTGTTTTTTGCATAATTTAGATTCTATTGACAAAAATATTCGACTAAATACGGCTAATTTTAGCGATTTACTTACCTTTAAAAGAAATTGTTTTTAACACCAATCTATGAATAAACGCAAAGTACAAATCGTTCCTCCTGAAGAATTTAGCAAGCTTAAATTAACCGAACGAAAAGAGAAAGCTGTTGGAATACCTGCTCTAGTATCTTCTATGAAGCACATTAGTCAAGAACTAGGAATTTGGCAAGGAATAAAAGTACTAAACAAAATGAACCAAAAAGATGGTTTTGATTGTCCTGGATGCGCTTGGCCAGACCCAGACGGTAAACGGTCTACCTTAGGAGAATATTGCGAAAATGGTGTTAAAGCAATAGCCGAAGAAGCCACAACAAAAAGAGTTGATCCAACCTTTTTTAAAAAATATAGCGTTGAAGAATTAAGCAATTGGACAGATTACCAAATTGGTAAAGCCGGAAGAATTACAGAACCAATGTTTTTAAAAGAAGGTTCATCGCATTACGAGCCTATTGCTTGGGATAAAGCATTTGAGTTAATCAGTAATAAATTAAAAGGTTTAACCACTCCTAATGAAGCTTGTTTTTATACTTCTGGAAGAACTAGCAATGAAGCTGCATACATGTACCAATTGTTTGCACGTCAGTTAGGAACCAACAACTTACCAGATTGCTCAAACATGTGTCATGAATCTAGTGGTGCAGGATTAAGTGAAACTGTTGGTATTGGAAAAGGAAGCGTTACACTTGAAGATTTATACATTGCCGAAGTTATTGTTGTAATGGGACAAAACCCAGGAACAAACCATCCCAGAATGTTGGGTGCATTAGAAAAATGTAAGCAAAATGGCGGAAATGTAGTAAGCGTAAACCCAATACCCGAAGCAGGAAACAACGTTTTTATTGACCCACAAAATCCTTTATCCATCATTAAAGGAGGAGAAAAATTGACAGACCTTTATTTGCAGGTAAAAATTAATGGAGATGTTGCGTTACTGAAAGCTGCATTATTTCTAATGTATCAAGCCGAACAAAAAAATCCAGGAACTGTTTTTGACCTTGGCTTTATAAATGAATTTACCGAAAACTATGAGGAGTTTTTAGCCGATGTTAAAAACATCGACTTTAACGAAGCTGTTATAGAAAGTGGTATTCCTGAAAAGCAAATCAAGCAATTTGCTCAACTACTTATTGAGAAGAAAAAAATTATTATTTGTTGGGCAATGGGACTCACTCAGCATGAAAATGGAGTAAACAACATTAGAGAGGTTGTAAACATACTATTGGCCAAAGGAAGCATTGGAAAACCAGGAGCTGGAACCTGTCCTGTAAGAGGCCACAGTAATGTTCAAGGTGATAGAACAATGGGTATTTGGGAAAAGCCAAAAGCTGCATTTTTAGATGCCTTAGATAAAGAATTTGAATTCAATGCACCTCGAGAGCATGGATATGATGTGGTAGATGCTATTGAAGCAATGCACACCAAACAGGCAAAAATATTTATCGCCATGGGCGGTAATTTCATTTCAGCTACGCCCGATACAGAATATACAGCTGAGGCATTACAAAATTGTGATTTAACTGTTCATATTTCAACG
>CAJQON010000043.1 GCA_905479995.1 uncultured Flavobacteriales bacterium | reverse complement strand
CTTCATTAATTGTGCTGTAATAACTAGTATCATTATTTTCTACTGGTAAATCGTATAAATATTGGTAATATACCTCCACCTTAGCTCTTAAATTTTCTGACAATCTATTTTCATATCCAGCCACAAAATGATGCGCTTTTAATAACCCCAAATCTTTATTTGGTTCTGTAACATTCCCATCATTATCGGTTACTTGTGTAAAGTAATTATGTACACTTTCCATTTTACTATGATTGCCATAACCTAGATTAAACGTATTTATATTGTTAGGTTTCCAACTGACTGCAATTCTTGGCTCTAGTGTACTTTTCTTATTGTATAAAACATTCATATTATGTAAACCTGATACAACAGTTACTTTCTCATTTAAGCGATGTTTCCAACTAATAAAATTATTAACTACTCCAATATTTTCATTAAAGTCAACTAAAGAAGTTTTGTTTTTTTGATTATCGGTAAATTGACTTTGAGAACTTTCGTACGCGAATAATGAATACTTGGCTCCTATTTGAAAATTGTTTTTTGCATTCGCTTTGAAATTATACTTCATCCCACCCCTATAAATCGATTTTTTTAATCGAGCTTCAAAATTTAAGTTTCTCCCTAAAGTGTCATAAATCGATTGTCCATTAATATTGAGTGATTCTATTATTTTTGAATCATAAATTTCATCCTCCAATCCTTCAACAGCATACGATAAAGAGGTTTGTAAAAAACTTTTATTATTAATTGTTAAGGTATGGTTGATGCCTCCATTTGCT
This sequence comes from uncultured Flavobacteriales bacterium, assembly GCA_905479995.1. GTDB lineage: Bacteria > Bacteroidota > Bacteroidia > Flavobacteriales_E > Vicingaceae. The sequence continues at coordinate 34,051 of CAJQON010000043.1, read as the reverse complement.
AAATAGGTATCCTTTATTAAATCTTCAGTTATGTCTTTATTTAATCCATTATCTGTAGGTGTTTTCCAAATAGCTGGAGTAATATCTGTTAATTCAATGGCACTTTTCCCTCCAAGTCCAAACAAAGAAAATGTTCCTGCTTTTCTTGTTGGAAGCACCACTTTGAAAGCCATATCCTGAAATTTTGGTATACCCCCAATATCTACCAAACCTAAATTATCTACTAACGAAATAGTAGAATATCTATAATTTAAAAGATAAGAGCCTGCATACCCTTTTTTAAATGGACCTTCTAAAGCGAGGTCCATTCCTAAAATTCCTAAACCAGCTGTAGCTTCTCTTTTCTCATTATTACCTGCTCTTAATTTAACATCATAAACTCCGGATAAAACATTTCCATACTCTGGAGCAAAAGCACCTGTAGCAAAATCGGATGTTGCCAATAAATTATTATTTAAAGCGCTAATACCTCCAGCAACTCCATTCTGATCTGCAAAGTGATTGGGATTCGTAATCTCCGCCCCCTCTAATCGCCATAGCATGTATTTAGGAGAATTTCCCCTTACAATAATGTCATTATTTCCATCTTGCGTGCTTGTAACTCCTGCAAAATTTGCCAGTATTCTTGAAGGATCATCAAAACCTCCTGCATATCGTTTAGATTCTGCTAAAGAAATGGAACGAGTACTTACCAATGCCATTTCATTTATTGCTTCACCTTTATTCTCATATGCTTTTACAACAAATTCATCTATTTTCACAATAGACTCTTGCATACTCAGGTTTAAAACAACTTCTTTACCCGAGTTTACGATAATATTGGAAACCGTGGAATTGTTATATCCTAAATAAGAAAGTAATAAAGAAACTCTACCAACCTGAATATTTTCCAAGCGAAAATTTCCGTTGATATCAGTAACGGTTCCAACCAAAGGATCACTTCCTATTATTCTAATTTCGGCAGCAATTAATGGAACTTTACTATCGCTATCAATAATTTGGCCTCTTACCGTTTGTGTTAATTTCTGACTAAAACCGTTTGCAGTAATTAGCGTTAATATGAATGCTGATATGATTGTTGTTTTCATAATGATTTATTTTTAATTACAACACAAAAGTATTTAGCCGGTCTTTGAAAAATGTACTATATAACAAATGAGAAGTTCGGAATTATAATTCCGAACAAATTAGAAATATTATAAGATGAAAATGAGTCTTATTGTTTTAGAAACTGCTTAGGTGTTAAGCCTGTTGCCTTTTTAAAATAAGTATTAAATACGGTTTTGGAATTAAAACCACTATCATATGATAAGCCTTCAATTGTAAGGTTGGAATTTTGAGGGTCTTTTGCTATTGTTTTAAAGCGTTCAATTCTATAGTGATTGATGAACTCATTAAAGTTTTTTCCTATCGTTTCATTCAACAACCACGATAACTGATTGGGTTGAATTTCAATTTGACCAGCTAATAGCCTTAAAGATAAATTTGCGTCTAAATAAGGCTCTTTTTCTTTGATATGTATTAATAATTGAGTTCTGTAAGCTGTTGCTTCTTGTTCATTTAATAATACTTTCTTTTGCTTAACAGGAGCTTCAAGTTCATCTGTTTGAAATATCTTTTTCAAAAACGAATCATACCTAGTATCCTTTTTTAGAGGATTAACTATAGGATCAACATATCTTAGAAATAGTAAAAAAGAATTATTTTCGATTGCCTGTGCTACCCATTCAAAAGCCTTATCAAGATCACCAATAACTACATACATCATAAAAAGGTAGGAATCTGCGGCAAAACCATCTACCTCTTTCGACTGTGCAATTAGTTTTTCTAAATAGATAGAGGTGTTGTGCTCATCCTTTTTTAAGGCGTGAGCCAATCCTACAATTCCAGTTTTTTCTCCTGGAATGATTATTTCTTGTGGTATGTTGTCGAAATAATTTATTACTTCATCGTATCTGCCCAATTGAAGTAGACAGGTTGCTTTAATTGAATGAGCAGGAATGTTTTTATCGTTAGTAGATAAACAATATTCCATAGTTTCTAAAGCATCTACATAATTCTCGGTTATATAATGATAATAGCCACTAAAAAATAGTGTCTCCTCTGACAATGGGTCTAAACCAAGTGCTATTTTAAGATGATTACTTGATTTTTCTCGGTCACCTGAAAGCGTATATAAAAAAGAAAGATTTTGTTGAGCTAAAGCATTGTTAGGGTTATGAGCAATTGCTTTTTCACCTTCTATTAGTGCTTTGTTAAAGTTAGATTCAAGAAAAAAAGCTTGATGTGATAGTTGATAATGAACACCAGAAGATTGACCATTGAGTGCAAGTGCCAAGTTGGTATGTTGGATTGTTTTTCCCCACCCTTCTTCAAATGGAATAGATGTGGTTGTACCTAAAAAGCTATAACATTCTGCCAATCCTAAATGAGCTTCAGAATAATTTGAATCAAGTGCTAAAGCTTTTTCATAAAGAGAAATGGCCATCTTTGTATCTTCCGAATTCCACTTTTTTTCGTAAAATCTTGCCTTTAAACAATATTCATAGGCAGTAATACTTTCTGTTTGCTTTTCTACTAGGCGTTCTTGAATTTCAAAATGTCCAAAATGTTCTCGTAATTTTTCAGCGATTAGCAAACTAATCTCATCCTGAATTTCAAAAATGTTTTCTAACTTTCTGTCCCATGTTTCCGACCAAAAATGAAAGTCTTCTTCTACTTGAATTAGTTGAGCTGTAATTCTTACTGAATTACCAGCAAGTCTTACACTTCCTTCTATTATAGTTGATACATTTAATTTATCACCTATTTCTGAAATAGGTAAATTTTTACCCTTAAAAAAGAAAGAAGAGGTTCTTGAGGTAACTTTTAAACTACCAATTTTAGCGAGTGCATTAATAATTTCTTCAGTAATCCCATCACTAAAAAACTCATTATCCTCACTACTACTCATGTTTACAAAAGGGAGTACAGCAATGGTTTTATTGTTTAATTGAGTCACGTGTTTAATTTAAGGTTTTACGAAGTTATATTTTATTTAAGGAATAATACTCTAAAAAATTCATACGTTTTCTATTATTACAAACTCAAATGGTAAGAGGTGGATTAAGGCAAAGTTTTACACTATGGGCTTGCCCTAAAAGGTTGGGCTATCCGCATTACACAGTAATTGTTTAAAATACCTAAATGCCACTGGCATTCCTCCACTTAATATCAAATCTCACGCAGCATCTAAATAAGTAAATACAAAACACCTCTTCTACTCTTTTGTAGTGTTTACACTTTACCTATTTATCGCTTTACTTAAGCGGTATTGTAAGAGTTGTAAAGTTTTCTTGAAGTGAATCGCAAATTTCCAACACTTACGCTTTAATTATTATAAAATTATTTTTTACTCACTCCTTGCTTATTTTTTTGGTGTTTATGAACTCGTAAACTCGTTTCTCAGGAGCTTTGTACTTTATAAGGTTATCATTTTGTCCTTATAATTAGTCATGGAGTTTATACTGAGCTAGTCGAAGTATAAAATTGCCGCTCAAGGCTCAGCATCTTTAAAAATTAATTCTGTTTTAGCTGTTTTTATATAACGTATTATCAGTTTAAATACCTACAAATTTCAAAAGCATTATAACTACCAAAACCTCATTTTCGTCAATTGCTATGTCATGATTCACTTTTTTAAATTGCTAAGAAGAAGGGTCTTTAATGGAATTTTTTCCAAAATCGGGAAAAAACAATCGCAGAAAAAAAGGTTAAAATACTCATTATCAGTAATTTATTTAGTTGGCACAATAATTCTTATGCTTCTCTTAAATTTAAATTAAATATTATGTTAGCTCGTCAAAAAATAGTATCCATATTATTTGCATTGTTGTTATTGCTCTCTCCTATTATAGGTAGTTCACAAACAAGCAGTAATGAAAACTTAGTGAAGCACGGAAAAATATTAGATGGGAAACGATCTGACATTGCAGTGTTTAGAGAAGTAAATAGCGACTGGAAAATAATTAGGACCATGAAATCGAGGTTAAAGTATCAATTAGATTTAAACCTCAATTACAACCATTACGTAATTTTTCATAGAAAAGATGGCTTAACAAAATCTCTCCATGTTAAAAGTAGTTCGTCAGGGAGTTTCATCATGAAGTATGATGTTGTTTTCTCTGACTTTAGCACAAAATATATTCTTGTATATAAAAAGCAAAATAGTGCTAGTTATAACTATGTTGCTATTAAAAAAAACCTTCAAAACATTAAAATAATTGATAAAGAAGAAAATAATTCCAATAAAGTTTTAACCAAAATAGATTAAAAGACATGAAACAATCTCTACAAATAATGCAATCTAAATGTTTTAGTTTATTTTTCATTTTATTGTTTACATCAAGTTACATTAAAGCGCAAACAAACCCATGCCTTGGACTAGTAACCCTAAGTTGTGATATTGCCGTTAATTATTCCTTACCAGGGACTTCTGGAGCTTGGTCTCCTCCAGGACCTTGGGGAACACCAGGATCAGAAGCTGTATTTGAATATACCGCTCTTGCAACAGGATCATACACCATAACAGTAACCAACAACAATTACTATGTAGATCTTTTTTATAAAACATCATCTTGCTCAAGCTCTGGTTGGACCTATTTAGATGATATTTATAGCACTAACTCTTCGGTTTTAAATTTAACTGCAGGAACTACTTATTATTTTCTTATAGATGATGAAAACACAACCCTTAGTGCTGGAACAATTGAGGTTTCTTGTCCTTGTATCCCTCCTCCCGGAAATGTGGATACATTAGTTAATGTAGATACAAATGTTGTAAATATTATTGCAACTACACTTGGTCAGTGCAACGATTGTTCTTTAAGAAGCAGCAATGATGTTGTTCTTGAAATAGATATTTCTTGTGCAGGAAATTATACACTAACAACTTGTTCCGGAGCAACTTGGGATACCTATTTATATTTAACAAATGCAGCTTGCGGTGGTACAGTAATAGCTTTTAGCGATGATGCCTGTGGACTTCAAAGTTCAATTACTACGAACCTTAATGTGGGGAAATATTATTTAAATATTGAGGGATATTCATCTAACTCTCAAGGTGTATTTAATTTAGAAATTTCTACTCCATGTACATTTAGTCCATTACCCGTTAAACTAGTTGAATTTATTGGAAGCAATGAGGCTAATTACAACATTTTAGAATGGACAACTGTATCAGAAATAAACAATGATTATTTTATTATAGAACGCTCAATTGATGGGCATCAGTTCGAACAAATAAAAACAGTAGATGGAAACGGTAATAACAATGGGTTTTCTTATGAGACTTATGATGATCGAATTGGATCGGACAGCTATTATTATCGGCTTAAACAAGTAGATTTTAATGGCGATATATCTAACCATTCAACTATTTTTATTAAAAATATTAATGAAATTCAATTTAAACTATACCCTAATCCTACTTCTGGAAATGTAATTGTTGACATTAATGCTGCAAGCGATATTAGTATAATGCTAAGAAATAGTTTAGGACAACTTTTAATTAACAACAAGATAATTGAACAAAACCAAGCAGAAATAGATCTATCTTCTTATAAGTCGGGCATCTACTTTTTAAGAATTGAAATTGACAACCAGTTAATAACAAGAAAAATTTTAAAAAATTAATAATTGATGTTTTTTAACAGATTGTTCTTCAAAGCCTCTATTAGATTTGGAGTTTGAAAATAATGGCGTTCAATGGAAAGTTTATTTCGTATCCGAAAACACTAGGAAATTAGTAAGAAGTGTAAGAATTGCATCAAGTAATAATGATAAGGAAGAAGAGGTAGAAAATGATTCTTTACTAGCTTCTTTTTGTGGCTATGATTATGAAGAATTAGTTGTTGCTTACCAAATAACTTTTGTTCCTGAAAATTATACTGAAGCTTTAAGCTACCATAACAATGGAGTAACCACTCAGTTTATTTACATCATAAGAAACAATAAATATGGTATGTTTGAAATAAATAAAGATGATAGGGTGTCTCGAGGCGCTGTTAAAACCATTCATGGTTCTATATAATTAGTAAAGGTCTTTAGTGATTCGTGTTTACTAGATTTTGCTAAAATAATAATCCCCTACCACTTACCATTTGGCATTAATTTTAGCAGGTGTTAGGAATTATCCAAAAATGGCTCCAAAATATCGAAAACAGCGAATATGTAATATGTAGATTAAATGGTAATTACCATGGGTAATTACACTCCCTAGGTAATGACGCAATATTCACCTTTATCAATCGTATATAAGCTAAAAAACGTTCAATTCTCAGCTTTTAGCATTTTTTAAGAGGATAGTTTTGTTATTTAAAGGTATTTACAACATTTAACGAACTTTATCTTGTCATTTTGTTTTGGAACTGTTGGGGTCCGGATACTCTTCCTTACCTTTAGTGAGAATGCTTTCATGCTTCAAGCATTCCCACTACAAGAGTACTTAGTTTAATACATAATTCTGCTATGCCTAAAAGATGTATTTTTGCCTTATGGTATTAAGGGTAATTATATTTCTTGCAATCAATTTTGCAGCATTGGGACTTGGAGGTTTCTTTACTGGTAAAGGAGTTCCATCTGAATGGTATCAAAATTTAAATAAGGCTCCTTGGACTCCTCCAGGGTGGATGTTTGGAGCTGCGTGGTCATTAATTATGATATGCTTCTCTTTTTATATGGCTTACCTTTGGAAAAGTATGAGTAACTATAATTTATTAATAATGGTATTTACAAGTCAATGGTTGCTTAATGTGGCCTGGAATCCAGCCTTCTTCTATTTTCACAATGCTACAATAGGCCTAGTAATCATCATTAGTCTTACTATTGTAGTAACTTATTTCCTTATTAATTATTGGTCTGTTCTTGAGTTTAAATCACTTTACATTGCACCTTACTTTTTGTGGTTATTGATTGCTACCTCTTTGAATGCTTACATAGTGTTGAAGAATTAATAGATACCTCCTCTCCCACCAAACTTATGACATAAAGCTGCTAGTATATTCAGATAAAACTCTATAGTTATTTGAGCATTTATATTTTCAATAAACAGATTAGAATAATTATTTTAGCTTAAAAATATGTAGGTATGATTAAGTATAATCCTAAAAATTGGTTTGGTTTAATATTTAAGTTTCACAAGAGTGATACTTTTAGAAAAATGGGATGGGTATTACTTACCTTTACGCTATATACAACTGTTATCGTTTATTTAGAATTGTATTTTAAAGATACACTTCAATTTAAGAGTACAATTCAAGTTCATTCTTTATTAGGTTTTGTATTGGCATTATTACTCGTTTTTAGAACAAACTCTGCTTATGATAGATGGTGGGAAGGACGAAAACTATGGGGAGCATTAGTTAACAATTCTAGAAACTTGTCTTTAAAAATTAATGCTGTAACTACTAACTCTAAAGAAAAAGAATTTTGGAGTGTAATGATACCGAATTATGTTTTTGCAATGAAAGAACATTTAAGAGATGGTACAAAAATAGAGGAATTGACTTTGAATGGTGATTTAGATAAAATTAAAAACGCCAAACATGCACCCAATATAATCGCTAGTGAAATGTATAAAAGACTTCATCAGTTGTACAGAAACAATGAAATTACGGGAGACCAATTAATAACTTTAGATAAAGAAGTGAAATCATTTACTGATATTATTGGTGGTTGTGAAAGAATTAAAAAGACTCCTATTCCATACTCTTATAGTCTGTTTTTAAAGAAATTTATTTTTCTTTATGTAATAACAATACCCTTTGGTATGACTTATGAATTTAAGTATTGGACTGTACCTATTGCAACCATTATTTTATATGTTTTAGGAAGTATTGAGTTAATAGCTGAAGAGATTGAAGATCCTTTTGGAACTGATGCTAATGATTTACCTACAGACGCTTTGGCATTAACTATCAAAACTAATGTGGAAGAAATATTAGGTTAGTTAAAGAGTTTATGGAGCTTTTCACAGTTTACTTTATGCTATTAACGCTATTCCGTTAATTTGGCACTGCCCTGATAAACTTATCCTTACTCTTAGCGAAACGCTTTCATACATCAAGCACAAACTATCGTAAAATATTTTATTGAAAAAGAAATTGGTTAAATTATAGACGCCCCCTTTCTAAGCCACGTTTATTAATAAAAAATAACAGCAGGTTGGGCTAACAGCATTTAAGATTTACGTATGGACTAAAAAAAACAGTTCCCTTACCCTAACCTTTTGTCCGAAGTAGCTTTGTAGTGCCTTAATAATTCAATTAACTCAGGAGTTTCCATTTCCAGTGTAACGGTATTGAGCAGAATAAAAGTTCCTAAATTCTTTAAATTTTCCTTCCACAACTTTTTAGTTATCTTATTTAACTTCAATTTTTCTAAATACGCCTCTGGTTCTTTTAAATAGACCAGTGCCTGATCGAAACCAACAGCTTGTCCATGTTCAAAACTGTCTTTTCCTAGAAAAGTAAAAAGAAAGATAAAAAACAAGAAAAATATTTTATTCATGGACATTGTTTAGAAGCAATAACTATACTAAAGATTTTAGAAGAGAACAGCACCTTAGTTTCCCTCTTCAAAAGTGTTAGTAAAATCTTACATTTGCAAAATGTTAAACAACATCATCAATACAACAAAAAACCTATCAGGATGGCTAATTAAACAAGGTGTTAGCCAAGAAACAGCACCTTACCTTCGACTACTTATTATGGTTGTAGTATTGCTATTTCTGCTAGGTATTGTAGATTTTATCGCAAAAAATATTTTACGTGAAGGGGTTAAGAAAATATTTTTGAAAACAAAAAACAAGTGGGACGATGTTCTAATTGAAAAAAGAGTTTTTGCTAAACTGTCCCATTTCTTTCCAGCTATATTACTAAGTTGGAGCATTGGCTTTGTCTTTTTAGACTTTCCCTACCTTATTACTGCAATAGAAAAAATAATACACATTTACATTATTATTGTATTTACTAGTGTTGCGGTTGCGGTATTTAATGCTTTAGAGTACTATTTTTCTAATGCTAAAAAATTTAAAGACAAGCCGATAGAGTCATACTTTCAGTTGGCTCGACTGATTATATATTTTATTGCGGGAATATTTATATTGTCATTAGTATTAGGAAAGTCGCCTATATACCTTATGGGTGCTTTTGGAGCCATGACTGCGGTTGGGTTACTTATTTTTAAAGATACTATTCTTGGCTTTGTTGCAAGCATTCAAATTGCTACCAACGACATGGTTAGAGTTGGTGATTGGGTAGAGATGGAAAAGTATGGTGCGGATGGTAACATTACTAAAATAACATTGAATACAGTAAAGGTTAAAAACTGGGACAACACCATTACCACTATTCCAACTTATGCATTGGTTTCGGATTCTTTTAAGAATTGGAGAGGTATGCAAGAGACTGGAGCACGAAGAATTAAACGTCACATTTACATTAGACCAAATAGCATTAGTTTTGCAGATACTGTTATGCTTGAAAAGTTCAAGCATTTTCAGTTAATTGAGGCATATGTAAGTGAACGCCAACAGCTAATTGAGGCTGAAAACTCTTCTTTAAAGATTGATAAATCTGAAAATATTAATGGTCGAAACATGACTAACATTGGGGTGTTTAGACAGTATGCTGAATTGTATTTGATAAACCATCCTGAAATTAATGAAGAGATGACTTTGATGGTTCGGCAATTGCAATCCAATCAATATGGTTTGCCAATAGAAATTTATTGTTTTGCTACTACTACTGAGTGGGAAGTTTATGAAGGTATTCAATCGGATATCTTAGATCACTTAATTGCTGCTGCAAGTTCTTTTGGTTTAGAAATTTACGAATTGAGTACTTCGGCATAATCAAAACCTAGAAGAAGAATTAATTTAGGCCCTATTCGATCTTTAACTTCGTTAAATTCTCACACCGACAACTCCCATTCGACTATCGCTTAGGGTAAACTATACGTTATACGCTTACGCAATATTGGAATAGATCCTCACATTACAGTTGATGATGTATGCGTTATACGCTTACGCCTATAACGCATACATCATCTATTTGTTCTAGATTATCTTTCCAAGATTCAAAAGGCTTAATCTATAATGGCTTTTTGTTGCTCCATTGGAATATTTGTTAGTGCATTAAACTGTAATGCTAAGGTTTTGAGCTTATGCCTTTTTTTTGTTTGAAGAACTTTTTTCTTCTCCATCTAAGAATATATAACCAGGCATATCCATAATGTATTCTCCTCTGTCAACATTGGCATTTTTTATGTAATGTTTTTCTAGGGCTTCATCTATGAGTGTTAATATTTCTTTTGGGGTGTATTTAGAAACAAGAAATCGTTTATCTTTCCTTACTATTGATACAAATTCGTGTAATGTTAAGTCCATTTTTTTTAGTTATTAGTAAATTAGTTATTGGTTTATTATTAAACCTTTATGATAAATTTATTGAATTTTTACGATACAATTTAGATTTTATTAAAAATAATTATCAACAATAAGTATTTAACGCATAGGTGATTACGGGTATATTTGGCAGATTGTTGTATGGTTGAAACTTAATGAATCTTGTGTTAAAGCGGGTTGTAGTACAAAGTTGTTTAAGTGATTTTTTCAAAAAGCTATACGTTGTATTCGAACACCTATAACGCCCATTCGGCTGGGCTCAGGGTAAACTATACGTTATATGCTAACGCCTATAACGCATACATCATCTATTTGTTCTAAGTGACCTTTCCATTTTTCAAAAGTATTATCTATAATAACCTTTTGCTGTTCCATGCTTTTATCTTGTATAGACAATAACAACGATCTAAATGCTTTGGCTTTAAACTTCTTGCCTTTTTCTCCACCAAACTGATCAACATATCCATCTGAAAAGAGGTAAATAGTATCTCCTTTTTCCAACTCAATTGTATGTGTTGTATAGGGCTCAGGGTTATCAAATTGTCCTATGGGTTGTTTATTGGCTTTGGTCTCTATAATTTCACCATTTCTTATTATCCATAAGGGATTATGCGCTCCTGCATAGTTTAATGTCATTCCTTCTAATGAACACAATGCGATATCCATCCCATCTTTCACGACTTCTTCAGACTTTTCAAATTCAGCAATTACAATATCTCTTGTTTTTGTTAAAATTTTACCTGGATCAGATAATCCATATTCTCTAACACTCCTATTTAAAGCATTGTTACAAACAACACTTACTAATGCTCCTGGTACTCCATGTCCAGTACAATCTGCTGCTGCGAATAAAATTACGTCATTGCGAACGGAACTTTTTTGGAGTGAAGCAATCTGTTCATTTTCAGAAGGTTGCTTCGTGCCTCGCAATGATGATTCATTTATAGTTGGTTCGAGATGCTCACTAGGACAAATGGACTCTAACCAATAGAAGTCTCCAGCTACAACATCTTTTGGTTTATAAAGGATAAAGGATTCTGGTAAAAACTCCTTTACTGCTTTTGCTGGTGGTAGTATGGCAGATTGGATCCGTTTTGCATAAGCAATAGAATCCATTATTTCTTGGTTTTTTTCGCCAATCACATCACGCTGCTTTTCTGCTTCTAGTTTTTGAGCTTCAATTTCTTTTGTTCTAGATGTTACGGTATCTTCCAGTTTTTTATTCAACTTAGCTACTCTTTTTACACTTAGCTTAATTAAGCCGTATATCAGAAGTCCAATAGTAATAACATAAAAAAATATTGCTAAAAATGTTCTGTACCAAGGCGGAGCTACTACAATTGAATAAGAGCTAATGTTTGATTCTACTCCTAAAATATTTTTGGCTTTTACATGAAAAACATAGGTCCCTTCATTAAGGTTGTATTCTTTTAATGTCCTCGAGCTCCAATCGCTCCAAGTATTATTAAATCCTTCTAAATAAAAACTATAGACCGTTTTCTTCTCGTCAATAAATGTTGGTGCTGCATATTCGATTGCAATTGGAGTGTTACCAGCAAAGTTAATGTTAACTATATTTTTACTGTTTAATTTTGAAGAGCCACCAAAAAGGATACTGTCTCCAAGTGCTATATTACGTACAATACAATTGAATTTTTGGACCTTTTTCTTTGAATAGCTATTGTCGTATTTTATTAAGCCATTCGGGCCTCCAAACCATGTGTTTCCACTAATAGAATGATAAAAATCATGCACAATTTCTTCAGAATACTTAATGAAGTCGTGATGATTCCATTTATATTTCCCATCAACTAATGCAGAATAACCAATCTCATAATTATTTTTCTCATCAAATAAGACGGCCCAAATGTTTCCTTTTTCATCTTCACTAATTCGATGAATCCCTTTCATTCCTTTAATTGATCCAAAAGAAAAAGCAACAGAGGGAATAAATTTGTCATTTTGAAAAATAAACAATCCAAGATTTGTTCCTGCATAAATATTATCACCATGTTCAAATAGATAGCATTGTTCATTTGGCAAGCCATCATCTGCGTCATAATGCTTGTATTTAGCTAAATCTGTATAAGTGCTTACTGTAGTTTGATAAATTCCATCATCTAACGTCCCAATCCAAATAGTACCATCTTGTTGAATGAAAAAGTTATGCGTTTCTCCTTTACTAAAACTCTTGATGTAATTCTCCTCTACCAATTTTCCATTTTCATAGTTAAACTTCGATAGGCCATCATAGTGAATTGTAAATATTTCATTTGTATTTAATGGAGATTGCTTAAACATATAAGGTCCTCCAGAAGAGATTTGTTTGGCTTTGTAGTTTTGATTTATCTGGTAAACCCCATTTACTTCGGCTACCAATAAGGTGGTGTCACTTCCAAAAGACAATGATGATAATCCATAACAGTCAGATTCAAGGTTTTTAATTTTTACAGCATTGCCTCCGTTGCTTAAGTAATAAACGCCATTTCCTGTTGCACAAAAAATAGTGTTGTTAAATCCCTCCACAGCTTCTATTGATCCATTGAGACTGTTGTTTTTATTGAATACTTCTATTGGAGTATCAATTTCAACTTTGCTAATCCCATTTTGTGTACCTATCCATAAGTTATTTTCATTGTCTAAATAAACCTCTTTTATTGTAGCATCTGAAATACCCTCCCTAACCCCTATTTCTTTATAAACAGCTAAGTCTTTATCTAAAATTATAATACCATTTGACGTTCCTAATATTAGGTGAATGTTTCTGTTGTTTTGGGAAGAAGTAATTATATTTCCGGCTAAAGGATTAAGAGGTTGTATGTTTTGTTTGCTGGATATTTTAAAAATACCTTTTTCACGGGTTATAATGTTTACGTTATTATTAAACTTGATTATGTCAACAATTAGGTCTTCTTTAAATAGTGTTCCTTGTTGAATTGGTTTTACTACTCCATCTTCTAATCGATGTAATCCTTTTCCTATAATTTGAAGGAAAATGGTTTCATCTACCTTTTTTATAAAAGCTACCTTACCAGTAAGTTTTAGTGGTGTTATTTTGTTTTTTTGAAGAAGATATAACCCTTTAGAAGTCTCAATGTATATTCGGTCTTTATCAAAGACTATCGCATCAAATTCAAGAAATGAATAATCCGTAACCAATTCTTTAAATAATTCAATTTTAGATTGAAAAATTAATTTACCTGAAGCATTTGGTATGAGTATTCCAAAATCACCATCACAAAGCACATATATTTGACCATTGTTGTCTTGTGCAATATTTAAGACATGATGATTTCCTGTTTTAATTAAATTCCAATTTGTGCCATCATATTCAACTACACCAAGTTGATTCGCAAAAAACATTACGCCTCTTTTGTCTTGAATAATTGAAAATATTTGAGGGTTTGCTTTGTATGTTTTTGGCGCGTAGTTTTTAATTAAAGAGGTACTGCTATGTATGTTTTTATCGTTTTGTCCCAAAAGAAGAATTGGGAATGTTAAAACAATAATTAAGGATAGAAATCTCATGCTACAAATATAAAAAAAGCCTCTTAATGTTAAGAGGCTTTTTTGTATTCATTCTTTACAGTTATTAATGCTTCACTATTTTTTTGTTGATGCTTTGTTTTCCTATTTGCAAGTTAATAATGTACATGCCTTTTGGCCAAGCTTCAATGTTTAACGTTTTATTTTCTGAATCAATATTAGTTGTTTCAGTTACTAATTTTCCTACAACATTAAATACTTGGTAGCTCCATGTTTTGGCACCTGGTAATTGAATGTTTAATAGGTTTTTGGCAGGGTTAGGATATATTACAGAATTATGTAGTACTTGATCAATTATTCCAGTTGATACACTTTGTACTTTCCCTTTATTACTTCTGGTTGTATTATGATTTGCTTTTTGAGTAGAAGTACATGTGCTATCTAAAACAACTTCAATAATGTATTCAGCAGAATCTTGCGGTGGAGTTAAATGTGTATAAGTGAAACTTCCTACAGCAACAGAAGCCAATAGATTATAATTACCTGTTCCTGTCGAATCTAACATAATATTATAACTGCTAAAAGAAGCGCCTTCATAATCATCCCAAATAAGATTAACTTCTCCCCCAACACCAAGATTTGCAGTTAAATGAATTGTTTCATGATAGAAACTTAATCCACTTTCAAAACCACACGTATCCACAACAGAAACTTTGTATCGGTAAGATGTTACATTAGGATCTACACCAAAACTTAGGTCGGTGTATTCACTAAGAGAATCATAAGGATGAAAAGCAATTAATGTATAAGTACTTGCTACATTTCTATAAATATTATACCCTGAAATGTTTGAAGCTATAGGCTTTTCCCAAATAATTCTGTTTTGATTAGAAGCACTAACAGAAACTAAGCATTCTTCATTTCCAAGTGTTGTTGTTGTAATGTCAATTGAATCTCTTAATAAACAACCGTTTCCATCAATAACATTAACTCCAGACTGACCAAAATCTCTACCAGTAATAGTATCGTTAGTAACTGAAGTTCCCCACCAGACAATGCTATAAGGTAAGGTTCCACCGTTTGGTGTAACACCTGCAGCACCATTACTTAAACCACATTCTGTTGGAGATTCCCACATTGAAGAAGTTAAAGCGATAGGTTCTGTTACCATTCCATTTACATAGGTTTGACATCCGTTGGAATCTGTAATTGTTGCAAAATATTGTCCATCACATAAGCCAATTGCAGTATCAGTAGTTTGTGCTAATACATCATTCCATAAATAAGTATAAGGAGGCATTCCTCCAGATGCAAAACAAACTAATTCTCCATCACAAACATTATTACAGCTTGCATGAGTGGTTTTTGTTACAACCGAAATTAGTTGTTGTGGTTCCGTAACAGAAATACCAACCACCTTTTGACATCCATTGGTGTCAGAAATAGTTACTTGATAAAATCCACCAGAAAGATTGGTTAAGTCTTCAGTAGAAGCAAGATTAGTCCAGCTATAAGTATAGCCTGGTGTACCTCCAGTAACAGTTAAATCAATTGTTCCATTTGCAGCACCAAAACAATTTACATTGGTTGATGTAAAGTTTGCTCCTATTACATTTGGTTCAATTAAATTAAAGGTATCAAGGTGCACACAATTGTGTTTGTCTGTAATAATAACAGAATAAGTTGATGAAAAGTCACTTAAATCTTCAGCCGAAGTTCCATTAGACCATGTAAAAATATGAGGAGTATTAGCGCTAAGCATTGTTAAATCTATTGCACCTTGCTGGCCATTACACAGTGGCTGGATTATAGAGTCAGTAAAACTTATTTCTAAACTCTCTGTTTCAATAATTGCTGCACTAGGAGCAATTGATGTTGTTGTGGTAATTGTATCTGCACTAATGATATAGTTTGCCGTAGCAGTTTGAAGAACAATCATAGAATCGATGTTCAAAGAATTAAAGCTTTCTATACAACTAGGAATTATTCCGTTTGAATCGGCTTTTAAGATAAGTCCACTAAAGTAATTGGCTGTTGAGAAAATTCGAGATCCTCCGAATAAATGAATGTTTTTATTTTGGTCTACATCAATGTTACAAATAGTTGTAGATGCAGACCCATACTGTTTGATCCATTTCATGTTTAAGTTAGCATCAAATTTAACGATAGCGGGCTTTTGGGTTAAGGGCGCAAAACTAGATCCAGACAGTGCCATTAAGAAATCTCCATTCGTTAATTGAATCATTGCTTCACTTGTTCCTCTAGTGTCAAAATAAACAGCTTTATTAACGATGTTAAGGTTTGAATCTAACTCTAGGATAGAAGCATTAGCTGTAAGAGAACTTAAGTCTGATTGAATTTGACCAGTTAGGTACATGTTGTGATTGTCTAAAATGGTAATAGAAGAAAGGTAGATGTTCTTCCTGTTATCCGTAGTAGTCAGTTTGTAGCTATTAATTAAGTCTCCTGTATTGGATAGTTTACTAACAAAATAAGGCATACTGTTAGGGATTATTCCTGTACCAGTTTGTGCTTGATACAACAATACTATGGCTCCAGTATTGGTTAATTTAATCGAGTGCAGAATTAGACCAACGTTCATATCAAAGCTAATTTCAGGGGTTAGGTCCATTTTCTTTGTCCAAAGGGTATCTAAGTTTTGATCCAGTTTAGCTATATTAAGGTAGCCATACGAGTTTCTAGGAAAGCCTCCATCATTCCATCCAGATCCATAAGCAACAAAGGAGTTAACTCCATCTGTTTCAATAATTGCTGTGCTAGGAGCAATCATTCCATAATTACCTAAAAAATTAATTGGAAACTTCTTTTCATTAATTACGGCTCCCGATGGAGATATTTCTATTACAATAGGTTCCGTTTGATCAGTTACATTTACATGAGCACCAGAAGCAATTAAATTGCCATTAGCTAACTCTACAACTTTGTTAAAACTAGAAGATATTCGTGTTCCTAGGTTAAGAAAGGTTTTAGTCCAAATCGTATCACCATTAACATCCATTTTTGCAATAAATGGAGACCCTATACTTAAACCATTGTTAATACTTCCTATTATAATGGAGTTGTTATCTGAAGTTACTATCCCATCATTTAGATTTAAATGTCCAAGCTGTGTTACTTTTTTGTAATACGTATTTTGAGAGTAAGCGCTTAATAATGCAATAGTTAAAGCTGTAAGAGTCAAAAATTTCTTCATGATAGATAGTTTTTAGAAAAAGCAAAAATAAGCTATTAATACTAGCTATAAAAAGAAACTTATTAAGTTGTTTCCACAAAAAAAGTAGGTCTTTTAAAATAAAAAAAACTTGTTTTAAAAAACCAACAAAAAAGCATTATACAGTGATAAGTTTAGTATAACTATCTATATTATACCTATGCCTTACTCCATGCACTTTCAATTTTACAACCACTACTTCGTAATAATGCTAAAATAGGACAACGAGCATCTACTTTTTTACCCAATTCTTGAACTTGTTCATTTGTTATTTTTCCAAAAACTGTTGCATTTAAGTTTACTCGCTTATAGCTTCCATCAGAGTTTTGTGCCATACCCATAAAACCAGCCAAATCTAAATCTATAGCTAAGTCAATTTCTATTTTCGATAATGTTACTGAAAGTTCATCTGCCACAACTTGTGCTTGCTCATTTTGACATCCTACTAATGATGCTGCAAAGTATTGCATTGGATTGGCTCCACTGTTTGTTCCTCCGTCTTCAACAGGCTCGTCTAATTGCAGCGTAAATTCTGTGCCTGAAATTGCTACTGTTGTTGGCCATCCTTTACCAATTGCTGTTGCTTTAAATGTTTCTACGTGTTCTGACATATCTTTATTTTAAGGGTTATTTGTTAATATTCAATGGCATCTCCAGCATCATCTTTTGTAGTATCGATGCCACAAGTAAAGCTATCATCTTTATAAAAACTGCTAAACTGTTTGTATTTTATTGTATTCACTTTTTTAATGAGTTCTGTTCGTAATTCAGTGCTTGTAATACCTTTATCTGCATTAAAATTTTCGTAAAAACTAGGCAAAGAAAATACGTCTAATATTTCGCTTCCATCTCTAGGAAATCTTTCATGAGCAGCCGATAAAACTCCAATGCCACCTCTGCTACCTGGAGAAGTCGCCATTAATAGTATTGGCTTATTTCCAAATGTTTTTCTATCTGTAATTCGAGACAACCAATCGTAAACATTTTTAAATGCTACGCTATAGGTTCCATTGTGTTCAGCTAATGAAATGATAATCAAATCAGCTTCATCTAACTGACTTGCCAATTGTTTGATAGGCAATGGTATTCCATCAACTTCTTCTTTATCAATACTATAAAGAGTAACTTCATAATCATTTAAGTCAAGTAAATTGGTATTGGCTCCCTCAAACAACGAACTAGCATAAGTAGCTAAACTTTTGTTAATGGATTTTTTACTATTACTTCCAGCAAATGCTACTATTTTCATGGTATTATTTTAAATTTCTTTGTCACAAGTTGTGCAAATGTATTTGTCTTCATGTTGATGAGAAGTGTTTACGTGCTCATCTGCTATTTTACTGATAAAGCTTTCATAAATATCCTTTCCTGGTATAGAATGTTTGTCTTTAATCACTTCATAATATTGTCCATCCCACTCGTTGTGTCCCCAACAAATAGGACACATTCCAATAGGAGCGTTTTCGGTTTGATCATTGCTTTCTTTTTTAGCAAAGTAGCTTTTAATGTTATCAATTAATCTGCTCATAATCTATCTGTTTTAGTGTTATTGAAGTAGCTTTTCATAGGCTAAGCGTTCGTCACCATTGGTAACGTAAATAATGCCGCAATAGGCATACCCCATTTTATCCATAAGGTATTGCATTCCCTTGTTTTGTCTGTGTGTATCAATTCTTAAGCTATCAGCATTCATTTTTTTTAATCTAGCCTCACATTCTTCAAAAACAAAATTTGCAATACCACAACTTCTAAAATTATCGCTAACAGCCAATCGGTGAATAACACCATATAAAACCGTTCCTTTCGTTTTCCAATTTCCTTCTATTGTTTGGTAAGTAGGTTCTTCTTTTGTTGTGAATACTGTTGTGGCCATAACCCTTTCCATATCGTCTACTATAACATAGCTGTCTTTATTGGAAATGTCTAATTGAATTTGCTCTTCATTCGGATAGCCATCTTGCCACTGGTCTATTCCAAGATTAGCTAAATAGTTTTGAGCGTCCTTTATAATGCTCATTATAGCATCAATGTCTTGCTTTGTAGATAGTTTTAGTTTCATTATAACGTTAATTATTTTATCGATTCATAAAGGTAGTGAGAAAATATACCGTTTAAAAGTCAGTTAGATGACAATAAGGATATATTAAAGGTTTTTAAAAGTGTTAAATCTCCTCGCCTTCTTCTTCAAGTAAATCTAACAATTCATTCAACGCCTCATCCGACATCTCTTCTTCTATCATTAAATATTCTAAAGCTTCAGATAGGTCATATTCATCAGTACCATTGCTTACTCCGTTTCTGTTGTAAGTTGAGACATATAATGCTACTCCATTTTCATCTTCAACTAACTCTCCTTCGGTATTATAGAAGTGTGTTTTTAAAATGTTTCCACTATTGTCTCGATTGTACTTTACAGTAGTATAAAAATCGTTGAATTCTATTAATTCTTGTTTATTGTCATAGTAGTTCTCTTCTATAATTCGTTTGTATGGATCGTATAAGTATTTTAACATTGCATAGCCCGTAGCTTCATCTTTTTTTAATTGATTGTTTTTTCCGTAGGTTTTTCTTTTAGTTGCTATTCCTTTCTCGTTCCTAATTATTTTTACGCGGGCAATTCCGCTTTCATTTTCTATTAATCTTCCATTAACACCGTAATAGGATTCTCCCATATATAATTTGTTTTTATACTGGTATTTATAGCGATGTATGTTATCCGTTTTTGTTATTGGTTGGTTATTGGTGGTGGTAAACCATAAAGCGATTTCATTTCCAAGTTTATCGTATTTATAATTGCGTTTAATTATACCTTCCTCATACCTAGTGTATTCGCTTTGATACAACAAATTATTAGTAGCATCGTAACCTTGTTTTAGTATAGCTAAGCCACTATTCATAAGTTGGTTATTCCAGTTGTAATAACGACACTCTATCATATTACCGTTGTCATCGTACTTGTATTTTAATTTGGCATAATCGTCATACTCTATGGGTACTCCGTTAGTGTCAAGGTATGATCGTTCAGTCATATTGCCAGCTTTATCATATTTATAAAGATTTACCGATGCACCTTGATCAGAATAGGCTGGTTGATCGTTTACAGTAAAGTAACTGGTTTTTATTTTATTGTTGTTTTTATCATATTTATACCTAAATATTGCAACCCCTAAATTTACAGGTACAAGACTATCTTTTTCATCAAAGTATTTTATTTCGATAGCGTTGTTATTGTCGTCAGCCAAACGTTTGTAATGACTTACTCCTTTTAAAGATGTGTCGGGCTGGTAATAAACATTTAAAAAGTCTCCCCTAATAACGTGATCAAGGCTATCGTACGTTAATGACTCTATTGGCCCTGCTGCACTAGACTTAAAAGGGTTGTCGTAACCGTTGTAATTAACAATGTATTTTTTTCGACCTAAAGAATCATATTTATACGCTACTTTACCATAACCGTCTTCATCAAAAATCAACAAAGATCCAGTATCATAATTTCCTACTGAAAGTAATTCACCTTTTTTGTTGTAACGGTTCAATGAGGTAGCAATACCATTTTCATTGTTCGTTAATACTTTGTTGCTATTGTAATAAGTTCTTCTGTTAATGTTGCCAAAACGATCTTCTAAAAAATCATATTTAGCGATTCCTTTTTCATCCTCTGCCCAATTGTTGTTTTCATCCATTAAAATAGCAGCTACATAAACACCTAATTCATTGTAGATGTATTCAATTATGGCATGCCCGTTTGTATATACAAACTTCCCTTTTGTGTTTTTTGACCAAGCTTTTGTAATGTTGCCAACTTCATTATATTCATAGTAGTTTTCATATTCTCCATCAGCATTGTTTATAGGTTTATGGTTTGGGCCATAGTTTCGGTCTTTGTAAGAAAAAAGCTCGTTCTTTTTATAATAATACTTTCTATGATAAAACCCTTTGGTATTCTTTATTCTATTCTCCTTTTTGTCTAAATAATATTTGTCAGACATTCGCTGTAATGTATCGAGTGATATCTTCATGGTATAATAACCATTAGAATGTTCTATTTGATTGTCTTCTACATCGAAATATTTTAAGGTTGTTTCGTACTTTTTTGAAGTGTCATATTCCTTTTTATGATATCCGTTTTCACCTAATGTCTTAACATTGTTTTTATCGTAATAACTCCAACTAGTCCCAGCTTTTGTAGTTTTTACTCTGACTATAGCAGCACCAAAAAACTCATCTTTAGTTAATTTACCGTTTTTGTAGTAAGCTATTTTTTTAAGTTCTTTGTTGTCGTTATAACTAAACTTATAATGTTTAGCATAAAGTTCTTCATTTGGAAGTAATGCGTTTCTGCCCACCACATCTAATTGTTCGTTTATCGTACAACTTCTATAGTACTTTGTATTGGTGTTGTTAGCGTTTTGCTTAAACATATTCGAGTTCCAATAAGCATCTAAATCAGATAGCGTACTATCTACCACATATTGCCAACGACTTTGTGCATCTATAATTAGGCTATGATCTGTTTCAAAGTCATATTTGTCTTGGGTTTCATCAAGCAAAATTCTATGATCTAAAATAAGTTGTTCTATTTCGTATTTGGTAGCTTCGTTTTGTATCGCTTCATAAACAGCTTTTCGTGCCATTCTGGTAACCATTTCAGTAATGTTAAAGTGGTAAACTTCGTGTTGTAGTAAAAAATAGCTTTCGTCTTTATCCCAAGGATTTACCCAAGTTTGATCTAACATACAAACTGCATTTAAGCTTTTAAGTTGGCCGTTGTCATCAAATTCTGTGTCAATATCAGACCTTATTGCAGCTGCATATTCAGAAAATAAATTAGGATGTCCTTTAAAGTCTTCAAAACTCATGTTCATATCATCACTCCAATGCAGTAGTTCTCCCCTATGCGGGTTTAACCAACCTGCTGTAGTAATAACAAAGTAAAGCGTAAAGCAAATTGGGGCTGGTGAGATGTAATTAAAAAATTGAAGGAAGTATTTTTTTTTATCGGTAAAGAAATTCCTTTTGGTAAAATAAAGTGGTAAAGAATAAACGCCACTAAATACGATAAGTAAAAAGAATATAAATACGATATGAAAAAACTCAAATTCTTTAAAGAGTATGTATCTGCGTATCTCTACAGCAAAGGCCATACATACACCATATATTCCTCTAGAGTGAATATGAAATACTCTTTTATTGGCTGAATTGGCTAGAATATTAGATTGCCACAATGGAATAATTGGAGCCAACAATAAAAAGGGCCAAAACCAAGGGTCTTCACCAAATAAAGGCAAGGAAAAGAACATCATTATTAGATATACTAAAGCATAAAAACTAATGAGGTGTAAGATGTGCCGCTTTGGAAGCCACATCCATTTGTTTTCATCTTCAATAATAGGATTTGTTTCTTGGATCATTTAAGTTAACAAGGTTTATCTATGTATTCAAAAATAATTAATCGATTTTAATTTTCTAGACCATCAACAATAAAACAACACGCATTAACGTTAACTAGTTATAATTCAAGGCACTATTCATTTAAACCACTCCGCTATGAGAAACCTATTTCTTTGCATTGCTGTACTAATCTCTTTCCCAATATTTAGTCAAACATCAACAATTGTATTCAATCATTTTACTGGTTTAACATCTGCGAATAAAGCTGTTGTTACTAAAACCTATTACGCAATGAATGACGACAACAATCACTTCTTTCAATTTATTGATACAAAAGAAAGAAGTACTTACCAGTACCAACGATTGCTGAAAATGGCAAAAGAAAGAGCGTTAATCTTACAACAATACTTTGTTACAGAGCAAGGCTTAGCCCTAGAAAATGTTGTAATTCAATATGGTGGAGAGTTCCCATTATTGCATATTCGTAAGCCAAAAGCGCTTTATGCCATTAGTGGAGAAATTAATTTAGAAGAAAAATACCGCCAATGCTATTCTTATACTGCAAACCAACCCAAAACAATTTACACCGATAATGGCAATACTTTTTCGTTTCCGGCTGGAGCATTTGAAACGCTGGAAGGACAACAAGTTAAAACAGGTAATGTTGACATTTGTATTTGGGAGTTTGCCGATAAAAAGTCATTGATTTATGCTAATCTTACTACCCACTCTAGTGATAAAATGTTAGAAACAGGAGGTTCATTTTACATTGAAGCGAAATTAGATGGTGAGCCTTTACAATTAAGTAATGGAACAAACTACCAGGTACAATTAAAGACCAAGCAAAATTTTAAAGATATGTTTACCTACTATGGAGCTAGTAGAGATGGTGCTGTTAACTGGGAAGTCAATAAAAGTGAACCAGTTTATTTAAGTGAAACAAGTCCATCATCTATTTCAGAGCGTACTGTAATGTCTGAAGATGAATTCGGAGATCCGACAATAGCTACAACAGTTTGGGATTCTCCGCTTGAATATGAAGAAGATGCAGCTTGGTATGAAGATGAAGGAGATGAGACTTTTTACCAGTTGTCGGCAGGTAAGCTGGGTTGGATTAATTGCGATCGTTTTTATGATGCTAAGTCAACGAGCGCATTGGCTGTTGTGGTTGACACTAAAGAGCCCGTTTCTGTTCGTGTTGTTTTTAGAGACATTGAGTCGGTTATGCCTGCTTATGCAAGTTCTAACCATAAAGACCAGTATAAAGCAATGGGAATACCTACGGGTGAAAAAGTACTAATACTGGCCTATTCTTTAAAGGATGATAATGCCATTATGGGTTACAAGGAAGTTGTTGTAGGCGAAAATGATACGGAAAAGATAGTCTTGGAAAAGTATACGAAGTCTCGATTTGAAAGTGCTGTTGCCGAAATGCTTTACTAACTCTTGTTAATGGCTTGTTTCATTAACTTTAAACTGTAAGCATTTATCTTTTGATGTGTGGGCATCCATCCCATTAAGAAACGTGTAAAGTCTGTCCAAGCAACTGCATAAAGCGATTCCCATTCGAGATGTATATTTTTGAAATTTAAGTAGTTATTAGTTTTACTTAAAGTGATTTCTAGTTCACGAAAGTAATAATCTAAGAGTAGAGTTTCATGCTGTTCACATTCTTTATCGGATAAACAACTACCCAATAAATAAACTACATCTTTAATTCCACAACCACCTCCAACGTATTGAAAATCAACTGCAGCGACTGACTCTCCATCAACACTAAAGCAGAAGTTAGCCACTTTAGCATCTCCATGTACTAATGTTTTGTATTTGCAGTTGTTTAGTTTTTGATCTAAAGCAGCAGCACTAGTTTTTAAAGCATGATGATTTATGGCTTTGAATTCGTCTGGTCTAGTTGCCAAATGCCAATAGGTTCCTATTTTCCATAATCCTTCAGGTTCCACTCCCATAAATTGTGCATGAAAGTTAGCCAACCATTTTAAACAAAGTTTTACTTCTTCTATTGTAAGTTTTTCTTTACGGATGGGGAAACCAACTACATCTAAATCTTCTAATAAAATTACTTGTTCCTCTCCCATTTGTTCAGTCGCAAAACATTTTGGTAATCGAGAACCTAACGTAAGCAATGAATTGTAGTGTTCGTACCAGTAAGTCTCAACATTATAAGACTCTAACTTTCTGGCATGAGATTGATCGGTATTCCATCCTCTGGGATGATTAACGTTTTTTGGAGGATTGATGTGTTTTATGATAACTGAATTTAACTCACCACCTTGGAGTGTTAAGCGTTTAATAGATCCGTAACCACTCCACAAGGATTGTATGTTTTGCTCTGATATGATTGCAGATGCACCCATAGCCTTTAACACAAAAGCTTCAATATTAGGCTGCATTTAATGTTGATTTAAGGCATTGTAAAAACCTTCTGAATTAATCCAATGTTGATCTTCTGAAGTTTTATGAATTCTGGTAATTCGAGGCATAAAGTTATTGCTCGTTCCGTTTTCATTGGCATAACGAACCAATTCAACATAGCTGTTTAGTATGCTTTTGTAAAAGGCATCTTGTTTTACGGGTTTGTTAGCAGTAAATTTTTGAGCGAGCTCAATATTAGTACACATTAACTCAGTAATTACGTAAGGATCTACTCCTAATTGTACAAAGTGTTTTATTAGTTTTTGTGCCACAGACCTCCTCATTTTAGGCTTTCTAGTATTTATTGGAAAATACTCTTTACTAATTTTAAATTTAGCATCTTCTAAGAGCTTTTCTTCATCTGGCTTAAATACGAAGTTGTAATAGGTTTTAACAGGCTTAAATCGAGTGTATAGGTCTAATATCTGCTCTTCGAGCTGTTTCTTCTTGAGTGATTTGAGGTATTTTTTTAAATCTCTCTTGCTCACTTGTTTTTGCTTTTGATGTAAAGTTTCTCCACTTTCTCTCTTGCCCAAGGTGTTCTTCTTAAGAAGGTTAAGCTAGATTTTATAGTTGGATCATAGTTAAAACAACGTATATCAATCATTAAGCCGAGCTCTTCCCAACCATATTTCTCTACTAAAAACTCAAGAACCTCGCTTAGCTTAACGCCATGAAGTGGGTTGTTGGGTTGGTTTTCTGGTGTATTGGTGTTTTTTTTCAAGCGTTTTATTTGTTCTTGTTTCTTCTATTAAAATTCTTGTCTCCTCTGGTTTTTTTCTTTTTATACTTTTTAGCCAGCTCTCTTCTATAAGATCCTCCCTGATTGGTTTTCATGTTTTTTGCTTTCTTTTCATGAAACCCTCCCGAACTTTGAATTGTTTTTAAGTTACGGTTATGGTTTTTACCATCATTAGGTCGTTCTTCAGGTGTTAATTGTTCGTTTATTTCAACTTCTTCTGGAAATGCTAATTCAGGAATATCATACTCCATCAAGCTTTCTATGGCTTCTTTATCATCATTTTCTTTTTCGGTATAAAACACAATAGATTTCCCTTCTTCTTCAGCCCTACCAGTTCTACCAATTCTATGCATGTAGTTTTCTGGGTAAAATGGTACATCAAAATTTATAACATGAGATATTTTATCTAAATCCAAACCACGTGCTATAACATCTGTTGCAATTAAAATTCTATTGGATCCATCATCAAATTTTTCGATGGAATTTATTCTATAGTTCTGCGATTTATTAGAATGTATAATTGCCATTTGACTACCAAATTGTTCTTCCAAGTTTAGAAAAACACGGTCGGCATTCTTTTTACTATCTACAAATACCAACACTTTATGGAACTCTTCTTTATTTTTTAGTAAGTGCGCCAGTAAGTTAACTTTAGTATAAAAATTTCGTACTGGATAACTCGATTGAGCAATATTATCTAATGGTGTACCACTTACAGCTATTGATACTTTATGTGGTTCAATAAAGAAGTCGTCAATCAATATATCCACATCTTCAGTCATAGTAGCCGAAAACATAATGTTTTGCCTTTTTTCTGGCAATAACTCAAAAATATTCGTCAACTGAAAACGGAAACCCAAGTCCAACATTACATCTACTTCATCAATAACGAGTTTTTTAACTGCTTTTAGCTGTAATGCTCTGCTTAATGCTAAATCATACAATCTACCAGGAGTAGCCACAACAATATCGGCACCCTGCATTACAGCTTGTTTTTGGGTGTTAATGTTTGCTCCACCATACACACCAACCACTCTTATGGTTTGGTATTTAGCAAATTCGTTAATCCGTTCTACCAATTGAATTACGAGTTCTCTTGTAGGAACTAATACTAAAACTCTAGGGTTTACTTGTTTTGAGAATTTAAGTTCTTCTAGTATTGGCAACATAAAAGCCAAAGTTTTACCTGTACCAGTTTGCGAAACACCAACAATGTCTTTTCCTGCAAGAATTACATTGAATGCTTCTTTCTGGATGTCTGTCGGTTTTGTAAACCCCAAATCATCAACTGCATTTTGCAAGTGCTTATTTAGCCTAAAATCAACAAAATCTTCCATTCATCTATAATTTATTCAAAGGTAAGCTATAAAACGAAAAAAGCCATCCTTACTTAAGGATAGCTTTTTATCGGCTATAATTTTAGCTTATAATTTTTTAACTCTTACGGCATTCATTCCTTTCATCCCTTTTTCTAATTCAAAGGTTACTTTATCTCCTTCATTAATTTCATCAATACAACCACTAATGTGGTAAAAATATTTCATTTGAGTATTGCTATCAATAATAAATCCAAAACCTTTAGAACTATCAAAGTAATCTACTTTTCCAGTTTTATCAGCATTTGCATCTGGATCAATTTCTTTTTTAGGAATGCCTATTTCAATGTCTTCCGCTTTAATCTTAACTTTTTTGATAGTCGGATCTGGTGGTGTATCAGTAATTTGTCCATTCTCATCAACATAAGCCATCATATTCTCTAAACCACCACCATCAGAATTTGCTTTTCGCTCTTCTTTTTTTAACATTTTATCCTGTCTCTTCTTCAGTCTTTTCTTCTCTTTCTCTTTCTTGTTAAAGCTTTGTTGTGATTTTGCCATTGAATATTTGTTCGTTTTTTATTAAAATTTAAGGTAATTAACTTCCTTCAATTTTTACAAATATAATAGTTCTTATAAATTTATCCGCAATTATTTTGGTTACATTCATAAAATGATTGAAAAATTATTTATTTCCAACTACAATTGTGCTTTAGGTAACCTAACCATTGCAGCTACATCACAAGGGATTTGTATGATAGAATTTGACAATCAAACAAGAATTGAGAACCACTTAAAGCAGCTAAAACAATTCTTTAATTACGAGATCATTGATCAATCAAATGAACTGATAGATATTGCTTCTACTCAATTAAGTGAATATTTAAATGGCTCAAGAAAGATTTTTGATTTTCCGTTCCTATTGCATGGTACTGATTTTCAAACCAAAGTTTGGAATGAATTACTAACTATTTCCTATGGAACTATTCGGTCATATAAGGAACAAGCTCTAGCAATAGGAAATCTAAAGGCAATTCGTGCTATTGCAACTGCCAATGGCCAAAACAGAATTTCTATTGTTATTCCTTGTCACAGAATTATTGGAAGCGATGGCAGTTTAACGGGTTATGGAGGAGAACTTTGGCGAAAAAAGTTTTTATTGGAGTTAGAATCAAATCAAGCAAAATTGTTTTAGTTTTCATCTTCTTCTTCAGACAAATCTAAGTTTCTCAGTTTCGGGAAGGTAAAAGCTGAACTTAGCACTATTATGCAGGTCATTACACCACCAAAAACAACTGCATTTACAGCTCCCAATACTTTTGCGGCTACTCCACTTTCAAAAGCACCCAACTCATTTGATGAGCCGATAAACATTGCATTTACCGAAGCAACTCTTCCACGCATATTATCGGGTGTTTTTAATTGTAAAATAGTTTGCCTAACTATTACTGAAACCCCATCAAACACTCCACTAAAAAACAATGCTATTAAAGAAACGATGTACCATTCTGATAAGCCAAAAACAATGATGCTTATTCCGAAACCAAATATGGCTACAAACAGTTTAAACCCTGCTTTAACCGTAATTGGAAAATAGGCTACAATAATTATGGTAATGAAAGACCCTATTGCTGGAGCTGCTCTTAAAAACCCAAAACCTGTTGGGCCGACTTTTAAGATGTCTTGAGCAAAAATTGGCAACAATGCCACTGCTCCGCCAAATAATACGGCAGCCATATCAAGGGTTAATGCTCCCAAAATCTCTTTAGTATTAAACACAAACCTTAACCCTTCTTTTAAACTATCTTTTACCTTCTCTCCTATTTTTGTATTTAAAATTGGTTTTGTTTCAATTTGAGTTAATACCAAAAATGCTAAAATGGTAAATCCAATAATAACCAGCATAGACCAATGCACACCAATCCACAAGATAGAAAATCCGCCAATTGCAGGTCCTAAAACAGAACCAATTTGCCAAACAGAACTACTCCATGTTGCACCATTTAGATAAGATGCTTTAGGAATAACCAGCGAAAACATTGAAAATATTGTAGGACTAATGAATGAACGAACCAAGCCACCGCAAAACACTAAAGTATAAATACACCATACCACAGTATTGGTGGCAAACACTTCTTGAAAATGAGGCAAACACACCACAAACATTAAGGAACTGATGGTAAAAAAAGCCAGTAAACATTTAATTAAGAGTCCTTTCTTTTCTTTTTGATCGACTATGTGCCCAGCAAAAAGTGCCATAGAAACAGCAGGAATCACTTCCATCAACCCAATTAATCCTAAGGACAATGGGTCTTTGGTTAAGCTATAAACCTCCCACTCAATTACTATAAACTGCATTGTCCATGCCATTACCATTGCAAACCGAATAATCAAAAAGAGTCTAAACTCTTTAAAACGTAATGCTTCATATGGATCATTGGATTTCATTTTGCAAAGGTAAATTAATCTGCGACCTTTATTAGTATTTTCGTAGCATGAAGTTTATTACCTATTGTCTGCTTATATTTTTAACATTTGGAGACCTTATCCTTTGTGCACAAAACAGCGAAGGTAAGGCCAGAATTGAAATTGTATCTTCAAAACTGAGTTTAAATGTTGGTTCTTATCGAGGCAGAACTTTAACTACCAATCGATTTTTTGAGCAAGGAGCTGCAGGGTTTTCTCAACTCTATTTCCCGTTTCAATTGGTTATCGATTATAAATCTAATTTTACTGACTCCTCTATTTCAAACGATGAATATAATTCAAGAATATTTTTGGTAAGACCTTCCTTCTTATTCCACTATGTAAATAATGGTAGTTATGCTATTGGAGGTGCTTGCCAGTTGAGTTGGAAACTTATTTCCGATTTCTATTTTGAATATCAACTTGGGTTAGTTTATTTAGAGGCTACCATTGCTGCTCAGCCTGATTTAAACAGTGGCTTTGCATTACACCATTACATTTCTTTAAGCAAACCTATTTCCAAACGATTTTCAACATCACTTGGCTTTACCCACATATCTGGAGCAAATATATCTGACTCTAAAAGCTCTAATCATGACCTTATTTCTCTTGGATTAAAATTTTCAATTGTTAATAAATCTAAGTCATTGCAATAGTCGCTATTTGTATTTGGTTTAATTTAGCTCACTGAATTGATCATATAATTATGAAGTTGTTTTTCATCATTTTATCTATCGTTGTTTTATGGGGTTGCTCCGACAATAAACCCCAGGTCGTTATTCATGGAGACAAAGACACCATCAAAACTGTTATTATAGAACCTGTTGACACAATTGAAAAGTCAGACTTAATTACCAACAAAAATGTAGTTGAACGCTTAACTCAATATGGTAAAAACAATAAAGAGACAGTAGTAGACTTATACACTTCTAAAGGAAAAATACGAATTCAACTCTTTAAGGACACTCCTTTGCATCGAGCCAATTTTATTCTACTCGTAAAAAGTGGTTATTTAAACGGCTGTTTATTCTCTAGAGTTGTAGTCGATTTTATGGCTCAATGTGGTGGTTCTTATGACGAACATCAAAGAGAAGTTCAAGACACTATTGGTGTATATTCTATTCCTTCCGAAATATTGAGACATCGTTACCATAAAAAAGGAGCTGTAGGAGCCGCAAGAAGTTACAACAACAATCCTGATAAGCGATCTGAATGTGATGAGTTTTATATGGTTGAAGGGTTTAATTACAGTGAATTATCGCTAGATCATTACGAAGAAGAAAACCATTACAAATACAACCAAAGCCAACGCAACTATTACAAAGCCAATAAAGGAGCTGCTCACATTGATGGAGAACATACTGTGTTTGGACAAATTATAAGTGGATATTCTGTTGTTGGAAAGTTAACCCGGGTTGACAAAGATTCTCGTGATTGGCCAGTAGTTGACCTATTTATTGATTCTGCAAAAGTTATTCGTTAAAAAGTAACCTTACTCCATCGTTCAATGTTATTACCAATTCCAAAAATTAAATTTGTTGAGCGCAATACTGTTATTCCGCTTATTTCCTGCAACTCTTTAACTTGAAAATGATCAATTGTTTTGGTTTCAAAAGTGTTTTCAAAATACTGCTCAACTACAGAGCTTTCTGATATCCAATTTTGTTGGATAAAATAAGATTTAATTAACTCAACAATTTCAGCAGCACTTTTGTTTGGTACCTTCTCCTTAAATACTCCTATAGCAAAAACTTGACTTCCGTTTTCAGCATAATAACTAATATCACTTACCCTGTGAATAAACAAATGATCCATAACCCGAATATAAGAAATAGGCTTTTTTATTTTTCCCTTAATAATTAAATGGAAATGAGTAAAATTAGTAATACGATGATTTAGGATTAGCTCTTTTTTTTGATAATTAATTTTATTAATGCTTGAAAGAGAGCTACAAATAACTTGATCAGCATTATATTTCTGACCATTACTTTTTAATGTGCAATTGTCTCCAATTATTTCAAGTTCATCAATTCTTGTATTAAGCTTCAATTCAACCCCTTCTTTCTCTATTCCTTGTAAAAGTTTTTGTAGCAATTGTTGACTACCTCTTACAGGGTACTTGTATTTTCTAGAAATTAAAATGGGCTTAATAAATTTCTTGCCTGTTAGAAATGATTTAAAATCATGCTTTATGGTTTTAAGAAATAAAATATTATTCTTCCAATCGTATGGAAACGTTCTGTTTTTTTAAATAATTTTTGGTGAATAAGGCAATGTTTTTAAAGAATCTCCAATAAATCGTTCAATAAACTGATACGTTTCTTTATCCACATCCCAAATATGGCAGCCCAATTCAACATCAACGTTCTCATTGTATTTAACATTTCCCCATGCTCCCCCAATTTGATCTCGCTCATCATACACAACAACATTGTGCCCCAATTTACGCTGGTAAATGGCTTCAAATAATGAGATTGGCCCAGAACCTATTATAGCTATATTCTTAATGCTTTTCATTCATTGGGTTTCTAAGCAATTATAGGCACTAAATATCAATTTCCATAATAATTCTAAAAATTCTTTTCTTTTCATTTTCATAAATTTATCTTTGTAGCGAATAAAACGAATAGCATTATGAGATTAGGGCAACTATCAAGAAAACTAGAAGTGAAACCAGAAAAAATTGTTTCTTTTTTAGCTAAAGAAAAAGGATTAGAAATTGGATCTCATCCAAATACAAAGGTAGATGATGTTCTTGTTGACGAGTTGTCAGCTCATTTTGCTCCAGTTATTGAAGTAGAAGAACCTGTTATTGAAGTAGAAACTAAGGCTATTGAACCCGAAGTTATTGTTGAAGAAGAGGAAATTGCAGAACCTTTACCCGTTGTGGAACATATACAAACGCCTAAAACAGAAATTATTGAGCCTAAAATTATTGGAAAAATAGATTTACCTAATAAAAAGGATATTCAAGTAGAAATTGATGGCGTAGTTTATGACCAAGAATTTTTAGATCAAAAGAAAAAAGATGATTTAAAAGCTTCAAGAGAAGAAAAAATCAAAGAAAAAGAAGCTAAACAAAAAGAAGAGCAAGAGAAGAGAGCTTTGGCTATGGAACAACGTAAAATTGAAGCTGAAAGAGAAGCAATGTTGGCTCAAGAAAAACACAACACTTTATCTGCTGAAGAAGAAAAGAAAAAAGCTAAACTATTAAAAGAACAAGAATTAAGAGAACAAAAATTAGAACAAAAAAGGAAAAAGGAACAAAAAGCGCATTACTTAAATCAGGTTTCTAAGAACCAAGTTAAAAGTAAAAAGAAAAAGGCTCCAACTAAAGCTAAAGAAGTTGAAACTGTTGAAGTTAAATCAACGTCACAACAAGAGCCAGTAGAGCAGCAACAACCTATTGAGGCAAGTGCATTTAAACGTTTTATTAAGTGGCTAAACACTTAGATAACAGACAAATCCATTATTCGTAGACTGTTTATCTCTATTTTATAAAATTCATAACCCTATTAATTTTGCAGCATTAGATTGTAAAATTTCTCCTACTTTTATATTTCAAAATTTTACTATTTATGGCTGTTATAACAAAAGAGAATTTTCAATTTTTAAAAAAGCTGCAAAAAAACAACAACCGAGATTGGTTTAACGAGAACAAGGAAGAATACCTTAAACAACATCAAAATACTATTGATTTTGCCGATTTACTACTTAATAAGATCTCTACTCACGATAACATAGAAACCCCAACAGGTAAAAAAAGTTTGTATAGGATTTATCGTGATGTCCGTTTTAGTAAAGATAAATCACCCTACAAATCTCATTGGGCTGGTGGTTTTAAAAGAGCAACTAATGAACTCAGAGGTGGTTATTATTTTCACATAGAACCAGGTAATTCTATGCTTGGTGGTGGATTTTGGGGACCAAACAAAGAGGATTTATTAAGAATTAGAGAAGACATTGCTTCTAATGCCTCTGACCTAAGAAAAGTTTTAGATAGTAAATCATTTAAAGATACATTTGGATCACTTCAAGGAGAACAATTAAAAACTGCTCCAAAAGGATTTGACAAAGAACATCCCGATGTTGATTTATTGAGATACAAGCAATTTATTATTTCTACACGATTTACAGATGAAGAAGTGTTGAGTCCTGATTTTGTTAATAAAGTAAACGAAGGGTTTAAAAAAATGAGACCTTTCTTAGATTACATGAGTGAGAGTGTTACCACAGATTCTAATGGAACTTCTATAGTATAAAAAAAAGGCTCTTAATAATTATTAAGAGCCTTTTTTTTATACTATACCTCTCCTACCTCAATACATTCACTCGCCCTACTTCATTGTGGTTGCTTCCGTTAATATCAGTAAACTCTAGCCTCCAAACATAAACCCCATTTTGTACTAGTTTTCCTTTATATGATCCATCCCAAGGTTCAAACTTAGCATGAGATTCGAAGATGAGTTCTCCCCAACGGTTAAAAATATAGAAGTTGTAATTCTGATCTCCAATACCAAATCCTAATGGAAAAAAGCCAT
>CAJQON010000042.1 GCA_905479995.1 uncultured Flavobacteriales bacterium | reverse complement strand
TTTTTTTTTTTTTTTTTTGGTCACGAATTCGTTACAGGGTTTTAACTGATTTTTGCTATTGAAAACACCCCTCTCCATGTAAGATAATTTTAATTTATCCTTACCTTCGCTTCAAATTCATCTAATTAGATTGAAAAAACTTATTTACATATTCCTACTATTTCCGTTTATAACAACGGGGCAAGTAAATCTTGATTCACTTTGGAACAATTGGAAAAATGAAACTCTCGCGGATTCTACCCGGTTTTCTTCTATAATTAAATTGACTGAAGATGGGTATCTCTATAATATGCCAGATAGCGCTTTATATTTTTATGATCTGGCTTATCAATTTGCTACATCAAATAATAATCAAAAAAATATAGTAAAAGCTCTTGATGGCAAAGGAATTACAAGGTTGATCAAAGGGGATTATGAAGAGTCAATTAAATATTTCAATGAAGCACTCGCCATCAATGAAGCCCATCAATGGAAAATAAAATCAGCAGATAATTACGGGAATTTGGGTGGTGCGTATATGGCATTAGGTCAATACACTAAAGCCATAGACTATTACAATAAAAGTTTAAAAATAGCAGAAGAACTGAATATAAAAGAGCTCATAAATCCTTTGCTAAATAATTTTGGAGTGATACATCTCAAACTTAAGAATTACGATAAGTCACTTACATACTTTGAACGAAGTTTGAAACTAACCAATGACAGTGCACTTATTGATAAGTGTGGAATCCTCATGAACATAGGTGTTATCTATAATGCAAAGGGGGAACATCAAAAAGCATTAGATTCATACAATAAATGTCTCACGCTATTATTGTTGGGTAATAATCAATCTTATTTGCTTAGCTGTTATTCTTTTTTAGGTACCACTTATTTGCATTTGCAGAATAGAGTGCAAGCAAAAAGTTACATACTGAAATCATTAAAGTTAGGGGAAGATTTAGGAATAAGTAATCAAAGATCTTCCGATTTACTTAACCTAGGAAAAATTTACCTTCATCAAAACAAATTGGACAGTGCCCTAATATTTAGCAATGAAGCTTTAAAACTATCTCAACAAAGGAATACAACACACTTAAGCAAGAAAGCATCTAAATTATGTTATCTTATTTACAAAGGTAGATTAGAACATACTAAAGCTCTTGAAATGCTTGAATTGATGGTTGATTTTAATGAAAAGCTACAAATAACAGCAGTTCAAAAAACAGCAATACGACAAGATCTGAATTACGAACATTATAAGCAGACAACTAAAGCTGAATTAGAGTTTGAATCTGAACAATTAAAAAGTCGCATTACATTATGGTCTTTAATAATTTCATTTGTTATTATCTTATTATTAATCAGTTTCATTTATTTGAGAAGACACGACAAAATAGCAAATGAGAGAGAAAAACTTTTAATTGAAATTAAACTATTAAAGGAACAAGAACTCTTTAGTGCGATTATCTCTAATGATGGAAATGAAGAGAAAGGCCAACTAAATCAAGAAAATATTGAACATCACATCGGAGCTAAGTTAAATCAAACCGATTGGAATATTTTAACCATCGTTTACAATAACCCGCTAGTGAGCAACAAGGAAATTGCTAATACGGTGCATCTTAGTGTTGATGGAGTAAGCTCATCTCTTAGAAAAATGTACAAACATTTTGACATTACCGAATCTAAAAGAAGCGAAAAGAAACTACAGTTAATTGTGGCAGCAGCACGATTATCAAACAAGGCTATAGCTCGTTAAATTGTATACAAAGCAAATAAAGGTATCACATTTTTATAAAGATAGAGAAAAGATTCACATTTCTGTCTAATTCAATAATAGTAAGCACTTACCCAACTTTATTCCATCTTTTTTTCTTCACGCGTATCTGTGAGACTTATATCTCAGTGATGTGAGTGCTCTGTTTTCTTGGGTTGCGTCATAGTTTTGAAGCATAAAATTAATAACTGATATATCCTATTAGTTTCATTAATAAAAAGCAAAATTATGAGCAGGACAATTACTTTAAAAGCGATTATAATTCTATTCTTTAGTACCTGTTATTTAACAGGGTTAGCACAAAAGGAATATGATATAAATGTTGAAGATCCTGAAGTTTATGCAGAGCAGTGGCTTAGCTCCCAAAACGAAATGGGTTTTATAGAAAACCAAGGGCAGATGACGGATATGGATGACAATGCCATTCCCAATGTATTCTTTAAAACAGAAGCTCCTAATCTAAATATTTGGATTACCAACAAAGGCTTAGTGATACAAACTTTTAATGTAAGAAAAGTGCCTTTAAAAGATTCCGAGCTCTCGGAAATGGATAAAGAAGAAGAAAAAAGAAAAGGCAAACGAAAAACCAACAAAATTTGGGATTGGGAGCGTGTAGACATTGAATTAGCCGGTGCCAGTATAAAAAAAGAAAACATTTTTAAAGAAATTCCATTACAAGCGAATTTTAACTTTTTTTATGCCCATTGCCCTGATGGTATTTATGGTGTAAAAGAACATGAGAAAATAACGATTAAGGAAGTATATCCAAACATAGATTGGGTATTATACCGCAAACAAGATGGAACATTTAAATATGATTTTGTAGTACACCCTGGTGCCAATTACAAACAGATAAAACTATTGTACAAAAGCAAAACCCCCATTAAGATTAACGAACAAGGTGAAGTTGAATTATACACTGCTTACGGAAACGTAAAAGAAAACAAGCCCGTAAGTTTTTATGAAAACCAAGAGGTAATTACAAATTTTAAACAAAACTATCAGCGCCCAATTACCATTAATGGAACTCAAGCTTATGAAACAAGCATTTCTTTTAACCTGAATACTCAACTCGAAACATTCAATTCCAAACTAACCATAGACCCACAACTTACTTGGGGTACTTTTTATGGCGGGAACAGCTACGATGGCCCTAACTCCATCACTACCGATGCAGCAGGCAATGTGTTTGTAACGGGATACATCGTTTCCACCAATTTTCCTACTCAAACTGCAGGAACTTATTTTCAAGGAGCTAATGTGGGAGGTTACGATGCTTTTATTTTGAAATTTGACAACAACGGCAACAACCTCTGGGCTACTTATTATGGGGGGTCAGGGAATGATTATGGCATTGCCATTGCTACTGATGCAACAGGTAATGTGTTTGTATCAGGTTATAGCTATAACAACACTTTTCCTACCACAATAGGTCCGGCTCATGCGGGAGGGCAAGAGATCACTGTTACTAAATTTGATAACAACGGCAACCGCCTTTGGGCTACTTTTTATGGAGGGGCAGGGAGTGATGCTCCCCTTGCCATTGCTACTGATGCAGCAGGTAATGTGTTTGTAACAGGAACTACCACGTCCACCAATTTTCCTACCCTAAATGCATATCAATCGGTTAAAGGATTAAGCACATTTTCTTCCGATACCTTTATTATGAAACTTAACTCCAGCGGCACCACCCTCTGGGCTACATATGCTGGAGGGAATAAAAGTGATCAAGGCAGTGGTATAGCTACCGATGCAGCAGGCAATGTATTTGTAATAGGACATACCGAATCCACCGATTTTCCTACCCTAAATGCATTACAACCGGCTAACGCAGGAGGTAATGATGTAATTATTTTGAAATTTGACAACAGCGGTACCTGTCTCTTTGCTACTCATTATGGAGGGACTGGGTGGGAATATGGCTTTGGCATCGCTATCGATGCATCAGACAATGTGTTTATATCGGGATGGACCCAGTCCACAGATTTTCCTACCCTAAATGCATCTCAACCGGCTAACGCAGGAGGAAATTCTGATGCCTTTATTTCTAAACTTGACAACAGCGGCACCACCCTCTGGTCTACCTATTATGGAGGGACTGGGTTAGATAGGCCTCAAGTAGGCGGGCTTGCTGTAGACCCCTGCGGCAATGTGTATATGAGTTTTGATACTGAATCTACCGATGTGCTCACCCAGGCATCCTGCGGTGGGGGGTATCATGATAACAGCTTTAATGGTGGTTCTAAAGACCAATTTATTAACTGTTTCGACAGTACCGGTGTGTTGCTTTGGGCAACCTATGTGGGAGGAGATGGGGATGATTTTCGTGCACTTCTAGACATAGACATCAACAATAACCTTTTTGTTTCTGGAGAATGGAAAGGCATAACAAACAATGCCACCTATCCCTTAATTGATCCTGGGACTTATTATGATGGAACTTTTAATGGTGCGGATGATGGATTTATGATGAAGTTTACTACACCAGCCTGTTTTTGTCCTACACCACTTCCCGTGAAAATAACATCCTATGATGCAAGTTGTACAGAAGGTATCGCAACACTAAATTGGGCTACAGCTACAGAGATTAACAACGATTATTTTACGATTGAAAGAAGTAGAGATGCAATTAATTTTGAAGAAGTTGGAACAGTAAAAGGAAATGGAAATAGTAACACTATTATCAACTACACTTGGTCGGATGATAACCTAATAAGTGGAACAACTTATTACCGTTTAAAACAAACAGATTTTAATGGTACTTATGAATACCACGGAATCAGAACTGTTAATTGTGAGCAAAGTGGTGATATCTCCATTTACCCCAACCCTTTTATATACAGCTTTACAGTTCAGTTGTCAGAAAGCACAACATACCCAACTACTGTAGAAGTAATAGATTATTTGGGTAGGAAAGTATATACTCAAGCTATAGAATCACAAAGTGTAGAAATAACATTGGATGAACTTCCATCAGGCACCTATTTTATAAAAGTGTTTAACCAAACAACACAGGTAGTAGAACGAATAGTTAAAATGAAGTAAGGTGGCAAACGAGTATAAAGAAATAGATAAAGATTTATTTAAGACAAATTCAAACGAACTTAAAGCTGGTGTTGTTATAGATATTCAAAATCGAAAAACACCAATAAAGGAAGTAAAAATGTATTTACCCGAAAATATCTATGTTGAAAGAAAAGGCCAATTAGTAAAGATAAATGAAGTTCAACTTTTTTGGTCATCCTTTAGACAAGAATATAAACTTGTCCCATCAAATATTGTGGGAAGGGATTTATAAAAATGTATAACCAAAAAACACAAATTAAAAAACGAATAATTAAAATTAAAGAATTATGAAAAAACTTTACACAACATTATTAGCAACTGTTTTAATAACAAGTTTAAACGCACAGACGTCCCTCACGTTTGATGGTGTAGATGATTACGTTGACTGCGGCAGCTCTACTCTATTTGAACTTGCTGGGAATCTAACCGTTGAAGCAAAAGTAAAAACAACAACTTCTTTGGATTATTATCCATTAATAAACAACTTAATGATACAAATATCAGGATATTACAAAGGTTATTGGCTCGGAGTTGATCAGCAAGGATATCCATTGTTTTTTTTAGGTGATGCATCTACTATCGGTGATGGCTTTAGTATAACAGGAACTACATTAGTAAATGATGGACAATGGCATCATCTTTCTGGTGTTGTTACTGGTGTAGGAGGGCCTCAGCCCACCGCTATGATATATGTAGATGGAGTATTAGAAACTACATTTCCATTACCCAATACTTCAAATATACTCTCATCTACTAGTTTATACCTAGGCACCGATAATGACAGCTATTACCATCAGGGTGAAATTGATAATGTAAGGTTATGGAGTCGAGATTTATCAGCGGCTGAGATAGCTCAAAATAAAGACATCTGTTTAACAGGAACTGAAAATGGATTGATTGCACTATATCAGTTTGAAACTGGCTCTGGAACAAATACAGCATGGGATGTAACTAGTAACGGAAATAATGGAACTATGGTTTTAATGGATCAAAATACAAGTTGGGTAACAGGGTATAATTGCGCTATATTAGTTACCTCAATTACAGTTCAAGGTCAAGGAAGTGTTTCCACAATAACTACTAGTGCTGGAACGCTACAAATTGTTGAAACTGTTTTGCCTGCTAATGCAACTGATAACAGTGTTACTTGGTCTGTTGCAAATGGTACTGGTTCAGCTACTATTAACCCTACTACTGGTCTTTTAGCAGCTACTGGCGATGGTACTGTTACTGTTACAGCAACTGCTAATGATGGTTCAGGTATAACTGGCTCTACTATAATTACTATTTCTAATCAAACTGTAGGAATTACTGAAATAAATAAAGACCATATTTCTATTTACCCTAACCCCAACCAAGGGATTGTCAATCTAAATTTTAATGACTTAAAAGATGTATTAGTAAGCGTTTATAATGTTCAAGGGAAATTGGTCTATGAAGCAGAGAAAATTAACTCTACAACACATCAATTTGAGCTTAATGGTCCAACTGGGTTGTATTTAATTAAAATAAGTGCTCAAGGAGAAACTCAACACTACAAAGTGATGAAAAGATAATTAATGAAAATGGAAAAAGTAATTAAAACAATATACGCAAGCCTATATCAAAAAACTACAGGTGTAACTTACCGTGAAAAGGTAATGGTAACCCTAACCACTATTGGTTTTATATTGGCAATTATGCTACCATTATTAGCTGTTCTATTTTTAGATTAAAAAAAGAAATATTTTCTTTTAAGTTTTAAATGACTGAGCTTAATTAGATAGGTGAATGGCTGTTCGAAAGAGCAGCCATTTTTTTGGTCAGGTCCCGAGAATTCTCGGGAATGTTACAGGGTTTTATCTGTTTCCTATCGGTATTTGCGTTTTAGTGCCAACCTACTAAAAGAAGAAAGTCGTGTTTAAGTGCGGTCAAGTGGTATTAGCGGTTAGAATGGTAAGCCCCTAGTCGGGCAACTTTTAAAACACATAAACCCTTTAACAGTAAACAGTTAAAGGGTTTTTAATTTAAGTTCAGCTAACATTTAGTTAACCATTTCAGATGCTTCTTCCTGGTAAAGTATCTTTATAGATTGTGATAAAAGGATTGTAATTGAGGTATGTCTTTGTAATAGACTTTTATTACCACTTAATTTAAACTTGAACAAACAAACTCTTCATCGTAACAATATTTCTAACTATTGTCTGACTGTATTGATTTTGTTTCACTCCCCATGTTGTAATCACTGCCGTTTTGAGTCCTTTTTTTGGCTCTTTAACTTCCCTAAATTGAGTTTCACGATTCCTAAGTTTTTTTAGGTCGGAAGCATCAAGTTCGTAATCACCGTTGTAATACTTTATTTCACACAAATTCACTACACCATCATCTCGATCAACCACCAAATCAATTTGTGCCTTACTACTACTCCATGTGTAGTTTTTTGACTCTATTTGATCACAATTTAACCCTTTTTTTATTTCATGAATATGCTTCAAACATATTGTTTCAAAGGCGTAACCACACCAAGTTCTATATTCTTGCTTCTGATATACCGAAGTCCATTTTGACCCCTTAAACGGTATCATGAATTGAAGATGAAACAAACAAAATTCATCACAAATTCTATACAGCGTAGTTTTCGAATTCTCTTTATAAGAATCATACTCTAGTACAAAGCCAGATAGCATAAGTTCTTCCAATGATTTTGAAAATTGTCCTCCAGTTGAAATATTGGTTTTCTTTAATAAATCAATTCTAGTCATTCCCTTTTTACGATCTGCTGCTAAGACATGTATTATCAGTTCATGGTATGAATTCTGTCCATATAAAGAGTTAAATACATCTTCATACTCGTTAATTAGAAAACCACCGTCTGAGAAACACAATCGATCGATTGCTTGCACTGATGATTCTCCCGTATTAACATGTTCTAAATATTCCGCAACTCCACCAAAAGCCATATACATTTTCAATAAATCATATTCCTCAACGGGATTGTTTTTATACTTAAAAAAAGCATCTGTTTCATGCAGAGTGAAAGGCTGAAGTTCTATTCTTTGAGTGATCCTGTTATGTAAACCACCTTTATTTCTAATGATTTTTTTTACCATGTACGAGGCTGCCGACCCGCATACGACTACCACTAAATCCCTTCTGGTAGTGCAGTAGTCATTCCAGAAATTTTCGAAGGCGGGTAAAAACTTAGATTTTGGGGAATCTGCCCAAGGAAATTCATCTATGAAAATTATTTTTTTTGTTTTAGTTTCTTTTATGGTTTTCAAGTACTTCTTTAGTAGTGAAAATGCTGCCAGCCATGTCTTAGGGGCTTCATTTTCATAGAGATCATTTGTAAATTCATTTAGCTTAATCATGAAGTTCTCGATTTGGTCTGCTCTATCTCCAACTTCTATTCCATTAAAACTAAATTTAATCTTATCGCCAAAAAACTCTCTAACAAGGTGTGTTTTACCTATCCTTCTTCGCCCATAAACAGCAACCAACTCTGATCTATGACTACTTAAGGCAGTCGTTAAAACTTTAATTTCTTGTGCTCTTCCTACAATATTTTTTGACATAACTACTTGCTTAAACAATAACTTATAATGCAGCCAAATATACATTTTTTTATTCAATTTGGCTGCACTATAAATCAATAAGTTAAATTATATCGCAGCCATATTGGTAACTTTTATATCGTTTTGGCTGCACTATAAACATACTACACTTCTAGAAATTAGAGATATTAAAGTCTTAGTTATAGGAATGATGCTTTAAAATGAGATTACATAAGGTTCGTTCAGTCAACTCTTTTTAACATAATTAAGTTTCATTATCACACCAAAATATTTTACTTTTTCTAAACCAAAAATGACTCTTACAGCCAGTATTTTTCCAAATTGATGGACTAATCGATAATTCATTTTTTTTCTATTTTCAAGTTATAATTCCTAGTCGGGCAACAAAATCAAGAAGCTCAACATTTTTATGTTGGGCTTTTTTGATTTTATCAATTAGGGCGAGAAGTTTATGCTGAGTGAAGCGTTAGCGGAATCGAAGTAAACCCCCTAGTCGGGCAACATACAAAACATAAAGCCTGCATAAACATTAGGTCTATTCCTCGGGGTTTCTTTTTAGTACCGATTTCCGTACAGGGTTTTTTTCTTTACCTTCGCTTTTTTAAACGGAAAATTGAAAAAAAACCTATTCATACTATTGCTTTCTCCCCTATTCTCCTTAGGGCAAAAGAACCAAACAATCAAATTAAAGAGATTATACTTAGCGCTTATATTTAGCGTGGGCTCGTTGTTGGGGTTTTCTAACTCCGTTAACAGCCTAAAACAAAGAATAGTTGAAACGAATAATTTATCTCAAAAAGTAGATTTAAATGCGAAACTGGCCAAAGTATTTTACCAGCATAATTTATTGGATTCCGCATTGCACTACAATTATATAGCTGGAAATTTGGCAGCATCCAATGCTGATAACTATCCATACAATAAAACCTCTGTTTTTATAAACCGTATCCTCTTTCTTTTCCAAAATCACAATTATGAAGCTGCCACTAATGAGGCCTTTAAACTATTTAAAGACACTGCTGACACTGAGATTTTTTCAAATTATAACAAGATGGTTCTGTGTGAATATTATTCAGTTATACTAACTCTCGAGGGTAAATCAAAAGAAGCAATATATCCACTGCAACGAGCGCTAGATATAGGAAAGGAAGAGGGTGCCAAGTTGGGGAATCTTTATTCTAATATGGGAGCTATCTTTTATGAAATTTCCAATTATGAAAAAGCGAGAACATATTATGAACTAGCAAAACAATATGATGACGTAGACGAAGTAATTATTAATGCCAATATAGTAACGATTTATGTTGAAGAGAAAAAATTTGACGAAGCACTTAAATTGTTAGCAACAATAATTTCTGAAACGGACTCTATAACACAAACAAATTACCAATTTTTTAATCTTTTAGGCATGTTGCAATTGTCAAAAGGAAATTATAACAAGTCAATTCAAATACTCTTGGCTTCTAATAAATTTATGGAGCAACATACCACGAAAATCTACTTTTTAGTGGATAATTATTCACTACTTGGTGATGCCTATATTTTAAAGTATGAAGCAACAAACAATAGGTTATTTTTAAATGAGGCCAAAAACTACATTGAACTTGGCCTTTCTATGGTAAAAAAAACAAATCGGTTAATTTCGAAAATTGACCTTTATTTTTCATTAACAAAAATATTAACGTATCAAAATGATACTGAATCAGCCATCACATCATTCAAAACCTATCGTGAACTTCAAGATAGCCTTTATAGATCTGAGACAAATTCTGTTGTTGAAGAATTAGACCAGAAATACAATGCCTCCGAAAAACAAAAGGAAATTGCACTGCTTAAAACAGAAAGAATAGCCAAAGAATTAACTCATCAAAAGGATAGAAATGAGCTGGCATTGATCATTTCTTTATCGATTTTAATGAGTTTAATTCTACTCTTTTTATACTTCACCACCAAATCAAAAAAGAAAAGAGTCGCTCAAGAATTACACATTGAGTCATTAAACAAGAGAGAGTTAGAGTCGTTACTTCGAATAAAAGAGAGTGAGC
This sequence comes from uncultured Flavobacteriales bacterium, assembly GCA_905479995.1. GTDB lineage: Bacteria > Bacteroidota > Bacteroidia > Flavobacteriales_E > Vicingaceae. The sequence continues at coordinate 7,517 of CAJQON010000042.1, read as the reverse complement.
TAAATAAGAACATTGGGTTGGTCTTGGAAAAAAACAAATTAATTCAAGGGCTGAGAACAGAATCGAACAAAACAAACTCTAACCTAGACGACATTATTGAGAAATTTGAACAAAGTTATATTTCCGATAAAGAATGGGGTGACATTCAGCTCCAGTTTGACTCCATCTATGGTGGGGTGCTAGACAGAATTCAACTTGAATCTGGAAAATTGACTCCCAATGACATTAAACTATTTGTTTTAATGAAGCTGCAGTATTCAAATGGATCAATGGCCGAGATTTTGAAAATTTCTTACGAAGGTGTAAAAAAAGCAAAGCAGCGACTTAGTAAAAAAGTGAATCCCGATTTGTTGGTTGTATAGCTATTTTTTCAGATAAATTCAGCACCAGAACTGTCCGTAAATTATTTTTATCGAAAACACGATTGACCCAGATCAAGTTTAGTCGAAGTGCCGTCCAGAAGCAACTTTGATTGAGAATTTGCACGGATGTCCCTAAATTGTCCCTATTAAAAACGACCATTATCCTTAGGCGGACAATATATTTGTAAGCTAATATGAATGAGTTGTAAAATGACAAGTTGTGCATTTACCTCAATCTCTAATGCTATCAAAATATGAAAAAAATATCAATTCTATTCATGGCTTTATTTGCCCCTTTTATTATTTTTTCCCAAGGTGTAGGAATTAATGGTAATGGAGCTAGCCCAGACGCATCTGCTATATTGGACATTGTGAGTAGTAGTACTGGATTACTTATGCCAAGGATAGCGCTAACAGCAAGTAATGTAGCTGCACCAGTAACAGCGCCAGCCACCAGTTTAGTAATTTACAATACAGCAACAGCAGGTGTTTCTCCTAATAATGTAGTTCCAGGGTTTTATTATTGGGATGGAACAAAGTGGATGGCGCTATCTGGTGATGGTGGAAACGATTGGAGTCTTACTGGTAATGCAGGAACAACAGCTGGAACAAATTTTTTGGGAACAACCGATAATATTGACCTTGTTTTTAAAAGAAATAACATTCAGGCAGGAATTTTACAGCTTGACAACACCGCTTTTGGAGAAAATTCATTGACATCAAATACGGGGACAAACAATACTGCTGTTGGGGTGGATGCATTGACTGCAAATACCACAGGAATAGACAATACAGCAATTGGTGGAAATGCCCTTTTAACCAATTTAACAGGAGCTAAAAATACCGCAGTTGGAAAAGATGCACTATACACCAATACTGGTTCGCATAATACTGCAGTTGGAATGAACGCACTATTTTTTAATGAAACCGGAACGCACAATACCGCAATTGGGCGAAGCTCACTCAAATCCAATACTACAGGAACCAATAATGTTGCAGTAGGCGTAAATTCCCTTATTACAAATACATCTGGAATTGATAACATTGCCATGGGTAGAGGAGCCATGCAGTTTAACCTAACGGCAAGTCAGAATGTAGCAATAGGCAAAAACGCCTTGTATACCAATAGTGTAGGTATAGCAAACACTGCCATAGGTCATTTGGCAATGAATTTAAGTACGGTAGATTCTAACGTGGCCATTGGGGCTTATGCGCTTCAAGCTAACTCAACAGGTACTGGTAATACTGCCATTGGAATTGGTGTTTTAGGTTTAAATACCACAGGAACCAATAATACCGCCACTGGGAAGTTTGCATTAACGAATAATACTACAGGATCGCACAACGTAGCTTATGGAATGAATACCATGCGTTTTAATACCACCGGAGATCGAAATACAGCTTTCGGGCGGAGTGCATTAAAAGCCAATACTACTGGGATTTCTAACACTGCTTTAGGAACAAATGCCTTAATTGCCAATACAACAGGAAGTGATAACTCCGCAGCAGGAAGAGGTGCCTTGCATTTTAATACTACGGGGAGTTTTAATACAGCTTTAGGCCAAGCAGCACTTTATACGAACACCACAGGGATCAACAATACATCACTTGGATGGCAATCGCTTTTTTTCAATACAACAGGAGTTGATAATACCTCAGTTGGCTTTGGTGCCCTCGGTGCAAATACTGTAGGAAACAACAATATTTCGTTAGGGTATATGGCCGGAGATAATCTAACTACCGGATCTAATAATATTATGATTGGTTATGATATTAATGCTCCTATAGGAACGGGGAGCAACCAAATGAGTATAGGAAACCTTATTTATGCTACAGGAATAGATGGTACTGGAACAACAATATCTTCAGGTAACATAGGTGTTGGAACAAATAATCCTGGAGAAAAATTGGAAGTTAATGGAAATGTTGTTGTAACTGGAAAACTTGGAACTACATCAAGTAGTATGGCATCTTCTGGAGCTTTAGCCATTTCCAGTAATGTACATCATATTACTGGAACTTCGGCAATTTCAACCATTACTGGAGGTGTTAATGGACAGTTGTTGACATTAATTTTTGATGCTGGATCATCAGTATCCAATAATGACACCCATGCTGCAAATACGGTTGATTTATCTGCGGCCTTTGCCGCTGCAGATGATGCGGTATTGCAATTGGTTTTTGATGGTGTAAGCTGGTATGAAGTAGCTAGAAGTTCAAATTAAAAAGATTGATGCATAATATGTCATGAAAAAAATAGTTACTACCATATTAATACTGTTACTCGTTGGGACAATATGCGCCCAAGATAGGGTTGTGCTCAATGATGATGCTTATATCACTATTGATAATAGTGCCTTTGTGGTTCTAGATAACCCAAATGCTAATGCTTTATCAATATTAGGAACAGGAGGAAATATTGTTTCGGAAGCTGAGGCGGATGTTATTAAATGGAACATTGGAACAACTACTGGAACGTATGTTATTCCTTGGACTACGCTAAGCGGAATTAAAATTCCATTGTCTATTACCAAAGCAACTGCTGGGGTGGGTGCAACGGCAAATTTCACCCTTTCTACATGGGAAACAACCGATGTTGCAGATATGAATTTGCCAATGCCAACAATGGTAACGAATATGAACTTGCCGTCAGCTGCCAATGGGTCCTTGTTTGTTGCAGATCGGTTTTGGCACATCAATGCACTTTCTTATGCTACAAAACCGGGCATTGAACTCATCATCAATTATGATCCTGCCGCAACTGAAATTGGGATCAATAACACAATAACAGAAACGAACCTGCTAGCACAACGATTTAATACAACCCTTGGCCATTGGGAAACCTATAAGTTATTTGGAACTAATGATGCAGGAAATGATAGAGTAACAGGGATAGTTGTTCCGGCAGCAGATTTCTTTGAAAATTGGATATTGGTGGATGAATCTAATCCTCTACCAGTAGAATTAACTTCTTTTGAAGTGAGTTGTGAATCGGGGAAAGTGGCAATAACTTGGACGACACAATCAGAAATCAATAACGATTTTTTTGTGCTAGAAAAAAGCTATGATGCTCAAGTCTTTTTTGAATTGACCACTATCGCAGGAGCAGGAAACAGTAATGTTGTCAATACATATTCAGTTACAGACGAAAATCCAGAAGCAGGAACTGTTTATTATCGCTTAAAACAAGTTGATTTTAATGGCGCTACTACCTTTCATCAAATTCAGGCGACAAGCTGTGGTGCTGAGGTGTTTTCAGTAACTCAATTTGTTTTGAATAAAAATCAATTGAAGTTTGAAATCAATGCCAATGAGAATGAAGGGCTAAACATTTACCTATTTGACAGTAGAGGAAGAGTTGTTTTAAGTAAAAATCACTTCATAAAAAACGGAAGTAATGTAATAACCTTGGGTAACTTAAATTTAAGTGTAGGAATTTATATGTTAACGATTATTGGAGAAAAACATCGTGATTCCATTAAATTGATGCGAAGATAAATGAAGACTTTATGAGCAAAGATGGCATCAATAAATGGGCATGTCCTAAATGTGGAAGTTACAGTCATAGTTGGTCTAAAGTTTACCTTGAGAAGAAGTGTAAGTTAATGCTGTTGGAAAATGTGTTTTTAGCAAATTGTAAAAAAAAGGATAGCATTGTAACTGTGGACACTGGAAAATAAATTGAAACTACCCAAAACAATGAAGAGCTATTAATCTTACTTTCACAAATAACAACAAGACGAATGAAATTATACCTATTACTTCCGTTTAGTTTACTTCCCTTTTTTGGGTTTTCTAATGCCATTGATAGTTTAAAGCATGAGCTTCTAGAAGCAGATGGTTTAGCAATGAAGATAGCATTAAACACTAAATTGGCCACTTCATTTTTAGAGTCAGGTTTTGCTGATTCGGCATTACAATATAATTTGATTGCAGGAAAATTAGCCGAATCTAAATCGGAGAACTACCCTTATGGTGAACCGCAAGTCTTTATAGATCGTGTTTTAATCTATTTTAGAAACCAAAACTTTAAAGCGGCCAAAGCGGAAGTTCAGCAGCTTTTTAAGGAGACTTCGAAACTTTCCAATCGAAATAAACGGGAACTGTACGAGAACTATTCTAATGTTTTAATTCTTGAGGAAAAATCTGAAGAAGCAATAAAGATATTGCAAAAGGCATTGGATATCGCCAAAGTGGAAGGTAAAGGTGTAGGTCGTTTATACATGAACTTAGGAGCCATTTTTTACGACCTTCGTAATAATGAAAAGGCGAGGTACTATTATAGTTTAGCTTTAAATTATGATGATATTAATCGTTTATCGGTAAACTACAATATTGTGGCTTCACTCATTCAAGATCAACGTTTTGATGAAGCCTTAGCTTTGTTGCAAACTATTGTTAGGGAATCTGATATGATTACCCTTGATAATCACCGATTTTTTAATTTAATCGGATACTTGTACCTGTTAGATAATGACCATGATCAAGCCATTCAATTTCTTGCAAAAGCCAATACATTTATAGAATCCCAAACTAAAGATGTGTATAGCCTCATGGATAATCACGTATTGTTGGGTAATGCCTATCTTGAAAAATACAAAATTACAAAAGAAGAATTGTTGTTAAAGAAAGCTAAACATCATTTAACTGCTTGTTTGGAGGGTGCCGAAAAAGCAGCTGACCAAAAATCGCAATTAGAAAGTTACTCCGCTTTAATTGAAGTGTTGATCTATCAGCGCAATGAAGAGGCATCAATCACCTCATTCATCAGCTACAAAACCATACGAGATAACCTTTTTCAAAAAGAAAAAAACACCATTGTTGAAGAGTTGGATGTGAAATATAACGTTTCAGAAAAACAAAAGGAAATTGCTTTACTCAAAGCTGAAAAGATAACGAAAGAGCTTGACCACCAAAAGGACCGAAATGGCCTCACAATTCTCATTTCGATCTCTATTTTAATGACACTAGTTTTACTTTTTTTATATTTCAGGACAAAGGCAAAAAAAAAGGGATTGGCTCAAGAATTGCATATTGAGTCTTTGAATAAAAGAGAATTAAAATCCTTGCTAACCCTAAGGGAAAATGAGTTAAACAATAACATTAGTCTTATTTTAGAAAAAAACAAATTAATACAAGCTCTAAAACACAACAACAATTCAAATCTAGATGATATTGTCTTAAAATTTGAACAGCGTTACATTTCTGATAAGGAATGGGGAGACATCCAGATTCAGTTTGATTTCATTTATGATGGGCTTATCGATCAAATTCAAAATGAAGCAAAGAAATTAACCCCAAATGATATTAAACTGTTTATCCTCTTAAAATTGAGGTATTCCAATGCCTCAATGTCAGAAATTCTAAACATCTCTTATGAAGGAGTTCGAAAGGCAAAGCAGCGATTGGGTAAAAAGGTTAATCCCGACATACTAGCTGCATAACTATAATGCGTAGTAATTATAAGTATCATTTTCAGGTGCACCTAATATAGTTTGTGCTTGATTATTGACAGAAATAAGTTCTATTTAGTTTAAATACAGTTAGCAAATTTGTTTGAGGAGTTTGTTATTATTGGCTTTTAGCAAAGTCCCTAAATTGTCCCTGCCCAAAATACCAACGACCTAATTACGGTTAATACTTTTGTGTTCTATCAACTGTTCTCGAATTAAAATTAATTTAATGAAACTATTTAGTCTACTTATCATCGGAATACTGCCATTATCGTTATTCTCTCAATTTAATACTTCTTATAATGAAGTCGGAGATCCACAAACCGAAATCATTGATGATTCTCAAATGTTACAGGGCAGTTGGATTTATTATAATTCAAATAAGGAGATTATCCGCAAAGAAACCTATAAAGATAACCTGCTAATAGATCGAATACACATTGTTAATGGATCCGATGTAAACACCTTGACGTACAATGAAGATTCTTTGTTTCCTTCTCCAGTTTCATTAGAAATTAAAGAACTACAAGGGAAAACGTCTGGAGAAGTATTAATTGATGAACAAGGAAAGGTACTTCTAATTGAGTTTTACGAAATACAAGACGATGCGTTAAAAGGAATTTTTATCAATCTTATAAATCGCCATATAAGTGTGCAAAAAAAGTGCATCCTACAATTTAATTTTAACTAATTCTTCAGTCCTATGAAACCTATTTTATCGTTAATATTTACTTTGTGTACGCTCGGATCTTTTGGGCAAAACCTTGTAAATAATCCAAGTTTTGAAACCGTTAGTCTCATAGATCTTCGATGTTCTTGGTACTCTTCTAGCACCGAATTTAATGCGGCTATATCCAACTGGACCTATCCAACCAATGGGAGTACTGATGTTTTTCACACTAGCTTAGCGACAACCTGTTATAGTAGTCCATTTTCTACCCATGTAAGTAGCAATGGGTCTCAAGCTCCAAGAACTGGAAATTCAATGGTCGCGGTTGTTACCTACGGGAATGGAGGGTGTTCACCATACCGAGAGTATGTGCAGGGAGAACTTTCTAGTCCGCTTGTAGTTGGAACTACCTATGACATAGAGTTTTACGTTTCTCTAGGAGATAATATGGATCGAGCAACTAACAACATTGGGGTAAAATTTCATACAGCTCCTCAATCAACAGGAAGTATGTGTGTTTGGAGTCAAACTCCTGATGTAAATTATACAGGTGCCCCCATAACAGATAAGGTAGGGTGGACTTTAATGTCTTATTCTTTTACCCCGACAGTACCAGGTTTGGTGAGCTTTTCCATCGGTAATTTCTTTGACGATGTATCAACAACAACAACAGTTGTTCCTGGTGTAAAAAGCACGATCAGGTATTTTTTAGATGATGTGTCTGTTACCGCAATAAATCCATGTATTCCAGTAAATAGTACCGATGTACAATCTTCTTGTGGCACATATAGATGGATAGATGGGAACAATTATTCCTCTAGCAACACAACAGCAACCCATACTATAGTTGCAGGTGCATCCAATGGTTGCGATAGTATAGTAACACTAAATTTTACCTTATTAACGGCATCCAATAGTACCGATGTACAGTCTTCTTGTGGCACATATAGATGGATAGATGGGAACAATTATTCCTCTAGCAACACAACAGCAACCCATACTATAGTTGCAGGTGCATCCAATGGTTGCGAT
>CAJQON010000041.1 GCA_905479995.1 uncultured Flavobacteriales bacterium | reverse complement strand
GCCTAAAAACTCTGCTGAAGAAAAAGCAGCGAGAGCTGAAGCAATTGAAGAAGCAACCAAATATGCGACTGAAGTTCCATTTAAAGTTATGGAAACTGCCTTTAATTCTATGGAAGTATCACAAGCCATGCTAAAAGACGGTATGCAAACTTCTTTATCAGATTCTGCTGTTGGTATTCTTTGTGCTAAAACGGCTGTTACTGGAGCTTATTTTAACGTTAAAATAAATGCAAAAGACATAAAAGATAGAGCTTTTGCTGAAAACATAGTTGCCAAAGCTGAAGACATCTATCAAAAAACCATTGCAATAGAACAAGAAGCCATAGCTACTTTTAACGCAAACATCTAATGAGGTTTTGCGTCATATTTCTTATTGCTCTGTTTTCTCCATCACTTTATGCTCAAAACATAACAGACGTAAAAAACATTACTCCTAACGCTGAATATGATAATATACATATTCAGCGCTTAGATGGAGACAATAGCTCTACCTCATTTGTTATTTGGATAAAAAAGAATGTAAAATCGCACAAACACGAAAGTCATGCCGAGGTTATTTATATAATTGAAGGAAATGGCAACATGATTATTGGAGAAAAAAAACATAAGATAAAACCAAACGACTATTTCCGAATTCCAAAAAACACCTTCCATTCTTTAGAGGTTACTAGTAAAAATCCTATAAAGGTAATATCAATACAAGCTCCAGCATTTCATGGCAAAGACAGGGTTTTTGAAACTCTTAAAAACGAATAAGCCATAAGCCGCTCATAGCAAGGTTTTCAGGTATAGTTATTAACAAATATCCCTATTTATCAACAATTCCTACCTTTTTCGAGGTCAAAACTTGCAAAAACTACGTATTCGTCTATATTTGTTATCAGTTAGTAGAAGAAATACTAATATTTAACTAAAAACCACAACAAAATGAACAAAGCGGAATTAATTGATGCAATGGCAAAAGATGCTAATTTATCAAAAGCTGATGCAAAAAGAGCATTAGAGTCAGTAACAGGAAACATTACAGGAGCCTTAAAAAAAGGTGACAAAGTTTCTTTAATTGGATTTGGAACTTGGTCTATTTCTGCAAGAAGCGCAAGAACAGGTAGAAACCCACAAACAGGTGCTGCAATACAAATTAAAGCTAAAAAAGTAGCTAAATTTAAAGCAGGTGCTGCATTGTCTAAATCAGTAAACTAAGGTTTATTTGATCAAAATTTTATTAAAGGCTTTCCGAAATCGGAAAGCCTTTTTTATTTTAATGAAACATTGTTTTATTCTTTACACAAAAAAGTTTGTTGAGTTAATCCTGTTAAAAAACAGAATCTATTTTTTTTATCTTTGCACAATGAGCTTAGTTGACAAACAAAAACTCCTAGAATACTTATTAGGTTTTATTTCTGAAAACAAAAACGAATTATTTGAAAAAATAATAAACGAACGTACCAAACATGTTACAGTTGTTTTAGAAAACATTTTTCAACCGCAAAATGCGAGCGCTGTTCTTCGATCTGCTGATATTTTTGGCATTCAAGACGTTCATGTTATCGAAAACGATAACGAGTACAATGTAAATCCCAGAGTGGTTCATGGTGCTTCAAAATGGATAAACCTCATTAAGCACAACGAAAAAGAAAACAACACACTTGATTGTATTAACAAACTAAAAGCTCAAGGGTATAAGGTTTATGGCACTACTCCACACACTAACGATTGTTTAATAAAAGACTTACCACTTGAAGAAAAAACAGCCATAATGTTTGGAACAGAACAACTAGGCTTATCTGATATTGCAATGGAAAATGTAGATGGTTTTGTAAAAATACCAATGCACGGGTTTACTGAAAGTTTAAACATATCTGTTTCTGCTGCAATATGTCTATATGAAGTAAGTTCTCGACTGAAAGATTCAGACATAAACTGGCAAATGACTGAAGAAGAAAAAACAGATCAATTAACTGATTGGGCAAAAAAAGTGATTAAAAGCAGCGATTTAATTATAGCAGATTTTGAAAAAAATATTAAACGTTAAATCTAAAATGCATTACATCTCCATCTTCCACAATATACTCTTTCCCTTCTACTCCTAACTTACCAGCATCTTTACACGCTGCTTCGGAACCCAACTCAACAAAGTCATTGTACTTAATTACTTCCGCTTTAATAAAACCTTTTTCAAAATCGGTGTGAATTACTCCTGCTGCTTGAGGAGCTGTCATCCCCTTACTAATAGTCCAAGCTCTTACCTCTTTTACTCCGGCAGTAAAGTAAGTATCTAAATTTAACAATTTATAAGCCGCTCTAATCAATACGTTAACACCAGCTTCTTTTAAGCCCATGTCTTGTAAAAACTCTTGACGCTCTTCGTAAGTCTCTAACTCTGCAATATCAGCCTCTATTTGAGCACCAATCATAATAACTTCAGCATTTTCATTGGCCACAGCAGCTTTAACTGCTTCAACGTGCTCATTTCCATCTACCACAGATCCTTCATCAACGTTACAAACATATAATACAGGCTTATTAGTTAATAAATGAGAATCATATACATAGATAGCTTCCTCATCAGTTACGTCAACCGTTCGAGCAGACTCTCCAGCTTCCAAAGCTTTTTCATAACGCTCTAAAACTTCATATTCTTTTACTACAGCCTTATCACCTGTTTTTACTTTCCGTTTTAAACCATCCATCTTTTTCTGAATGGTTTCTAAATCTTTCAATTGCAACTCAAAGTCAATTACTTCTTTATCGTTAATCGGATTTACTTTTCCATCAACGTGAACCACATTATCATCTTCAAAACAACGTAACACATGAATAATGGCATCTGTTTCTCTAATATTGGCCAAAAATTTATTCCCCAAACCCTCACCTTTACTAGCTCCTTTTACCAATCCAGCAATATCAACTATTTCAATTGTTGTAGGTAAAACACGTTCTGGATTTACCAAACTTTCTAATTTTTCCAAACGATCATCTGGCACAGTAATAACACCTACATTAGGTTCTATTGTACAAAACGGAAAATTTGCCGATTGTGCTTTTGCATTAGATAAACAATTAAACAATGTAGATTTACCAACATTAGGCAACCCAACTATACCACATTTTAAAGCCATAATTATATTTTTTGAAGCCCCAAAGATATGTTTATTTTAAGTTAGTTTCTAACAATCTAATACTGAAAAGATATTATTTTAAGTAGAACATACATCTTAAGTTTTACCTAATTTTGGCACTGTTAGTGCAATACTAGCTAATCAAATAACAACCATGGCAGGAGAAAGTAAGGCTCAACTCATAATTTACAACATACTAAACCCACTTATACAGCTTTTTGCTAAAGTTGGTATTACCCCCAACATGATTACTTCATTTGGAGTTATTCTTAACATTGTTGCTGCAGTAATTTTTATTATTGGTGGCGAGCAAGACCCAGAATTTAGAAGCGACATGACTTATGTTGGCTGGGGAGGTTTTACCATTTTAATTGCTGGTTTATTTGATATGATGGACGGAAGATTAGCTAGAATTGGAAACATGTCTACCTCTTTTGGAGCTTTTTATGATTCGGTTATGGACAGATACAGTGAATTAATTATGTTTTTTGGTATTTGTTTTTACTTAATTTCTCAAGATTATTTTTTAAGCTCTTTATTTGCTTTTGTTGCCTTAATTGGATCTATGATGGTTAGCTATACCAGATCTAGAGCTGAAGGCTTAGGTATTGATTGTAGTGTTGGAATGATGCAACGACCAGCTAGAGTTGTTACCATTGGTGCAGCCGCCATGTTTTGTGGCATTACCTATTATTTTACTGGTGCGTTTTCGTTTAAAATCTTAGATCAATCATTCACACTATTTGAATCTATTTCGGTATTTACATTACCGCTCGTTTTTGTTTCTATCATGTCTAATTACACTGCTTTTCAACGATTAAACCATTGTAGAATTGAGTTAAACAAAAGAGACAATGCTCAATAAGATTTCGCTAATACTATTCTTAACAGTCATTTCTTATTCAACCCAGCTTAATGCCCAAACTGGCGAAGAAAGATTGTTTGTATTTGAGGATAGAACAATTCCTGATGACAAAAATGTACTTTTTTACATTCATAAAAATACCAATCCAAACGCCATTGTTTATGCATTAAATATTTTGGATGATGGAACAATTAACCCAAAAGACCCTATTGAAGTTTTTTGGAGAAGATACCAAGAAGATGGAAGAAAGAAAAAACTAGGTTGGTTAGAAAAAACATTTGCCTTCGACTTTAAAGTAAAAGCTTCTGAAACAAAAGAAAATAGCTACATATTTAGTCTAATTGCAATGAAAAACAAGCAATTATTTGCAACACAAAATAAAAATGGAGGACCGCAAGTAGCTACTAAAATTGACGGAAAATTATCCCATCTAGACCGCATCTACTTAATGGTTGACGATACAAAAACCATTCAGGAAGTGCTATCTATGGAGCTTTTTGGACGAGACCTTAAAACGGGAAAATTAGCTTATGAGAAAATCATAAAATAAGAAAGCCAAATTCTTAACAAGACTTAACATTAATAGTTAATTAAAAACAAGCTAATACTTATAGTATTTACTATATTTGTCGTCTTAAAAAAAACGAAATTAAAACACATACAATATGAAACAAGATATAGCTAGTGCTGACGGTAAATTGGGTATTTTATTACCTGGATTAGGAGCTGTTGCTACAACTTTAATTGCTGGTGTACATGCCGTAAATAAAGGAATATCTAAACCAATTGGTTCTACATCTCAAATGGGAACAATTAGAATTGGAAAAAGAACAGAAGACAATACGCCTTTAATAAAGGATTTTATTCCTTTAGCTGACTTAAGTAAAGTTGCTTTTGGTGGTTGGGATTTATTTGAAGAAAACGTTTACGAATCAGCATCTCACGCTGCTGTTTTAGATCGTTATTTACTAGAACAATTAAAGCCAGAATTGGAAGCTATTAAGCCAATGAGAGCTGTTTTTGATAAAAAATACGTTACTAAATTAGAAGGAACTTACGTTAAAACTGGCGCTAACAAAATGGAGTTAGCTGATCAGTTAAGACAAGATATTAGAGATTTTAAAGCTGCTAACAATTGTGATAGATTGGTAATGGTTTGGTGTGGATCTACAGAGGTTTATATTGAAGAATCTGCAGTTCATCAAACAATTGAAGCTTTAGAAGAAGGAATGCGTAACAACGATGAAAACATTCCATCGAGCATGCTTTATGCTTACGCTGCAATTATGGAAGGTGTACCTTATGCAAATGGTGCTCCTAACCTTTCGGCCGATATTCCTGCTTTAGTAGATTTAGCTAAAAGTCAAAATGTACCAATTTGTGGTAAAGATTTTAAAACTGGTCAAACCTTAATGAAAACAATTTTAGCTCCAGGGTTAAAAACAAGATCATTAGGTATTGCTGGTTGGTTTTCTACTAACATTTTAGGAAACAGAGATGGAGAAGTATTAGATGATCCAGCAAGTTTCAAAACAAAAGAGATGTCTAAACTAAGTGTATTAGACAGTATTTTAGAGCCGGAAAAAAATCCAGATTTATACAAAGATCTTTATCACAAAGTAAGAATTAACTATTACCCACCTCATGGTGATAATAAAGAAGGTTGGGACAACCTTGATATCTTTGGTTGGTTAGGTTACAAAATGCAAATTAAAGTAGATTTCTTATGTAAAGATTCTATTTTAGCTGCACCACTAGTTTTAGATTTAGCTATCTTTTTAGATTTAGCTTCTAGGGCTAACATGGGTGGCATTCAAGAATGGTTATCATTTTACTTTAAGGCACCTCAAACACCAACTAAAGAAATGCAACCACTACACGATATATTTAAACAAGAAATGAAATTAAAAAACACTTTACGTCATTTACAAGGTGAAGATTTAATTACTCATTTAGGTTTAGATTACGAAGAAGCATAATCGATTAAAATTTGATAAAAAAGGCTGTTGTTTCAACAGCCTTTTTTTATTTTTACACCATGAAAACAATTTACAAAGCTTTTGCCACTGCTTTAGGTGCTGGATACTCTCCATTTGCTCCAGGAACTGCTGGTGCAATTTTAGCTTGTATTGCTTTGTGGCTATTTGAGAAATACGACATTATTTCTACCACTACTACTCCTCTACTTTTTATTACCTTAATTACAGTAACCACCATTTTAGGTATTATTGCCGCCAACAGATTGGAAGAAGATTGGGGAAAAGATGCTCAAAAAATAGTGATAGATGAAGTTATTGGAATGTGGATTACCATGTTATTTGTTCCGTTTACATGGCTTAACTTATTAATTGGTTTTGTGTTATTTCGCTTTTTTGATATTGCCAAACCTTTAGGTATTCGCAAAATGGAAAATTTAGGAGGAGGTTTAGGAGTAATGGCCGATGATATGTTGGCTGGAATTTATGGAAACATCGTCCTCTTAATCATTATCAGGTTTATCTAAAAACAAAATGAAAAAGGACTTTTGGCTATACAATTTATTTCGCCATCAAATTGCTGGATTTTTAGCAACCTTAGTCGATTTTGGCGTATTTAATTTATTAACTTATGGATTAGGAATATGGTATGTTAGTTCAAACATTGCAGCTGCTATTGCTGGAGCTGTTGCTAATTTTGTAATTTCTACCACCTGGGCTTTTTCTGGAGCTCAAAATAGCTTAAAAAATCAAATTGTTAGGTATACTATCGTTTCAGCAGGAAGCCTTATACTAAACACTATTTTTGTTTATCTCTTAACTGATTTGGCTGGTTTTCCACCCAACGGATCTAAAGTTATCACAGCCATCTTAATTGCTTGGTCTTACAACTTTTTATTGATGCGTTATTACGTATTTAAAAAATAAGCAGTTACTCGCTAAACGCTTTAATTACCAAAAGTGAGAGGCCAATCATTCCAATTAAAGCTCCAATAAAACTCTTGCGAAAGGTATAACCATTACTTCTTTGATAGTTACCAATTAAGTAAGCAATAACAAGGTCTGTAATAAAAATAGCGGCAATAACTCCAGTACTCATTTACTTAAGCGTTTTTCTTAAACAATTGAATAAGAATTAATACAACTGATGTGGTAAATGTGAGCGTTAATAACATTCCCGAAAACATAATAATGTATTTAAACCATAACACTCCTGACCACAAAACCCATATCCCTCCAAAGGTGAGTAATATTGAGATAAATGGTTCTATTATTAAAAACTTTTTCAACCCTTTCGGTATAGAGGTTAACAACAAAATACTACCTAATAATAAAAAGATAATAGACATACTCGTTACATGATTATGTACTGTGGTAATTATCTCTTTCTCTGCTTTTTTAAACTTCATTTCAAGCGCATCCTCATCCGCTTCATTCCCTAAATAATGCTCCTCTACTCCACTTACTGTTGACTCTGTGTTCTCATTTACAAAAAATAATCCGGTATAAAATCCAAAACTTAGGGTTAAAATAAAAAAGCCCACTAATAGCTTAGCAGGTTTTGGTAACTCTTGTATTTTTCCGTGCAATTGCATTTTAAATCATTCCTTTCTTCTTGAGCTCTATAATTTCTAATGTCGTCTTTTTTACATCATGCGTTATATTTCTTGCAGAAATAGTTGCTCCAGATATATTTTGAATATCATGTCCAAACTGCATTTTTTCTGGATTAGATTTTCCAATAAATTGTTTTAACCATCGGTTACTTCCAATTTCACCACCATATTCTTCTCGATAAACCAATACTTTAACTTTTAATATGGATAAATCCTCTTTAAAGATAACCATATAATCAAAATTACTAATCTTACTTTTTGCTTCCGACAAATACATGTAAGCTACCGGATTATTTTTAGTTGATAACTTAAACAATGTATTACTCCCTAAATTAAAAGACAGTTTATCTTGCTGTGTTTGATTTAAAACTATTTCCGATTTAGATACAACTTGCTCAGGCCATAGACTAGCCAAAGTTTTATCCATTTTTTTTAGTGCATTCTTAGGTAAATCAAAAGAGAATAAAATCCCAGACACTGCTACTATTAATAAAAATTTCTTCATATCGTAAATCCAAAAATGGCCTGCTAATAAATTAGCAGGCCGTAAAACTAAGGTTATTAACTAAAACCACACACCAACACCAAAATTAATCTGGTTTGAAGGTGTATTTCCTTTTTTCTTATTATCAAAAATTTGATAATCTGCTTTAAATGCTGCTCCTGGACTTACCTTATAAGTAACACCAACTGTTATATCTGTTCTAGCATAAGAGCTATTTTGATCTAATAATCCTTCTGTAGCATCATGTGTATCGTAAAATTCATACCTTCCAAAAAGAATTACTTTTTCTTTGGCATCTTTATTAAAAATACTCAATACATCATATCCAACTTCACCATAATATCCTAACATTGACGAACCTAAATCACTACCAGTAAATAAATTGTATTCTTGAGAATTAGCAATAGCAGTCTTTATCACCTGCCCTCTTAATTGCAATGCCTTATATTGGTATCGTACATCTAAACCAAACATATTCATTCCAACTACAGATGAATCTGCTTGAGCTGCCAAACCTAAAGTATCGTTGTTTGGCAAACCATTAAATAAACTCGATTGCGTTTTTCCTAAATATGCTGCAGCTCCAATTTTCAAGCCTTTAATTCCATAAAAATCTACTTTAGTAGAAAAATTTGGACTACTAATAGTTGATTCTGCACCTTTTTGACGCCCTTTTCTAAATCCATCAGATCCTCTTAACTTACTTCCTCCATCATATCCTAAAAAACCATTTACTACATACGCCTGATATTTTAATGATAAGCCGTCCAATGTCCCTGTAAATCCAGCTCCTATTTCTCTCCAAGTAGTTGGCACAATTTTACCATCCAAGTTTGGTCGTTCAACACCGTTAAATGTTGTTGGTTCATGGTACTCATTTATAATTCCCATCGGAATTAGCATTAAACCAGCTCTAAAGTTAAATGGTGTAGATATTTTATAGTTAATAAAGGCTTGTTCTACATACACTTCTTTAATGTGCTCAAATTCAACTTCAGTAACAAACTGCACTCTATCGTTAAACTTGTATCCCATAAAAATTACCATTCGGTGTACATCCAACTTCCCATTTGCACTTGCCGTATCATTCATCGGTTGGTTATAATCTATTTGTCCATAACCACCAATCGTAATCGTTTTTCCTCTATTACCCGAAAGTATATTCTGTGCCGAATTCATCGGTGCATTTGTTGTTGTATCTGTTCCCACCACTTGTGCCGATAATATTCCTGCCATCATACACATTCCTAAACTTAAAATCTCTTTTCTCATTTCTCCTATTATTTCTTTTTTTACGTTATTTAGATTCATTTTAAATAACAAGACAAATGTAGGTGTGTTATAAACTTTGAACAATACCACAAATGTGGTATTTTACTAAAAAAAAGATAATTTAATAAGGGATTATGTTTTAACGATGTTCTCTTTAACAGCATATATAACAATACCTGCAGTGTTTTTAATACCTAATTTTTGCATAATATTTTTACGATGGGTATTTACCGTGTGGGTACTTAAAAAGAGTTGATCTGCTATTTCTTTATTGGTACAACCATCAGAAATTAACTTTATCACTTCAATCTCTCTTTCGGAAAGAGAAATACCAGCACAACCATTTTCTTCTGATTCATTGTGTTCTGATAAAATGTCAATCACCATTCCACAATAAAACTGCTTACCCTCTATAGTATCTGCAATCGCTTCCATTATTTCTGGCTTATCGCAATCCGACAACAAATAACTATCAATACCATTTTTTAAGGCAGAATGAACAGTAGACTTCGGTAAAGAATCTGTAATCGCTAAAATTTTGGTGTCTTTATATATCTTTTTTATTTCTTTGATAGCACTTACCCCAAAACAGTCAGGCTCGTAATCTATAACAACTAAGTCAGGGAAATAACGTTTTGATTGACGCTTTAACTCTTCGGTAGAATTAACAATCCCCAAAACACGGTTACCCATCTTTGATTGAAGAATGGTTTTAATCCCTTCTCCAGCAATTTGATTGTTATTTGCAATTAATATATCTATCATTTTTTATTTAGATTGATTCTAAATAGAATTCAAAAGTAACTAGAATAACACAATCTAACAAGAAAATACGTCACTTATATATCAATAATGTCTATTTTGATTAGCTATCATTTATACGTAAATTTACTGTTACTATGAACCTTAAACACTTTACACTCATATTCCTTTGCTCTTTTATAACTGCAAGCAGTTTTGCTGGCAATGAAGGCATAAGGTTTACCAAAAACGAAGGACAATGGTCTACTCCATTTTTATATAAAGCTAACTTAGGCAATGGAGCCATGTTTATTGAAAAAAATTCTTTTACCTACAATTTTTACAATGCCGATGTGTTTCATTTTCATGATCATCATAGAACTGAACAAAGCGAAAAGCTAAAGTATCATGCCATTAAAATGGAATTTGTTCAGGCTAACTCTAATGTTTCTGTAGCCAGCAAAAATAGCTTTAGTGATTATACTAACTTTTACTACGGCAAAGACCCTAAAAATTGGAAAAGCAATGTATTATCCTACCAACAAATTCATTACAATAATTTATACAACAACATTGACCTAGCCTTATATAGCTTAGGTAGCAAGCTTAAATATGACGTAATTGTTAATCCGGGAGGAAATGTTAAAGATGTGAAATTCTTATACGATGGTATAGACAACATTAAAATTGATAGTGAAGGAAATTTGCATATAACAACTTCTATTAACGAAATTATTGAACAGAAACCTTATGCCTATCAAGAAATTGATGGAATTAAAATTGAGGTTCCATGCCAGTTTGTATTAAAGAACAATACGATCTCTTTTAAATTATTAAAATCTTACAAAAAAAAGTACCCACTAATAATTGACCCTACATTAATTTTCTCGAGCTTTTCGGGTTCTTTTGCCAATAATTTTGGGATGACAGCCACCTATGGTTATGATGGTAGTTTATTTGCAGGTGGTACAGCTTATAGTACTGGATACCCAACTTCACTTGGCGCTTATGATACTATTTTTAATGGTACTGCTGGTGCAGGTATCACAGATGTTGTAATTTCTCGTTACGATTCTACTGGTGCCAACCTCATATATTCAACCTATTTAGGAGGTACTCAAACGGAAACTGTTAACAGCATTATTGCAAACGAAAACAATGAACTCTTCCTGTTTGGTGTTACTAGCTCTATTGATTTTCCCGTAACACCTACTGCTTATGACACAAGTTACAACGGTGGTAGTTATTTAGATTTTTCAGCTAACACTGGTACTCTTTTTAATAATGGTACTGATATTTATATTGCTAAATTTAATTCAAACGGAACAGCACTTTTAGCTTCTACATTTATTGGCGGTTCAGGCAATGATGGCATGAATCATAAAGCGATTTTAACAGGGAATCCATTTGTAGATTATGATTCTTTAATGAATAATTATAGCGATCAATTTAGAGGAGAGATCATGTTAGATATCTATGGAAACTGTTATGTTAACTCCTCTACAATGTCTAGTAATTTCCCCACCCCTAATGGATTCGACAATACTTTAGATGGACATCAAGATGCTGTTATTATGCGCTTTAATAATAATTTAACCAACTTAGATTGGGCAACATACCTCGGAGGAACTGATGCTGATGCTGGTTATTCTATAAAGGTAGACACCAATAAAATTGTTTACGTATGTGGCGGAACTACTTCTAATGATTTTCCTGCAACTCCAGGAACTATTACACCAACTTTTCAGGGAGGAAAAGCTGATGGCTACATCGCTAAAATTGACAGCAACTGTTCTAGCATACTTGCTGCTACTTTTATGGGAACAGCTGTTTATGACCAAAGCTATTTTATAGAAGTAGATCGATTTGGAAGTATTTATACTGTGGGGCAAACTCAAGGAGCTTTCCCAATTTCTAATGCTACTTACTCAAACCCTGGTAGTGGGCAATTTATCCAACGAATTAACAACAACTTAACTACGATAGATTATTCTACTTTATTTGGTAATGGAACTGTTGCTACTGAATTTTCACCTTCTGCATTTTTAGTTGACCGCTGTGAAAATGTATATGTTAGCGGGTGGGGAGGAAACATTTTAGGTGGCTCAGCCATGACAGGTATGCCTACAACATCTCTTGCCAATGGTGGATTTCAACCCAACTCAGGTGATGGTTTTAACTTTTACTTATTTGTATTAGAACGAGATGCTCAATCCATGCTATACGGAACCTACTTTGGAGGAAATCAAAGTCAAGAACATGTTGATGGAGGAACTAGTCGATTTGATAAAAATGGTATTGTATACCAATCTGTTTGTGCTGGCTGTCAAAACAACGATGATTTTCCTACTACTACTGGCGCTTGGTCTCAAGTTAACAACAGTACCGGGTGTAATAACGGTATTTTTAAGTTCGATTTTGAAATTGTACCTAAAGCAAAATTCTCTGTAGATAATTTTCAAGGATGTGCTCCACTCACAGTAACCTTTAGTAACTCTAGTAGTTCTAGCGACTCTTACCTTTGGGATTTTGGTGGAAACGATACCACTTCTTTAATATTTAACCCTGTAAAAACATATACCCTTCCAGGAACTTATAACGTAACTTTAATCATTACCGATTCTATTTGTAATACGGTTGATACTGCATTTCAAACCATTACTGTTGCGCCTCCTATTACGGTTAACGGAGGAAACACATTAACAACTTGTGACACGGCTACTTTATTTGTGAACACAACAGGAAACCCAACCTTCTTTATTTGGTCGAGCAACAACCAATTTACCGACACATTAAATCCTAACCTTACCGACTCTAGCTTATTTGTTTCGGTAACCGACACCACTTGGTTTTATGTTATGACCAGTAACGGCCCTTGCTCGGCAATTGATAGCTTCTTAGTAAATTATACTGGCTTTAATATTACAGCAAGAGATACTTCAACCTGCTCGGGAGACCAAACAACTATTGCTTTAACAAACCATTCCAACTACCCATTAACGTATAGTTGGTCACCAACAAGCTCTATTGTTAGTGGTGCCAATACAGCAAGTCCTATTGTTAACCCAGCAACAACCACAACTTATACCGTAATAGCTACCAATTCATTTGGCTGTATAACAACCGACACCGCACAAATTGTTGTTTCTGGTTTCAATGGCAACAACATTCAAGTTTGGGCAGATAAAGATTCATTATATAGCGGAGAAACAACACAACTCCATGTCTTACCAAATACTGGTTTTACTTACCAATGGGCACCTTTCTTTAACTTAAACAATGCTACTATATCCGATCCTATTGCATCACCTCTTCCTCCATCGGTTACAACCTACACAGTAGTTTTAACCGAAATTAGCAGTGGATGTACTTTTTCACGAACTGTAACCATTTATGCTTTTGAAATTAACTGCGGTGAACCAGATGTCTTTATACCAAATGCTTTTACTCCAAACCAAGACAATGAAAATGACCTTTTATTTGTTCGTGGACAAAATGTTGAGTCTATGGTTTTAAAGATATACAACAGATGGGGAGAGTTGGTTTTTGAGACTGATAAACAGAGTATTGGTTGGGATGGTACATACAAAGGACAATTTGTCGATCCAGGCGTATTTGTTTTCCATATAGACATTAAGTGTGTAGATGGCCAAGATTACTTTAAGAAAGGTAACGTAACAGTAATAAGATAAAAATTGAACAGGAGATTATTAAAAATAGCATTGATTGCAGTAATTTTTGGGTGTACTAGCTCAATTGTAGCTCAAGACATTCATTTCTCGCAGTTCAATAACTCTCCTCTAAACTTGAACCCCGGATTAATTGGTGCTTTTAATGGCGATTACCGCTTTGTAGCCAACCAACGTACCCAATGGAGTTCAGTAACTGCACCCTACTCTACCTTTGGCTTAAGTGCCGATGCTAATAACATTTTAAACAGCAATATTGGTGCTGGTTTATCTGTTTACAACGACAAAGCCGGAGATTCTGACTTTAGTACTTTACAAATAGGTATTGGAGGATCTTACACCATTCGATTAGATTCGTCACACAGCATTAAAATTGGAGCTCAACCTGTTTTTACACAACGCAGCATTAATTACGATGAATTACAGTTTGACAACCAATACAATGGAAGTTTTTACGATGCAACTTTAGGTAATGGCGAAAACTTCGGCAATACAGGTGGCACCTACTTTAATTTGCATGGTGGCGTTAGCTGGAATTACAAAATAGCCCAACGAAAAGAAGTGTCGGCTGGGTTTGCCATGCACAACCTTCTTACACCTCAACAATCTTTTTTTAGCGAAAACATCCCATTACATCAACGCTTTACCCTTCACACCAATGCTTTATTTGCTGTATCAGACAAAATAGACGTTTTGCCAAGTATACTATTTCAAAAACAACACAACTACCAAGAAGTTATAGTAGGTGGACAAGGAAAATACCACTTAAACAATGGAAACTATAAGGCTTTATATGCTGGTATCTGGTATCGAAATTCAGATGCTACCTATTTTACTGTTGGTATGGATTATGCCGATTTCCATTTTGGAATAAGTTATGACCTTAACCTCTCATCATTAAACGTGGCTAGTAATTACCGAGGTGGATTTGAATTTGCTATTATATACATTATCGACCGTTTTAAACCTGAAATTAAACGATACAGAGCTTGTCCAGATTACATTTAATAAAATATGATAAAAGCGTATTGAAACGAAGTACTCTCTACATTAATGAGATTGCTTCATTTCGTTTCACTACATTCGCAATAACGATAGTGATGCTCCTTGGCGTTATCAATATTAGTGCTCAAAATCAAAAACAATTAGTAAAAACAGGTGATAAACTTATTGCAGAATATGGCGATTTTTATGGCGCTTCAATTTGGTACAAACAAGCTTTAGATTTAGATTCTACCTATTTAGATATTGCCTTTAAATACGCTGAAGCATTAAGAGGTTATAACGATTATGCCAAAGCCGAAGCCAAATACTATTATATTTTTAGAAAAGATAGGGGCCGTAATTTTCCAATGGCACCATACTGGCATGCTACCATGCAGAAATACAATGGAAAATATTCTGATGCAAAAAAATCGTTTAAACGTGCTAAACGTTATTTTTCGAGAGATAGAAAAGGCTACTATTATTTAAAAATAATGAACGAAATTAAATCGTGCGAAGCAGCTATTGAAATTCGTAGAGACTCTTTACCGCTCGACATTAAAAATTTGGGAAACTCTATTAACACATACAGCAGTGAACTAGGCGGAACTTTACTTAACGATACTACTGTAATTTTTTCTTCGCTAAGAGATGAAAAAATGAAAGATGACTATGTTGTTGTAGATACCTCGTTATACTTGGTTAGATTATTTAAAGGAAGTAAACAAGGTGACAATTGGAAAAGCGATGAAAAACTAGAAGAGAAAATTAACGAACCCAATTACCACATTGCAAACGGTTGTTTAAATCCATCGGGAACTACCTTTTACTATACCCGTTGTGATAGAAATTTTTTATGTAAGATTTTTGCCATTGATTATGATAATGGTGAATGGAAAACCCCGCGCGAAGTAAATAAAGTAAACATAGAGGGCTACACTACTACTCAGCCTTCTATTGCCGAGGTAGATGGAAAACAAATGCTCTTCTTCTCTTCTAACCGACCTGGAGGAATTGGACAAATGGACATTTGGTATGCCAGAACTGATGTAAACGGAAATTTTATGGCTCCAGCCAATGCAGGAAATGTTATTAATACCATTGAAGATGAAATAACTCCTTTTTACAATGCCCAAGACACTGTTTTAAACTTTAGCTCCAATT
The DNA here is from genome assembly GCA_905479995.1 of uncultured Flavobacteriales bacterium. Taxonomy (GTDB): domain Bacteria; phylum Bacteroidota; class Bacteroidia; order Flavobacteriales_E; family Vicingaceae. The sequence goes on along the minus strand of CAJQON010000041.1, from coordinate 23,286 downwards.
GGCATTATGGCTTGGGTGGTTTTGATGTATTTAAGTCTAAAACGGACCTGCTTAAATTCGAAAAACCAGAAAACATGGGTTTTCCAATTAATACCAGTACCAATGATTTTTACTACAACATTAGAAACAAAACTGCTTTAATAACAAGTAATCGCATTGGTTCTTTTACCAAAAAAGGAGAAACCTGTTGCAACGACATTTGGGAATATCAAATACCTGATACGGTTAAACCACTATACACCACTTTAGAAGAGTTGAACCGCTACTTACCGGTTAGACTATATTTTCATAATGACAATCCTAACCCACGGAGTAGAGATACTTTAACTGAGTTTAATTATCTAGAAACCTACAAAGGTTATACGCGCTTATACAACGAATACAAACGAGAGTTTAGCAAAGGCCTAAAAGGCGAAGATAAAGAAGATGCTTTATTGGAAATAGAAGATTTGTTTAGTGAAAAGATTGACAAAGGGTTGAGCGATTTAAAGCTTTTTACTCCGCTATTAATTAAAGAACTAGATGCAGGAAAAACAATAACCCTAACCATTAAGGGGTTTGCCAGTCCTTTATCTAAATCCGATTACAACGTAAACCTAACCTTACGTAGAGTATCAAGTTTAATTAACTACCTAAGCCAATACAACAATGGCCAAATACTCCCTTACATTAATGGAACTGCCGAAAATGGAGCTAAACTAGAGTTTATAAAAGTTCCTTTTGGAGAGTACCAATCTGTAAAAAATATTAGTGATGACATTAAGGACAAGCGTAATTCGGTTTATAGCCCAGGTGCTGCGGTAGAACGTAAAATAGAAATCATAGCCATACAAGCTTCCGATACTAACCAAACAGCATTAGATGGCAGCGAGCTAGAAAAACTACCGCTACTTACTTTTAGAGATTCTATTATTGAATTAGAATTAGGCCAAACCGAAAAACAGCTCAAAATAATAAACAATGGCGATGCTCCACTTAAAATATTTTCGGCAACCTTTAGTTGCCCAGGCTTCACCATAGATTTACCAGCATTAGAAATACCTCGTATGGAACCACTTAACCTACGACTTACCTTCAATCCAACTGAGCATGCGCCAAAAACTTGTACCGTTGAGTTTTTAACCAATACCATTCCCAATAAGATTGTGAAACAGATAATAATTGAATAGCACTTATATGTACAAAGGAAAAGACATAGTAATTGATAGAAAAGAAAAAAGGTACAAAAAAATGTACGCTATACTAGGCATTCCTTTATTAAGTGATGGATGGCAACCTTTACCTGAAATAAAACAAGTTTCTATTACAAAAAGAGGCATGAGCAAACGCTTGGCAACAGGAATATCTGTTGTAAATACATCTAGCATTGGAGTGGAACTTTACTTTATTTACTTACAAGGAAATAAACAAGGAGTAAGAATAGAAGTGACTAGAACAAAATCGCTCAAAAAAACGTTAAAAGTAGCCCAAGGCATTGCAAACTACTTAAACGTTGAATGTATTAACTATTTGAAATAAGAATAATCTGCCCCCTCTTATTATTAATTAAAAACCTAAAGTATCTATCTGGTGATACACATCAAAACCTAAGATTCAACAATATCTATGTTTTGTATTTTCTGTTTTGTAAAAAAAATACTCCCATCTTATTCTGTGCACTATTTGTGCAAGTAGCATATTTCGCATAGCGATTTTTTTGAACGAGTATTGTTGAAAAACAAAAAAATTATGATACATATTAAAGCTCTTTTCTTAATAGGATTAATAACACTTTCAATAAATTCATATGCTCAAGTTGATTCCCTAGAAAATAAAAAGTCATTCATGTGGATTGGAATAACAGGAGGTATTGGAGGTGAGGTTGTTAAAGATGTGGTTAGTCCTATTATTAAATTAGACCTTAGATTAATGAAAGAAGAAAAATATAAAATTAGGCTAGGAACTCAAATAAACTACTTTTTCGAGGAGGGTTTGAATAATAATTTCAATACCTTCATTAATACTTTTATTTCTTCAGAATATTTGATTTTTAATAAAAAAGAAAAAGACTGGAATGGTCTTGGCTTTGGCTATTTAATTAAAAATCATGGGAATTATTATGGAGAAAACACATTTAAAATAACATTTATAAAATCTATTAAAACCATCGAAATAAAAGGAGAATTAATCTTTATTGATAACTTCAAATCAGTATTCCCTGGTTTCTCAATTACCTTCGGAATAAATTAAATACATAATGTATTCTCTCCAAAATTATTAAAATACCAACTCTACTTCGACAGAAATACAACTAAATTAACACCAAAAAAAATCCCGCACCAAAGGCACGGGATTTTTTTTATAAATTAATTGGTTTTCTTACTGCTCAAAAATATCGTCACCAAGCTTGGTATTTTGCTCAACAGACTTCACTTCCATGTCTAAAGTTTGTGGACCAAAACTTTGCTTTATTTTATGTGCATAGTTTATACCGTTTACTACTTTATAATCTGAAAATAAAGATACTATTGTAAATGAACCAGCTTCTTCTCCACCATCTTTTACCATTAATGATTTTACTTGTAAGTTGCTTTTCACATCGTACCAATCGGTAGACTTATCTCCATTGCTAGCAGTTTTTTCAATTTTGTAAGCATCAGCTCCTTCAATTGGCTCAATTCCTAGCAATTCGTATTTGTTTCCGCTGCTTTTGTACTTCAACTCTCCATGCATAACAGAACTTTTCTTTAGCGCTTCCAACTCATCGCCTTCTATATCGCTAGTTCCTTGCATTCCACTAACCTTACCAACAGTTCCATCAAACGTTTGTTTTTGAATTACCATTGGTCCCATAGTCATGGCCATCGAAAATTTATTCGGTGCTTTGTTGTAACGTGTCACATCTATTGTTTGCCCTTGAATAGTAGCACTCATCTTAACAGTAACATCTTTAACTTTCTTCAGTTTCTTATCAAGTTTTTTACCAGCAGGCATTCCATATTTGGCCTCAATAAATTTGTCAATTACATTTTCTGCTGTCATTCCTACTGGAGCAGGTTTTAATGGTTCAACATAATCGTTACCATAAGAGTCATAAAAATCAACTTCACCAGATGATGCAAAGCCTTTTAACTTATCAGCTACAGTTGCCTTATCTCCTACTACTAAAATAACAGCGTTTTCTGGCTTTATGTATTTTTTTGCCATTGCTCTTACATCTTCAATAGTAACAGCTGCCAACTGCTGTAAATAAGTAGCATAATAATCTGCTGGTAAATTATACTTTTCAATACTTAATGCAAATTGCGCTATTGTTTGAGGACTTTGTAAAGTATAGGCAAAAGTACCTGTCATGTAATTTTTAACGCCTTGCAATTCTTCCTCAGTAACATCTTCGTTAATCATGCGATTTAACTCAACCATAAACTCAGTAATAGAGCTATCAGTAACTTCATTTCTTACTTTGGCATTAGCATTAAAGCTACCAACCAACTTATCCGATCTTAAACTTGAATATGCTCCATAAGTATATCCATGACCTTCTCTTAAGTTCATAAACAAACGAGCAGTAGAACCCCCACCTAAAATGGTATTCATTACTCTAGTTTTAATTACATCTGGACTATTTTTCTTTAAGTTAACAGGGTAAGTAATGTTTACTACAGATTGAACTGCTCCTTCTTTGTGTACAAAAGCTACTTTTGTTTTTGTTGGCGCAACAGGTGTTCTGTACTTGCTTATTGGCACATCTCCTTTTTCCCAAGCTCCAAAGTATTTTTCTACTAAAGGCTTTGCTTCTGCAACAGTAACATCTCCAACAATAGCTAAATAAGCTACATTTGGTTTAAAATAAGTTTTGTAATATTCTTTACACTTTTCCAAAGTAATTGCTTCAACTGAAGCTTCAGTAGCAATTTCACCATAAGGATGATCTTTTCCGTAAATTAATGCAGCTCTTGCATTACTAGCAATTGCATCCGGACTATCTTTAGATGTTGCAATACCTGATATTGTTTGCTTTTTAATTTTATCCAATTCTTCTTGTTTAAAATCTGCATTTAACAACACATCAGCCATTAAGGTTAACAATTTGTCTTGGTGCTTTTTTAATGAAGATCCGAAAACACCATTAGAACTTGTACTTAATGACGCTCCAATAAAATCGATTTCCTGATCTAATTGTTGTTTCGTTCTATTGGTGGTTCCTCTTTCTAAAAGCTGACCTGTAGCAGATACATATCCTGCCATCTCCCCTTCCACTAATGGGTCGTTATTTAACGATAATGAATAAGCTATTTTAGGTAACTTATGATTTTCTACCACAAATACTTTTAAGCCATTTGGTAAGGTAAACGATTCAGTTTTACCTAATTTAATTTCAGGTGCAGGTGCTGCAACCGGTTTTTTGCTTCTATCTAACTTTTGAGCCATAGCTCCTGAAGTTATAGTTGCTGCGATTAGGATTGCTAATACTTTTTTCATGTTTTTATATTTTATAAGTTAATGAATGTTCAACTGAATGAACTCCATTATAAATGCGTTATCCGATTATTTTTTTTCTTCCTTCATTTCTGGCTCATTAGCTGGTGCTTCGGCCTTTTTAGGAACATAATGTAATACCACTCTATTTTCTTTCGTAAAATACTTTTTAGCGGCATTCATAATATCTTGTTTAGTAACTTTATTGTAACGCTCTACTTCTGTATTAATTAAATTAGCATCACCATAGTAAACCGAATAATTGGCTAAACTTTCTGCTATTCCTTCAATTTTAGTATTTCCAGAAACCATATCGTTTTCAATTTGATTTTTTAGCTTTTGAAATTCTTCATCACTAATTAATTCAGATTGAACTTTAGCAACTTCAACATCTATTGCAGCTTCTAAATCATCTACCGATACTCCCATGTTTGTAATTCCAAACATCAAAGCCATACCTGGATCTTCTGTTGGAAAAGGAAACGCTCCAACATACAATGCTTTTTGTTGCTCATCTACAATGCTTTTTTGCATTCTAGAACTCTTTCCTTGTGATAAAATTTGAGCAACCATATCAACAGCATAAGCATCTGCTGAACCTTGTGCTGGAGTATGATATCCCATCATTACTGCTGGCAATTGAATGTTATCTTCAATTACATCTCTTATTTCAGCAATTTTTTTAGGTTCAACAATTGTTGGTCTAACAATGTCTTTTCCTTTAGGTATAGTTGAAAAGTATTTATTAATCCATGCTTTCAACTCTTTTTTATCAAAATCTCCAGCAATAGATAATGTTGCATTATTAGGAATGTAAAATTTCTTATAAAAATCTCTAAACTCTTCAATTTTTGCAGCATTTAAATGCTCTAAAGATCCTATTGGCACCCATTGGTAAGGATGTTCAACAAAAGCTCTTTTAAAAAGATTAGGCAAAAAAGATCCGTAAGGTGTATTTTCATAACGTTGACGGTATTCTTCTTTTACTACTTCTCTTTGTGTTTCAACGCCTTTTTGATCAATTTTAGCATGCAACATTCTTTCTGATTCTAACCATAAACCCAACTCCAATTGGTTAGAAGGTAAAATTTCAAAGTAAAAAGTTCTATCAAAAGAAGTGTTGGCATTTAATATACCACCATTGTTTTGTACTAACTTCATGTATTCTCCACGTCCTATATTCTCAGAACCTTCAAACAACAAGTGCTCAAAAAAGTGAGCAAATCCAGTTCTTGTTGGATCTTCATTTTTTGAACCTACATGGTACAATACCGTCACGGCAACTATTGGAGTAGAATGATCTTCATGTAAAATTACATCCAAACCGTTTTTAAGTTTGTATTGCTCAAACTCAATTTTACTAGCCTGTGCGTTTGCAGAAAGAACTCCGAAACTTAAGCCAGCCATTATTAATATTTTTTTCATCTTCATTTTATTTTATTCAACGTTTTAAGTCTAGCGAAAATAACCATTATATATTTTCTAAACAGCCGGCAATTACATGAGTGGTAAAATAAAAATACAAGTGGTCATATTCCTACAATAAATTGTTTCAATTTTAGTTACTTTTGAAACCCGTTAATAGATAACCGCTTAATGGCTTTAAAAAAAACAGTTTATACCATATTATTTCTTATAGCAAGTGCTGGCTTAACTGCCCAGCAAACTGCTACAATAACTGGTGTACTAAAAAACAGTAAAGGCAAAGCTTTAGAAAGTGCCAATGTTGCAATAGTTGGTAAAACCGGAGGAACATTAAGTGATCAAAGCGGAAAATTCTCTTTAAAAGTTCCTGCCAATCAAAACATTACCATTGGAATTAGCTACATCGGTTACCCTACTAAAACTCAAAACTTTAATTTAAAACCAGGCGAAACAGTCACTTTTTCTCCTAAAATGGTTCAGGGATCTACCACAATGGACGACTACACCCATGAAGAAGAAGGAAATAGATCTGGAACACTTACTCTAATTGACCCTAAATTGGCACAAAACTTTGTAGGACCTTCAGAAAATGTTGAAGCTTTACTTAAAACCTTACCAGGTGTTTCATCAAACAATGAACTAAGCTCTCAATATTCAGTACGTGGAGGGAATTTTGATGAGAATCTTATTTATGTTAATGATGTAGAGATTTACCGCCCTTTTTTAATTAGATCAGGAAGACAAGAAGGATTAAGTTTTATTAACTCTAGCTTGGTTTCTGGTATACAGTTTTCGGCCGGAGGGTTTGGTGCGCGTTACGGAGACAAAATGTCTTCGGTATTAGATGTTACTTATAAAGAACCTGAAGATTTTGCTGGATCTTTTAGTGCTAGTTTGCAAGGTGCTGCAACCCATATAGAAGGTGCTAGCAAAAACCACCGTTTTACTTACTTAATGGGAGTCCGATTTAAATCCAACCAATATGTTTTACAAAGCTTAGACACTGATGGAGAATACAGACCTTCATTTATCGATATTCAATCTTACTTTACTTACGATATTAGCGAAAAGTGGGAAATGGGCTTTTTATCAAATATTGCGCAAAATAAATACCAGTTTATTCCTGCTACCAGACAAACAGAATTTGGAACAATTAATGAAGCTTTGCAATTAACCGTATATTTTGATGGAAAAGAAGTAGATCAATACCAAACTTACTTTGGCGCATGGACCAATACTTTTGCACCAAAAGAAGGTGTAGAATTAAAATTTATAACTTCTGCCTATAGTTCTTTGGAAGATGAAAACTACGACATTGAAGGTGCTTATAGAATTGACGAGTTAGAACGAGATTTGAGCCAATCTGCTTTTGGTGATGTAAAGTTTAACAGAGGTGTTGGTGGATTTTTAGATCATGCCAGAAACACACTTGATGCCAACGTGGTTAATTTTGCCCACAAAGGAAAAGTAATTAAGAAAAATCACACCACTTTTTGGGGCGTAAAATACCAACATGAATATATTAAAGATAGAATTAGCGAGTGGGGCTATGTTGATTCAGCAGGATACTTCATTCCAAACCCACAAGACTCTATTGGCTATGTTGATCCTAATGCCCAAGGAACAGATTTATTAGAACTAAGCGAGGTTTTAAGATCTGAAGTAGAACTAAACAGTAATCGCTACACTTCTTACTTACAACGTTCATGGGCTTGGGAAGGAGATTCAGTTAATTACACATTTTCATTAGGAGGCAGAGGTGCCTATTGGGATTTAAACAAAGAGTTTATTTTTAGTCCACGCACCTCCTTTTCATTTCAACCAAATTGGGATAGAGACTATTTATTTAGGGTTGCCGCTGGAGTATACTACCAACCACCGTTCTATAGAGAAATGAGAGGCTTTGATGGCTCCATTAACAAAAACATTAAATCACAACACTCCTATCAAATTGTAGCCGGTTCTGATTATAATTTTGAAGCCTGGGGAAGGCCTTTTAAATTTACAACAGACATTTACTACAAACAAATGAAAAACATTATTCCTTACGAAGTTGATAACGTTAGAATACGCTACCATGCAACCAACAATGCCAATGCTTATGCCGTTGGTACCGATTTTAAAATTAACGGTGAATTTGTTAAAGGTGTAGAATCGTGGTTTAGTATGTCGGTAATGAAAACCGAAGAAGACCTTGTTGACGACCAATACACTGAGTATTTGAATAGTGAAGGTGAAGTTATTATCTCAGGTTATACTGCAAACTCTACGGTTGTAGACAGCAACATTGTTTACCCAGGAAATATCCCTAGACCATCTGATCAGCGCGTTAATTTTGCTTTGTATTTTCAAGATTACTTACCCAACTTACCAAGCCTTAAAATGCACATTGCCTTGTATTATGCAACTGGCTTACCTTTTGGCCCAACCGGAACAACAGATCGTTACAAAGCCACTTTTAGATTGCCTGCTTACCGAAGAGTTGATTTAGGGTTTTCTTACCTCTTAAAAAGTGAAGAAAAAGAATCGAAAGGAAAACTAATGAAAGGCTTTAAAAACATTTGGGCAAGTGCCGAAGTATTTAATTTATTGCAAATCAACAATGTAATCTCTTACCTTTGGATTAAAGATGTTTCAGGAAGGAGCTATGCCGTTCCAAATTACCTAACTTCTCGACAAATTAATTTTAAACTTCACTTCGAATTTTAAGCAACCCTTTTTATGAAATCACTTGGATTATTAGGCGGTACATCTTGGCATTCAACAGTTGAGTATTATAGCTTAATTAATACTGCAATTAATACACACTTCGGCAACAACACCAACCCCCCGCTTCTAGTATACACCCTTAATCAACATGAAATCCATCAAAATCAAAAAAACAACAATTGGGATTTGGTTGCAGAACAACTAATTGATGGAGCAAACAAACTAACCCTAGCTGGAGCCGAAGCTTTAATGTTTTGCGCAAATACACCTCACAAAGTTTACAACACAGTTGTTTCAAATACAAGTAAACCAATTATTCATATAGCAGACATTACATCAAAAAATATTAAAGAGAACGGTATTTCAAAAGTTGGATTTATCGGCACTATATTTTCAATGAAAGAAAATTTTATTACAGATCGTTTTAAGCAAAATAATGTTGATGTAATTGTTCCTCAAGATAACGACACTTTAATCGAGCTTCATCGCATAATTCACGAAGAATTAACTTTTGGAAAAATTATTCCTGCATCAAAACAATTTGTATTAACTGTCTTTGAACAAATGATTGACCAAGGTGCTCAAGGGTTGGTTTTAGGCTGTACAGAATTCCCTCTAATGATTTCAGCTAAAGATATAACTATCCCTATATTTGACACAACAAAGCTTCATGCAGCAGCAGCTGTAGACTTTATACTAAGTAGTTAATGACCCTTAATTTTCAATACATTTTAAACAAACTACTCAGCATTAGTGGTTTTAATTCCTTTGATTCACAATCCACCTTATTGTTTCTTGGAGTTGTTGTTACAGTCTTTATCATTGAACTTCTCTTTGTTGGATGGAAAAATTCTGCTCTAAAAAAGGTAATTCAATTTAACAAGAGTGTTAGAACTGACCTTGTCTTTTGGTTGTTAGAAATTTTTAACCTTTACAACATTATTGCTTTTTTCATTTCTTTAGGAATTTGCTATTACCTGGTTGGACTTATTCAAAAATCAATTCACTTTAATTTAGTTGAATTAATTAGCAGTCCTTTATTACAATTCACCATCATTTTATTGGCATCCGACCTTAAAAACTATGTGAGACATCGCGTTTTCCATAACATTAAACCACTATGGAAACTTCATGCTTTTCACCATTCTGCAACTAGTTTTAGCATATTAACTCGATACAGAGGGCACTTTTTAGAAATGTCTATTGCCCGATTTTTTGATGTAATACCTTTTATTTTGTTAGGCGCACCAATTCAAACTTATATTGCTGTAAAAATACTAGTAGAAGTTCACCAACTACTTGTCCACTCTAACCTAACGAGCTCTTGGGGCATATTAGGCAAATACATCTTGGTTTCTCCAGCAGCTCACCGCATTCACCACTCTATTGAACCTGCTCATTTTAACAAAAATTACGGTAACACTTTTATCTTTTGGGATAGATTATTTAGCACATATCATAAACCAGTACAAGTAAATGAACTTGGAATCTCTGATAATACTTACAATAAAAAGAGTTTAGTTTATGATTTATGGATGACAATTGTCAATTTTATAAAAGCATTTTCCACTAGTAAGTCAGCTTAAATAGCACTCTCCCACTCCAATTTGGTTCCAAACCCCAAAGTATTGTCCGTCATTTTAATCCAATTAAGCTGTATGGCCCAAATTGGCGCAACCATCTCTTTAGCAAAAGGAAAACGTTTTTGGTAAACACCATAATAATGTTCTTTTTCATTTGGGATGACAAAAGTTCCTGTAAATTGTATTCCTTTAATTTGAGCCACTTCACTAACTTCTGTATAGATTGATCCTGAAATTTGATTGTTTTTTATTGCATTTACAATGTGTTGAGTATGTTTTTCTGATGAAAATATTAAGCACTGAGAATCTTCATCGTATGCATAAAAACAGGGCGCTGAATACGGTTTATCCTCAGCACACGTAGCCATCGAAAAAACGGTATTATTCTTTAAATATATTTTAATATTTTCATCCATTACCACTTACCTGCTTATTAGTAAAACATTGATATACAAAAAGCAATACGAAGGTATAAATCTTTAAGCACTTAGTCTTAGTCGTTCAAAGGTAAATTATAAAGAAATATTAAATCTAACGTCTCTCATTAAAACATACAATTTCATCTGTTTAACTCAGCCTATATTTTTAGCCTATAAATACCATATCGACACATATTTTACTAAATTTGCAGGCTTAATTTAAGTTTGTAAAATGATAAAAATAACATTACCCGATGGCGCTGTAAAAGACCTTCCAAAAGGAAGCACAGCAATGGATGTGGCCATAAGCATTAGTGAAGGTTTTGCTAGAAATGTAATTTCGGCAAAAGTAAATGACAAAACTGTTGAAGTTACCACACCTATAACCACCGATGCTAATGTTACCCTTTATACATTTAACGATGATGATGGAAAAAAAGCTTTTTGGCATTCTTCAGCACACATTTTAGCTCAAGCGCTAGAAAAATTATACCCAGGCATTAAACTAACCATTGGACCAGCAATTGAAAACGGGTTTTACTACGATGTAGATTGTGGTGAACATACTATTCATGAAGCCGATTTTAAGAAAATTGAAGATACTTTCCTAGACCTAGCTCGTCAGAAGGTTGATTTTAGCCTAAGAGAAGTTAGTAAAGCAGATGCGTTAGCAAAATACCAAGCTGAAGGAAATGAATATAAAGTAGAACTGATAGAAAACTTAAATGATGGAGAAATCACTTTCTGTGACCATTCAGACTTTACAGATTTATGTCGTGGTGGACACATTCCTAATACAGGAATTGTTAAAGCAGTAAAAATAATGAATGTTGCAGGTGCCTACTGGAGAGCCGATCAAACAAAAAATCAATTGGTACGTGTTTATGGAATTTCTTTTCCAAAACAAAAGTTACTTACAGAATATTTAGAATTGCTTGAAAAAGCAAAAGAAAGAGACCATAGAAAATTAGGAAAAGAATTAGAGCTTTTCACCTTTTCACAGAGAGTTGGACAAGGTTTACCGATGTGGTTACCAAAAGGTGCGATGCTGAGAGAGCGTTTAGAACAATTTCTTAAAAAGGCACAAACAACTGCTGGTTATTTACCCGTAATTACTCCCCACATTGGCCACAAAGACTTATACATTACTTCTGGTCATTATCAAAAATATGGAGCAGATTCATTTCAACCAATCTTAACTCCGCATGAAGGTGAAGAATTTTTATTAAAACCAATGAATTGCCCTCACCATTGTGAGATTTATAAAGCTTCACCAAAGTCATATAAAGACTTACCAGTTCGTTATGCTGAGTTTGGTACAGTTTATCGATACGAGCAAAGTGGTGAACTACATGGATTAACACGAGTTAGAGGGTTTACTCAAGATGATGCCCACCTTTTTTGTAGACCAGACCAAGTAGAAGATGAATTTAGAAAAGTTATTGACATTGTATTTTACGTTTTAAACAGCTTAGGGTTTGACGATTATACTGCTCAAATATCTTTAAGAGATAAAGAAGATAGAGAGAAATACATTGGTAGTGATGAAAACTGGGAGAAAGCCGAACAAGCCATCATAAATGCTGTTGAAGGAAAAATAGAGAAAACAGTAATAGAATATGGTGAGGCAGCATTTTATGGGCCAAAGCTCGATTTTATGGTAAAAGATGCTTTGGGACGAAGCTGGCAATTAGGTACAATTCAAGTAGATTATAATTTACCTGAGCGTTTTGAATTGGAGTACAAAGGCAGTGATAACGAAATGCACAGACCTGTAATGATACACCGAGCACCTTTCGGCTCTATGGAACGATTTGTAGCAGTATTGATAGAACATTGCGGAGGAAACTTCCCACTTTGGTTAACTCCTGATCAGGTTGCTGTTTTACCAATTAGTGAAAAATACAATGAAAAGGCGAAAAACATTTTAAATTCGCTAAATAATTACGATATTCGCGGCTTCGTTGACGAGAGAAATGAAAAAGTAGGAAGGAAAATTAGAGATGCAGAGGTTAAAAAAGTACCTTTCATGCTAATTATAGGCGAAAAAGAGATTGAAACAGACTCATTATCAGTACGTAAGCACGGAGAAGGTGATTTAGGTACATTTACCAATAAAGAGTTTGCAGATTTGATAAATAAAGAAATAGAAAATAATTTAACAACAACTAAAGCGGAGGATTAAGCCATAGCTAAGAGATTTCAAAATAGAGGAAAACGTAACTTTCAAAAAAAGGAAGACCCTCATAAAATTAATGGGCGTATTTACGCTAAAGAAGTTAGAGTAATTGCTGAAGGCGTTGAGCCAGACGTATATTCTATTGATCAAGCCCTTAAATTTGCTGAAGAGCAAGAATTGGATTTAGTAGAAATTTCTCCAAATGCAAACCCTCCTGTTTGTAAAATTATTGACTATAAAAAGTTTCTTTACGATCAAAAAAAGAAACAAAAAGAAATTAAAGCTAAGGCTCAAAAAATTGTTTTGAAAGAAATAAGATTTGGACCTAATACGGATGAGCACGATTTTGAATTTAAATCAAAGCACGCTCGGAAGTTTATTGAAGAAGGAGCTAAAGTAAAAGCTTTTGTATTTTTTAAGGGTAGAACAATTATCTTTAAAGACAGAGGTCAAATTCTTTTATTAAAATTAGCTCAAGAGTTAGACGACATTGCTACGGTAGAAGCCCTTCCAAAAATGGATGGTAAACGTATGTTTATGTACTTAGCTCCAAAAAAGAAAAAATAGTAAACAATTAAATTAAGTATAGTATGCCAAAAATGAAAACTGGCTCCAGTGCAAAAAAAAGATTCCGATTAACTGGGACAGGAAAAATTAAAAGGAAACACGCTTACAAAAGTCACATCTTAACTAAGAAAACGACTAAACAAAAGCGTAACTTAACTAAATCTGGACTTGTTGCGAAAGTAGACGAGAAAAGTATCAAGTTACAATTAGGAATATAATTCCTCCTTTAAAAAAAATCGGTTAACGTCAAGTTAATAGTACAAAACCAGGTAATTAGTATTTAAGACTCATAAGAGCACTAACTACCAAAAAACGTAAAAAGAAATGCCTAGATCAACAAATTCAGTAGCTTCAAGAGCAAGAAGAAAAAAAATAATGAAGCAAGCCAGAGGTTACTTTGGTAGAAGAAAAAATGTATGGACCGTATCTAAAAACGCAGTTGAAAAAGCTGGAGTTTATGCTTATACGGGTAGAAAACAAAAGAAAAGAAACTTTAGATCTTTATGGATCCAACGTATTAACGCAGGAGTTAGAGAACACGGAATGTCGTACTCTAAATTTATGGGAGAAGTTGCAAAAAAAGACATCCAATTGAACCGTAAGGTTTTGGCTGACCTAGCAATGAATCATCCTGAAGCTTTTAAAGCAGTAGTTGATACCGTTAAGAAATAACAAGCTTAACTTGTACTGAAAGCCCCGCAATTGCGGGGCTTTTTTTATGCTCTTAATTTTTTTGCAAGTTTTGTGCATAGGCAAAAACACCTACTTTAAAAAAGTTGAATTATTTTTGCAGGATTATTAATCCATGTAAAAAACAACCCCATGAAAACCCTTTTTACCCTTTTAATTACTACCCTACTAATTGCTAACCTAAATGCCCAAAACTGGGCAGAAGTAACCAAAGTGGTTGCTTTTGACAGACAAACTAACGATTAATATGGATCGGCTGGGCACGAAAAGCATTACTATTAAAACAATTAAAGAATATAATTTACCAATGAAAAAATATCTCATTTATTTAAAAACAAGGTCAACTCCATTTATTCTGGCGTACAATTAACAGTTATTTTCACAAAACTACGTTTAACAGCTAAAACAAAAGACTACAGCAACAGAGCTGTTTCATTCTTTACCTCTGTCATAACAAAGGAACTGTGCACATTACTTACGTTTTCTATAGTAGAAATCTTGTTGGTAATAAAATCTCTGTATGAATTTAAATCTGGTACAATAACTTTTAGGATGTAATCATAATTTCCTGCAATATGAAAACACGCCACAACTTCATCTATTTTACCAATTTCATTTTCAAATTTTGCTAACAAGCTTCTTTCGTGCTTAAGCAGTGTTATATGACAAATAACTGTAACAGCATAGTTAATAGCATTTTTATCTAAAATGGCTACGTACTTTTTTATTACACCTTCCTTTTCTAAGCGCTTTATCCTATCATAAGTTGGAGTAATAGACAAGCCAATACTTGATGCTATTTCCTTTGTTTTTAAAGAAGAATCATGCTGTAAAAGCATCAATATTTGTTTATCTAAACTATCTAAATTCATTGCTAAAAGAAAAAAATTCTAAAAAGTGCTTTACGACACTCTTCACAAAGATAATAAATCTAAAAAATATGAAAAAATCAGTTTTATATTCTTTTAAAACTCACATCTATATAGTTAAAGATTATTAAGATGTAAATTTACAGACAAAAGCATTTATTAAATGATAGATTTTATTGTAATTGGAGCAGGACAAGCGGGAATGGCAATCTCTTATTATTTAACACAAAACAAAAAAGACTTTTTAGTGTTAGATGCGAATAAGGAAATTGGAGCTCCATGGCTAAAACGATGGGATTCATTACAGCTTTTTACTGCTACAGAATACAACAACCTACCTGGTTTAGACTTCCCTCACCCTACTGGGTATTATGCAAACAAATACGATGTAGCCAATTATTTAAAATCATACGCTGAAAAGTTTAAAATTCCGATTGATTTTAATCAAAAGATAAAGGGCTTAAAAAAAGTAGATGATTATTTTATTTTAGATAGTGAGGACAAAACATATAAAGCAAAAAATGTAATTGTTGCCACAGGTCCTTTTCACACTCCATTTACACCAAGCTTTCATACTAAAATTTCGCCCGAGGTAACTCAAATACATAGTGAAAACTACAAAAGCACTAATCAATTACAAAAAGGAGACACGTTAGTTGTTGGTGCTGGAGATTCTGGAGTTCAAATTTTAGATGAAATAGCTGCTACAGGTAATAAAGTTTACTTCTCAGGAAACACTAACATCTCATCAATTCCTCAAGAGTTTTTAGGAAAAACACTTTGGTGGTGGTTTTCAAAAATTGGCTTCTTAAGTGTAAATAAATACTCTTGGATTGGCAAAAAATTAAGCACAGGTACACAGCCAATTATAGGTACTGACGTTAAAACTTTATTTAAGAGACCAAATGTAGAGTGCGTTGGAAGATCTTTGGATGCAAGTAATGATAAAATTGTATTTGAAAAGAAAGAGATTAACACCATTAAAAACATTATTTGGGCAACAGGTTTTAAGCCTAATTTTAATTGGATTGAAAATGTAGCATTAGATAAAGATAACTATCCAAAAAACTTTAGAGGAATTAGTGACATAGAAGGACTATACTACTTAGGTTTACCTTGGCTATACACAAGAGGATCTGCAACGTTGGGTGGAGTTAAAAAAGATGCTGAATACCTAAACAATGTCATTTTAGATAAAAGCCTTTCAAACTAAAAGTAAATAAACAGTGATGAAAAAAGTATTTAAAGGAATAGAAGATAAAAGAGAGTCTGGAGACGTTTGGTTTGATGAGTTAAAACGTAAAAGAACCGATGGCCCCGCAATTTCCACAAAAAGGTATGTAGAGTTTAATGAATCTACTAAATCTGTTCATGCCGGACAATATGACGACCCGAATACAAATGCATTGGGTACGCCTATTTTTCAATGCTCAACATTTTACCTAAACGAATCGTCTTATAACGCAATAGAAGAAGGAAGAGGCCGAGACGAAATGATATACACTCGCTATGGGAATCCATCTCAATGGAGCGTTCAAGAAAAACTATCGGCTTTAGAAAATGCGGAAAGTTCTATCGTATTTTCCTCGGGTATGGCTGCTATTTCTTCTACATTATTAGCCGTATTAGATAAAGGAAGCCACATTGTATCATCACGAGACATATATGGTGGAACGTATAATTTTTTGTATGAAGATCTTGACCGTTTTGGCATGTCGGTAACCTTTACTTCTCCTACCAATATTGAGGAAATTGAAGCAGCAATACAAGATAACACTAAAGTTTTATATTTTGAAGCCCTAACAAACCCATTGTTAAAAATGGCTCCAATTGAAGAAATTGTAAGCTTGGGCAAAAAGTATAACTTAAGAGTAATTATTGACAATACTTTTTTAACTCCATACAATGTTAAACCCTTAAATTTAGGTGTTGATTTAGTCGTTAATTCTGCTACAAAGTATTTAAATGGTCATTCCGACTTAATTGGAGGAACAGTTTCTGGCTCGAGAAAATTAATAGATCGAATTTGGCCGCAAATGTTAAAAAATGGAGGGTCTATGGACCCTCATGCTTGTTTTATGTTAGAAAGAAGTTTAAAAACATTTGCCTTGAGAATGAGAACTCATAATGCCAACGCATTAGAATTAGCGACCTATTTAGAAGATCACCCAAAAATTAAAAAAGTTAACTATCCTGGATTAGCATCTTACAATCAACATGAATTAGCTAAAAAACAATTAAAAGGCAAGAATTCTGGTATGATAAGCTTTGAAATTGAAGGTGGAGATGCTAAGGCTCATTCATTGTTAAAAACCTTAAAGCTCCCTAAGGAAGCTACAAGTTTAGGTGGTGTTGAGAGTTTAATTTCATTGCCTTACAATACATCACAAGCATCATTAACCAAAGAGCAACAAAAGGAAATAGGAATAAACGATGGTTTAATTAGACTATCTGTTGGGATTGAAGATATAGAAGATTTAATAACTGATTTTGAACAAGCAATTGAACAAATTTTTTAAACTATAGAAAAATGTTAAACAATATAAACATAGCAGGACTTAGTGAATACGCTAACGAAGTAAAGGAAAACAACATTGAAGGAAAAGCTTCTTATGGTGTAATTTTAGACTGGGTAAGTGGTACAAAAACAAAGGTTAAGACTAAAAACATGATTTTAGGAAGCCATAAACTGGTAAGAGATTTTGAGTTTACCATTGATGAACCTACTCAGCTTTTAGGCGTTAATTGCGCTCCAAATCCAGCAGAATATATGCTAGGAGGAATTGCTGGTTGTATGGCGGTAACATTTATGACAGGCGCAACATTAATGAACATTGAGGTTAATCAACTGCAATTAGAAATTGATGGAGAGTTAGATTTAAGAGGTTTTTTAGGCATTGACAAAACTATTGAGCCTGGTTTTCCAGAATTAAAGTTTATTTTTAATGTTAAAGGAAGTGGAACTCAAGAACAGTATAATCTATTAATGGAAAGAGTTATGAAACATTCCCCCAATTTTAATACCATGAAAAACGAAGTAAAAATGATAGGCGGATTAAAAGGTTGATAGTTAAAAGACATCCTATTATTTATTACTTACTCCCCTTAAAACGTTGAAGATTAGTCATAAAAAAAGCCTCAAGTATACTACTTGAGGCTTCACTTTTTGTTGGCGGTCTGGACGGAATGAAAACTGGGTTATTTTATCTTATCCCACCTTACCTCACCCATAACATTCTGTCCAACATTTCAACTTGTGAAATCTTAGTCTAAATTTTAAATTAACTTAATACCTTATCTCAAATAAGATGAAATAAATAAAGACGGAAATGGGATTGTTAATATTAAATTTTAGAACTTACAAACTCGATCAAATTGAAACCATAAATGGGGTCACTCTCTAAATTATTGTCGGCTAAGAAAGCATTGATTGCTTTTAAAAAGTTTTTATAAAACTGCTGCTTATCTTTTTCTCCGCTAATGATGTAGCTCTTTAATTCTTTAATGATAAATCGTTCATAATCGTACAACACATTCTTTTTTTCTAATTTTCTTTTGGTCGCTTCAATTTCATACTCCAAGTAATCGAAGTTGTCGGATTCGAAGTGAATTAATAGGTTTAAGATCCGCCCCGCATAATAAAGATCTCTCCTCATCTTTAAATCACTTACATGAATAATCTTATTAATCCATGTCTTGGCCTTCTTTAAATCTTCCGTCATCAAATAACAAAAACTCAACTGCAGGCAAATTGAAAACAACCTCATCTTGGTGATACTCTTAGAAAACAGTTCAATTCCTAAAAGTATTCCCTCACTTAAGTTTACGCCATCTTCATATCGTTTATTTTTAACATAATAATCGAGCTCTAACACACTCCCTCGCTCAAAAACCATGTCGTTAACTGTATTTACTAATCCATTTCTAACTTTCTTATTTACCACTTTTAAATTGTCTAAGTATTTAAAAAACAGTTCGTGCTGGTTCGTATTTTTTAATCCTATCAATAAATTATTTAAGGAGCTAATGTAGTTCTCCACATCCTCTTCAATAAAATGCGGATTTTGATCAAACATGTCTACCATTTCTAGCCGATAGTTTAAGGCCTCGTTTTCATTTTTATAAACTTCATTGTAAATAATGAAACTATTAATTCTTAGTAGGTTAGATAAAAAAGAGGAGTCTTCAAAGTTTGACTTCAGTAGGTCGCTTGCAATTACCTTATCCAATTCAAACTGCTGCTCTGTTGTTCTAACCGAGCCTATTTCTAGATAGATGGCATATATCGAAAAGAACAGCTCATTTAACTTTATTTCTTGATCAATTATTTTTAAAAGCTTTTTTTCTTCTGCTATAGTTGAGGAAATCGTTTTTTTAAACTCATCAATGTCATTGGAGTATTTCATCAATCTCCGCTCTAGCCTAATAGCCTCTAAAATGTAATTGTATTTCTCATATTTGTAGGCTAATTTTTTTAGTTTTTGAATGGATTTACTTGCCGCCCCTAGCATCAATTTTGCTTGATAAATATTAATATCAGATAATATTAACTGCAATTCTGAAACAATGTTTTTATTATCATCTTGGTATCTAATACTATCCAGAATTAAGTTTGATAAGTAATTTAAAATATTAGATAGTCTGCTCTTTTTAAGAGCCATCGGAGCTGCTAAAACTTTTTCTTGACTATAGTTTTTTTGCTTATCCAATAGATTGAACAATTCAATGTAAATGGATTTCTTTCCTCCTTTGGTTTTCCCTGCATTTAGGCTTACTAGTCGTTTTTCTCCTTTACTAAGGCTCTTTATAAGTTCAAATGTTGGTTGAGTTGATGCCATTATAATTCAATTAATTGATGTCAGTACCGATTTGTTATTCAGCAATATACAACAAAATATTGTCATTTATAATACAAATGGAATATACAATTAAGATTGTGTAAGGGCTTAACATCGAATAATTTAGTACCATGAAGAAAATCGGCATATTCATACTACTTGCTTTAACCTTAAATTTTGTTGAGGGTCAACAGTTAATTAACAACAACTGGTTTTATGGCTATGGAGCTGGTTTAAATTTTAATACTTCTCCACCAACTTCTTTTGCAGGAATTACATCTGTATCAAATGAAGCTTCTAATGCAGTATCGAATAGAAACAACGGTAACCTACTTTATTACACCAATAGCGATACTGTTTATGATGCTACTCATACACCCATGGCAAATGGAATGAATTTAATTGGTGGTGGTCACTCTTCTTATCAAGGGGTTATTTCTGTGCCTGATCCAGGAGATACTAATAGATATTATATGTTTAGTGTCGGTGATGCTCAATACGGAGGAGCTCCTCCTACACCTGCAAATTGGTTACCACCATACGGAGGTTTTGCCTATCACATAATTGATATGAGTTTAAACTTTGGAAATGGAGATGTTGCGGTAAGAGATCAAGTAATAAAACAAGTTAATGATACCAGTGCAGGTAAATGGTATGAACAACGAATTACTGCTGCACCACATTGCAACGGAGTTGATTATTGGGTAATTGTAAGAAGAGAAGATAGTTTAGCTACCAATTCTAATCTATATGCTTACCTCGTAACTGCAGCTGGAGTTCAAAACCCTATAATTTCTAATGGAGGTATTTCTAAAAAAGGGTTTGGAGGGATGAAGTTTGCACCAGATGCTTCTAGACTAGCTTTTATCGGAAGTAAAATTCCACCATTTACTGGAAATTTTGACCCAATTAAATTAGAAGTGTTTGATTTTGATAATTCTACGGGAGTCTTTACCACATTCGCTAATTATGATGCTGGTACCCTCATAAATGTAGGATTGTCATTTTCCCCAAATAGTCAATTTGTATATTTCTCTGGAGGAGGATTTACCTCAATAAATGGAACCTATCAAATTGATTTAAACAATCCGAACCCTGCAACAAATATGGTTCAAATTTCAACATCAACACCAAATGCATTGCAGTTGGCACGAGATGGTAAAATTTATGCTCCTGCTGGAGGCAATTCGGCAAATGTTAATGCTATTTTAAATCCAAACGTCTTAGGAATAGGTGCCAATTTTACTGCTAACGTAGTTACACTTGCTACTGGGAGCGCATGGACAGGCATATGTAATGTGATGGATGCTTTTCCAACAGCAGCATGTCCTACAGTATCTTGTATCGGTAATATAGTTCCTAATCCTAGCTTTGAAGATACACTGTTCTGCCCCACAGGGAATGGGCAAATGACTGCTTGTCAAGATTGGGATAAACCAGTTACAGGAGGACCTGCTACGGGAACATCAGATTACTATAATTTATGTGGAAACTACAGTATCCCATCAAATACAGGAAATGCATATGCAGGGTTTATCTCTTACATCAACTTCTTTGCAAATGCTAGAGAGTATATTCAGGTTCAATTAGATACTACTTTAGTAGCTGGCCAATGTTATGAAGCATCAATGTATGTAGCCCTTGAGAGTGGTTCTGGTTATACTCATGATAGTGTTGGAATGTTATTTACTAATCTAGCTCCTCCATCTCCAGGAGGATCAATGATAACAGCTACTCCCCAAGTAGCAAATACAGTTGCAACTACTGTAATAGATTCTAATTGGGTTCAAATTACAGGAACATTTGTAGCACAGGGAGGAGAAAACTTTTTAACAATTGGAGTATTTACCGCAGATGTTAACTTAACAATTACCCCTACAGGTTCTCCGGGTCTTGGAGCAAAGTACATGATAGATGATGTTTGTTTATTCGCGATTCCAAATGACACTATTGTTGCCAGTTTAATTCCTGATACAACAGATTGTAATGGATTGCCTGTTACCCTAAATGCTCCAGCTGGCTACAGTAGTTACGTTTGGACAACAATAGCAGGAGCGCCAGTCTCTACAACCGATAGTTTTAACACCACTTTTATGGGAACAACTCAATACATACTTTATGCAACTGATACAACAGTATGCCCAACTCAAGTTAATATTGACACTGTTAATGTGATTGCGTTAAATTGTGGTTTAAGTGTAACTCCTAATGTTACTTTATGTTTAGGTGATTCAATATTGTTAACTGCAACAGGAAGTACTACCGGTTATACCTGGGCAGATTCGTTAGCATTAGCTACCGTTTTACAAAATCCTGATAGTTTCTATATGGCATCCCCTATAGTAACAACAACGTATGCAGTTTACAATTTAGCAGATACAGTTTACACTACCGTAACGATAGCCCCTACCTCTTCAAGTAATACAATCCTTACGGAATGTGCAGGGTATTCCATTACAATAAACAGTAATACATACACCACAACAGGAGTATATATCGATACCATTATTAGTGGAAATCAATTTGGTTGCGACAGTATTGTAACCACAGATCTTACAATTATACCTGTGGCTACCACCTCACAATCTTTTACCGAGTGCACAGGTTTTTCAATTACGGTAAATAGTAATACCTATACCACTACAGGAATATATACAGACACTATTATTGCAGGAGCAGCTAACGGTTGCGATTCAATTGTAACGACCAACTTGACCATTGTTCCAATATCTACAAGTACTACCAATTTGGTTGAATGTACTGGGTTCTCCATCACTGTAAATGGCAACACTTATAACACTACGGGAATATATATCGATACTCTTATTGCAGGTGCAGTAAGTGGTTGTGATTCTATTATTACAACTAACCTTACCATTGTACAACCAGGTAATGCCGGAGCAGATACTACCTCCTCATTTTGTTCTGGTAATGGCACTATGGATCTTTTTACCTTACTGGGAGCAGCAGATGTTGGTGGAGTTTGGTCACCGGCTTTAAGTTCTGGAACAGGAATTTTTGATCCATTAGTTGATTTAGCTGGTAGTTACAATTACATCATTACTAACGTTCCATGTTTACCAGATACGGCAAGTGTAACTGTTATTATTAATCCTAGCCCTACAGTTAACATTACAACAGTTGACGATAATTGTGAGCAGGCCATTGGAGCCATCAGTTTAAATACCACATCTGGAACACCACCATTTACTTTTAATTGGAGCACAGGTTCTACCGATAGTAGCATAGCTAATCTTGGTCTTGGAATTTATACTGTAATTGTTGGTGATAGCAATGGATGTACTAACTCATATAATGTTAGTGTAGAAGATTTTGAACTCGACTGTGAGTATCATATTTACTTGCCTAATGTGTTTTCACCTAATGGAGATAATGAAAACGATATACTTTTTGTAAGAGGTGAAGGTATTGAAACAGTTAAACTAATTATTTATAACAGGTGGGGAAACAAGGTGTTTGAAAGCACTGATATTACCCAAGGATGGGATGGAACTTACAGAGGACAAGAGCAAGGTAGTGCTGTTTTTG
>CAJQON010000040.1 GCA_905479995.1 uncultured Flavobacteriales bacterium | reverse complement strand
GAATTATTTACTCCAAGCAACAATACACTCTTAGAAGAGTGTTCAGATAAAATCAATTACTTAAACAATCAATTGTCCAATATTGTTGGAAAAGACACCTACTCTATTGCCAAAAATGAATATGGTTTTAACAACATTTCTGGAGTAATAAAAAATAAATATGAAGGGCAAATTGACACAGGAAAAATGATGAAATCCTTTTATCGTTTGGCTACAGAATTAGACATTTCTATTGTAAATAATTGCACTGTTACAAGTATAAAAGATAACGAAAATAAGGTCTCTATACAGACCAACACTATAGGCAATTTAGAAGCAACCAACTTAATTGTAGCCAACAATGGCTTTGCAAAAAACCTATTGAATTTAAATGTGGAGCCAGCTAGAGCCCAAGTAGTAATTACCAAGCCTATAGAGAATCTTTCTTTTAAAGGAACCTTCCACTACGATAAGGGATATTATTATTTTAGAAATATTCACAACAGGGTTTTATTTGGAGGTGGAAGAAATTTAGATTTTAAAAGTGAAAACACCACTGAGATGCAAACCAGCCCATTAATTATAAATGAACTAACTCGTTTGCTTAAAGAAGTGATTTTACCTAACACACCTCATCAAATTGATTACAGCTGGACAGGAATAATGGGAGTTGGAAACACTAAAGAAAGCATTGTTAAGCACTATTCTAAAAACGTAATTTGCGCTGTAAGAATGGGCGGAATGGGCGTTGCAATAGGAAGTTTAATTGGGAAAGAAGCTGCTCATTTATTAAAATAATAACCATGAAGATTATTTGTATTGGAAGAAATTATGTAAATCACGCTAAAGAACTAGGAAACGCAGTTCCTAAAGAACCTATCTTTTTTTTAAAACCAGATACAGCTATCTTGCCAAAAAAGAACCCTTTTGTATATCCAAGCTTTACCAAAGATGTTCATCATGAAGTAGAAATTGTAGTTCGAATCAATCGTTTGGGAAAACACATTGAAGAAAAATTTGCACACAAATACTACAATGAAATTGGTGTAGGTGTTGATTTTACTGCCAGAGACATCCAGCAACAATGCAAAGAAAATGGTATGCCTTGGGAAAAAGCCAAAGCTTTTGATGGTTCTGCACCAATTAGTCCATTTTATACCTTGGACAATTATAAGGATGTAAACAACCTTAATTTTAGCCTTCAAATAAATGGTGAAACACAGCAAGCGGGAAATACCAAAGACATGCTATTTAACATCGATAGCATTATAGCTTACGTATCACAATTCTTTACACTTAAAATTGGCGATTTAATATTTACAGGAACTCCAGAAGGTGTTGGACCAGTAAACATTAATGATAAGATAGATTGCTTTATTGAAGATAAGAAACTGCTTAGTTTTAACGTTAAATAAAAAAAAGCCAATCTAAACAGATTGGCTTTTTTTTAATACCAATTATTAATTTACTGATTCCCAAGAATCAATGGCATTCCGTCAGAACCACCTATTACAACAACTTTAGAGTTCCCAGATTTAGCCAATTCTAATGTAGCTTCAATACCTTTTTCCCTCAAAATATTTGTCGTTAACGATGCATTTAATATTCTATTCGCTTCAGCTTTACCTTCTGCCTCAATTTTTACTTTTTCCGCTTCTTTTTTAGCCTTTTGCAATTTAAACTCATATTCTAATGATTCTTGTTCTTGTTTTAGTTTCCCTTCAATTGCTGTTTTAATAGTAACAGGCAACGTAATGTCTCTTACCAAAATTTCATTTAATTGAATAAATTGCTTGTCTAAGATTTTCTTCGTTTCCTCATTAATTTCCGATTGAATTGCATCTCTTTTTGTAGAGTAAATCTCCTCTGGAGTATATCGTCCAATTACACTTCTACTTGCTGATCTAATAGCTGGTTTTATTACTTGATTTAAATAATCTTGCCCTTTTTCTTGGTGCAATTTACCCAACTCTTTAAATCGTGGTTGATACCAAGCCGAAACTTCTAAGGTAATTTCCAATCCGTTTGAAGACAATACAGCCATATCTTCTAAAACCTCTTGCTGTCTTACATTATATATAATTAAATCATTCCAGGGTGCAATTAAAGTATAACCTTCACTGTATGTGTTTTCTACATCAATACCACCATTGGCTCTATATAATACTCCACCTTCTCCACCATCAATTTTCTGAACACTTTTAAACATTAAAATAAGCACTACAAGTCCTATTACTACAGTTAAGATAATTTTCTTGCCGTTTTTAGGGAACTCGGGCATGTCCATTTGTTGATAATCAGCCATTTTAATTTCGTTTTTTTAATGAATTGCTAAATTATCAATTCTTATTCGATAAAAGGTGAAACTTGAAAAAGACTGTCAATTTTGCACTCAAAACATCAATTTTCTGCCAATATTTCGGTAAAAAACGTTTGGAATGTAATTTGAGACTTGTTTTTCGAACACGTCATTACGAGAAATGAGGCACGAATTTAGAAGTAATCTCATTAAAAGATTGCCTTGTCATACCTCTTCGCAATGACGATAAAATAAAACAGTATGAACTTAAATAATTTTACCATAAAATCGCAAGAAGCGATACAACAAGCCCAACAAATTGCTACAGGATTAGGCCAACAAAGTATAGAAACCGGTCATATTCTGAAAGGAATTTTAGCCGTTGATGAAAATGTAACACCTTTTATATTACAAAAGTTGGGTGTAAACATTAGCAACTTAAAATTAGCCTTAGATAAAATAGTTGAAGGATACCCTAAAGTAAGCGGAGGAGCACAACACCTTTCTCCAAATGGACAAAAGGCTTTACAGAAAGCAACTTTGCTCTTAAAGGAATTTAAGGACGAATACGTTACCATTGAACATTTATTGCTAGGATTATTGAATGCAGGAGATACAATAGCTCAATTGCTAAAAGACTCTGGAGTAAAAGAAAAAGAGCTTAAGTCGGCAATTAAAGAACTGCGAAAAGGAGAAAATGTAACCTCTCAAAGTCAAGAAGAGCAATACAATGCACTTAAAAAATACGCCAAAAACTTAAATGAACTGGCACAAGAAAACAAACTAGATCCAGTAATTGGAAGAGATGAAGAAATAAGACGCGTATTACAAATTTTATCGAGAAGAACGAAAAACAACCCTATTTTAATTGGAGAACCTGGTGTTGGAAAAACTGCCATTGCCGAAGGTTTAGCGCATCGGATTATAGCTGGTGATGTGCCAGAAAATTTAAAAAACAAGCAAATTTTCTCTTTAGACATGGGTTCACTTATTGCTGGAGCCAAATTTAAAGGCGAATTTGAAGAACGACTTAAAGCAGTGGTAAAAGAAGTAACCAGTGCCGAAGGTGATATTGTGTTGTTTATTGACGAGATACACACCTTAGTTGGTGCTGGAGGTGGCGAAGGAGCAATGGATGCCGCCAACATTTTAAAACCAGCTTTAGCCAGAGGAGAATTAAAAGCCATTGGAGCAACTACCTTAAATGAATATCAAAAATATTTTGAGAAAGACAAAGCTTTAGAAAGACGCTTCCAAAAGGTATTAATTGATGAGCCTACAACCGAAGATGCCATTTCTATTCTTAGAGGAATTAAAGAAAAATACGAAAATCACCATAAAGTTCAAATTAGAGATGAAGCCATAATTGCATCAGTAGAACTTTCTCAACGTTATATTTCTGATCGTTTTTTACCCGATAAGGCAATTGATTTAATTGATGAAGCAGCTTCTAAATTACGTATGGAAATCAATTCTAAACCTGAAGCGTTGGATGAGATAGAACGAAAAATAATGCAGCTTGAAATAGAACGAGAAGCCATTAAACGTGAAAAAGACACTAAAAAACTGAATAAAATAAAAGAAGAACTGGCCAACCTCAATGAAGAGCGAAATAGCTTAAGTACAAAATGGAAAGCTGAAAAAGATGTGGTTGAAGGAATTCAACGTGCAAAAGAGGAATTAGAAAACTTAAAATACGAAGCTGAACAGGCTGAACGAAGTGGTGATTTTGGTAAGGTTGCAGAAATAAGGTATGGAAAAACCAAAGAGGCCGAAGAACGACTAGAAGAATTTAAAGCTGACTTGTTGGTAATTCAAGCAACTTCTAAAATGATTAAAGAGGAAGTGACCACTGAAGAAATTGCTGATGTTATTTCTAAATGGACGGGCATTCCTGTTTCGAAAATGATAGAGAGCGAACGTGCAAAATTGTTACGTTTGGAAGATGAACTCCACAAAAGAGTTGTTGGACAAGAAGAAGCAATTGAAGCAGTTGCAGATGCCGTAAGAAGAAGCAGATCTGGTTTGCAAGATGAAAAACGACCAATTGGTTCATTCATCTTTTTAGGAACTACAGGCGTTGGAAAGACAGAACTAGCCAAAGCCTTGAGTGAGTTTTTATTTAACGATGAAGACTCTATGACCAGAATAGACATGAGTGAATACCAAGAGAAACACTCTGTTTCAAGATTACTTGGTGCTCCTCCGGGCTATATTGGTTATGATGAAGGCGGACAATTAACTGAAGCTGTAAGAAGAAAGCCTTACTCAGTAATTTTGCTGGATGAAATTGAAAAAGCACATCCTGATGTGTTTAACATTTTATTGCAAGTATTGGATGATGGAAGGTTGACTGACAATAAAGGTAGAATGGTAAATTTTAAAAACACCATCATCATTATGACTTCCAACATTGGGTCTCACATTATACATGAAAATTTTGAAGACTTAGGAGAAATTAATAGAGACAACATTATAGAAAAAACAAAACTTGATGTTTTTGGATTATTGAAAAAAACCATGCGACCAGAATTATTGAACAGGATTGATGAAACAATTATGTTTACTCCATTAACTCGAGACGACATTCATCAAGTTGTTAAAATACAATTGGCTGGATTGGCGAAAATGCTAACAAAAAATGACATTAAGCTGGAGTTTACGGAAGATGCGGTTGCTCACATTGCAGAATTAGGTTACGATCCTCAATATGGCGCCAGACCTGTAAAAAGAGTGCTGCAAAAGAACATTTTAAACCAACTGAGTAAAGAAATATTGGCCGGAAAAGTAAAAGCTGACAGTAGCATTTTATTGGATCAATTTGACGGAGCGTTTGTGTTTAGAAATGCTGAAGAAAAAGTGAAGACAAGCTAATTAAAGCGTTATCTCCAAACCATCATGAGCTATCTGAACAAAATCAGGTAGCTCTTTTTGGACCTCATCATGCTTTCCCAATAAATGACTGATGTGCGTGAGGTAGGCTTTTTTAGGTTTTAACTCTTGCAACAATTCTATTGCCTCAGACAATTTAAAGTGAGAAATGTGATCGGTTTTTCGCAAAGCATTGATTACAATTATTTCCGACCCTCTAATTTTTTCGAGTTCTTCCTCTTCTATTCTATTTGCATCGGTGATGTAAGTAAAATTGCCAACCCGAAAAGCTTTAACGGGCATTTTGTAATGCCACACATTTATTGGTGTCAATTCCACCTTTCCAACCATAAAATTAACATCGGTAATGGTATGCAATTTAAGCTGTGGAACTCCCGGATATTTATTTTCGGCAAAGGCGTAATAAAACTCTCTTACCAAGGCATTTTGAACTTCTGCAGTAGCATAGATTGGCATGTCATTTTTTTGCTTAAAGTTAAATGCTCTAACATCATCTAATCCTGCAACATGATCTTTGTGTTCGTGGGTAAAAACTACAGCATCCAATTGTTGTACATTGGCGCTCAACATTTGTTGCCTAAAATCTGGACCAGTATCAATTACGATAACTTTTTCTTTGTCTTCAATTAGTATAGATGTTCGGAGTCTATTGTCTTTAGGATTATTAGACAGACAGACTTCACAATTGCAAGCAATAACTGGTACACCTTGAGAAGTTCCTGTTCCTAAAAAAGTTATTTTCATAATTGTCCTTTATCGTCATTAGGAGTGTCATCTTGAGTTTATCGAAGGCTAAGCGAAATAATCTTATCATTTAAAAAATAGATACTTCGACAAGCTCAGTATGACAAAAATAAAAATCGCAATGACTTAAACCTAAGCAGTTACAGCAAATAAATCCTTAATTACATTAATGGTGTAATCAATTTCAGCTTTGGTATTGTTTTTACTAAATGAAAACCGAATAGAAGGTTTGGTCATATCAGTACCAATGTTTCTTAACACATGGGAGCCAGTATTACTTCCTGATGAACATGCGCTACCCCCAGAAATCGCTATGCCTTCAATGTCAAAATTATACAGCAACATTTCATCCATTTCACTGTTTGGAAATTGCACATTCAAAACAGTGTACAAACTATCTCCTTTAGGATTACCGTTAAAAGAAACTCCAGGAATGTTTGCCTCCAATTGTTCTATCATGTATGTTTTAAGTCCTTGAACATGGTCTTGATGTTCTTTTAAATCTCTATAAGCAACTTCCATTGCTTTAGTTAAACCAACAATTCCAATAATATTTTCAGTTCCTGCTCTAACATTCCGCTCTTGACCTCCACCAGTCATAATTGGCTTAATTTGAATGTCTTGATTTACAAATAAAAACCCTATCCCTTTCGGTCCATGAAACTTATGTGCTGAACAAGTCAAAAAGTCAATTTCCAATTCACGTACATCAAATTCATAATGACACATAGTTTGAACGGTATCCGAATGAAAGATTGCATTGTATTCTTTACATAGTTTAGAGACTTCTTTTAAAGGTAAAATATTACCTATTTCATTATTAGCGTGCATTAAGGAAACTAAAGTCTTTTTATCTTTATTTGCTTCTAACAGCTGCTTTAAACTATCAATATCAACAGACCCTTTTTTATTGTGTCTTACCAAGCTTAACGTTAGTTCAGCACATGATTCTGTCAACAATTCTGCCGTATCAATTACCGCATGATGTTCTGTTGCCGAAGTTATAATGTGCGTAACACCAGAGTCTTGAACAGCACAACGTAAAACCATATTGTCTGCTTCTGTACCACCTCCTGTAAAAACAATTTCGCTTGGTGCAGCATTAATATATTTGGCAACCTGTTTTCTCGATTTTTCAATAATTGCTCTTGTGCTTCTCCCAAAAGAATGGACAGATGAAGGATTTCCAAAATCATTCTCCATTACAGGTATAATGGCCTCAATCACCTCTTTATCCATTGGCGTAGTTGCCGCGTTATCTAAGTATACTTTCATTATTCCCTATTTATTGACAAAGAAATACTATTTATCAAAACTTAAAAGTCATTAAGTTTAACATTAGTGGATTTCTAAATCATCCCTTTTACGTCATCTATTATTTGTTGCGCCAATTTATTAGCAGCTTCCATCGAGCTATTTTCTGAATATACTCGAATAATTGGTTCGGTATTCGATTTACGTAAATGTACCCATCCATCAGCAAAATCAATCTTCACACCATCTATTGTATTCACTTCTTCGTTCTTATATTTTTCTGCAACAGCAACTAAAATTGCATCAACATCAATTTGAGGTGTCAGTTCAATTTTGTTCTTAGAAATAAAATAATTCGGATAGCTAGCCCTTAATTCAGAACAAGAATTAATTTCTGATTTTGCTAAATGTGATAAAAATAATGCAATACCAACTAATGCATCTCTGCCGTAATGCGATGCTGGATAAATTACGCCTCCATTCCCTTCACCACCAATAATGGCGTTATTTTCTTTCATTTTGTTCACTACATTAACCTCGCCAACAGCAGCTGCAAAATATTTTCCTCCATGTTTTTCTGTAACATCTCTCAATGCTCTAGTAGAAGATAAATTAGAAACTGTATTACCTGAAGTATGTTTTAAGATATAATCAGCAATAGCCACTAAGGTATATTCTTCACCAAACATTTCTCCATTTTCACTCACCATACACAACCTATCTACATCGGGATCTACCACAAAACCTACATCGGCTTTTTGCGCTACAACTTGTTTGGCTATTTCAGTTAGGTTTTCTGGTAAAGGCTCAGGATTATGTGGAAATTCACCATTCGGTTCGCAATATAATTCCACAATATTATTTACTCCAAGCGCTTTTAGTAAAGCCGGTAAAAATATTCCACCAGTTGAGTTCACACAATCAATAGCAACTTTAAAGTTTTTACTTTTTATGGCTTCAACATCTACTAATTCTAAATCAAGAATAGATTGAATGTGTTTTTGCAAATAAGAATCGTCAATTTGGTAAGTCCCCAAATCATCCACTTCAGCATAGTCAAATGCATTTTTTTCTGCAATTGCTAATAAATCAGCACCATCTTGAGCTGATATAAATTCACCTTTTTCATTTAATAGCTTTAATGCATTCCATTGTTTTGGATTATGACTTGCAGTTAAAATTATTCCTCCGTGAGCATTCTCTATGGGAACAGCAACTTCAACAGTTGGTGTTGTACTTAAACCCAAATCAACAACATCAATTCCTAAACCTTGTAGCGTTCCGCTAACAATATTGGTCACCATTGTTCCGGAAAGCCTAGCATCTCTGCCTATTATTACTTTTAATTTTTCATTACTTCTCGATTTTAACCACGTGCCATAGGCCGAAGTAAATCTTACAATATCAACTGGAGTTAGCCCTTCATTTGGCAATCCACCTATAGTTCCACGTATTCCTGAAATAGATTTTATTAATGTCATATATCAAAATTTGAACACAAATTTAACTTTAATAAAAGCAATTAGCAACAGTTAATTATTAGTCTAAATTTTGTTAATAACAAAGTCCAAAAAATGCGCTCAAACCAACTAAAAATATAATCTTTACAATAAGGGAAATGGAAGAAAACTTTGAATCATACAACGAAAATGAAGATCATACTAGCTCTTTAAATCGTTTTGAGCAAATGCTCGAAAAGGATGAAAGTTATTTTTTTGATGTAGATGAATTTGAAAAGGTTATTGATTACTATTTAGAAGAAAGCAATACCGAAAAGGCAAAACAAGCAATACAGGTATCATTACATCAACATCCTAGCTCTTCGGCTTTAAAACTCAAAAAAGCCTATTACCTTGCTGCAATTCATCAACCTAATAAAGCACTTGCTATATTAAATTCCATTGAATTAATGGAGCCTTTTAATGTAGAAATTGTTTCAGTTAAAGCTGGAATTCATAGCCAGTTAAGACAACACAATAAGTCTATCGAAAATTTTTATAAAGCACTTAAACTTACCGATGACATAAGTGAACAAACCAACATTAAAATTAACATTGCTTTTGAATATGAGAATTTAAACTTATTTGATAAGGCAATTGATATTTTAAAGAAATTATTAATAGAAAACCCTAAAAACGAAACCGTAATTTATGAGTTAGCGTTTTGTTATAATTTAAAGAACGACTCAGAAAATTGCATTGCCTTTTTTAAAGAATTTGTTGATATACACCCATATTCTTCAGCAGCATGGTATAACCTTGGAATTGCCTACAACAGAGCCGAACTATATGAAAAAGCCATTGATGCTTATGATTTTACAATAGCTATAAAGGATAGTTTTGCTTCTGCATATTTTAATAAAGGAAATTCATTAGCGCTATTACACGAGTATGAAAAAGCGATTACTACTTATTTGGAAACCTTTAATTACGAAGAACCAGATTCTACCACCTATTACTACATTGGCGAGTGTTACGAAAAATTAGGGGACACCAAAGCAGCCTTTATTAGCTATTACAAATCTACTCGCCTAGATGAGTTTCATGCTGATTCATGGGCCGGATTATCTGTTATAAGTGATGGAGATAGCAAATTTCAATCTGCACTTTATTATATAAAAAAAGCAATAGAACTAGAAAGAGAAAATTCAGAGTTTTGGTACATCCATGGCGATATTTTGTCTAGAATTGGAATGATAGATGAAGCGCTTTCTTCCTACCAAAAAGTAAAAGAACTAGATCCATTAAACGAAGACATTTGGATAGACATTGCTGAAGTGACCAAAGATTATGAGAATATAGAAAAAGCAATTATCATTCTTTATGAAGGTTTGGAAAAACAACCCGAAAATTATTTGATATACGCTCGATTAGTGTCATATTTGCTGATTAATGGAAAACAAGATGAAGCACTACAAAATTTAGTGATATTGCTGACCAATAAAAAAGAATATTTAAAAGATTTAATCGAATATTTCCCGGAATTAATTAGTTATCCGAGAGTACTAGACATCATAGAAAATTTTGATAAAAACAATGAATTTTGAATTACCACACATCCCTACTAGGGATGAACAACCAAGAGAAAATGGTCTAACAATGATGATGGATAAAGGGTTAAGTTGGAGACAAACTGAAAACTTTATAGACACCGCTTCACACTTAACTGATATTGTAAAGTTTGGTTTTGGAACATCTTATGTTACCAAGGATTTAGATAAAAAAATAGCGCTATACAAAGAGGCTGGGATTAAAACCTATTTTGGAGGTACGCTATTTGAAGCGTTTATTGTTAGAGGAATGTTTGATGACTACCGAAGACTTTTAGATAAATACAAAATGGAAACTTGCGAAGTTTCAGATGGTTCTATAGAATTACCTTCAGACACAAAGTGTGAGTACATTGCTAGTTTAGCAAAAGATTTTACTGTACTATCTGAAGTTGGATCTAAAGAAGAAGGGATTTTTATTAGCCCTTCTAAATGGATTTCAATGATGAAAACAGAACTTGAAGCAGGTTCGTGGAAAGTAATAGCTGAAGCTAGAGAAAGTGGAAATGTAGGTATTTACAGACCAAACGGAACTGCTCATGTTGCTTTGGTTAATAAAATTGTTTCTAATATAAAAGGAGAAAATATTCTTTGGGAAGCACCAAAAAAAGCACAACAAGTATGGTTTATAAAACAATTTGGAGCCAATGTTAACCTCGGAAACATTGCTCACAATGAAGTTATTCCATTAGAATGTTTACGCTTAGGATTAAGAGGAGATACATTTTTCGATAGCCTTCCTGAGAACATTGTTTCAACTTTTAAATAAGCATGATATGAATACTATTTCAGTTCAAGAATTAAAACAGAAAAAAGATCAAAACGAAAATTTTCAATTGATTGATGTTCGTGAAGATTATGAGTTTGAAGACTCTAATATTGGTGGAACCAACATTCCTCTAGACCAGGTGTTAAATTCCATTGATCAAATAGATACAGATTTACCAGTAATATTTTGCTGCAAATCAGGCAATAGGTCAAACGCTATTGTAATGGCCATTTCCAAAAAAATGAACCTACCTAACATCTATTCTTTAACTGGAGGAGTAACTGCGTATCAAGAAGAAATAGGATTAGCATGAGAACTTTTAAAGACTACATTTTACTCTTCTCAAAAGGCATTGCCATGGGAGCAGCAGATTTAGTCCCAGGAGTTTCTGGAGGTACCATCGCTTTTATTACTGGAATATATCAAGAACTTTTAGACAGCATTAATGCAGCAAACTTATCGGCATTAAAAATTCTAAAATCTGATGGATTAAAGTCTTTTTGGAAACACATTAATGGCAACTTTCTTTTAGCCTTGCTTCTAGGTATTGGAGTTAGCGCTGCAACATTAGCTAAATTAATCACTTACCTATTAGATCATCACACAATACTTCTATGGTCCTTCTTTTTTGGATTAATAGTAGGCAGCATCTATTTAGTTGGAAAAACCATTACAAAGTGGAATTTGCTAAAAGTAATAGGCCTATTAGCTGGAACAGCTCTTTCGTTTTACATTACCATCTTACCTCCTGTTGAAAATCCCGAAGCCATGTGGTATATTTTCATGTCTGGAGCAATTGCCATTTGTGCAATGATTTTACCTGGAATTTCAGGAAGCTTTATTCTATTACTACTTGGTTCTTATGAATTGATTTTAACTGCTATAAAAGATGTTAAGCTTGCTACTTTAACTGTTTTTGCCTTAGGTTGTTTAACCGGTTTAATTTCTTTTTCTAAGTTATTATCATGGATGTTTAAAAAGTATCATGACTTAACAATAGCAATTCTTACAGGTTTTTTAGTAGGCTCATTAAATAAAATTTGGCCTTGGAAAAATACGATTGAGTTTTTTATAAAACATGAAGGAGAGCCCAATGAAAAAATGGTTCCACTAATTCAAGAAAATATTTTACCACAACATACTGCTGATGCTCATCTAATTTTAGCCATTGCAATGGCAGTTGTTGGACTAGTATTGATTATCGGTTTGGAAAAGTTTTCGGGAAAAAAGAATTAATCTTCTTTGAATTTCGGTATTGCTAAGTAATCTCTAAAAAAGTTCATCCCTAAATAAAAGAAAACAGTATCCAGCAAGGCTGCTATCATTTTAAACACATACCCTGTAAGTATAAAAGCTGATAATTGTGAGAATATTGTCGATTCCTCATTTAAAGGTAAAGCCCCTTCTGTAAAGTAATAAGTACTAACAATTACTGCAGTAGAATCAATCATTTGACTGACTAAAGTTGAACCATTATTACGAATCCATAGGTATTTACCTTTGGTCAATCTTTTCAAAAAGTGGAAGATGTGTACATCACAAAATTGAGCTGCCAAATAAGCAATCATAGAAGCCATTGTTGCCCCAAAAGCAAAATACCTTAATTGAAAAAATACACGCCCATTAGCACCAATCGGTGGTACGCCAGCTTCAGGACAAATAGCATCACCTACATAAATATCATTTAAGTAACCAACCGCATCACACATTTCTGGAGCAGGAGGCAATATACCGCCTAACCACAAAATAAACAGCACCCAAATATTAAGTAATAACCCAATCCAAACGAGTAAGTTAGCTCTTTTTTTTCCGTAAATTTCTGAGATAAAATCGGTACATAAAAAAGTAATTGGGTAAGCCAATACGCCAACGGGAAGCATATAAGTAAAAGGTTTTGCACCCAAATAACCTGAAATATCTATAAATCGAGTAATTCCAAGGATGTTTAGCATGGTTAAAGACCCTAAAAATAGGCCTGCAAAAACCATAAACATCACCTCTCTCCGCCAAATAATATGGGGCTCTAAGGTTATTTTATCTTCGTATTGAAACAGCATAGTAGTGGCCAAATATACATTGTTTATCTAAAACTTTAAATAAAAAAATATAATTAAATAGAAAAGTAACCCTTCTTTTTATCTTTAGTATAAAAAATTTTTAGGCTATACATTAAAAGTTTAATTTTGCACATTACTATTTACACTAAACTATTGAAAACCCTATTATTAAAGATATTTAACATTGAAAAAGACGAGTCATTGAGTGTTTCACTCTTAATGATTCAATCTCTTTTTATTGGTATTTTTAATGGTACGTTTTACATTAGTTCTCACACCCTTTTTATTGGTTCATATGGCGGTGAATCAATACCTCTAGCCTATTTAATTTCTGGAGGTGTAGGAATTATTTTAACACTAATTTACTCTAAATTTCAAGAGAAGGTAAAATTTGCTTCTTTATCAAAAGCTAATTTAGTTTTTGTAGCATTGGTTACCATTGGATTAAGTGTTAGTTATCTCTTTATTGATAAAAAACTGGTTGATTATGCTCAATTTGTATTGTTTGGACCACTATTCGTATTAAGCATTGTTTCTTTTTGGGGAGTTGCTAACCGTTTGTATAATTTAAGACAAGGTAAACGATTGTTTGGAATTATTGATGCTGGAATTATTTTCGGAATTATTATCAGTAACGTTGCTGTTGCTGCGATTCCCTATATTTCTGGATTTGAAATAGCATTTGAGGACATACTCTACGCTAGTTCTGCATGTACGCTACTTACCGTAATTATTCAATTTGCTATTAGCTCTAAGTTTGATTTAGATAAAAAAATAGAAAAAGTGGATGTGTCCTCTACTCAAAAAGAAGATTCGGGCTTTAAAATTTTATTCCGAAACAAATATGTTTTAATGATGGCAGCTTTTGCTGGTCTGTCTATGCTTATTGCCTTTTTTATTCAATATTCGTTTATCCTTGTAATGGAAAAAAAGTATCCAAGCGAAATTGAATTTGGTTCTTTCCTTGGTGCCTTTACTGGTGTAATAATGATTTTTACATTACTGATTAAAACTTTTGTTTACAGTAAGCTGATTAAAAATTATGGACTTAAAGTTTGCCTTGTAATTCTTCCTATTCTTTTATCTGCCTTTACAATTGGTGCAATTGGTATTGGTTACGGAATGGGAATTGAAGACATTGAATCTTCTGGATTCTTATTTTTCTTTATGCTAATTGCGTTAAGTAAATTAATTGCTCAAGCATTAAAGGAAGGGATAGAGCTTCCCTCTTTTAAATTAATTTACCAAACGTTAAATAAAAAAATTCGATTTATTGTTCAGGCACAAATTGATGGAACTGTAAACGAATTTTCTGCTTTAATGTCGGGACTTTGTTTGGTTGGTCTTTCGGCATTAACCTTTGTTGGCTTAACAGAAATTTCTGTTGTAATGCTTATTGTAGTTTTAATATGGCTTTACGTTGCCTTTAAACTTTACAAAAGTTACATCAAATCTTTAGAGTCAGGATTAAAAGTAGAAACATTGTCTGACCAAGAAAACCGCATTACTCCAGTTTCAAATTCTATTCTTAAAAAAATTAAAACTTCAATTAATAAAGTTGATGAAAACTTAATCATTAGCTTTCAAGCAATCGATCCTGTTTTATTTGAGAAAGAATTAGAGAATATTGCTAACAAAATCGTTTCAGAAAAACTTGAAAACTTCTTATTTGATGAAGTTTTTATTTACCCCAACATTAACCACGCAAGCGCGCTTAAGCAAATTGAAAAGAACAGCAAATCGGAGGAAAACAAAACGCGATCAAAATCTCTTTTATCAAAAATAGAATCTACTTACGACAAGGTTAATTATCAAAAAATAATTTCTCTTTCTAATTCTAAGGAGACCGAAGATAGAGTAATAGCAGCAATCCTTATTCGATCAAATTACGATTCGAAATACGATACTATTTTGCTCCGACTAATTAAAGATCCGAACCAAAATGTAAAAAACGAAGTAATAAAAACTTGTGGTGTTTTAGGTAAAGTTGAGTTTGCTCCTATTATTATAGAGTATTTAGCAGACGATGAACTTTATGCCAGTTCTTATTCTACTTTAAAAGAACTAGGTGAAAACAACATTGAATTCTTATCTCAAGCCTATTTTAAATCAAACGTTGCCGACAAATCACTAATTGTAGTAACCGAACTGATATCATTTATAAATAATGAAAGAGCAGATGCCTTATTGTTAGAAAAACTATTTTCTACCAATAGGTTAATTATGAATAAAGCTGCTGCAGGAATTAATGCCAAACAATTAAAGCCTAAATCTGAAAAGGAAACATTAGAACTAATTAACCTTTTAAATGAGCAACTATCTATTGTTGCCTGGAATTACGCTGCTTATGATGCCTTTAGTAACAACCATCCAGAAATGGTTATTACGCTTGAAGCAATTGAAGATGATATTGAATTATCAAAAAATGTTCTTTTTTCGTTGTTGGCAATAATTTACGATTCTAATTCAGTTAAAATTGTACAAGACAACATTCAAAGTGGAGATCCTGACAATATAAGTTATGCTATGGAAATGCTCGACTTATTTATTCACGAACACATTAAGCCTAAAGTTTTTCCAATATTAGACGATAGTAACCTAAACGATAGGATTACCTTATTAGAAGATTATTTTCCGATTGAAGTATTTAAAGAACGAAACATTTTCGACCTTGTTTTAAATAGAGATAGTAATTACTTTTCTGACTGGACCAAAGCTAGTGTAGTTTATGAAATGGATTTAGAACAACAAGAAATTTCTCAAACTTTTATCGCTCAACTTTTTAATCCTAAACAAATTATTAGAGAAACCTCTTACTATAAAATATCTATGGTTAAAGCACAGTTAAGGAACAGCATTATAAACAGGTTTAACGAAAACGAACAATACAATTTAAATAAAGAAATTAGCGACATTACCCGAGGCACAAATGGCCTTTTAGTTGAATCATTACTTAAACTGAAAGAAGTGATTGACACAAAAAGCTTTAAACCTATGGATTGGGTTAATGACATTTCTCATGTAAAATCGGAAATAGTAAAAAATGGTGCTGAGATTAAATTAAATAAAAATTCATTGAACTTTTTATTACGAGGAGATGATTTTAACTCACAATCTTTAAACATTGTGAACGATCATTACAAAGGAGTTAAATTAAACGATAGAATTATAAGTATTAACAAAAACGTATTTAATAAAGTAGCTAGCAACCATGTTTTAACCAAACATTTGTTACTTGAATAAAATCAACTTTTAGACTTAATAATATTTTTTTAGCTTTGCTGGTTAGAAACAAAAAATAACAATGGGAAAAATAAATAAAACATCTACGGTATTTAGACAGCTTATACTGAATATTATTGTTCCAGTAGTCGTTGCCCTTGTTATTCTGGCCATTCTTAATCAATACCGAGTAAAAACCAGTACCGATCAAAATAATAAAATTCAAAACCAACTAATTAGCGATCAAATTGAGCTGAGTTTGGTTCACCAAGATTATGGATTAGAAGGTGTAGAAAAGAGAATAGAAGCTGAACTATTTGTTCAAAGTCATCACTTAGTGAATAAGTACTTTGTAAATACTGACAATATTGAGACTGCAGACTTATCACTTATAAGAGACTCTTTAGACATGTACTCTAAAGAACAAGACATTTACATAATAAATCGTCAAGGAATTATTGTTAACACTACATTTGAAAAAGATAAAAACTTCAACCTTTATAAAGTAGGAGGTAAATTTCAAACCTATTTAGAAGAAGTATTCAACTCAAAAGAATACGTTAGTGAGAAATTCTCTATTGAACAACGAACTGGAAAACTTAAAAAATACACCTACCAGCCTACTCGTGATGGAAAATACATCGTTCAAACCGGAACATATTCTACTGAGGCCGATAAATGGGTAAATAAAACAAAAGAAACATTAAACAAAATCTCTCAAAAATATAGAAACATTAAAAAGATAGATTTATTTATAGATGCAGATACTCCTTTTAGTTTAATAAGTTCGGAAGTTGATAGTGAAAACATCAAGTTTATAAAAGGTATATTCGAAACACTAGACACAAACCTTAGTAAGGTTATAAAAACAGAAGTTGAAGGTAAATTTATTGAGCGTGAATTTATTCCAATGAAAAGACAAAATACTACTCTTTATGAAAAAGCTCTTATTGAAATTATTGCAGACAGAACAGATCTTCATGTAGAGCAGCGCAATGATATTTTACAGAATATCGCCATTTTCTTAGTTACAATTGTATTGGTTATTTTCTTAATCTATCAAAAAACAAGAGTTATTACATCTCCAATTAAAAAACTACTTGATAATGTTAACCGAATTACTCAAGGTGACCTATCTGAAAGAGCTACTGTTGAAGGAAACAATGAAATAACTAAGCTTTCTGTAAAATTCAACTCTATGGTAGAGCGTCTTCAAACCTTGTATAATAATTTGGAGCAAAAAGTTAATGAAAGAACTGCAGATTTAAATGCTAAAAAGAATGAGTTAGAAGAACAAAAAAAAGACATTGAAGATAGTATTAGATATGCTAAGCGTATTCAAAATGCAATTCTACCTCCAATGGATTACGTTACAAATCTATTTCCAGATTCTTTCATTTACTATCAATCTAAAGATATAGTTAGTGGAGATTTTTATTGGGTAAATGAAATTGAAGGAAAATCGTTAATGGCAGTAGTAGATTGTACTGGACATGGAGTTCCAGGTGCATTTATGAGTATCATTGGAAATGACCAATTAAACCACACCATTAGTAAAGGAAAACATAAGGTTCCTGGAGAAATATTAAATTCTCTTAATGAAGGTGTAACTCAATTACTAAGACAAACAAAAGGAAATACCAACGTAAAGGATGGAATGGACTTATCTTTAATTTCTATTGATTATAAAACCTTAGAACTAAATTATGCAGGTGCTTACAACTCTATATACATTATTAGATCTAAAGAGTTAATAGAAATTAAAGCCAACAAGTTCCCTATTGGAGGATTCTTAAATGATGACTTAGATACTTTTGATAACATTAAATTCCAACTAGAGAAAAACGACATGATTTATATGTTCTCTGACGGTTATGCCGATCAATTTGGTGGACCAAAGAACAAGAAGTTTAAGTCACGAAACATGAAGAATTTGATGATAGAAATTAGCGAAAAAGACTGCGCTGAACAACGGAAAATTCTAAACGAAAAAATAACAGATTGGATGCAAAATGAAGAGCAAGTAGATGATATTTTAGTTTCTGGAATAAAGGTTTAAAATATACAATGGATAACACTACTACTATATACCTATTATCTGAAGACCCAAAACTAAAAAAATGGGCGGATTTGTTTGCTAAAAACTTAGAACTTATCTGTGTTCAATTTTTAAACACAAAGGCTTCTTTTACTTTACAATCTTTTAATGGAAAACTATCCGATGCAACCAATCACGTATTTTTGTTAGATGATTTAAACGTAGATTATTCCACCTTAAAATTAGCTGATGCTAATTCTTCTATCTGCCAAATTCACCTTAATAGAATTTCATACAAAAACCTACCTTCTTTTTTACAAAATGTTAGCGTTTTTGAATTTTACGAATCCGATCCTATATCTCTTGAAACAAATTGGAGTGATTTAACTTCTGGTTCTGGAAACCTATGGGAAAAGTTGCTAGATTTTACCAAGTCTATTTTTGGACTCTATGCTCAAGATAGAGAAACCATTTACTTATCAATTACCTCTGTAAACCAAATAGCAAATAGAGATAAATTAAAAAGAGACCTATTAAACCAAGGATTCCAAATATTGCCTAATAATCCTTTAGACAATAGCAATATTGGAGAATTAGAGAAAAAGATTGAAACGCTTATTAAAGATGCTTCACTGAGTGTGCACATTTATGGTAATGACAAAACTATTGATTCAAATTTAGAAGCCGAACTGGTAGATTTGCAAAATAAAATATGTGCAAAAAACAACTCTAAAAACTTTAATAGGTTAATATGGCTTCCTTCTGATGTTAGATTAGACAAAGCAAATAATGAAAAAATTAGTCTTTTAAGAAAAGATTTAGAATTACTTAAAGGAGCTGAATTTGTAGAAGCTCCATTAGAATTATTTAAATCTTTAATCTATCAAAAAATAGAAAGTAGCTCCGCAAAAAATAAATTAGATCAAAAGGGATTATATTTTATATACGACAACACTAAAGACAAAGAGGTAAATCGCATTAAATCCGAATTAGAAAAAACGAATTTAAATGTACTAGAAGTAGATAACTTTGGAAACAATCCATTGATTAATCACAAAAAAAACCTCAATAATTCTAAAGGAATTATCATTTATTTTGATGGCCATAATGACAAATGGATCGAGAGCATTTTGAATGACATTATTAAAGCTCCAAAATATCGAAATAACAAAAAAATTAATTCAATTGGAGTAATTAGCAATAGCGACTTAAAATTGAAACCAGAATTGGCAAGTTATCAATTAGATCAAATTAAACTTGACAATCAAACACAATTAGATTCCTTTATACAAAAAATAGATAAATGAGTTCAGTCTTACTAAATAAAGGTCAAGATTCGTTTTTAACGAAACAAACTGAATACAATCCTTTTCCAGGATTAAGACCCTTTACCCCAAAAGAAAGTCATTTGTTTTTTGGTAGAGAAGGTCAAAGTGAAGAAATTCTAGAAAAACTATCTGACAATAAATTTGTTGCCGTAGTTGGAACATCTGGAAGTGGTAAATCTTCTTTAATGTATTGTGGTGTTTTACCTATTTTACATGGTGGATTTGTTCAAGGCGCAGGATCTGATTGGAAAATTATTACCACACGCCCTGGATCTGGACCAATTTCTAATTTAGCTGAATCAGTTATACAAAGTCAAGGAGAAGTTGCAAAAGAAAGCACTACTTATGCTGAAGATTTAGCCCTTAATACGGCAATACTAAGATCTAGTTCTAATGGCTTAATTGACATGGCCAATAGACTTGGTGAGAACAAAAACATTTTAGTCGTTGTCGATCAATTTGAAGAACTTTTTAGATTTAAGAATTCAAATAGTAAAAATGCAGTAAATGAATCGGTAGCTTTTGTAAAATTATTACTTAATGCTGTAAAAGATACCAACTCTAAAATATATGTGGTTATTACCATGAGATCTGATTTTATTGGAGATTGTGCTCAATTTCAAGAATTAACCGCTTTAATTAACGATAGCCAGTACCTTATTCCTAGAATGACTAGAGAAGATGTACAAAATGCTATAAAAGGACCAATTTCTGTTGGTGGTGGGGAAATTTCGGATAGACTAACCAATCAATTGTTAAATGAAATAGGCGACAACCAAGATCAATTACCTATTCTTCAACATGCCTTAATGAGAACTTGGGATTATTGGTCAAAGTTCAAGTCAGATGGAGAAATAATTGATATACCTCATTATGAATCAATTGGTAGAATGGAAAAAGCACTTTCCGAACACGCCAATGAAGCATTTGA
Organism: uncultured Flavobacteriales bacterium; assembly: GCA_905479995.1. GTDB lineage: Bacteria > Bacteroidota > Bacteroidia > Flavobacteriales_E > Vicingaceae. The sequence goes on along the minus strand of CAJQON010000040.1, from coordinate 76,291 downwards.
TGAATTAACTCCAGAAGGAAAAGAAATTTGCCAAAATTTATTTAAAACCTTAACAGAAAAAGGGACAGAGAATAGAGGAACAAGAAGGCCAACAGTTGTAAATGAGATAGCTGAAATTGCCATTTGTCAGCCCACTCAAATTATTGAGATATTTGAAAATTTCAGACAAACAGGAAGATCCTTTTTAACAAGTAGTGATAAAGTAGTTACAGAAAATTCTGTAATTGATATTTCTCACGAAAGTTTAATGCGGATATGGGATAGGTTAATTGCATGGGTAGAAGAAGAATCTGGTGCTGTAACAATGTACCTAAAATTATCCGAATCTGCAGCACTATTCCAAGTTGGTAAAACTGGATTATGGCGTCCGCCAGATTTACAATTAGCTACCAAGTGGAAAGAACTAAAAAAACCTACATTAACATGGGCGGTTAGACATGACATAGCATTTGAACGAACAATGTCTTTTCTAGATGCCAGTGTTTTAGATCACGAAGCTGAAGAAAGAAATAAAGTTAAGCTTCAGAAAAAAGCTTTAAGAAGATCTAGAATTTTTGCTATTGTTTTAGGTACAGCTGCTATTATCTTAATGGGAGTTTTAGTATGGGCTATTCAACAAAAAGTTTTAGCCGATAAACAAACTATTGAAGCCGAAAAGCAAAAATTAATTGCTGAAGACCAATCTGTTATTGCTGCCGAAAATGCTGCTAAAGCCGAAAAGAGTGCATTAGAAGCAATAGAAGCTCAAAAGGAATCGGAAAAAAACTTAATCTTAGCAGACAAAAATGCCTTAGAAGCATTGCAAAACTTAAACGTTGCAAGAGTAAATGAGCAACGTGCCAACGAAGCTTCTTCTAGAGCTACAAAAAGTGCTGAATTAGCCAAAATTAATGCAGATGAAGCCTTTGCTCAAAAGTTACTAGCTGATAAATCGAGTAAGAAAGCACAAAACTTAAGGATGCTTTCCATTGCTCAATCGATGGCTGTTAAATCGCAACAAATTAAAAAAGATTTAGATCAAAAATCTTTAGTAGCTTACCAAGCTTACCTATTCAATAAAAAATATGAAGGTGAAGATCATCATGGGGATATTTATACTGGCCTTTATGATGTACTAAAAGCAAAAAATCCGTTAAATTATAATAATTTAATAGGACATAAATCTTCGGTTAGAGCTATTGCTACAAGTAGTAAAAGCAAAAAGTTAATTACTACTGGGTCTGACGGAAATATCTTTTCGTGGGAAGGAGAAGGATCTAACACATCAACCCTTATAGGTAATACCAAACAAATTAACAGGTCGTTAGCAATTAGTGATGATGAAAAATGGTTGGCTTGTGGAACTGAAAAAAACAATGTAATCCTTTATGATTTAAATGGCTCCAATAAAAAAGTTTTAAAAGGTCATACTGCAGTTGTTTGGGCACTAGAATTTATGGATGAAAACACCATAATATCATCAAGTGCCGATAGTACTATAAGATTATGGAATATTAATGATCAGAAAAACATCATAATAGCCAAAACAAAATCTCGTATAAAATCTATCGCACTATCTCCTAACGGAAAATACATTGCCGGTGCCTCAGATAAAGGTGAAATTATTTTATGGGATAAGTCTAAAGATTATTCGTCTAAAATATTGTACAAAAACGAAACCCGTTCTATCACACAAATTACTTACAGTAAAGATGGTAAACACATTGCTTTTGGTGATCAGCAAGGCTTAGTAAGTGTATATAATATGGCGTCAAAATCTATAGAGTACGATTTAATTGGTCAGTCTGCTAGAATTACTGACTTAGAATATAGCTCCAACGATAAATTTTTAGCTTCAGCTAGTTTTGACGGAACTGTTCAAGTCTTTTTAACTGCTAATTATGATTTATCTCCGTTGGTTCTAAAAGATCATGACTCATGGGTATCGAGTATTTCCTTTACCAATAATGATAAAACAATTATAACAGGTACCATGAACAGTAAAATAAAAAGGTACCCAACAAATATAGATCAAATGTCAACAGATATTTGTTCGCTTATATCTAGAAACTTAACAGCAAAAGAATGGAAACGATTTGTTGCCAAGGATATAGAATATGAAAAAACATGTCCTGCAATAAAGTAATGTGTGATTAGATTATGAAATTAAAATTTAAAAATACCGTATTCATCTTATTGTTGGTTTTTAGTGCCAATAGTCTTTTGGCTCAAAGCGACTGCTTACTTGTTCTTAAAAAAGTGCAAAAAGATTATGATGAAGGAATTATTGAAAAAATTCCTGAAGAAATAGCAGATTGCATAAAAAGTGGCTTAGCCATTGAAGATAGAGTAACCGCTTATAAACTTTTAATTAATGTTTATTTATTTGATGATAGAGTTGCTCTTGCTGAAGAAATGATGGAAGAATTGTTAACTTTTGAACCAGAAATGAAACCAAATGAAGCGGTAGATTCAAAAGAATTCATTACCCTATTTAATTCATACCGAACAATACCTCTTTATACTTTTGGAGTATCAGGAGGTATCAATTACAGTCAAATTGGATTAATAAAGGAATTTGGAACATACAATACAGATCTTTACGATGGAAAATATACTGCTCCCGATTTTGGACTAAGAGTAGGAATAAACTTTAGTTATTTAATAAAAAACAATTTTTACGCACATGCTGAAGCCTTATTTATTACGCATAAGTTTAATTACCTAACTAACTTAGACACCTCTTCTACTCTAGAATTTAATGAAAACCAAAATATAATTCAGGTACCATTAACAATTTCTTATCACTTCGGAAAAAAGAAAGTTAGACCAACCATTAAATTGGGTGGTTATGTGAATTATAACTTTTCTACCAAAACTGAATTTTTTAGACCCTTTATTAACAATGAACAACCAAGTATTACAGGTCCAAACATTAATGTATCTTCAATGAGAAGTAAAATTAATTATGGTTTAATTGGATCATTAGGAGTTAAGTACAAAGTAAAAGAAGGTTACTGGTTTCTTGACGCTGGCTATTCTTACAGTTTAAGCTCTGCTATCAATCCAAAAGAACGATACAGTAATTCCGAATTATTATACGAATACCATTATGTAGATGATGACTTTAAAGTAAGTAACATGTTTGTATCAATTGGTTACAAAAGATTATTCTACAAACCGAAAAAACTGAAAATTCATGAATAGATATATAACATACCTACTATTTATACCACTCTTCTTTTTTATTTCGTGTTCAAAAGATAGCGATGATCTTTTAGAGCCAGAAGACACCTTTGTAAAATATTATGGAGGATCTTTTATTAATGAAGCTTATGAAATTGTTTCGACAACTGATGGTGGATTTATATTTGCTGGAAAAACAGCTAACTCTATTGATAAGTCATTAATTTTAGTAATAAAAGTAAGTGCATCAGGTAATGAAGAATGGTCTAAAACTTATGCCAATACAAACAATGAAGAAGCAAAAGACATTATTACCTCACTTGACGGTGGTTATATAATAGGAAGCGATGAAATCGATATTTTAGGAAATCAAACCATACATATTTCAAAAATTAACGAAAGTGGTTCACTCATTTGGAAACAAAGTTATTTTGCCAACGACAGTGCTAGTATAGAAAAAGTAATAGTAACTTCAGATAACAACTATTTAATTTTAGCCAACAGTACAAAAGCTACCGTTAATAACCCTGCTGGAAAATCAGACATTTTATTGATAAAAACTGACATTAACGGAGCTATAATCTGGGCACAACAATCTGGATTTGACAACGATGATTACGGTTATGATCTTCAAGAAAAATTAATACTAGGTGAATATGTTGTGGTTGGAACTTCTACCAATAGTCTACTCCTTGGAGGTTTTGGAGGAACAGATGCACTTATTTTTGAAAGCAACAATGTTGGAAACAAAATAAATGCAAAAATATTTGGAGGTGCATCCAACGATGCTGCTTATGAGGTAGAGGTTCTTTCTGATGGGTATTTAATTACTGGAGAAACAGAAAGCAACGGAAGTGGATCTTCAGACTTCTACTTATTGAAAGTAGAGGCTCAATCACAAAATTTGAATATTATTTTTGAAAAATATTTCGGTGGCACCGGTATTGATCGCGCTAATTGTATTACTACAACTAGCTCTGGTGACTATTTAATTGGTGGTTCTACCGATTCTTATGGTGAAGGTGCTTTTGATGCTTTTTTAATAAAAGTGAATGGATCTGGTAACGAAATTTATACTAAAACATATGGTGGTTCAGGTGATGAAAACATCAATGACATTATAGGCTTATCAGATACAAAAATAATAATGTTAGGTACCAATACCGTTGGTGGTAATCAAATGATTACACTAACAAAGGCTAAAGAAGATGGCGAGCTAAACTAAAAATAAAGACATATAATATAACCTTATCAATACCCTATCAAGTATGAGTTATCGAAATATAAAATTAATTAAACCTATCCTCTTTTCAATTTTAACCTTGGCGCTTTGCGCCAATTCGTTTTCTCAAGTAATTGAAATTAGAGGAAATACTACAACTCCTCTATTAATCGATTCTACTGCAACAAACACCCCTGGAGCAACAGATAGCACCGATTTTGGAGTAGTATTTGTTGGTGATAGTAACACGGTTATTTATAGCATTACCAACAAAAATGCAATAGATCCTAACCTCATCATTTATGGTTATTCCATTACAGGAACTGATGCTGCAATGTTTTCTGTTAGCACAGAAGCTTCAACTCCAATAGCTGGTGCTGCTAGCTCTAATGCATTTATTCGATTTAAACCTACCAGTGCTGGTTTAAAAACTGCAACTTTATTTGTTTTCACCAATGGTTCTGCTAACCCATATAAATTTAACATTGAAGGAACAGGATCAGAAAATGAAATTGAAGTGCAAGGGGGGCTTACCATTGAAATTGTAGATGGAGACAACATTCCTTCTACACTAGATGATACTGACTTTGGAGGATCAACAATTGGAACTCCCGTTCCTCATACATTTACAATACTCAACACCAATTCAGGACCAAATTTAAATATCACTAGCGTAACAACATCAGGAGTAAATGCTGCTGAATTCGTTGTATCTGCTATTACAACTCCTGCAGTAATAGGCGCATCTAGTAGTACTACTTTTGTGGTAACATTTACACCAGCAGCTACAGGTGTTAGGTTTGCTGAAGTAACTATTGTAAATGATGACCTTAACGAAGATCCTTATAACTTTACCATACAAGGAAATGGTTTAACAAGTCGTGAAATTGATGTACAAGGAAATACCATTACTATTGTTGATGGCGACAATACGCCAACCACTTCTGATGATACCGATTTTGGAAGTATCTCTGCAGCAGCAGGTACCATTGTTAAAACATTTACCATAGAAAACACTGGTGGACAAGATTTAACAATTAACAACATTGTTGTAGGTGGAACACATTCTGCTGATTTTAGTCTAACCTCTGTACACACCTTCTCGGAAACTGTTAGCGGAACTAGTTCTATGACATTTGACATTACTTTCGATCCTAGTGCCACAGGATTAAGACAAGCCAACATAACAATTACAAACGATGATGCATCTGAAGCTGTTTATAATTTTGATATTCAAGGAACGGGTACTGCTGCAAGTGAATACACCATGAGTTCTGGAACATCTGGAGCTACCTATACAGATTGTAATGCTACTATATTTGATGACGGTGGACCAAATGCGGTTTATACTGCTAGTGCAGATTACTCTTACACCATTGCTCCTACTGATGCAAAATATGTTGCCATTACCTTTGCTTCTTTTGATGTTGAAGATGGCCCTGGATTTAGTTGTGGATATGATTACTTAGATGTGGATTATGGAGCTACAACAATTAGATATTGTAACAATAACGTTCCCGCACTAAATACTCCTATTTATGGAGACGCCAATTCCAACATTGTATTAACGTGGCATTCAGACATTAATGACCAAAGAAATGGATTTGAATTACAGTGGGAAGGAATCATTTCATCTAACATTATTTCTGCCGATGTAAATTGTAACGGAGCTGCCGATGGTTCTATAACTATTGGTGCAGGTGCTGGAGCTGGAAACGGAACACCAACTTATACTTATCAAATAAATAATGGTGGGTATGGTGCTACCACTACTTTTAACAACTTAACTCCTACCACTCACATTGTTTCTATTAAAGATTTTAACGGTTGTCATTTCGACTCTAGTGTTGTAATTACTGAACCAGCAGCTTTAGTTATTGGAGAAAGACACCAAGATGAATCGTGTGCTGGAAACGCAGACGGTCATGTTGTAATTACTGGAACAGGTGGAACTGGTTCTTATCAGTATTCATTTAACAATGCTACTTTCCAAAATGCAACAGATTCTATGTATGGAATAGGCAGTGGGCTTTACCCTATTGAAATTAGAGATGCCAATTTATGTGAAGACTCTAGTTTTGTTAACTTTAACATTGGTGGTTCTGGCCTTCCAACAGGTCCTGCAACACTTTCTGGAGATCAACATTACTGTTTTCAAGATTCTACAATAAAATCATATACTTACACAGGAGTTACAGGAGAAGATGTGATTACTTGGACATTTGTTGCATTTAACGGATCTCCAAACCCAGTAATTACAGCCGGTCAAAATACTTCTACCCTACTACTTCAAATGGCAGGTGTAACCGATTCTATTTTATTAATTGCAGAAGCTTCAAATGCTTGTGGATCTTTAACCCCTGATAGCCTTTTACTATATAAATCTGATTTTCTACCTCCTGTAGAATTTGACATGAACCCTAAAACAATTAACCTTGGAGCAAACAATGTATCATTAGTGAGTACTGTTTCAGAAGCGGGAGGAACTTTTGGTGGACCTGGAGTAATTTCTGCTTCTAACGTATTTAGCCCAAGTATTGCAGGTACAGGTTCGCATCAATTGAGTTATGACATTGACGACCCGAATGGTTGTAGACACATCCTTACAGATGTGGTAACAGTAGTAACCAGTGCTGGAGTTGTGGTTGTAGCACCTACCATGTGTTTTGATGGTGCTCTTGAAAACGTTAGTGCCGATCCAGACGATGCCTTTAATATCATTTCTGTTATTGGTTTTGATGTAGATGGAAACACTGGTTTAGTTGTTGATGCTAACCCTACAGGAGATTCTATTGCTCAAATTAACCCATCTATGCTAACAGATGGTTTTCATGCCTTAAACTTTAGATTTGTTTCACAAGTAACCTACCAATTTATTAATGGTATTAAAATGTGTTCAGGTCCTTTTGGAATTTCTTACCCTTGTGGTTTCACCTACGGAACTGGAACAATTAACACAACACAAGCTATTACTCAAGCATTTTATTTAGATTCTATAGGTGGTGTTAACATTGTTTCTAGTGCAGATTCGGCTTGTGATGATCAAGGAACACTTGTTAATTTTGTAGCACAATATTACCACAATCAAGGTATTGGTGTTTGGACCTCTGCTGTTTCTCCACCTGCATGGAACGAAGTAAACTCAACATTTGCAACAGTAAACCCTTCACTTGCTGGAGCTGGTACTTACCCTATTTCTTATGAATATACTTCTAATGCAGAAGGATCGGGCTGTAAAGCTAACGATGCCACAGTATTTAAAGTAAATGCAATTCCTAACCCTTGGTTTGGTTTAGACCGTTATTATTCCGAACAAAACAACCCAGTTCCTACCAACCCAACACCAGATGCTTCTGGATTTTATGCTGGAGCAGGTATGGTTGGAACCGATTTCTGGGCAACAATTGCTAGTGCCGGAACCCACAACATTGTTTACAATTATACCGATCCGGCAACCGGTTGTACAAACGTTTATTGGGATACTACTACCGTTATAGCCAATACAGGTTCTATTGATAGTCTTGCTGCAACTTATTGCTATGAAGACTTACCAGACACAATTTATGGTGATGCCAACCAAGGTGGTTTATTTGGTGGAGTAACCGGTAGATTTAGCTTTAGTGGAAATCCTGCTGCTCTAGATTCAATTGGATTAGATACTGCTGTATTTTACCCAACACTAGCTGGCCCTGGTAACCATACCATCACCTATTCTTATGTAGATCAAGACACATTTTATGTCAACCAAAATGTATATGTAGATTCAATTGGTCCTGTTTATTTTACAGGTCTAAATGCTGCCCACTCTTATTGTGTTGTAGAACCTCAATTCCAAATGAATGGTCAATTTACACATCCAAGTGGATCGGGTGATTTTACTTTTGATGGAAAAGCATCCTCTTTTATTAATACTGGTAACAGTGCATTCTTAACACCCGACTCAGTAGGAACATGGAACATTACTTATACCTATACCTCTACATTAAGTGGGTGTACTGCTGACTCTACAGAAACAATTGTAATACATGAGTTACCTCCATTAAACTTTACCTTAAGTTCAAACTATTGTTCTAACGACAGTAATTTAACTATTGTTGGTAATCCAAGAGGTGGAGATTTCTCAAGTTCGGCAGCATTACTTAATGTATTTTCTACTTTAGATAGTATGTTACTTTCTCCGAGCAACACTCAAATTGGTGCTAACATAGTAACTTATAACTATACAGATATTTATGGATGTTCAAACAGCATCGATTCTAACTTTACTTTACACCAAGCACCTGATGTTCAAATAGACAACGATACCGTTTTCTCTGATTATTGTGAATTAACTGGATCGCATCCTATTTCTGGATTAATCAACAGTTCTATTGCAACAGATGGTTACTTCTGGGGTCCAGGAGTTGCAGACATTGATTCTACTGATGGTAGAGCAATTTTCCATCCAGATACAGCAGGTGTTGGAACTGGTTATGTTCTACACTATTACTATGTAGATGGGAACAACTGTTATGGAGAAGACAGTATGTTTGTTCAAGTTAATGCATTACCTATTGTTACCATTAGTGGTCTAACTCCAAGTAAAGAATATTGTAATAACCACGATATTATTGGCAACCCAATTCAATTTACTGGTGCTCCACCAATTACCAGTGGAATTTCAGGATTATTTACATTAGATGGTGTTCCTGCAAGTACAGATCAAGTAACATTTGATCCTACTGCTTACCCATTAAATGTGTTAGCTGTAGTACCAATGAGTTATACTTTTACTGATAACAAAGGATGTATTAATACTGCTGTTGATACGGTATATGTTAATCCTGCTGCTCACCCAGACTTTAGCATTAGTGGAATTTGTATTGTTGATACAATTGACTTAACTGATCTTACTGTTCCATCTCCTGATGGACTGCAATTTTGGAAATGGACGATTGACAATGACACGACTTATTCAACACAACATGCTAAACATAAATTTGCTGTACATGGTAACCATAGTTTTAACTTAGAAATTACTACTGTTGCAGGTTGTGTTTCCGATACTACCGCAGTGATAGAATTTGGTGATAAACCTACAGCCGACTTTTATTGGATTAACGAATGTTTTGATCCTTTAGTTCCTATTATGTATTTTGATTCATCTTCTACTGTTTCGCTTTTAGATACGCTTTCTTATAGCTGGGACATGGGAGATTTAGTGGGAACTTCTCAAGCTAAAGACACCAACTATTTTTATGCCACTCCAGGAGATTATATTGTTGACTTAGTTATTTCAACTACATTTAATTGTATTGATACTATGAGTAAGCTAGTATCTGTTAAGCCAATGATTACATCTTACCCTTACTTTACAGATTTTCAAGCGGGACCTGATAGTTGGACTGCAAAAACCTTTATTGACTTTGACACTTTAAACAATTGGGCACATAGTACTTGGGTTAAAGATCCTAGTCCAACAAACTTATCATGGTCTACTTCTCATGTAATAGATTCTAGCGATTATAATTCATTAGAAAGAACTTATGTAAGTAGTCCTTGTTTTGATTTCACAACACTTAAAAAACCTATGATACGCTTTGATATGTGGAGAGACTTTGCCGACATTGGTGATGGAGCTGTATTAGAATCATCTATTGACAATGGTCAAACATGGCAAGTTATAGGATCTGAACAAAGTACTGATGCTGGAATAAACTGGTACAATCAAGTTGTTATTAACAATGGAGATGGACCAGGTGGAACAGTATTAGGTGGACAACCACTTGGATGGTCAGATGTAGTTGATGCTGGTTGGGTTGAAGTAAGACACGATTTAGATCACCTAGTTGGAAATGCCAAAGTAATATTTAGAGTAGCATTTAGCACAAATGGTGCAGGTGAATTTAAAGGATTTGCATTTGATGATGTTTGGATTGGTGAACGATCTAAATATGTATTGGTAGAACACTTTACCAATACCGAATGTTTACCTTGTGTTATTACATCTACATCGCTTAATCCTTTTATTACCGAATACTCAAAAGATTTAATTGACATTCAATACCACACCAATGCTTTAACTGGAGATAAATTGTTTATCGATTATCAAGCTGGACCAAGTGCAAGAAGTTTCTTTTACGGAGCCTCACAAATACCACAAACAGTTACAGATGGTAACATCATAAACAATTATACTGGTGCTTGGGTTGCCGATTCTTTAATTACTAGAAGAAGAGCTTTAACTTCAGCTATTTTTGATCTTGATTTAGTTAAAACAACTTCAACAAACAGTTACACTGTTGATGCTCGATTAGAGATAAACGAAAACTTTAGCAATGACATTGATGTTTATATGGCAGTAATTGAAAAGCAAGTTACAGCTGCTGGACTTGGTGGAGTTGGAAATACTGAACTGGCCTTTAACAATGTTGTTAAAGCAATGTTGCCAAATGCTGGAGGTACAAGAATTGCTCAAACATGGGTTCCTGGTGACACCATGGTAATAAGCCAAACTTGGAACACTAGCAATGCTGTATTTTATGATGCTGGATTGAATGATGACATTGAAATAGTTGTATTTATTCAAGATGCTGTAACAAAAGAAGTTTATCAAACAGCAACAACAGATACTTCATTTATTAACATTGCACTTGGAGTTGAAGATACCGATGCAGCTGAGGTTGCTAAAGTTAACTTTAACTTTAACCTGTATCCAAATCCAACTTCTGGTGATTTATTCATCATGTTTAACCAAGATTTGGCAGCCGATGCATAAGTGGCAATCTTTAATGAAATGGGTAGTTTAGTTACGCAAAAACCAATAAGTGGTACCGGTTCGTCTTTCTCTACAGAAACTTACGCTGAAGGTATTTACTTTATGAGTGTAGTTTATGAAGGAAAACGATCTACCAAACGATTTATGGTTATTAAATAATAGCACTTCATTCTATAAAAAAGCCTCAGCAAATGCTGGGGCTTTTTTATTTTCATATTGTAGCTCCAATTTCAACTGAATAATAGTTCTTGCATAAGCCCCTTTTAGTGCTTATTTGAACACAAACAAGAGCTTCCTTTAATCAATTGTCATTCAAAACAACATTTATTCATCGCTTTAGCGATTGTAATAAATGACGTGAAGAATCTAAATAGCTACTTATTCATGCAACACAACCACTTTATAGGTTATGCTTTGATTATTGGATTCAATGTTTACAAAGTAAATGCCATTGTCATAATCTTGCAAAGGAATGTTAACTTTTTGCTTGCCAACTATAGCACTAGAATAAATAGTCTTACCAGTAATGTCAATTAGGGAAACTTTTTCTCCTTTAATTTCACCTAAATCGATATACAATTGCTCGTTGGCTGGGTTCGGGTAAATGTTCACCGAATTCCCAAGTTTTTCTTCTGAAATCCCTGTTAACACAACAGCTACACATGCAGAAGTATCTACACAAGTATTCTTTTGAATAATTACCGCGTAATGTCCATCGAAAGCAGGATAAAAAGTATGGCTTGTTGCTCCGGGAATTAGCGTATCGTTATTGGCGCAATCTATCCATTGGTAAGATGAAGCTAAGGTATCATCAGCTCGTATGCCTTTAGAGAGCAGTATTGTAGCATTATCTATATCACACACTTCAAAAATGCAGGCTGATCCTGCTCTAGTTAAGGGAGATGTTCCTGATGAGTCATTATCTTCCCAATAAGCTCCAACAATTGCACTACTATCAGAAATGGCTACTGAATTTCCAAAATACCCATATGGTTCTCTGTGACTACTTGTTATTTTATCTATTTCATTCCAAGTTGTTCCAGTTTTAAGATAGATGTAAGCAGCTCCTGAAGTAGGCATATAATTAATCCCCGTTTCATCTAAATCAGCTCTTCTTGCTGAAATAAGTGCTAGATTTCCTGATATAGAAACTGACCAACCAAAATGATCATCTTTTAATCGATCAGAGGCCACTATTTTTTGCTGTTGTTGCCAAATACCATTTGTCTTCTCAAATACATAAGCAGCACCAGCATTTTCTATGTAATTATTTCCTGAAGTATCCGCAAAATCTTCGTTATACGCTCCTACCAAAAGCGAACTATCGGAAATTGATACTGAAAAGCCAAAATAGCTATTTGTATCACTATCTGAAGGGACTATTTTTTGAGTTTCATTCCATATTCCGCTTCCATCTTGTTCAAAAACGTATGCAGAACCAGCCCTATCCTTTAATAAGATATCATCCTCAGGAGATCCTACAGCTATATGGTTGCCATATATTGCTACCGAAGTACCAAATAGGTCACCTGATTGGCTTGAGTTCGATGTTATTTTTTGAGTATTCCCCCAGCCAGATGACCCTCTTTCAAATACATATGCAGCACCTCCCGGTCCAAAATCTTTCGCACCAACAACAGCAAAGTTTTTAGAAATTGCAACAGCATATCCAAAACGTGCTCTAAACTGTCTATCAATGGCTACTATCTTTTGTTTTTCTTCCCATATCCCAGTAGCTGTATTTCTTTCAAAGATATAAGCAGAACCAGCATGTTGTAAATAAGTTGTATTACTAGCTCCAATAGTATCCCCATCTCCGTAAGACCCTACAATGGCATAATTACCAGAAATTGCAACAGCAGCTCCAAAATATGCATCAATAGAATCTCTATCAGATGCCACTAGTTTTTGCATTTCAACCCAAGCACCACTAGCACTTTTAGTATAAATGTATGCTGCACCAGCATTATGAATAGAATCCAAACCAATGCCATCTTCATTATATGCACCCACTATGGCATAATTGTCGGATATGGCAACAGCTACACCAAATTGGTCATCTCCCCCCCTATCAGAAGCCACTACTTTATTAACTAAATTAAAATCTTGGGCATTGGCTCTGTTTATATTTACAAAACTTAGCAAAGAATAAATTGCTATGAGCATAGAATACTTAATTGAGTTTAAACTTTTCATTATAGTTAATTATTTATGATTTATAATAGTGTATTGAAATAATACGCTCCAAAACTAAAGGAAAGCCACTAACACCCAAAAAAAACCACTTGCACAAAACTTGCACAAAACAATATTATTGGCTGTTAAATCAAGAAAAGAGTACAAAAAATACTTTTTGGATAAAATAGAATCTGTCCGTTCGAGTATTTCGAAGAATTCGGAATGTATCGAGAACTCAACAGGTTCTATTGTAATATTCACCAATTCTATCTGAAATACATATAATTAAAAGCAACGGGTAAACAACATTTTGCTTACTTTCAACAAGTTCTCGATACAATCCCGAGAAAAACGAAATCACTCGAACTGACCGCACAATGAACTTTCTCAATTCTTTATTAAATAGATTCCACACTTCAGTTTGTAGCGAAAACCAGTTTCCGGCAAACTTTCGTTCTGAATGACAATTCCTTTTGCATTTGGTGTTGACAGGCAAAAGCGTGCAGGCCAAACGGCATTCAAGAATAACATGTTCTGAGAGAAGTAGTGCCATAGTGAAATTGGCAAGTGCTGAGCTTGTCTCAGTAATCAGCCAACTGAACTTAGGCAATACAAAACGCAGGTTATGGTATGATTGTAAGCCTTGACTTTTTTCGTTCTTTTTGTGTCAAGACAAAAAGGACAAGAAAGAAGATTTGAAAGTAGGATGACAAAAGAGATTAGTTTAATTCCACTCAAGCACAACTACTTAACCGTAACACCAGGAGCAACCTTAGTAGCCTCCCATTTAGTACCATTATACAGCATAAAAATAGCTTCTTCACTGTTATAAACTAACTGCCCTTTTTTCGGTTTCAGTTTGGAAATTTGAGCATTGGTTAGGCTCAAAATTTTCACTGTTTTATTAGAGTCCTCCTTCCCATTATCTTCATTCTCATCAATTGAACTCTTTTCATTTTGGTCAATTTTGTTTTTCAACTCATTCAATTCATTTTCTAAATCGGTAATCTTTTCTTTTAAGTCGGTAACTTCTTTATTATTCTGTTTTGGTTGCTTCTCTTTGTCTTTAGTTTTTGACTTAGCCTCTACTACTTTTTTCTCCTTCTTCTGTTTTTTTTCTTTGGGCGTTTTCGGATTTTTCTCCTTATGAGTGGTCAGTTTATCTTTCCACTTACTAAACTGCTCGGCTAAAACATGTTCTCCTTCCTCATCAAAATTAAGGTCTAAGCATTTTCCTAATTTCACTCCAAAATAGTGTCCCTCATCATCTATAAAAACTGGTGCTCTCATACAAGCTTTCTTACTATCAACTGGTTTCTCAAATTGCACCAATAATCTTATCTCCCTATACGATTCATCTTTTGATCCAAACCACAACAGTCGAGTCTCATCATACTCAAAATTAGATAGTTTAGCATCTAAATTTGTAATGTTCACTACTTTCGAAATGCCATAAAAACTTAAATCAAACGCATAAATAGCATCACTCCCAGCAATTAACAACTCAAAATAATCTCCTTCTTTTTTAGAACGAGCCATTTCAACCCTAACCCTTTTCTTAGTTTCAGAATGTTCTCCTGGAGGTGGCGGACCTTTGGCATATAAATAATCAAACAATAAAGCATAATCTTTCATATCTACCTCTCCATTCCTATCCATATCGGTAGCTCCATTAAAACTGTTGTTTTTTACATCCACTTTTATTTGTTCCAAGCCTTCTGCACTCCATAAAGGATTAGCGCAATCGCCCAATTCACGTCCAAAATTGTTTCCCAATTCGTCAACAAAAAGCGCATTTTCTATACAATATTCTGCACTAATACCTGCACTTAACTTAATGCTCAAAATAATTTCTGAATCATATTGACCATTTTTAAGGGGTAAGCCAATTATTTTATTGTTTACAACAACTATACTGGGGTACTTTTTTTGAAGCTCTATTTTCTTCATGTTAGAAACCTCAAATTGAAAAGCTCTTAAGGGTTTTGAATTGGAACTGACCACCAATTTTAAATTGTTTTTCTTGGCATTAAATTGCCCAAATGAAGCTCTAGCAATATCATTGTTTTGATTAATATTTAGGGCATCTAACCCAACGCCATTGGCATAAAGGTAGTTATGCAGCAACACCAAATCTCTTACCGTTCGGTAACCATCCTTATCAAAATCTTCAATAAACTGGTAAGGAGCATCTGTACTTAAGTTTTCCTTTAAAAAAAGGTAATCATTAGCATCCACAATATCATCACCCGTAATATCTCCAGGCAACTGGGAATAAGCCGATAGGCAACAAGCAATAAAACTAAATAAGAGAAGGTATCTCATTAAAACTAAATGTATGTTTAACAAATATATTTAAAGCTTTTCTAATACCTTTACACTATGCCATTTAAAATTGTATCCGACTTTAAACCTACTGGAGATCAACCTGCGGCAATTGATCAATTGAGTGAAGGAATAAGCAATGGAACTTCTGCTCAAACTTTACTTGGTGTAACTGGTTCTGGTAAAACTTTTACCATTGCCAATGTCATTGAAAAAGTGCAACGACCTACCCTAATTTTGAGCCACAACAAAACCTTAGCGGCACAATTATACGGAGAGTTTAAACAGTTTTTTTCCAGATAATGCTGTAGAGTATTTTGTGTCTTATTATGACTATTATCAGCCAGAAGCCTACCTTCCAGTAACGGATACGTACATTGAAAAAGACATGTCTATTAACGATGAAATTGAAAAGTTGAGGTTAAGTACCACCACTTCTCTTCTATCTGGCCGACAAGATGTAATTGTAATTGCTTCGGTTTCTTGTATTTATGGAATTGGTAATCCTGAAGATTTTCAGGAGAACATTGTAAAAATAAAAACAGGTGATGTAATTAGCCGAAATAAGTTTTTATTGCGATTGGTACAAAGTTTATACTCTAGAACAGAAGCCGATTTTCAACGTGGAAATTTTAGGGTAAAAGGAGACACCGTTGACATTTATCCGGCTTATGCCGAAATAGCTTACCGCGTTTACTTTTTTGGGGATGAAATTGAAGAAATAGAATCTTTCGACCCAATTAATGGAAATGTACTGGAAGAGTTTGATTACTTAAATATTTACCCAGCTAATATTTTTAATACAACCAAAGAACGCATGCAAGATGCCATTCATTTAATACAAGATGACATGGTGAAGCAGGTAGAATATTACAAGGAAATTGGCAAGCATTTGGAAGCCAAACGAATTGAAGATAGAGTAACTTACGATTTAGAGATGATGCGAGAGTTGGGGTATTGTTCTGGTATAGAAAACTATTCTAGGTATTTTGACAGAAGAACCGAAGGTTCTCGTCCGTTCTGTTTGTTGGATTATTTTCCTAAAGATTTTTTAACGGTAATTGATGAAAGCCATGTTACTGTATCGCAAATTGGTGCTATGTTTGGTGGCGATAGATCGCGGAAACAAAATTTGGTAGAATATGGTTTTAGATTGCCTTCGGCTATGGATAACCGTCCGCTAAAGTTTGAGGAATTTGCTTCAATTATTGATCAAACAGTTTACGTTAGTGCTACTCCAGCCGATTACGAATTGGAGCAATCTGAAGGTGTAATTGTAGAACAAATTATTAGACCTACTGGTTTATTGGAGCCCATTATAGAAATTAGACCAAGCTTAAATCAAATTGACAATTTGATGGAGGAAATTGCCAAACGAGCAGAGAAGGATGAACGCGTTTTGGTAACTACGCTAACAAAAAGGATGGCCGAAGAGCTAGACAAGTACTTTGAAAACAATGGTATTCGTTGTCGATACATTCACTCCGAAGTAGTTACACTAGAACGAGTAGAGATATTGCGCGATTTACGTTTAGGTTTATTCGATGTATTAATTGGGGTAAACCTTTTACGAGAAGGCTTGGATTTACCTGAAGTATCATTAGTAGCTATTTTAGATGCAGATAAGGAAGGGTTTTTAAGATCACAACGTTCGCTTACCCAAACTTCGGGGAGAGCTGCCAGAAACGTAAATGGCTTGGTAATTATGTATGCCGATAAGATTACAAAGTCCATGCAAAATACCATAGATGAAACAGATCGAAAAAGAATTAAACAAATCGCATACAATACTGAACATGGGTTATCACCTGCCGCAATTGTAAAGTCTAAGAACCAAATATTAGGACAGTCGAAAGTGGTAGATGATGCTTACGATATAGACCAACAAATTACTGAACAGATTAACATTGCTGCAGATCCAAAGGTTCAGTATATGAAAAAAGATGAGCTCCAAAAACTGCTGGATGAAACGAAAAAGAAAATGAGGCAAGCTGCTAAAGATGAAGATTTTATTGAAGCTGCTCGCTTAAGAGACGAGATGTTAGGTTTAGGAAAATTGATGAGTCCTTAATTACTTTTTGCTGGCATCAAACAATATAGCCTTTTCATCACCTGACAAACTATCGTAACCTGATTTAGAAATTTTATCTAAGATGGCATCTACCTGTTGTTGATTGGCCTTTTTTTGTTCATTATAAACATAGTCTGATTTGGTTTTTGCGGTTTTTTTATAGACCACTTTCATCTTCTTTTTAGGTTTAAACATTGATTTTAGCATGGCTAAAAAACGAATAAAGCTTACCGAAAAATCTCTTCCTTTTTTAAGTTGTTGAATGTACAAGAACCCAAACAATGCACCACCAAGATGAGCCAAATAACCACCTTCATTTACTCCTTGCCTTAAACCAATTATATCCATAAGGATTAAGCAAATAACAATATATTTAAGTTTCACTTCCCCAATCAAAATAAGTCTAACCAACACATTTGGAACATATGTAGCCACAGCAACAAGAATACATGTAACGGCAGCTGATGCGCCCATGATTGGGCTGCCAACCGAAGCATTAAAATAGGGAAACAGGTTAAACACAATCATGTAAAAGATTAATCCAGCTAGTCCTCCAAGAAAGTAAAGTGCTACTAATTTCTTTTCATTTAAATATTGGACAAATAGTTTTGTAGAAAAATACAACATTAACATATTAAAAAATATGTGAAAAAGATCTTCATGTAAAAACATGTAGGTCAATATTGACCATGGCTTGTATATTATCTCCCCAAAATCGGAAGTAGCTGAAAGCCACAAGGCTGGTTTAAATAAGCGTTGACCATCAGGGAAAAATACAAACATCTCTTTTACATCTAAAAACAGAAATAAGATGTGAAGTATATTAATAACAAGAAACACGGCCACATTCACTATAATTAGCTTAATTAATGCTGAACCATTTTTGTATTGGTTTTTAATATCTGCTATGAAAGGATTGCTACTCATATTTTTATTAATGTTTTGTTTTGTTCTCGATACATTCCGAATTCTTCGGAATACTCGAACTGACAACAAAATATACGCTTTTATTTATTCTATACTTCTTTTTAAAATTGCCCGTTCGAGTATTTTGAATTTTTTAGAACATCCAAACTGACAACAAAATATACGCTTTTATTTATTCTATACTCCTTTTTAAAATTTGTCTGTTCGAGTGTTTTGAATTTTTCATTCAAAATGTATCGAGAACTCAACAAATTCACTACTTAAATTTCTTTTTAGCCAAATTGGGCAACAAATCATACTCCCCATTAATTAATGCCTCTTTCTTTTTCTTACCCCACTTCTTTAACTGTTTTTCTTTTTCAATGGCTACTTCAACATTAGAGTACTCAGCGTAAAAAACCAATTCAACAGGCCTTCTTTTAAACGTATAAGAAGTTTTATCCACTCCTGTTTGATGCTCTAGTAATCTTCTTTCTACATTATTGGTAACTCCTGTATAATATGTAGAATCATTACATTGTAAAATATAAACATAATATATGTGGTGTTTATTCATTTCTTGTTTTGTTCTCGATACAATCCCGAGAAAATCGGGATCACTCGAACTGACAACAAGTCAATTCTATCTACATTATCTCATTAAAGTCAAATTATTCACTTTACATTTCTTCAACCTGTCTGTTCGAGTATTTTGAATCCTTCATTCAAAATGTATCGAGAACTCAACAGGTTTTGTTTAATGCTTCAGTTAAGGTTAGTTCTCCATACAATTCTCCTAAAGTCGAATCACTCGAACTGACAACAAATTACCTAATAAAAATTACCTCTGTCTTTTTTCCATTTTTGTAATAAAATAAACCCAAAAAGCATTCCTCCTAAGTGAGCAAAATGTGCTACATTATCATTAGGATTATTGGCAAAACCCATGTATAATTCTATTGCTCCATATCCCAAAACAAACCACTTGGCTTTAATTGGTATTGGAGGAAACATTAACATTAACTCGGTATTGGGAAACAAGACTCCAAAAGCCAATAAAATTCCAAAAACAGCACCTGAAGCCCCAACTGTTGCGCCATTTAACATGCCATTAATTGATCCCATAGTAGCATCACTATAGTTTTGTCCATTGGCAATAACATCATATCCTTCTTTTATAATTAATTCCAAAGCCTCAGCTGGAATAGCACTATATAACATCTCTAACCTAAAGTGAGTCACCAGCAATTGTATTATTCCTGCACCAACTCCAGTAATCATGTAATAAATTAAAAATCGCTTCGATCCCCATACTTGTTCTAAGGTTCTACCAAACATAAAAACTGCAAACATGTTAAAGAGCACATGAGTAAAATCTACCGAACTGTGCATAAACATGTAAGTTACTATTTGGTGCGGATAAAAACCTTCGCTTTTCCAGTAGTGCAATCCCAACAACTCATTTAAATCAATTCCTTGATTTTTAAGCATGATGGTAGCCAAATAAAATAGCCCATTAATAATTAACAGGTTTTTTACAACTGGTGGTATGTTTTTAAAATTCATAATTAGTAATCAAATTGTTGGTTTAAGTCGTCAACGTTTAAAGACACAATGGTTGGTTTCCCATTGGGTAAAGTATAAGGCATTTCACAAGCAAATAATTCATCTACTAATTTATTCATTTCCTCAGCACTCAATTTTTTACCCGATTTTATTGCTGCACTTCTTGCCATGGATATGGCTAGGTTTTCGTGTTTTTTCAATTTCAACTCACTTTCGTTCATTTTAAATTGTTCTAGCAAACCTTCCATTACTTTTTTTATGTTCTGGTCAGTTAATTCAGCGGGCACACCATTTACAATAAAACCATTTCTGCCAACCTTGTCCATATTAAAGCCTAGCGTTTCAATTTCCTTTGCCAATTCATTTAATAATTCAGCATCAGCTGGAGTAAAATCTACCGTTTCTGGAAACAACAATTGTTGGCTCACCCCTTTTCCTAAAGCCAAATGACTAATGTATTGTTCAAACAAAATACGTTCATGCGCTCGTTGTTGGTCTACAATTAAAAAACCCGATTTTAACTGAGTTAAAATGTATTTATTGTGCAACTGAAGTAAAGCTTTTTGCTCTTCCTCTTCTGTATCATCCCAGTTAGTTGCAATTACTTGCTGTTCTTCTTTATGCTCCTCAACTTCTAGGTGTTCAACAATGTCTTTAGTATCCTTTTCGAAAGAATTGTACAGCGATTCCCAATTTTCCGTTCTAGGTTTTTTAGGTGATGCAACAGTCTTTGTTTCGAAAGGATTGTAGTTGGGATTTACTTTTATGGTTGGAGCTTTAACTGGTTCGTTTTCTCTTTTCAACGGAACGTTAAAGCTATTTTCTTGTTCAAAATCTAAAGTTGGAGCAATGTTAAATTTACCCAATGCTTGTTTCACTGCTGTTCTTATAATGGCATAAATGGCACGTTCATCTTCAAACTTAATTTCTGTTTTTGTTGGATGAATATTGATGTCAATTTTTGTAGGATCTATTGATAATTTTAAAAAGTAAGACGGAAATTGATCCTTACTCAACAACTGATCAAACGCATTTTGAACTGCGTGGTTCAAATAATTGCTTTTTATAAATCTATCGTTCACAAAAAAGTATTGCTCACCTCTAGTTTTTTTAGCAAACTCTGGCTTACTAGCAAAACCTTCTATTACTACCAGGTCTGTTTCTTCTGCAATAGGCACTAACTTTTGGTTGTACTTATCTCCAAATATGCCAACAATACGCTGACGGAAACTTCCTTTTTTTAAGTTAAGCACTTCGTTCCCATTGTTATGCATGCTAAAGTTTATGTCGGCATGAACCAATGCTACGCGTTGAAACTCATCAATAATGTGTTTCACTTCAACAGGGTTAGATTTTAAAAAGTTTCTTCTGGCAGGTACATTGTAAAACAAATTTTTGATAGAAAAAGATGTCCCTATACTGGTAGAACAAACTTCTTGTTCCTTTACTTCACTTCCTTCAACAATAAGTCGAGTTCCTAACTCATTCCCCTCTTTTCTTGTCTTTAACTCTGCATGAGCAATTGCTGCAATAGATGCCAAAGCCTCACCTCTAAATCCTTTAGTATTTAAATTAAACAAATCGGCAGCATGTTTAATTTTTGATGTTGCATGACGCTCAAAACTCAATCGAGCATCAGTTTCAGACATTCCACTACCATTATCATTTACCTGAATCAGTGTTTTTCCGGCATCTTTTATTACCAACGAAATGGTATCAGCACCAGCATCAATTGCATTTTCCAATAATTCCTTCACCGCACTTGCTGGCCGCTGAATTACTTCACCTGCAGCAATTTGATTTGCTACTGCATCTGGTAATAATTGAATGATATCTGCCATTTATTTTTTCGAAATTTCTAAGCCTCAAAGTTACTAAGAAGAATAAGGTATTTAAACTATTTACCAACGGAAATTATCAAACATTAAGAATTGTTAACACTTCATTCTAAATCACTAACTTCGCAGCTTCAATAAAGTAATTAAGAGCTTTTCAACAATGAGTAAAAAGAACAGCAAGTATACAAGTAAGAATAAAAAAAATAGACACAGCACTTTTGTTGTTGAACAAGAAATGGAACTCTTGCCTTTTTTACTTTTAAATGTAAAAGATAAAACCAAAAACAAAATTAAGGGAATGCTAACCCATAAGCAGTTTAAGGTTAATAAAGATATTATTACCAAGCACAATCATCCGCTTAAAAAGGACGATCAGGTAATTGTAAACTGGGACACTGCTCACCGTAAACAAAACTATGAAGGTGTTAAAATTATTTTTGAAGATGATGATGTTATCGTAATTAATAAACGAAGTGGTTTATTATCCATCGGTTCTTCTAAAGAAAAAAGACAAACAGCTTACAGAATTGTTACCAACCATATTCAATTAGAAAATCCTGTTGCCAAGCTTTTTGTGGTACATCGATTAGATCGTGAAGCTTCTGGTTTAATGGTATTTGCAAAAAACAGAACTGCTCAATTAGAATTGCAAGAAAACTGGGAACGAACTTTTGCTAAAAACATGTATTTAGTTGTTGCCGAAGGAACAATTGAGGAAGACAACGCAACCATTAAATCTTACTTAAAAGAAAGTAAAGCATTAATTGTTCACTCCAGCAAAAACCCAAAAGATGGAAAAGAGGGCATTAGTAAATATGAGGTGGTAAAGAAAAACGATTTTTTTACTTTATTGGAAGCGTGGTTACACACAGAACGTAAAAACCAATTGAGGGTTCATTTGCAAGACATGAAACACCCAATAGTTGGCGATAAAAAATACGGAAGTACTCAGAACCCACTAAACAGAACAGCTTTACACCTCCGAAAACTCACCTTTTTACATCCAAAAACACAGGATGAAATGACTTTTGAAACGAAGGTTCCTGAAGACTTTTTAAAAATATTTAGGTTTAAATATTACGATTAATAACAAACAGAATTTGGTTGTTTTTATTTAATTTAACAGTTCTAAAAAACAACTATGAAAAACACTGCCTACTTTTTTATTAGCATAATTGCGATAGTTGTTACTCTGATTTACGGCAAGTTTTTGTTAATTCCTTTTGTATTTGCTTTATTACTTTGGTTTTTAGTAAGAAAAATCAGGCAAACCTTAAATCGGATTAAGTTCATTAAAAACACTTTTCCTTCTTGGATAAAAAACTTAATTACTTCCGTCATCATCATTTCTGTTTTTGGGTTAATCTCCAAATTACTCTCTACCAACATCAATGCTTTAAGCAAATCGTACCCTACTTATGAAGCTAACATTAGTATAATGATTGCTCAAATAAATGAACTATTTCAAATTAACTTGGCCGAATACTTAAAAGCACATGTTGGTGAGTTTGATTTTGGTTCTGTATTAAAAGAAATATTTAAATCCTTAACCGATTTATTAAGCAATGCTTTTATCATTATTATTTATGCTTTATTTATTTTCTTAGAAGAAGCCAATTTTCACAACAAATTAAAACTGGTTTTTTCGAACAATGATAAGTACAAAGAGATCAATGGTATATTAGAGAAAATAGAAAAATCTGTTTCGCAATACATTGGTTTAAAAACATTAGTAAGTGTTATTACAGGTGCAGCAAGTTATATCGCATTGTTATTCATAGGTATTGATGCTCCATTATTTTGGGCATTTCTTATTTTCTTACTGAACTACATTCCTACCATTGGTTCATTAATAGGTACACTTTTTCCTGCTGTGTTTTGTTTACTTCAATTTGGCGATTTTAACGCATGCTTAATGGTTTTAGGATTTGTAGGAACCATTCAGGTTATTGTAGGAAATATTTTAGAGCCTAAACTAATGGGAAATTCATTAAATATTAGTCCTTTGGTAGCCATATTTGCACTTTCCATTTGGGGAGCACTTTGGGGAATAACAGGCATGTTGTTAAGTGTTCCTATTACCGTGGTAATGGTTATCATTTTTGCTCATTTTAACCCAACAAAAAGTATTGCCATTATGCTTTCTGAAAAAGGAAAGATCTAAGCTAAATTATTGGCATCATGTTTGGTTCTTCAGCACCAAACTACCTATTAAAACTAAAGACATGGACCGAAAAAAATTTTTGACGACCGCTGGACTTGCTGCTTTCGCCCTATCAGCATGCGGAAGCGTTAAACCAATTAGTGCAGAAAGCAAAACCAATGCACCAGCAGGATCTAAATTTGTAGGCGATTGCAATACTACCAATGATATTTTAGGGCCATTCTACCGACCAAATGCTCCTACTCGATCCAACCTAATAACAAACGGAATTAGCGGAACTGTAGTTACCTTAAAAGGTAAAGTATTTAAAGCTGATTGTGTAACTCCACTAAAAAATGCTTTGGTAGAAATTTGGCATTGCAACACTAAAGGCGAATACGATAACGAAACCAATAAATTTGACCAACGTGCAAAATGGGTTACCAATGATGAAGGAGAATATTCTTTTACTACCATTTTACCTGGTAAATATTTAAATGGAAAATTGTTTAGACCAGCTCACATTCATTTCAGAGTAAATCAGGAAAACAGTAAAGAGTTGATATCTCAAATTTATTTTAAAGGTGATCCTCACATTACTGAAGACCCTTGGGCAAGCCAAAGCAAAGCAGAACTAAGGGTTTTACCCATTAGTTTAGAAGATGTTAAAGGCAACTTGTCCGTTATATTTGATATATACTTAAGTGATAAGTAAGCATGAAACGAATTGATTTTTTACAAAAACTAGGTTTAGGCGCCTTAGCTGGAGGAGCAATTTTAACTTCTTGTTCTAGTACAAAAATATTAACCGATATAGAAGACTGTGAGTTAACCAGCAGAGACTACATGGGGCCATTTTATCTAGAAGGAACCACCGAAGTAGTTAACCTAAATACTCAAAAACTATCAGGAACACCAATGATTTTAAAAGGAACTGTTTATAATGGAAAGGGAAAAGAAACTCCTGCTAAGCAAGTTAAAATAGACATTTGGCATTCGGACAACGTTGGCCTTTATCACCCTAACGGAGCAGGGAGCGTTACAGATTATAAGCCCAACGAAATTAATTTAAGAGGTTTTGTAATTACAGATGATAATGGCCGTTTTGTTATTAAAAGCATTTATCCAGGTTATTATGGTAGTAGAGCCAGACACATTCATTATAAGATAACTACTTCAGATAAAAAAGAGTTAATTACACAAAGTTATTTTTTAGGAGATGACAGAATTCCTCATGATGTACAAGCCAAAAATGCCGGAGAATGTCGCATCATTAATTTTGAAAATAGTGCTGGAGAGATGTTAGGAGAAATAACGTTTAATATCTAAGCTATTTTCTTGCTACAATTGTCTTAGCAACCATATCATGAATGGTTTGACGGTTGTCCATAAAAACCAAAAAGAAACCAACAAAGACAACTAGTCCTAAGATACTTCCCAAAGTACTTAAAATCATTAAACCGGTTATTCCACCCAATAAGCTTAAAACTGTAGATCCATATTTAAATAAAGCTCTACTCCATAATTCTTTAGGAGTTGCGGGATAACCATAAACATTAGAAATTCTAATTTTTAGCAACATTTTACCAACTGATTGCCCAACTGATGCTTCCATTACCAATAATATTAATCCAGCAATAGATGTTCCAGCACCAAAAGCCATCATCTTCATCATTAATCCCATAAAATTCGGGAACATGCGTTCAACTTCAGGAGATAACTGACTCATTTGATCCATTTGAACATTCATGTCAGCCATCTGACCACCAAAAAGAACTGGGGCTAATAAATCACCTATTGTTAATCCAATGGCAAGCCCTAAAATGATAATAAATAAAAAATCGATTAAATAGGCGCCTAATCTGGTCCAAAAATCTACCCTATCTTCTTTTGATAAAGGTGTTAATTCGTTTGAGTTTAATTCGGTATTCGTAGTTGGTTCGTTCATGGTATATTTGTTTTAAATTAGTCTACTTCTTCATAATCAACAAAATCTCCTAATCCATCAGATTCAGGTTTATTGTTTTTAGGCTGAGCCTTAATTTTCACTTCGCCCTCATGCTCTTTGGCAAATTGCTCAGCTTTCTGCTGATCGTTAAAACGGCTATTCCCTTGATTCTGAAATTGACCCATTTTTTTGTTCAACCAACGTTTCAAAAAAAATGGAAAAACATATTTAGCCAACAATTTAAAGCCGTAATAGACGATAAAAAGTATTGCTATTGTTCTTAATAACTGCATAGTTTATTGTTTAGCTATAGATTTTTGCAATTTTCTTACCAATTTAAAAATCCAGCCAAATTGTCATTTATCTACTCAAATATAGGTTTCTTTCGGCATAAATATCTCTAAAAAACTTATCCTTTAGGCTGTCAATAAAGTAAATAGCTTCACCTGTAGATTTCATTTCTGGTCCTAACTCCTTGTCAACATTAGGGAATTTACTGAAAGAAAATACTGGAATCTTAATAGCATATCCATTTTTCTTCGGATTGAAATTAAAATCTTTCACCTTCTTATCTCCCAACATTACTTTGGTAGCATATTTTACATAAGGTTCATCGTAAGCTTTAGCTATAAAAGGAACAGTTCTCGAAGCTCTAGGGTTAGCTTCAATTACATAAACAACATCATCCTTAATTGCAAACTGCATATTAATTAAACCTACCGTTTTTAACTCTACGGCTACCTTTTTAGTGATGTCTTCTATTTGAGCCATTACCATATCACCTAAGTTGTAAGGTGGTAATACAGCATAAGAATCACCTGAGTGAATTCCAGCAGGTTCAATGTGTTGCATTACACCTATTATGTAAGTATCCTCACCATCACAAATGGCATCTGCTTCTGCTTCTATTGCCCCTCCCAAAAAGTGATCCAATAATATTTGATTGTTCGGCATAGATTTTAGAATGTCAACTACATGATGTTCTAACTCTTCTTCGTTAATTACGATTTTCATTTTTTGACCACCCAAGACATAAGATGGACGCACCAACAATGGAAAACCTAAATCTTTTGAAAGTTCAATAGCTTGTTCAGCACTTTCAACTATTCCATATTTTGGGAAAGGAACATTTAATTTTTCTAATGCTTTAGAAAAACGACCTCTATCTTCAGCAATGTCTAGTGCTTCAAATGAAGTTCCCATTACTTTAATTCCGTATTTCTCTAATTTCTCTGCTAACTTCAATGCCGTTTGTCCACCTAACTGAACAATTACACCTTCTGGCTTTTCGTGCTTAATAATGTCGTAAATGTGCTCCCAAAATACAGGTTCAAAATATAACTTGTCTGCCGTATCAGAATCGGTAGAAACTGTTTCAGGATTACAATTAATCATAATGGTCTCATAACCTGCTTCTTTAGCAGCCATAATTCCATGCACACAACTGTAATCAAACTCAATTCCTTGCCCAATTCTATTTGGTCCAGACCCTAATACAACAATAGATTTTTTGTCTGTTCTAACCGATTCATTTTCTTCTTCAAAAGTAGAGTAGTAATAAGGTGTTTCTGCTGGAAATTCTGCTGCACATGTATCAACCAATTTGAAAACACGGTTAATGTTCATCTCGGTACGCTTGGCATACACTTCACTTTCTAAACACTTTAGTAAGTGTGCCACTTGTCTATCAGCCAACCCTTTTTGTTTGGCTTCATTCATTAATTCTTTCGGTAATGTATCAATCGTATACTCCTCAATTTTTCTTTCGAGTTTTACAGAGTTTTCTATTTGACGTAAGAACCAGTGGTCAATTTTTGTTTTGTCGTGTATCTTTTTAAACGGTATACCTATTTTAATGGCATCGTAAACATGGAATAGTCTGTCCCAACTTGGGTTTTCTAAACTGTGTAAAATAGCATCTTGATCGGTTAATTCTTTTCCATCAGCTCCTAAACCGTTTCTATTTATTTCTAAACTCTGACAAGCTTTTTGTAGGGCTTCTTGGAAACATCTTCCAATTCCCATTGTTTCTCCAACCGATTTCATAGAAAATCCTAATCTTCTTTCGGAACCTTTAAATTTATCGAAGTTAAAACGAGGAACTTTTACAATTACATAATCCAATGTTGGCTCAAATAATGCTGAAGTATTTCCAGTAATTGGATTTTTTAATTCATCTAAAGTAAACCCTATGGCCAATTTAGCCGATATTTTTGCAATTGGATAACCAGTCGCTTTAGAAGCTAATGCCGAAGATCTAGAAACTCTTGGGTTAATTTCTATGGCTATAATTTCCTCTCTTTCATCATTACTTACCGAGAATTGAACGTTACACCCTCCAGAGAAATTTCCAATAGATCGAATCATCTTAATGGATAAATCTCTCATTTTTTGGAAAGTAGTATCCGATAAAGTCATTGCTGGAGCAACCGTAATTGAATCTCCAGTATGAATTCCCATTGGATCAAAATTCTCAATAGAACAAATAATAACCACGTTATCATTGGCATCTCTCAATAATTCTAACTCGTATTCTTTCCAGCCAATAACGGCTTTATCTATCATTACCTCTTTTATTGGTGAAGCATTTAATCCAACATGTAAAGCATCTTCATACTTTTCTGGATCATATATAACCGCTCCACCTGTACCACCTAAGGTAAATGAAGGACGAATTACTAAGGGAAAACCGATTTTTTGTGCAATTTCTTTTCCTTCTAAATATGATTTAGCTGTTTCTGATGGAGCCATTCCTACTCCTATCTCTTCCATTTTTTGACGGAACAACTCTCTATCTTCAGTAATTTCAATTGCTTTGGTATCAACACCAATCATTTTAACATTGTTATCTTCCCAAATACCCATGTTTTCACACTCTATAGAAAGGTTTAATGCTGTTTGACCACCCATAGATGGCAATACAGCATCAATGTCTGGATGCTCTTCTAAAATTTGTGAAATAGAGGCTGGTTCTAACGGTAACAAATAAACATTATCCGCAGTAACCTTATCCGTCATAATGGTTGCCGGATTTGAGTTAATTAACGAAACTATTATTCCTTCTTCTCTTAATGATCGTGAGGCTTGAGAACCTGAATAATCAAACTCACAGGCTTGTCCTATTACGATAGGCCCACTTCCAATAATTAGTACGTGCTTAATGCTATGATCTCTTGGCATAAATGATGGTTTTTTTTGTCTTAAATATCTTTACGAAAGTACTTCAAATCCATTAAATTTTTAAAGTAACTTTTCAACATTATTATAAAAATTGTTCAAAAAAAAGGGATGCAAATTGCATCCCTTAAAATATATTATTTAGATATCACTATCTCTTGTGTCTTGGTTCGTCAGAAACTGTTAATTTCTTTCTTCCTTTTGCTCTTCTGCTAGCGATAACTTTTCTACCGTTAACTGATTCCATTCTACTTCTGAAACCGTGCTTGTTTCTTCTTTTTCTATTTGATGGTTGAAATGTACGTTTCATCGCTATATTGTTTTACTTTGTTCTTAATTTTGGACTGCAAAAATAGACTTTTTTAATACATCTACAAACATTCTTCAAAAATAAATTAATTATTTTAAACTAAATCTCTTTTAAGGTTTTTAAGATTGTTCCGTTAAAAAGTAAATTTCAGCACTTATAGGTTGTAATTCCTTAATATCTATATTAGCACTATGAATTTAACAAATAAGGTGATATGGATTACTGGAGCTTCGTCTGGAATTGGTGAAGCTCTCGCTAAATTACTCGCTAAAGAGCAATGTAAATTGGTGCTTTCGGCCAGAAGGACTGAAGAGTTGGAACGGGTAAAAAAAGAAACTGGATTGAGTGATGACAATGTTTTAATTCTACCAATAGATTTAGAACAATACCAATTGACTGTTGAATGGACTCAACAAGTTATTGCTAAGTTTAACCGAATAGATGTATTAATAAACAATGGCGGAATAAGTCAGGAAGGTTATGCTATGGAAACCAGTGCTGCTGTGGAACAAAAAATAATGAACATTAATTATTTTGGAAATGTTGCTTTAAGTAAAGCTGTTGCTCCAATAATGCAACAACAAAAAAGCGGTAAAATTGCTGTGGTAACGAGTATTATTGGCAAGTTTGGGTTAGCTAACCTGAGTACTTACGCTGCATCAAAACATGCGCTGTATGGCTTTTACGATTCATTTAGAATGGAATTAAAAGACGATAATGTAGCTGTATTAATAGTATCTCCAGGTTTTGTAAATACAAATGTAACACTAAATGCTGTTACTGGTGATGGCAGTGCTTACAACAAAAATAGTCCTGCCCAAGAGAATGGAATGGACACTACTGTTTTTGCTAAAAAGTTTGTGAACGCTATAAAATCTAACAAAAACCATAAATATATAGGCAGCAAAGAATTACTTACCGTTCCGTTTAAAACATTTTTCCCCAATACCTTTTACAACTTAATGCATAAGATGAGTAAGAAAAAAAATGGATAATGCATTTAAAACGGTTTAACTATATATTAGCTCTATTGGCGTTGGTTGGCTTACTATTTTCGTGTAAGCCTACTCAAGTATTAGAAAAACCTGTAATAGAAATTCCTGCGGTTATTGAAGATCCCGGGCCTGAACCATCTCCTGAAACAATTGCCAATTTTTTATCGGAATACCTTAACTTAAAGTATAAGGACAAGTCTTTTGAAAAATACATGTACATTTCGGTAAAGCACCAACGTTTGTACTTAATTGAAAACGATTCTACAATCAGAAAGTACACCATTTCTACGGCAGCAAAAGGAATAGGGAATAAGAGTAACAGCTATAAAACACCACCAGGTTTACACTCTATAAAAAAGAAAATTGGCGATAATGTGCCAGAGGGAGGCCTGTTTATTTCGCGGGTGTATTGTGGTAAAAAGGTGAAAATTATTACTGAAAAGGAAAAAGCGAAGGGCGATTATGTTACTTCTCGAATTATGTGGTTGCAAGGTGAAGAGCCTGGAATTAATAAAGGTAGAAACATAGATTCTTACAATAGATACATATATATACATGGTACTGCCGAAGAAGGTTTTTTAGGCCAACCAGCCTCACATGGCTGCATTAGGATGAAAAATTCTGATGTGGTGGAGTTATACGATATGGTAGATGAAGGAACTCCTATTCTCATTCTAAAATATTAAGAAAATTAGCTTAATTTTATTCCCTAAGATTTTTTGAATGGATATGATACCTGTTTTACTTTTAATTATTGGAATTATTGTTGGATTTGCGCTGGGCTGGCTGCTTAAAAAAGGTAAAGCTAATACAACTGCCAACACCACTTTTAATGCTGAAGAACTAAACAAAAGGATCAATGAACTTTCTTTAGAAAAAGGAGAACTTTCTGGTAAAATAACGACTTCTAGAGAAGTGTTTAAAGAACAAAAAGATAGTTTTGAAAAACTGTTGAATGAAAAAAACACCTTACTAACAGAGAATTCAAAGCTGAAAGAAGCCCAACTCAATGTAGAAGAAAAATTGGCCCACCAAAAAACAGAAGTAGAACAGCTACAAAAAAAGTTTAGTACTGAGTTTGAAAACATTGCTAACAAACTATTAAAACAAAATACATCCGACTTTGCAGAAGCCAATCAAAAACGATTGGGTGAAATTTTAAATCCCTTAAAAGAAAATATTAAAAGCTTTGAGCAAAAGGTTGAAGACAAATATGAGAAAGAACTAAAAGACAGAACTTCGTTAATTGAACAAATTAAATCGTTGGAGAAGTTAAACACACAAATGAGTGAAGATGCACACAACTTAACCAAAGCACTAAAAGGCGACAATAAAGCACAAGGAAATTGGGGCGAGTTAATTTTAGAGAAGGTATTAGAAAGTTCTGGATTGGTTGAGGGCGAAGAATTTGAAACACAACACAGCACCACCAATGATGAAGGATCTAGAATTCAGCCAGATGTTTTAATTAAACTACCCGACAATAAACACATTATTGTAGATGCTAAGGTTTCGTTAAATGCTTACCAAGACTACATTAGCTCTGAAGATGTTGATGAACAAGAAAGCTTCTTAAAAAATCACTTGGTTTCGGTTAAGGCTCATATTAAAGGCTTAAGCGAAAAACATTACACTTCGGGTAAAGGCATAGATTCGCCAGACTTTGTATTGTTGTTTATGCCCATAGAATCGTCTTTTGGTATTGCTATGCAAACCGACAATCAGTTGTACCAATATGCTTGGGATAAAAAAGTAGTAATAGTTACACCATCTACTTTACTGGCTACTTTAAAAACCATAAAATCGGTTTGGAACAATGAGAAACAAACCAAAAATGCTTTAGAAATTGCCGAGCAAAGCGGTAGGCTTTACGATAAGTTTGTTGGCTTTTTAGAAGATTTAGAAAAAATAGATAAAGGATTAAAATCATCTCAAGAAGCTTACAACGGAGCGATAAACAAATTGAAAACAGGTTCGGGTAATTTAATTGGCAGAGCAGAAAAGATTAGAACTTTAGGTGCTAAAACAAAAAAGAACATTGCAACAGATTTTTTAACTGACAACACCAACCAACTTGATGCGTAAACTCATCATCATATTAATTGCAGCACTAGCCTTGTACGCCTGTAAGCCTTCTAAAAAAACGGCAAGCAGCAGCAATGTTGCCGGAATTTACATGCCAGGTTTAAATTTAATTAATCCTGTATATAAAGTTTTTCATAAAAACGATACCTTAACAGAGGTACATTTTAGACTGAATTCTGCAAACATTTTATATACCAAAAAGAGAAATGACACCACATTTAGCGCCAACCTCCTTATTAATTACCAATTAATAAACAAGGCCGATGAAAGTATTGTAGACAGTACTTCCATTTATTTTAAAGATTATGGAAACAATAAAGAAAAAAGACACTTGGATGGCCTTTTAAAACTAAAAACAGAAGCTGGAAAAACCTACGATTTACTAATTACTTTTAACGATTTAACAAGAGACCATTATGCTCGAAAGAGGGTACCGATTAACAGATCCAACATGTACTCTAACCAAAACTACATTATGCTCGACTCTAACAATAATGTGTTGTTTAATAATTATTTTACCAGCAATACTAGCATAAAAATTATAAAAAACAGACAAAACCAAGCCAATAGAATTTTATTAAAACATTACGATTCTAATTTGCCTATAGCAAAACCACCGTTTTCGATTCCAATAGAACCCGAAGAGCCACTGGTATTTAAACCTAGCAGTTCCATTTATTTAGAGTTTAATGATTCTAATGCACTACTTTATACCATAGAAAAAACAGGCTTGTTCCATTTTCAAAATTCAGAAACCAATAAGTTAGGTCCCACTTTATTTAACTTTCAAGAAAATTTTCCGAAAATAAAAAACCCGGAAAACATGATTCCGCCAATGCGTTACATTTCTACTAAAAAAGAGTTTGCCGAATTAAACGAAAGCAAAAACAAAAAATTAGCAATAGATAAGTTTTGGCTTAATATTGCAGGAAGTACCGACCGAGCAAAAACATTAATTAGAGCATATTATACACGAGTAGAGAACGCCAACAAATACTTCACTTCTTACCTAGAAGGTTGGAAAACAGATAGAGGTATTATTTACGTAATATTTGGATCGCCCAACGTAGTATACAAGAACAAAACTTACGAAAACTGGATTTATGGCGAAGAAAACAATATGATGTCCATTAGCTTTGTTTTTAACAAGGTTGACAACCCTGTGAGTAACAACGACTTTACACTAAGCCGCTCCCCTATTTTTAAAAACACATGGTTTAGAGCTGTTGACAGCTGGAGGAGTGGACGGATTTATTAAAACTATATGCTTAAAACAATCAAAAACAAAAGCGGCCTATCAACTCAACTAACACGTGGCAGCAAGTTATACCAAACTGTAAGTCGAATTGTACTAAAAACGATTCCTCAGCTTCCTTCTCGAGACAAATACAACTTGACGGTTTGTCATGAAAAAAAGTTCATTTGGTTCCGGGTTGCTAAAGTTGGAACAAGAACAATTCTTAAAATTTTAAAAGAATCAAACACCCATTTAGATGCGGAACATCCATATGATTGTCATTACTCTACTGGGATTTATAAGGACTATTTCAAATTTGCATTTATTAGAAACCCATACGACAGGCTCGTATCATGTTGGATGAATAAAGTAGTTCAAAACAATTATTTTAAGTTCTCATACAAAGAATTGATAGAAATGCGAAAGTTTGAAAATTTTATTGATTTTGTAGCAAGCCAAGATATAGATAATTGTGACCCGCATATTCGTTTACAATCAAAACTAATTGACTTAAATTCAATTGACTACATCGGTAAGTTTGAAAATTTTGAAAATGATCTTTCTCATATTATGGGTTTGTTAAGCATTAATAATCAGCCAATTAAAAGAATGAACTCTACAAATAAGAAAAAAGATTTTAGGGAATACTACGATGAAAAGATGAAAACGAAAGTTAGTGAGATTTATAAGAAGGACTTGAATATATTTTCCTACGATTTCAATTAACTACCACAATAAAACTTAAACTGTATAAAACTTATTTGAGCCAAGCTACATGAATGACTTGAAAAAATATTTCACTATATTAATTTGCATTCTTACTTTTTCTTGTTCCAACCAAGAAGCTGCCCCAATAGAAGCAAAAGCAGAACCTGTAATTACTAAAACTTCATTGGTTATACTGGGAACTATTCAAGATGCAGGATACCCTCAAATTGGGTGTAAAAAAGAATGTTGCTCAGACGTGTTTAATAACTCAAAAACGGTAAGAGAAGTTACATCATTAGGTTTAATTGATGCCAACAACAACAACACCTATTTATTTGAAGCCAGTCCTAATATGGTTAAGCAAATGAAAAAATTAACGAGACATAATGATAAAGAAATTGCCGATGGTATATTTTTAACTCATGCCCACATTGGACATTATACCGGCTTAATGTATTTAGGTAAAGAGGCCATGAATGCGCAAAACGTTCCCGTTTTTGCAATGCCAAGAATGAAAAAATTCCTTTCAGAAAGCGGTCCATGGAGTCAGTTAGTTACCAAAAACAATATTACGCTCCAGGAAATGAAAAATGAAACTGAGATTCAACTTTCTGAACATATTCGAGTAACACCTTTTTTAGTTCCACACAGAGATGAATATTCTGAAACTGTTGGGTACAGCATTAAAGGTCCAAATAAAACAGCCTTATTTATTCCGGATATTGATAAGTGGGAAAAGTGGGACAAAGATATCGTTGAAGAAATTAAAAAAGTGGACTATGCTTTTTTAGATGCAACCTTTTTTAGCGGAAAGGAAATTAACAATAGGGATATTTCTGAAATTCCTCATCCATTTATTGTAGAAAGTTTTGAAACATTTAAAGCACTAAATAAACAAGAAAAAAGCAAAATAGTTTTTATACACTTCAACCATACCAACCCAGTAATAGATACCAACAGTACCGAAGCTAAACAAGTAATTAGTGAAGGCTTTCGATTGGGCAAACCAAACGAGGTATTTGAGCTATAAATTAAACTAATTTCGTTAGGCTTTGCTCAACAAAAACCATTTTACCTACCTTCGCACCATGGAAAATGAGAACAACTTAATTTTTGGCGTTAAACCGGTTATTGAAGCCATTAATGCTGGCAAAGAAATTGACAAACTTTATATTCAGAGAGACATTTCTGGATCTGGACTTTCTGAATTAAGAAATGCTATAAAAAAAGCTAAACTTCCCTTTTCTCACGTACCTATTCAGAAGTTAAATAAAATGACCTCTAGTAATCACCAGGGAGTTATTGGATTGATTTCACCTATAGAATTGCACGATATGGAGACATTAGTGCCCGGTTTATTTGAGGCTGGAAAGGTACCTTTATTGATGGTATTAGATAAAATTACTGATGTAAGAAATTTTGGTGCAATTGCTCGAACTGCAGAATGCGCAGGAGTTGATGCCTTGATTGTTCCTAAAAGAGAATCGGCACAAATTAACGGTGATGCTATTAAAACTTCGGCCGGAGCACTAAATCAAATTCCAGTATGCAAAGTAAACAACCTTACCGATGCAGTAATGTTTTTACAAGCAAGTGGAATAAAAATAGTGGCTTGTACCGAAAAAACAGAT
Source organism: uncultured Flavobacteriales bacterium (assembly GCA_905479995.1). Classification (GTDB taxonomy): domain Bacteria; phylum Bacteroidota; class Bacteroidia; order Flavobacteriales_E; family Vicingaceae. The sequence continues at coordinate 40,029 of CAJQON010000040.1, read as the reverse complement.
GATTCTATTTACGATACCAACTATACCGACCCTACTGCAATTGTTATGGGAAACGAAGAAAGAGGCGTATCTAATCAAATTTTAAAAATTGCCGATACCAAAGGTAAAATTCCATTGTTTGGTGAAATTGGCTCCCTTAATGTTTCGGTAGCTGCTGGCATAATAGCTTACGAAGCTATTAAACAAAGAAGATAAACATTATTTACTTACTTTTTTGACAATAATTTCTTGGTAGGTTTTTCCTTCAATTTTACAATCCAACCACGATAAGAAATCAAAATATTCATCTGCAGCCTGCTCATAAGGATCTTTCAAAACATTTGTAAGCGAAGTCTTAAAAGACACAAACAACTGTTTGGTATCACTAACATTTCTTACTTTAAGTAACTTTTTAAAATCCTTTAAAAATTCAGTCTCAAACTTATAGTTTCGTTGGCTCTTTGCTACAAATCGTTTAGTAGATTTAATGGTATAATCCAGTAAATCGTAATTCCCCAACTCATAGTGAATAATTAAATTAAACAATCTAGCAAAAGTATAAACATCTTGTCTTAAACCTGTTTCACTATTGTTTAAAACCAAGTTAATGTATTTTAAAGCGCTCTTATAATCTCCTCCTCCAAAATAAGCAGTTGAAATATTATAGTAAAACAACATTTCTTCTTCAGTGTTTATTTTTCCTTCATATTTTTTTAGTTCAGTTAATGTATTTGGAATAACGGATTCCATCGCTCTATCAAATTCTCCACGATGAATACACATAGATAGCTCTGCACTATATGAAGATGTAAATATTTTGAGTTGTACATCCATACTCTCAAAACCACTCTTTTTAATCAACCCTTTAAGCTTATTAATCATTCCCAAACATTCATCCCATCTTTCATAATCCATATAGGCAAACATCACATTATTTAATGCTTTAACATACCTTTTAGGAAGTTCCTTCATAATCATAGGATTATCTTCCATTATTTTTATCACCTTTTTAAAGTTAACGTAAGAATCATCTAAATTTCGTTCAGTAATAGCACAAAGCCCTTTTATAGAATAACATGCAGTAGCCGCTTTGGTTGACAATGCGGTATTTTTTCCTTTAATTAAATGGTAATTAGCAATCTCATCTACCAATACCTGTTCTTCCTCATTTCTAGAATAACCACCCCTTCTAATTACATAGTTAATTTTAGAATAAAGCATCTGATATTCTGCTAAATTCCGCAGCTTCTCTAAACATTCTGTTTCTTCTTCAACCAATTTATTTAAATCCTTATCAAACTGACCTCTCAAATACTCTTCTTCAATAAGTGTTTTTTCCCAATCAATTAAATCCAATAAAAAGTAGTATTTCTCAAAATCATAAGCCATTTTCTTAGCTTTACGTATCAATTTACCACACTCTTTATACAATGCTTTATTAAATAGCAATTCAATGTTACGAATCTGTTCTTGTAAAATTGCCGCAGCCGATTTATCAGAATAAAACCCTCTTAGGCTTTTAAGAATTAAACTATATAAGTGATTTTTTTCGGAAGGAAGGTGTTTAATAAATGTTTCCCCTTTAAACTTTTCTTTAATCGCATCCTCATCATAACTATCCTGCAACTCAACGGCATCAAAGAGTTTCATGTAGTTTTTTTCTCCAGACTGTAATGAAGACGAAAGTTTGAAGTAGCGTTTTTCAGATTTAGACAATGATCTAATCAGTTGAAATAGCTCCGCAGATGGCTTCATAGGATTACGATAGTATTAGTGAGTAGTAGCGAAGTAAAGATATTTAAAAAAAATGGCAAACAGCACTTAATTCAACTTTAGGAATACAATTATAGAAAAATGGTACATTTCACCCAATTATCGGTACTTATTATCTTTTCAGTAACTTTAACCATCCTAAATCATCAACATGAAAAATATTCTTCTCATCATTCTTATTGTCAGCTCTTACTCTTTAAGTTACGGTCAAAAAAAACAACCCACCAACAAAGCGCTAAACTCTAGAAGTGACACGGTAGATATTTTAAATTACGAGATTAATTTAGACATGACAAATGTTGGAAATCAATTAATTAACGGCAATTGCAAAGTTAAGTTTACTCCAAAAATAAATAACACCTCTATTTTAAAATTAGATTTAGAAGGCTTAACTGTTGATTCAATCACCCTATTAGGAACTCCAATCGTTTTTAATCATGCCAGTCCACTAATAACCATAACACTCCCAACAGCACTAAACACTTCAGACACAGCTGAAGTAACTGTTTATTACAATGGGTCACCAATACAAGATGCATCTGGTTGGGGAGGGTTTTATTTTAGCAGCGGCTATACATTTAATTTAGGAGTAGGTTTTCAAGGAAATCCGCACAATTATGGTAGAATTTGGTTTCCTTGTTTTGATAATTTTGTGGAAAGATCTACTTATGAATTCAACATTATTACTGGAGGCGGAAACAAAGCACATTGTAATGGCTTATTAATGAGTGAAAGCATTATTACAGGAGATACGATTACAAGAAAATGGGTAATGAATGAAGAAATTCCTACCTACTTAGCCTGTGTTGCTGTTTCAGATTATGAAACAGCCAAAACAACATTTAACGGTATTAACAACATTATACCCGTAGAGCTAGTTGCTCAAGCTGCAGATACTACCAACATGAAAAACTCCTTTTTAAACTTACACGGTGCATTTGATGCATATGAACAATCTTACGGACCTTACTTATGGAGTAAAATTGGCTTTTCTGCAGTCCCTTTTGGTAGCGGAGCAATGGAACATGCCACCAATATTGCCTACCCTACAAGCTCTATAGATGGCACCTTACAAAGCGAAACATTAATGGCTCATGAGTTTGCACACCACTGGTGGGGAGACTTAGTTACATGCGAAACTGCGGAAGATATGTGGATAAATGAAGGTATGGCCGTTTATTCTGAACATTTATTTTTAGAAAACATTTATGATTACACCACTTCCCTTAATGCTATAAAAACAAACCATAAAGAGGTGGTTAGGTTTGCTCACATTAATGAAGGAGGTTACAGGGCCATTTCTGGTATTCCACACCAATACACTTATGGCGATCATGTTTACAAAAAAGGTGCTGTAGTTGCCCACAACATGAGAGCTTATTTAGGTGACTCCTTATTTTTTGTTGGGTTACAAAGCGTTATTAACACTTACCAATTTAAAAGTATAAACTCTATACAATTTAGAGATGAATTAACGAGCGCAACAGGTATTAATATGACTAACTTTTTTAAGGATTGGGTTTTTGCTCCAGGCTTCTCTCATTTTGACATTGACTCTACTGTTGCGACACCAAATGGACCTAATTTTGACATTGACATACAGATTAAACAGAAACTAAGGGGCGCAACAGTATTACACACAAACACTCCTTTAGAGGTTACTTTTTACGACAACAACTGGAACAAACACCAAGATACTATTACAGTTTCTGGATTAAATAGCTTAATTAGCGTTAGTGTTCCTTTTAACCCAACCGTGGTAATACTTAATGAAGGAAATCGTTTAAACCAAGCCCGAACAGACAACACTTTGATTATTAATACACCTGCAACATACAGCACAAATGATATGGACTTATCAATGGTACGCTCACTTACTGTTAATGCTGTTACAGATTCTGCAATGATTCAAATAGAACACCACTGGGTTGCTCCTGACTCCATCAAAAACAATAGTAATAACTACAATATATCTACTAGTAGATATTGGAGTATTGATGGTATTTTACCCAACGGTTTTCAAGCTAAGTTGGAATTAAATTTTGATGGACGAACCAGTGCGGGATATTTAGATACAGATATTATTCCGCTTAATGCAGATAGTGTTATTTTATTGTACAGAGAAAGTCCTAAATCGGATTGGTCGGAATATAGAAATTACACCAAATTCAACATAATCCCCAACCTTCCTCTCGGATGGATGACATTAGATACTATACTATTAGGTGAATACACCTTTGCTACTGGAAAATCAACAGTAGGTATTACAGAATCTTTTCAACAAGAAACTCAATTTAACGTTTTTCCAAATCCTTCAGATTCTTTTATTTGGATTCAACCAAAAGTAAAAAAAGGAATAAAGGATTTTGATTTAGTTGTTTTTTCAACAGATGGAAAACTAATCTATTCTGACACATTCGATAAAAAGAAAAAAATTGATTCATCCAATTGGAAAGCCGGAATCTATGTTATCACTATTTCCAACAATAAGACGTTGCTAGAATCACACCAAATTATTGTGAAGTAACAGATCCTCAAGCCTAGTAAAACCTATTAATTGTTAATAATTATTGTACGATGTTTATACTATAACTAAAGATTATTTTTAACTTCGAATTCCTACTGCTAAAATAAGAATGGAATCAAATAATATAAAATTAGGACAAAGAGAAAGGAATCAGCTTTTTAAAAAGTACTACACAGAATTTAAAGTGAAGGTAATTTTTAATTGGTTTGAACTATTTGCTACTATATTGATTACTTTTTTTGGATCGTTTAAAATAATTAAAACGCTAGACATAGCAAACTGGCCCATGTGTGCCGTTTATGCTGCAATATGTTGCATTATCCTTTCCAGCTTAATGGCTTACATTAGGTGCTATAAGTTATTCATCAATAGATTTGACAAAGAGAATATCTATAAGAGAGTTAGCACAGAACTAATTGAAAAAAGTAAGGGAAATTAACTTTTGGTTCCTTCAAAATACTCCAATACACTTTCAAATACTTGCTCTAAAGCTTCATCTGAAATACAATAAGGCGGCACAATTACAAGCACATTTCCCAACGGCCTTAAAATAACGCCTTTGCTTAATAAAAAGTTATATGCTTCTTTTCCTGCATTATTAAAATACGAGCTTTCTCCTTGGGTTTCTATCTCAACAGCAGCTATAGCACCAAAACCTCGAGCAGTTCTCACATTTTTATTCCTTTTAATTTGCGCAACAAAAGCAGCTAATTTTTCTGTAATGTGCGCTACATTTTGCATGGTATTTTCTTGCTCAAACAAATCTAAAGAAGCATTTGCCGCTGCACACGAAATAGGATTCCCAGTATAAGAATGTCCATGTAAAAAAGTGTTTTTGGCATCATCAGAATAAAAAGCTTGATACACTTTATCCGCCACAGCAGTTATGCCTAAAGGCAAAAAACCACCAGTCAATCCTTTAGACAAGCACATGATGTCGGGTTTATGCTCAAAATAATCGCTTGCAAAAAGCTTACCCGTTCTTCCAAATCCAGTAAAAACCTCATCGGCAATCGTTAAAACCCCATATTGCTGACAAAGCCCAATCACTTTAGATAGTATTGCTGGAGAATGCATCAGCATTCCTCCTGCGCCCTGAACTATTGGCTCAAATATAAACGCGGCAACTGTTCCAGTTTTTAAATAGTTTTCCACTTTTGCTAGCACTTCTGCTCCATTTTCTTCGGTTGGTGGCTCAATAAAATTGACATCAAACATAAACCGTTCAAAAGGTTCATTAAAGCCACCACGAGCAGTTAAGCTCATGCTACCAAAAGTGTCTCCATGATAATCTCCCTCTAATGAAAGAAATGTATTTCGTTTTTCACCCTGATTAAACCAGTATTGAATAGCCATTTTTAAGGCTACTTCATTGGCCGTAGAACCATTGTCTGAAAAGAACAATTTTTCAATATTATGAGGTAAAAGGTTTACCAATCGTTCAGACAATTTAACTGCCTGAGGATGTGTAAATCCACCAAAAGCAACGTGCTCTAATTCCTTGGCTTGATCGGCAATTTTTTGCGCTATGTATGGATGTGAATGTCCATGAACGTTCACCCACCAACTGGAAAATCCATCTATGTATTTCTTTCCATCTTCATCATAAACAAAAGCTCCTTCACCTTTAACAATAGGAATTATCTCTGCTCCTTTCATCTGATCGAAAGGATGCCAGATGTACTGCTTATCTTTTTGTTTTAAACTCATACGTTTTCAAATTCCTTTTTATAACTCAATATAACTTGCTTATTAACTTGATCATGCTGTTTTATTCTTCCCAAACAAGGCAGCCCTGAATAATCTAAAATGTATTTTTCGGAAACACTATTTGATGCTCCGTTAAAAATAATTCCAGCAACTTTTATTCCTCTACTTTTTAATGCTTCTATACTTAAAATAGTGTGATTAATGCTTCCTAAATAGTTTTGAGAAACTAGAACAACCTCAATATTTAGGGCTTTAACTAAATCTATAATTAACATTTTATCGTTTAATGGAACCATTAAACCACCCGCACCTTCAACAATTAAATTGTTGTTTGTCTGTGGTAATTCAATTGCAGCAACATCAATTTCAATGTTGTCAATCTCTGCTGCAGCATGAGGCGACATAGGTTGAGTCAATTGATATGCTTCAGTATGAAAAACAGAATTAACATTACTAACCAATCCTTTTACGGTTATTGAATCTGATTGATTTAAATCTCCAGCCTGAATTGGTTTCCAGTAATCTGCTTCAAGTGCTTCTGTTAAAATTGCTGAAATTACTGTTTTGCCAACATCAGTTCCTATTCCTGTAACAAAGTATTTTTTCATGACTGCTCCTCCAATAATTTAACCAATTGCCCTATTTCATTCTCAGTATTAAAACTGTGTAAACATATTCTTAAACGCTCTTGCCCTTTTGGTACAGTTGGACTTAATATTGGACGAACATCAAATCCTTGTTCTTGAATATTTTGGGCCAATTGTTTTACCTCTTTATTTCCAGGTACAATTAAACATTGTATTGGACTTTGTGAGTTAATGATTAATCCTTCGACAAGCTCAGGATGACAATTATTAAAAGATGATTTGAAAAATTCAATGTTCGATTTTAATTGTTCAATTCTTTCTATATTTTTAAGCAAAAATTCATGTGCTTTTTTAATAGATACAATACTTTGCAAAGGCAATGCGGTAGTATAAATAAAAGGTCGAGAAAAATTAATCAAGTAATCCCTTAAATCATTACTTCCCAAAACAGCAGCGCCATGAGCTCCATAGGCTTTTCCAAAAGTGATAACTCTAGCGAAAATAGCTTGTTCTATGCCCAACTCCACACAACATCCTTTTCCATTTCCAAAAACTCCAACAGCATGTGCTTCATCTACAATTAAAGCAGCTTGGTATTTTTTGCATTTTTCTAAAATTGCTGTTAATGGAGCCGCATCACCATCCATAGAATAAATAGACTCTACTACTACATATATTTTTCCTTGTGCTTTTGTTAATTTTTCTTCTAAAGCAGCTAAACTATTGTGTGAAAAAGAAAATGCATTGGCGTTGCCTAATTTAATTCCATCTCTTATGGAAGCATGAATCAGTTCATCATAAATAACGGTATCACCTCGTTGTGGAACGCAGGAGAAAAAGCCCAAGTTGGCATTGTAACCAGAGTTAAAAATGAGTGCACTTTGGCTAGAATAAAAATTAGCCAGTTCCTGCTCAACTACTTCTGTAATTTTATGATTTCCAGATATCAATCGAGAGCCTGTAGCACCAAAAGTTTCCAATTCGTTTTCAACCTGATGAATGGCTTTTTCTTTAGCAAAACCTAGATAATCATTAGAACAAAAGTCAATTAGATTTTCGTTAATTTTTAGTGTACGCAAAGCATTATCAGCCTTACGGTTAGTAAGTTTCTCTTGAATATGTTTGTGGTGAGTTTCCACCTTAGGTTATTTAGACACCTCTTCTTTCAAAGCTCTTCTTGCTGCTTTTCCTTTTTCAGTTGCTTCAACATTCCCTTTAATTTCATGAGCTGGTCTACTCCACTCTGCTCGTTCTGTTTCTCTTACTTCTTTGTAAGTATCTTTAGATTCTGGTTTTTCACCATCCACAAAGGCTTCTTTAGGTGAAATACCCAATAGCTTAAACAACTCCATGTCTTCATTGTATTCTGGATTTGGAGTAGTTAATAATTTATCTCCTGCAAAAATAGAACTTGCTCCAGCAAAGAAACACAAAGCTTGTCCTTCTCTACTCATTTCAGTTCTTCCTGCCGACAACCTTACTTGTGCTTTTGGCATTACAATTCTTGCTGTAGCAATCATTCGTACCATTTCAAAAATAGAAACCGGTTGTTGCTCTTCTAAAGGAGTTCCTGGAACTGGAACTAATCCATTAATTGGTACTGATCCTGGATGAGGAGTTAACGTTGATAAAGTATATAACATCCCTACTCTATCTTCATCACTTTCTCCCATTCCAATTATTCCTCCAGAACAAACATGAATCCCTTCATTTTGAGCATGCTCAATTGTTCTTAATCTATCGTCATAACCTCTAGTAGAAATAATTTCTTTGTAAAAATCTTCGGATGAATCTAAGTTATGGTTGTAAGCATATAGGCCTGCTTCTTTTAATCTTCTTGCTTGATCTTGCGATAACATTCCTAAAGTACAGCAAACTTCCATGTTCATTTCGTTCACTTCTTTTACCATTTCCAATACGTTATCAAAATCTTCGTTATTGGTAACATTACGCCAAGCTGCACCCAAACAAACTCTAGATGCTCCGCCTTCTTTTGCGTTAACAGCCATTTCTTTAACTGTATCTACTGTCATTAAATCATTCTTTTCAATATCGGTATGGTAACGTGCCGCTTGCGGACAATACCCACAATCTTCAGAACATCCTCCTGTTTTTATAGAAATTAACGAACTTACTTGCACCTCATTTGGGTTATGATTTTCACGATGAGTTGTTGCTGCATCGTAGAGCAACTCCATTAATGGTCTATCATAAATTGCCTTAATCTCTTCCTTTGTCCAGTTATTTCTTATTTCAGTCATATTCCTTCGATTTGAGCAACAAATTTAATTATTAAATCTAAGCTTAAAACAAGTTTTTCTCATTAATTAATTAGCTGTAATTTTGCCAGCATGCGCATTGACATTATAACTGTTTTACCTGACTTACTTGAAAGTCCTTTTAGTGCCTCAATTTTAAAGCGAGCTCAAGATAAAGGCTTGGTTGAAATTGAGATTCATAACCTTAGAGATTACGCTACTAACAAACAAAACAGCATAGATGATTATGCGTTTGGAGGCGGTGCCGGAATGGTAATGCAAATAGAGCCAATTGCCGCTTGCATAGAAAAATTACAAGCAGAAAGAAGTTATGATGAAGTTATTTTTATGACTCCTGATGGTGAAACCTTAAAGCAAGGTATGGCCAATCAACTTTCCTTAAAAGAAAATTTAATTGTTTTGGCTGGTCATTATAAAGGTATTGATGAGCGTATTAGAGAACTATTTGTTACAAAAGAAATTTCTATTGGCGATTTTGTTTTAACTGGAGGCGAATTGCCTGCAGCTATTTTATGCGATGCCATTATTCGATTAATTCCGGGTGTAATTAGTGATGAAACTTCTGCCTTAACAGATAGTTTTCAAGATAATCTATTGGCTCCACCGGTTTATACGCGCCCTGAAGACTATAAAGGAAGTAAGGTTCCTGAAATATTACTTTCTGGAGATCATAAAGCCATAGATAAATGGCGAGAAGAAAAAGCGATTGAACGCACTACCCAAAGAAGGCCTGATTTATTGGATTAAGCAGCAGTTTCTACTTCGTCATTCTTGCATTTCTCTTCTGGTTTAGCACCACAAAAACCACAAGCTTCATCGCTTTCACCTAAAATTCTGCTCGAACTTGCACAGGTTTTATCAAAGGTCCCACCTTTCTTAAAAATAATTTTAACAGCCATTCCAAAAACGCCAATTCCTAATAAACCCAGTGCCAATAAAACTAATTTCATATTAAAACCATTTAGAATTCAAAATTAAGATTAAAATAAACTTTATACAATTTTAAAGCCCTCCGAACTACCAGAGGGCTTTTGCACTAACTAAACAGGAGGGATGTTTATGGAGGGAAATTTACTATTGTTAAAAGTAACCAACTATTGGCCCATTATCTTCCGCTTTTACACTAATGGCAAGATAAAATGATAATTGGTTACCGTTCATACTATTCATTTTCAGCTGACTCTAACTCATCTTTTTCTTTTTCAATTTTAGCGGTTATATCTTCTGTTTTTATACCATCAATTTCACTACAATCTAAACAGGTTAATCCGTTTGGTAACATTACCCACTTTTCCCCTATCATTTTTCTATCCCAAGTATCCGTAACGTTATCAATATCATATATTAATCCATTTAATGATTCATCTAAATAAACCGCTTTACCTAATGGTAATTTTAGCGTAATTCTAATACTTTGATTCCGCATACGCTGTGCTCTAGGTGTAGTTAAGAATTCATCGAACTTAATGAGGCTGTCTGCTACTTCAAAATCATAGTTAATAGACCTTACATTTTCTAACGCTTTTTTTCTATTTTTCCCATTGGATCGAGTCTCTATTATCATTTCAACACTATCTGTTTGACTCTCTTTTATCGTTAATTCTATCTCATTCGAATACAAGTATTTTTCGTCCAAGGCCAAACTAAAATCATCTAGTTCCAACATAACTTCACCAGGAATCGTTTTTTCGCTTGCCTTTAAATAAATTACATCTGTTGTACTTGATAAGTAGGTAGAGGAAATTTCTTTTTGACTAGATTTTTGATCACTAGCTGTTTTTAAACCTAATGTTATTGCAGCAAACAACCCAATAAACCAAAGTATTGACAACGAAATTGTTATGGCTCCATTTCCTTTAACACCAAACAATAACTTAACACCTGCAAACATTAACCCTATTATAGGTATAACTATTACTACTATCAAGCAAATTAAAAAGAGGTAAAATTGATCTGCTGTAGCAAACATTAATTCAAACAATTCTGATGATTCAATCCCTGTTATCCCTTCAGAAGTATAGGAAAAAATAACACTATCATCTACCAAACCCATAATAAACCAAACGGCAAATAACAAGCCAAATAGTAAGCAAATTGCACCTATTAATTTACCTGCAGCTTTAAAAATGGTTTTAATTACTGCTATTATTCCATTAAAAATACGTTCCAAAATATGTCCAATCTTACTGCCATTAACGTTTTTTAATTTTTCATTTACTTTTCCTGCCTCATCCTGAACCGTTTTTCCAATGTTATCAATATTAATCGGATCACCTTTCATTTGCAATCTATCTGAAGCCGTTTTAGCCTCTGGTATTACAATCCAAAGAATGATATACAACAAAGGTCCAAAACCGACAAACAACGTTGTCAATACAAAAAACAACCTTGCCCAAATGGTATCGAAACCAAAATATGAAGCTATACCAGAAGCAACTCCACCCAAAACTCGCTCGTCAGGGTTTCTAAAAAATTTCTTTTCAGTGCTATTGGTTCTCTTTTCAGCTCGAGGTGCTTCGTGTTGTTCTTCAGAATCTTCATCAATATATTGTTCGGGTTTACCCATAATGGTAATTACCTCATCAACATCTTTCCTAAGTATAACTTGGTTTAGATCCGACATCTTTTCACTAAACAATTCAGCAATTCTTGCCTCTATATCGGACATAATGTCTTCGCACTCTTCCGAGTTTTTGAAATAACTTTTAATCTTGTTTAAGTAGTTTTTCAAATCTTCATAAGCGTCCAACTCAATGTGAAATACTATCCCGCTTATGTTTATTGTTACTGTTTGATTCATTTTAATATAATTTAGTCTATTGCCTTTTCTGTTGTTGATGCTTTTATTTACTTGTTAACTTTACCGCTTTAACCAATTCATTCCATGTGGTTTCGAGTTCTTTTAAAAACTCCTCTCCTATTTTGGTGAGTTGATAGTATTTTCTTGGAGGTCCAGATTTTGATTCTTCCCAACGGTAAGTCAAAATCCCTGCATTTTTTAATCTGGTTAGTAAGGGATAAAGCGTGCCTTCGACAACAATTAATTTTGCTTCTTTTAATTTATCAATTATTTCAGATGGATAAGCTTCACCACTTTTTAGAATGGATAGAATACAATATTCTAAAACTCCTTTCCGCATTTGTGCTTTAGTATTTTCAATTTTCATTTCTACTCTCGTTAAATTACAATGCAAAGATATAGGTTTTAAATTGTATTATGCAATACATAGTACTAAAATAAATCACAACTAACTGACTGTCAGTTAGAATAATTTAAGCTTATACGTTTATTTTTTCTGCTTTACCTAAGAATTTAGGTTTTTTGTTGATTAAATAAAGGTCGATTACCGCCTTGGTTTTGGCCAAATATTCGCGATATTTTGTTTTATATGAGTATTGATCGGGAACATCTTTTGCTGCAAAGCCAATTGCTTTCATGCTATATTTATTAGCAATAAAGAGCGCCCGCTCTACATGAAACCGTTGTGAAATAATAATTATGTCACTCTGACCAAAAACTTCTTTACATCTTACTACGGAGTCTAAAGTTCTAAATCCGGCAAAATCTAACGTAATAGCATCCTCTGGAATTCCTTTAGCCATTAAAGCGTTTAACATTTCTCGAGGTTCATTGTAAGATTTTAAACTATTATCACCACTTACAATAATGTGTTTTATTTTACCGCTTTTGTAAAGTGCTGCTGCTGCATTAATTCTGTATTTAAAATATAAATTGGTTCCTCCCCATGAAGTATACCTACTCGTACCTAAAATTAATCCTACCTCTTTTACAGGCGTACTAGCTACAGTTTCATAAATGTCATCTTGAGTAGACTTTATGATAATAAGATTGGATAAAAACACAAATAAAAACAAGCACCCAACAAACAGCAGTAGCCATTTGTTAAAGATTATTTTTTTAATGCTTGTTAAAATCCGCTTCATTACTTTAAATATAATTCAAGCAAAACGAAAGCTGCAAAAAGCGCACTGGCAATACCGTTGGTAGTAAAAAAAGCCAGGTTTACTTTACTTAAATCGTTCGGCTTTACAATTAAATGCTGATATATTAACAATGCAATAAACAGGCCACTTCCTATCCAATAAAACAAACCTAAATTGGCATAATAACCTGCATACAAAATAAAGGCAGCTGTAAATAGGTGTAAAACGTTAGAAAGCATCAATGCCTTTTTCTTTCCTAACAACACTGGAATAGAATGCAACTTTTGCTTCTTATCAAATTCTTCATCTTGTAAGGCATAAATAATATCGAAACCACTTACCCAAAACAATACAGCAAAAGAAAAGAAAAGTGGCAACCAATCGAACTGACCTGTTACCGCCAAATAAGCTCCTATAGGCGCTAACGACAATCCTATTCCTAATACCAAATGGCACAAAGCTGTAAATCGTTTGGTTAAGCTATAACCTAATACAACTGCTAAAGCAACTGGCGATAAGTAAAAACAAAGTGGATTAATTAAATAGGTGGTTCCAATAAAGAGAGCACAATTAATGAGCACAAATACGAGTGCATTTTTTGCTGTAATTGTTCCGTTAGGAATTTCTCTTACCTCTGCTGTTCTTGGATTGGCCAAATCGATTTCACGATCTATGTAGCGGTTAAATGCCATAGCTGCACTTCGGGCAAAAACCATACACAATACCACATAGATTAAAGTCATCCAATTGGTTTCAAACCCAGTACTATTTATGGCCAAAAAGAAACCAATTAATGCAAAAGGTAAAGCAAAAATAGTGTGGCTAAATTTTATGAGCGAGAGATAATTTTTCATTTCCAATTTTCATTTAACATTCCATAATGGGCATGATCAACAAAACGGTCCAGTAACCATTCGTTTTGTTCTAGAATTCCTTCTAATTTAAACCCTAGTTTTTCAGGTACTGCTCTACTTTTAATGTTTTCTGTAGCACATAAAATGGCAACTCTATTTAATTTTAGTTTTTCAAATCCAAAATTAATCAGCGCCTTACAACATTTTATCATTATGCCTTTACCAGTATAATCCTCACTAAGCATATAGCCTATTTCCGCTTTTTTATGAATGGGGCTTATGGTATTAAAACTAACCGAACCAACAATTTTACCCTCGTAATGAATTCCTAACGTTAAATTAACTCCTTTTTTATAGTTGGCATTACATTCCAAAATAAATTTCTGTGTATCTTCAACTTTAGTATTGTAATCTAACCAGGGCAACCATTCTTTAAAATGAGTATGGTTACTATTAATTAATGTAAACAGTTCTTTTGCATCTTTTTCTTGGTAAAGAGACAAGGAGGTATTTTCATCAACTATTAGTTCTAAATTTTCCATTTTACAATAAACTCAAAAGTACCAATACTCAACGTGAATAAAATATATTTTAAGATGAATCTTAAGACATACTTTTAATTATCTTTGGAATTCAAACATTTAACTTTTGATTGAATATGAGTGATGACAAGAAAGTAATTTTTTCGATGGATAAAGTAGGGAAAACCCTACCAAATGGCAATGTAATTTTAAAAGACATTTACTTGTCTTTCTATTATGGTGCTAAAATTGGAATAATAGGATTAAACGGATCGGGTAAGTCTACCGTAATGAAAATTATTGCTGGTGTTGAAGAGCAATACCAAGGAGATGTAACTTTTGCAAATGGTTATTCTGTTGGTTACTTGGAGCAAGAACCAAAATTGGATGAAACCAAAACAGTAAAAGAAATAGTACAAGAAGGAGCGCAAGAAACCATTGATGTTTTAGCTGAATATGAAGCTGTAAACAACAGTTTTGGAGATCCAGAAGTTTTAGATAACCCAGATAAAATGGAAGAAGTAATGAAGCGTCAAGCAGAATTACAAGATAGAATTGATGCATTAAATGCCTGGGAACTAGACACTCAACTTTCTAGAGCAATGGATGCGTTAAACTGTCCACCAGAAGATGCTCTAGTCAAAAATTTATCTGGTGGTGAATTAAGAAGAGTTGCTCTCTGTCGTTTATTGTTAAAACAACCAGACATTTTATTGTTAGATGAGCCTACCAATCACTTGGATACCGAATCTGTTTTTTGGTTGGAACAACATTTACAACAATATGCTGGAACGGTAATCGCTATTACCCACGATAGATACTTTTTAGATAACGTGGCAGGTTGGATTTTAGAATTGGACAGAGGTCATGGTATTCCTTGGAAAGGAAATTATTCTTCTTGGTTAGATCAAAAATCAAAACGTTTAGAACAAGAAGAAAAAACAGAAAGTAAACGAAGAAAAATATTAAAACGAGAGTTAGAATGGACGCAGATGAATGCCAAAGGAAGACAATCGAAATCCAAGGCACGTTTGGCCAATTACGACAAATTATTAAGCGAAAGTGCCAATGAAAAAGAAGCTAAATTAGAGTTATTCATACCTAACGGTCCTCGTTTAGGAAATGAAGTGTTGGACGCTACCGATATTTCCAAAGCTTATGATGAAAAACTATTGTATGACAACTTAACATTTAAATTACCTCCAGCTGGTATTGTTGGAATTATTGGACCTAACGGTGCCGGTAAAACAACCCTATTTAGAATGATAATGGGTGAAGAAACACCAGATATCGGAACATTTAAAGTTGGAGAAACTGTTGAATTAGGCTATGTAGATCAATCGCATGAAGATTTAGATGACGACAAAACCATTTTCGAAGTATTTTCTGGAGGAACAGAAATGATGGAGTTTGGTGGGAAAACGATTAACTCTAGAGCTTATTTATCACGATTTAACTTTCAAGGATCAGATCAAAATAAAAAAGTAGGTATTTTATCTGGTGGAGAAAGAAACCGTTTACATTTGGCCATGGCCATTAAACAAGAAGCCAATGTTTTATTACTGGATGAGCCTACCAACGATTTGGATGTAAATGCCATTAGAGCCTTAGAAGAAGGTCTAGAACATTTTGCTGGTTGTGCAGTTGTAATTTCTCACGACAGGTGGTTTTTAGATCGTATTTGTACGCACATTTTAGCATTTGAAGGTAACTCAGAAGTGGTTTATTTTGAAGGTTCTTATTCTGATTATGAAGAAAACAGAAGAAAACGTTTAGGAACCGAACCTACTCGATTCAAATACAAAAAATTAGTAAAAAATTAGTAAAAGAAGGCTTGGAGTTAAAACTTCAAGCCTTTTAACTGCTCATAATAAGCTAGTTTTTTTGGCCGTCTTAACTCCAATGAAGAAGCTGTATAATAACTGTGTTTAGCTAAAAAATTTAGCTGCTTTTCGTTCCACGCTTCAGCTGAATATTTAAAGCCGTATTCATACAATTCTCGTCTCAAGGTATCTGCAATTTCGTTCACATCATTTCTTCCTAAATAATCATAATCAGCATCGCTCATTATCTTTTCATACTTTGTAGTAGGTAGTATTGTACTTTTTGTTGACAAAATAATATCCACAATATTTTCAATCTGAATACTATTATAACCATACTTAGCCAAAACAAATCTAGCTAATCTTGCACCTACAGCTTCATTGTTTTTAAACTCACAAAGGAATCCAGCATCATGATATAAAGCTGCAGTATTTACAATTACCTTTTCTTCTTGAGACAAGTCTTCCATTTCAGAAATACGGATGGATGCCTCATATACGTCTATAGTATGATGTACACCATGATAATGTAAATTTGGGTTTAACTCCGACTCCAACCGATCTAAAATATATTTTTTTGCACCTTTAAAATCCATTAAAATTAAAGTTAAGATTAATTCACATATAATATGAGGTAAAACATTAGATTATTAATTTAGCATCTCAATAATTAAGAATGAGTAATAAACCGAGCATACCAAAAGGAACACGTGATTTTTCGCCAACGCAAATGGCCAGAAGGAACTACATCTTTGATACCATTAAGGCCGTGTACAAAAAATACGGTTTTGAGCAGATTGAAACTCCTGCAATGGAAAACCTATCTACTCTAATTGGTACAGGTGGAGACGAAAGTGATAACCTCATTTTTAAAATTCTGAATAGTGGAGATTATTTGAATAAAGCAGATGAAAATGCATTAGCTACTAAAAACTCCAATGGATTAACTCGATCCATAGCAGAAAAAGCATTGCACTACGACTTAACTGTTCCTTTTGCACGTTATGTGGTACAAAACCAAAACGATATTACTTTTCCTTTTAGAAGATTTCAGATTCAACCCGTTTGGAGAGCGGATAGACCACAAAAAGGACGATATAGAGAATTTTACCAATGCGATGCAGACATTATTGGTTCTGACTCTTTGTTAAATGAAGTGGATTTAATAAAAATTATTGATGCTGTTTTTAGTGAGTTATTTCAAGACAAACTGAATTATACTATATCTATTAACAACAGAAAAATACTACAAGGAATTGTTGAATCTGTTGGAGAAACTGACAAGTTTGAACAAATTGTTGTTGCAATAGATAAACTAGATAAGATTGGAATTGATAAAGTAATAACCGAACTAATTGAATTAGGAATAAAGGAAAAAGCTTGTGAAGATTTGATGGTTTTATGCAGCATTAAAAGCGTAAATAGCAAATTAGATTCTAATTTTGAAACAATGCTAGAAGGCTTAAAACACTTATCGTCTGAAATTGGAGATACCGCTAATGGCCAGAAAGGAATTGAAGAACTAAATTTTGTTTTTGAAAAACTAAAAACTTTAGGCATTAAAACTGCTAACCTCGAATTCGATCCAACTTTAGCGCGTGGTTTAGGTTATTATACCGGAACCATTATAGAAGTTAAAGTTGATAATTTTCCTAGTATATGTGGTGGTGGAAGATATGATGACTTAACCGGAAAATTTGGATTAAAAGATGTCTCTGGTGTTGGAATTTCTTTTGGTGCAGATCGTATTTACGATGTATTATTAGACAATGAGTTGTATCCAAAATTTGAAGGCGATTCTACTCAAGTATTGTTTACCAATCAAGATCCAAAAGATGAAGAATGTTTTTTACCAATGCTTTTTGCATTAAGAGAAGCTGAAATTAATGCTGAAATTTATCCGGAAGCAGCTAAATGGAAAAAACAAATGACTTTTGTGGATAGAAAAAACATAGAATTTGTAGTTTCTTCCAATCAAGATAGGGAACTGTTTGTTAAAAAAGCAACAGAAAACGAAAAACATAAATTTTCAACTACAGACGAATTAATTGAAATTATAAAAAATAAATAACCGCCATTGTGAATTGATTGTAACGCTAAAATCTAGCTTACAATTGATAAATTGATTCGTTCCTACAATGCATAAACTTAAAAAATTATGGGAACACACTTAATTAACAAAAACTGGTTAACGTTAGAAACTATAAATAACATAGTATCCAACAATACAAAAATTGAACTATCGGAAGAAGCAACTGAACTGATAGTTAAATGTAGAACTTACCTCGACAACAAACTCGCCACCCACGACAAACCTATTTATGGAATCAACACTGGTTTTGGTTCTTTGTGCGACACTGAAATATCATCTAACGACTTAGAAAAACTACAGCGTAACCTCGTTATGTCGCATGCTTGCGGATTAGGAGAAGAAGTACCTCAAGAGATTGTTAAACTCATTTTATTGCTTAAAATTCAAGGATTAAGCTATGGGCATTCTGGCGTTCAATTGATAACCATTCAACGTTTGGTAGATTTTTACAACAACGACATTTTTCCTGTTATTTACCAACAAGGTTCCTTAGGAGCCTCTGGTGATTTAGCTCCACTAGCACACATGTCGCTCGCTTTATTAGGTTTAGGTGAAGTAAATTATCAAGGTAAAAAAACATCAGCTGAAGCCATTAACAAGCAATTTGGTTGGGATGCAATTAACTTAAAATCTAAAGAAGGATTAGCCTTATTAAATGGAACTCAATTTATGAGTGCCTACGGAATTCATTCCTTATTAAGAGCTACAAAACTAAGCGTAATGGCCGATATTGTAACGGCAGTCTCTATAGATGCCTATGATGGAAGAATTTCTCCATTTAATGATTTAGTGCATAAAGTAAGGCCTCATGACGGACAATTTATAACTGCACAAAACATTAAAAAAGCCTTAAAAGGAAGTGAAATAATTGAGCAAGAAAAAGCGCATGTGCAAGACCCTTATTCTTTTAGGTGTTCTCCACAGGTTCATGGAGCTTGCAAAGACACAATTAGCCACGTACAAACTGTTTTTGAAAAAGAAATTAATTCAGTAACTGATAACCCAACTATATTTCCTGATGAAGATGAAATTATTTCAGCAGGAAACTTTCACGGTCAACCTTTAGCAATGGCGTTAGATTATTTAGGATTAGCCATAGCAGAGTTGGGCAGTATTTCTGAACGAAGAACCTACAAACTAATTGGTGGAGAACGAGGTTTGCCAGCATTTTTGGTAGCCAATCCAGGCTTAAACAGTGGTTTTATGATTCCGCAATACGCTGCAGCCTCAGTAGTTAGTCAAAACAAACAATTGGCTACTCCTTGTTCGGTAGATACGATAGACTCTTCTAACGGCCAAGAAGATCACGTAAGTATGGGCGCCAACGCTGCTACTAAAGTGTATCGAATGGTAGACAACTTAGAGAAAATTTTAGGCGTAGAAGTTATGAATTCAGCTCAAGGTTTATCATTCAGAAAACCATTAAAATCTTCTCCATTTATTGAAAATTTCATTTCGGAGTACAGAAAAAATGTTCCTTATGTTGAAGATGATGTTGAAATGCAACCTTTGATGGCAAAGAGCATAACCTTTATTCGAAATTATTCATCTATTCTTTCTGCTAAAACCTTTATTTAAAGCATTACTATTTCTAGTTTTTTTTTAATAAAATAAGACAACCAATCTTTTGGGTTTTTCGTAGTATATATGTAATTTGCAGTCAATGTACACATATAAAATATATTCATGAAAAAAATATTTACACTAGTACTTTCTTTATTCTTATTTTCAATATCAACTTTTTCTCAAGAAATGAGAGAAGTTAATTTTAATACAAGAATCAATCAATCACAACTAATAGTAGAAGGAAAAGTAATTAGTAAAAGATCCTTTTGGGATGATAATTATCACAACATCTATACAGCAAGTAAAATAGAAGTTTACAAAGTCTTTAAAGGATTTGTAAGTACTAGCTTTATTGAAGTAATTTCTCCTGGTGGTATCGTTGGTACGCAGAAAGAAGTTGTGCATCCTAGCCTTGAATTAGACCATGATGATATAGGTATTTTCATGTTAACCACCAACACTGTTCAGACTCCAAACAGTCCAACACTACCTATTTTCCAAGCCTATGCAAGTGAGCAAGGGTTTATAGAGTATCATTTAGCTGAAAACAAAGCTTCTGGTGTTTTTGATAGCTTTAATAATATCGATCAACAATTATACAATACCGTTTCAGGTTTAACCAATACTGGCTATATGGTAGTTAAACCTTTCTCTGTTAAGCAATTCAAAACTCCATCCAACAAAGCTACTCCAAGTATTACTAATTTCACTCCAACAACAGTTACAGCTGGAACCGCTACACAACTAACAATTAACGGAAGTAATTTTGGTGCTACAGAAGGAACAGTAAGTTTTGCAGATGCCAACGATGGTGGTTCTGGATTTTATGATGCACTTAGTACTCAAATAATTTCTTGGTCTAACACGCAGATTGTTGTAGAAGTTCCTGATAGAGCTGGAACAGGAAATATTCGAGTAACAAATACAGATCCCGCTTCAATAACAAGTGGATCCTCTTTAACGATTACTTATGCAGAATTAAATGTTGAATCTGATGCTATATCTTCAGGAATTGATGTTGCCTACCCAACACAACATATAGATGAAAATGGAAGTGGTGGATATACTTGGCAAATGTTTACTGATTTTGCTTCTGGTGCTGGAAATGCTGCGTTTGTAAGAGCATTTGAATCTTGGACCTCATGTTCTGGAACAAAAATAAATTGGACAATTGGGTCTACAACAACTACTGATGTAATTGCAAGCGATGGAATTAACGTTATTAGAGATGACAATGGATCAGAATTACCAAATGGAACCTTAGGAAGATGTACAAGTAGATATAGCGGATGTATTAATGGCTCTTCTATAGATTGGTATGTTTCTGAATTAGATATTGTATTTGATGATGGAACAAATTGGAATTACACCACTTCAGCTCCAGGAGGGTCTGAGTATGATTTCGAAACAGTTGCCGTACATGAACTAGGCCATGGTCATCAATTAGGTCATGTTATTTCACCTGGTGCCATTATGCATTACTCAATAACTAATGGAACTCAAAACAGAACACCAAGTACTAATGACTTAGCTGCAGGTAATGACGTAATGTCAAGAAGTACTGGTTCAACAGTTTGTAGTCAATCAACAATGACTGCTTTATCTTGTGCTGTAGCACCTGTTGCAGATTTTAGTGGTACACCAACATCATTGTGTGAAGGTGCTACTGTATCATTTACCGATTTAAGCACAAACACACCAACTGGTTGGAGCTGGTCATTTACAGGCGGAACACCTTCTACTTCAACATCTCAAAACCCAACCATTACCTATAGCTCTGCAGGAACCTACGCAGTTACATTAACAGCTACAAATTCATCAGGTAGTGATGGCGAAACTAAAACAGGCTACATTACTGTTAACTCTTGTGCGGTTACGCCTGTTGCAGATTTTAGTGCAAATGCTACAACAGTTTGTGATGGTAATTCTTTAAACTTTACAGATGCATCAACGAATACTCCTACTTCATGGGCTTGGTCATTTTCACCGACTACAGTAACGTATTTAAATTCAACCTCAGCTTCATCACAAAATCCAGAGGTTCAATTTAATGGCGCAGGAAATTATAGCGTAACTTTAGTTGCTACAAATGCATTTGGCTTTGATACAGAAGTAAAGAGTTCTTATATTACTGCAAATACTTGTATAAACAATAAACTTAGAGCAATTGATTGCGGTATCGTCATGTCAGATTACGCTAATTTTATTATGTGTGAACCAGATCCAGGAGCAACCGATATTGAATATGAATTCTCAAACGCTGGACTTGGGTATTTACAAACTATTTCAAAACGGTATAAATGGAGAAATGTTTACATGTACTTAGTTCCTGGAATTCAGAACAACACCACCTACGATGTAAGAGTTAGATCTAAGAAAAATGGGCTTTGGTCAAACTATGGTACTACGTGTCAAATTACTACACCTGCCAACTCTATTACAACTCAACTTCGATCAAATGACTGTGGTACTACATTAACAGATTACATTGAGTATGTCATGTGCGATATAGTTCCAGGAGCATCAGACGTTGAGTATGAGTTTTCTAATACTGGCCTTGGATATTTACAAACTGTTTCTAAACCATACAAATGGAGAAATATATACCTATACACTGTTCCTGGATTACAAAACAATACAGTTTATGACGTTAGAGTAAAAGTGAAAATAAATGGTGTTTGGGGTAATTATGGTTCGATTTGTCAAATTACTACTCCCACAAGCCCTATTACTATAAAATTAAGAAATAGTGATTGTGGAAAAGTTATAAGTAATTATCGTCATTATATTTTATGCGATATTTTACCTGGAGCAACTTCTTTCGAGTTTGAATTCACAAATACTTCTTTAAGCTTTAATCAAGTTGTATCATCATCAACTCGGAGTCTTTTTGTAAATCAGGTACCTGGAATACAATTAAGCACCTCATATGATGTTAGAGTTAGAGGGTATGTTTCAGGACAATGGACTGATTATGGAACGATTTGCCAAATAACTACTCCAGCAACCGCTAGACTAGGAAATGTTAACCCTGAAGAAGAAGTAATTTCTGAAGACGAAAAAATTGCTACTAATTTAGATATGGTTATTTATCCTAATCCAAATCAGGGTAATTTTATCTATATGGATTTAAAAGGCTTACAAGCCAATGCTGAATTATATGTTAATGACATTTCAGGTAAAACTGTTCACCAACAACAATTAGAGGCTGATTATGGAAACTACAATGGAACACTTAGATTTAACGAAAAATTAAATGCTGGTTTCTATATGATTACTGTCGTTTCTGGAACACAAAAAATGACCAAAAAATTAGTTGTAAGATAACTCAACTATAATCGATAATTTTAATCCCGTATTTGATATCAAATACGGGATTTTTATTTCCACTCATGAAGAAACTTTCTATACTAATATTAACTGTTATTGCGATGACCTCCTGCTCAACTAGCCAAAATGAAAATGAAGCAATTTTAAAGGTAATGAACCAACAAGAAGTCGATTGGAACAATGGCAACATTGAAGGTTTTATGGAAGGCTACTGGAAGTCAGACTCATTAATGTTTATAGGAAAAAATGGTATAAAATACGGTTGGCAAACCACACTTGATAATTACAAAATTTCTTATCCAGATAAAGCCACCATGGGCAAATTAACCTTTAAAGTACTTAAACTAGAAGCAACAGAAAATACTGCTTACATGCTAGGAAAATGGAGCTTGATGCGAGAGGAAGACAATCCTGGAGGATATTTTACCTTGTATTGGAAAAAAATAAATAGCAATTGGGTGATAACAATTGACCATACTAGCTAATGTTATTAAAGCTCTGGAATAGCATTGTTGTAGATACTTTTCAAAAAATTGAAAGTGAAAAAGAAGCATCTTCCTCTTTTAACAAAAAAGTAGGACTACTTTTTATCTGTGTTGCTTTATCTTTAATATTTATAGAATATTTTGGAAGCTTTTCGTTTCTAAGTCTATTTTTAAATAACCTAGGTTTAGATGGTATTACCAACTTATTAGTTGAAATAAAAACAAGTCTAAACAACAATCAATTGTTTTATCTGGGTTATTGGGTTGCTGTGGTATTTTCCTGTTATTTCATTTTTCCAGTTCTATTAATAAAGTTGTTTTTTAAGGAACAGCTTAGTAACTACGGCCTTTCTTTTAAAGGGATTTTTAAGAGCTACAAACTATACATTATTTTCTTCCTTTTCATGCTTCCACTAGTCATATTGGTATCATTTTCAGAAAGTTTTCAATTAAAATACCCTTTTTACAATCCAAGTGGAGAATCGCTTTGGCCTAACTTTTTCATTTGGCAATGCCTTTACTTTGTTCAGTTCTTTGCGTTAGAGTTCTTTTTTAGGGGCTTTATGCTTCATGGCACCAAAAATAAATTTGGGTTTTACTCCATTTTCATCATGATGATTCCCTACTGCATGATACATTTTGAAAAACCAATGCCCGAAACCATCGCAGCAATTATTGCAGGACTCGTTTTAGGAACATTAAGCTTAAAAAGTAAATCGATTTGGTTAGGCGTATTAATCCACTATTCTGTAGCCATCACCATGGACTTAGCAGCATTGTATCAAAAAGGATATTTTAATTAGCTTTAAGCTTACTTCCTCCTATTATTAAGAATATCCAACCAATAATTATGAGCAATCCTCCTATAGGAGTAATTGGTCCTGCAAATTTTAGCCAATCTGCACCTATTATATTTTTTAATGTGAGTAAATAAATGGAACCCGAAAACAATATTGTTCCAAAAAAAATGAGCTTGCTTGCTATTAAAAATTGTTTGGATTTATACTTTTCGATCAACATAAACAAAAGCAATAAAACGATAGCATGAATTAATTGATACCTTACCCCAGTATTGAAACTTGCCAAATGCTCTGCTGAAAGAATTTCTTTGAGTGCATGTGCGCCAAAAGCACCACCTAAAACTGCAATACAACCTAAAACGCCTGCCTTAATTATTAATGTATTTTTCATGTTTTAAAATTAAGCATTTAGCAAAATTATAAATAATGAATTGTTAGTAAAATTTAACATTATTGGCCTGAAAAGGTTAAATAATTAACGAATTTCACTTTCATAATTTACTAGATTGATATGAAAAAGATTTTAATAATAGGAGCAGGAAGGTCAACATCATCATTAACACAATATTTATTGTTTAATGCTGAAAAAGAAAATTGGTTCATCACCATTGCGGATCAATCTAAAGAATTAGCTACAGAAGCTGCAAATGATCATAAATTGGCAAAAGCCATCGCTTTTGATGTAAATAACGAAGAAGAAAGAACTCGATTAATTGATGAATCAGACTTAGTTATTTCTATGTTACCTGCACACATGCACATTTGTGTTGCCGAAGATTGTATAAAATTTGGCAAACATATGGTAACAGCATCTTATGTTTCTAACGAAATGAAAGCACTTAATTCTGCTGCTAAAGATGCTGGAATAATCATTATGAATGAAATTGGTGTTGATCCTGGGATTGATCATCTTTCTGCCATGCGTGTTATCGATCAGATAAAAGAAAACAATGGCGATTTACAAGCATTTGAAACTTTTACAGGTGGTTTAGTTGCCCCGGAAAGCGACAACAATCCTTGGAATTATAAATTCACTTGGAATCCAAGAAATGTAGTTTTAGCAGGACAAGGAACCTGTAAATTCATACAAAACAAACGATACAAATACATTCCTTACCACAAGTTGTTTAGACGTACAGAAATTATTGAGGTTGACGGATACGGAAAGTTTGAAGGTTATGCCAATAGAGATTCCTTACAATACAGAGAAATTTACGGTTTACAAGATATCCCAACAATGTTTAGAGGAACATTGCGTAAACCAGGATTTTGTAAGGCTTGGCACTACTTTGTAAAATTAGGAGCTACAGATGATTCTTACGTAATTGATGATTCTGAAAACATGACCAACAGAGAATTCATCAATTCATTTCTTCCATACAACCCTAGTGATTCTGTAGAATTAAAATTCAAACACTACTTTAATATTCGTCAAGATGACATTGAAATGTTTGAAAAATTTGTTTGGTTAGGAATTTTTGAAGACACTAAAATTGGTCTTAAGGGAGCAACTCCTGCACAAATTTTACAACACATTTTAGAACAAAAATGGACATTAGCTCCTGAAGATAAAGACATGATAGTGATGTGGCACCGGTTCCGATTTGTTGAGAATGGGAAAAACAAAGAAATCCACTCTTCTATGGTTGTAAAGGGTGATGACCAACGATATACTGCCATGGCTAAAACGGTAGGTTTACCTGTAGCCATTGCAACTAAAATGATTTTAAATGGTACAATTAAAACGCCTGGAGTGCATGTACCTATCTTAAAAGAAATTTACACACCTATTTTAGATGAATTAGAAAATTATGGGATTAACTTTATCGAAAAAGAAGTTGAACCAACCTTTTACTAATTTTCAATGAATATTTTAATTGTTTCTGCCACCTATATAGAAATTGAGCCTTTATTGCTGCAATTTAAACTGGATAAAGAAATCAATCAAAAACTAAGAAGCTATACTTACAAAAACCACCAAATAGATGTACTCATTCCTGGTGTAGGAATGACTTGCACAGCCTATTGGTTAGGAAAAACGCTCTCATCAAAACTATACGACACTGCCATTAACCTTGGTTTGGCTGGCAGTTTTACCAATAATTATAAACTGGGTGATGTAGTGAACATTACCTCAGATCAAATTGCAGAATTAGGAGCCGAAGACGGAGAATCATTCTTATCTTTAGTTGACATGGATTTGATTATGGATGAAGATTTCACCCTTCAAAATGGTGAAATAAAAAATACGATTCCCATACAAAATGATACCATTAATTTTCTACCTAAAGTAAAAGCCATAACGGTTAATACTGCTCATGGAGAAGAAGAATCCATTACTAAAGTGATGAATTTATTTAACCCTGAAGTAGAAAGCATGGAAGGTGCTGCTTTTTTTTACGCCTGTTTATTAGAAGGAATTACCTGTTCTCAAATAAGATCCATCTCCAATAAAGTGGAGCGAAGAAATAAAGACAATTGGGACATTCCTTTAGCAGTAAAAAATCTATGCACTGCCGGTTTACAAATAATTAATACTTTATAATATCATATAGAACTAAAATTTATTCTCGAATTTACGTGTTTGCAAATTGGCGTAAAGAATCTGCTTACATTTGCGTTATTAATTAAAAAGATACCTCGACTTCGCTCGGCATGACAAAATCAACCAAACTTTCACTCGGCTTTTCTCCCTGCCCTAATGATACTTTTATTTTTGATGCAATGGTACACGGCAAAATTGATTGTGAAGGGTTGGATTTTGACGTTTACTTGGGTGATGTAGAAGACTTGAACAGTAAAGCTTTTAACCAAGAATTAGACATTACAAAAATAAGCTACCATGCCTTTGGAAATTTAACCAATGAGTATGTACTCTTAAATTCAGGTAGTGCTTTAGGCAAAGGCTGCGGACCTCTTTTAATTACCAAACCTTCAACTCAAAAGCTTGATTTAAAAACAGCTAAAATTGCTATTCCCGGAAAAAACACTACCGCCAATTTTTTATTAAGTATCGCTCATCCTGAAGCTACCAATAAAGAAGAGGTATTGTTTTCTGACATTGAAAATACAGTATTGAATAATGAAGTAGATGCTGGTTTAATTATTCATGAAAACCGTTTTACTTACCAAGAAAAAGGACTTGAAAAAATAATCGATTTAGGCGAGTATTGGGAAAACACAACAGGTGCCTTAATCCCTTTGGGAGGAATAATTATTAAAAGGGAGTTACCCGAAGAGATCATCCAAAAAGTAAATCGTTTAATTAGAAAAAGCATAGAGTTTGCTTTTGAATACCCTAATGAACCATTGAATTACATGCAACAACATTCTCAAGAAATGGATGAAAGTGTAATGCGACAACATGTAGAATTGTACGTAAATAAATATTCTATTGATTTAGGAGTTGAAGGCAAAGATGCCATTACTCAAATGTTTAACTTAGCACAGCAAAAAGGAATTATTCCGGATATTAAAAATTCGTTATTTATAGAATAAAACGTCATTCTGAACTAACTCGAGGAGCTCTTCAAAATGAAGTCTCAATTTAAAAGATACTTCGACAAGCTCAGTATGACATCAAAATAAAAACATGATTATAGTAACAGGAGCAGCAGGTTTTATTGGCAGTTGTTTGGTAAGCAAACTAAATAAAGAAGGTTTTAAAGACATCGTTTTAGTGGATGATTTTTCTAGACCTGAAAGCAATAAAAATTTTGAAGGAAAAACATTTACACACCAAATTGATCGTGAAAACTTTATTGATTGGTTAAAAGAAAACGAACATTTTGTTCAGTTTATCTTTCACATTGGAGCAAGAACTGATACCACCGAATTTGATACCGAAATTTTTGATAAACTTAATTTAAACTACACCAAAGACATTTGGAATATTTGTGTTGAAAGTGGAATACCATTGGTTTATGCTTCTTCTGCCGCTACTTATGGATTAGGAGAATTTGGTTATGAAGACAACCATGAAGTAGTAGAAAAACTAAAACCATTAAATCCTTATGGCGATTCTAAAAACGATTTTGACAAATGGGCTTTAGCCCAAGACAAGCAACCTTATTTTTGGGCTGGTCTCAAGTTTTTTAATGTTTACGGTCCAAATGAATTCCATAAAGGAAGAATGGCATCTGTCATTTTCCATGCCTTTAATCAAATCAACAAAACTGGTGCAATGAACCTTTTTGCGTCTCACAATCCTGATTACAAAGATGGGGAGCAATTGCGAGACTTTGTTTATGTAAAAGATGTGGTAGAGGTTTGTTCATTTTTATTACAGCACCGAAAAGATTCCGGCCTATACAACTTAGGTTCTGGTAAAGCCAGAACATTTTTAGATTTAGTAAGCAACACATTTAAGGCATTGGACAAAGAACCTAAAATTGATTTTATTCCTACACCTGAAGACATAAGAGACAAGTACCAATACTTTACCGAAGCTAACATGAATAAGTTGAAAGCGATTGGATATGACAAACCATTTCACACACTAGAAGAAGGTGTTGAAGATTATGTGAAAAACCATTTGATAGGACAACAGTATTACTAATGAAAACCTATATCTCCATTCTACGAGGCATAAACGTTAGCGGTCAAAAGAAAATTAAAATGGCCGCCCTCAAAACATTGTATGAAGGCTTAGGTTTTAAAAATGTGCAAACTTACATTCAAAGCGGAAATGTTGTTTTTGAGACTAAAGAAACTGCTACCAAAAAATTACAAGAGCTCGTTTTTAACGCTATTCAACAACACTACGAATTTGATGTTCCTAACATTATTTTAACGCCTCAGGAGATTGAAGATGCATTAGTAAACAATCCATTTATTGGAATTGAAAAAATGTATTTTACTTTTTTAGCAGAGCTTCCCACCAAAGAAAATATAGACAAATTATATACTTATAGTTTTGAAGATGAGTTTTATGAACTTAAAGAAAAAGTAATTTATTTTTACTGTCCAAATGGTGCTGGAAGAGCCAAAATGAGCAATAACTTTTTTGAAAACAAACTAAAAGTTATGGCAACTTCTCGTAATTTAAATACTACTAAAAAGTTATTAGAAATGACTAAATTTACTCAACCTTAAACAAGCTATAATATGCGCTTTATCATCACATCCTTTATCCTACTTTTTAGTTTAAGTGCTTTATTGGCACAGAGTAAAGTTCATGTTAAATTGTGCAACAATGAAGTATCTACCAACGACCTAAAAACAGTTTCTTGTGAACTAACTAAAGAAGAAATACTAAAATGCAAGGAACTAAAAGTTAGCGATAAAGATTACATAATTCAGTCATACGAGTTTTCATTTCAAACTCCTTACAAAACTTTGGTTCCCGAAATAAAAGCAAAAGGAAGTAAGTTTACAGAGAAAATGATTTCTCAAATTAAACGATACAACCCTAATAAAATTTGGATAGAAAAAGTTGTTTTAATTAATCCTGATGGTAAAACCATTAGAGCCAGATCTTTAATTATTGACATTATAAAATAACAATACTCTTGCAAAATTTAACTCCATTAGCCGAACGACTTAGGCCCGATACTTTCGATACTTATATTGGACAAGAACATTTGGTGGGCAAAGGTTCTACCCTTAGAAGCTTTATAGAAAAAGGAATTATTCCTTCTATGATATTTTGGGGTCCTCCTGGTGTTGGAAAAACAACCTTAGCCAACATTATTGCCAACCATTTAGATAGACCATTTTATACATTGAGTGCTATAAACTCTGGCGTTAAAGATGTGAGAGAGGTTATTGAAAAAGCAAAATCTCAACAATTTTTTGGAACCAATAATCCTGTGCTATTTATAGATGAGATTCATCGTTTTAGTAAATCACAACAAGATTCGCTTTTAGGAGCAGTAGAAAAAGGGATAATAACTTTAATTGGAGCAACCACAGAAAACCCTTCATTTGAAGTAATATCAGCACTACTCTCTCGTTGTCAGGTTTATGTTTTAAAAGAACAAAGCAAGGAAGACTTATTAAAATTAATAGACATTGCCTTAACTCAAGACGAAACCTTAAGTGCCAAAAAAATTAAAATAAAAGAATACGAATCTTTGCTTCAACTATCTGGTGGTGATGCAAGAAAATTGCTAAATACATTAGAAATTGTAGTAAACAGTTTTGATAGTGATAAAATAGTAATTACCAATGATGCAGTGGTTAACATTGTTCAGCAAAACATTGTACGTTACGATAAAGCTGGAGATCAGCATTATGATATTATTTCTGCATTTATTAAATCAATAAGAGGAAGCGATCCAAATGGAGCAGTTTACTGGCTAGCTAGAATGTTAGAAGGTGGAGAAGACATGAAGTTTATAGCCAGGCGCTTATTAATTTCTGCTTCTGAAGACATTGGTAATGCCAACCCAACAGCTTTAGTAATTGCCAACAATTGTTTTCAAGCGGTAAATGTTATTGGCTTTCCTGAAGGAAGACTTATTTTATCCCAAACGGCCGTTTATTTGGCCAATTCTCCAAAGAGCAATGCTTCTTATGAAGCCATTAACCAAGCACAGGCTTTGGTTAAAAAAACAGGAAATTTATCGGTACCATTGCATATTAGAAATGCACCAACCAACTTAATGAAAGATTTAGGTTACGGAAATGACTACACATACTCGCATGGGTATGAAGGGAATTTTAAGGCCCAAGAATATTTACCAGATGAAATTGCTGGAACAAAGTTTTACGAGCCAGGCAACAACCCAAAAGAAGCAAGCTTTAGAAAGTTTTTAAAAGACAATTGGAAAGATAAATACGGCTATTAGCACTATGAGTAAAGTAAAACATGGTCATCATTTATTTCAGCTAATTAAGGAATTAAGCAAGTCTGAAAAGCGCTACATTAAACTTAACCTAACCCAACATCAAAAAGAAGACAATAACATGCTTACGCTTTTTGATGCAATTGAACGGCAAGAAGTATACAATGAAAAAAAATGATAAAGAAAGGCTCTCACAAATGAATAACACCCAGTTAAGACTTCTTTTTTACCAAAATATGACTCAATTATTTATTGCAATTAGAACAGATTAGTTCTATAGATTTTTTACAAACCCATTTGTACGGATTAAATTAAGATGATGAAAAATTGATTGGAACTAAGAATACTAAATGAACCCTATTTATAAAATTCTAGAAATAGGTATTTTAACACCCACTTTAACCCCTCTTTTAAGCCTGCTATTAATGGTTAGTTTGCCTTTTAACAACTCAACCCTATGTTTTAAACTTACAAAACCAATACCTGTATTTTTTCTTGTTTTAACATCATCAACATTAAACCCTTTTCCATTGTCATTCACTTCAACAAATAAATGAATTTTATCAAAGCTCAGAACCACATCAATTTTACTTGCTCCGGAGTGTTTTAGCCCATTACTTACCAATTCTTGTAATATTCTAAACACTGCTAACTCAACCTCTTCATTAAATCGTATATCACCTAAATTTGAATCTAATTTAATTGAGATTTCAGTGTGTCTTTTTTGATAATTCGACACCATTTCTTCCCCAGACTTTTCCAATCCAAACTGTTTTATGGAGCGTGGCGTAATATTTTGACTTACTAATCGGGTTTCTCGAGCAGCTTCAGTTACCAGTTTTCTACCAACATTAAATATAGCAAGTGTTTCTTCATCCAGTTGATCTTTAACTAGCCCATCCAATACATTCATATAAATATTGGCTGCAGCAATTTTTTGACCTAAACCATCATGTAAGTCGTGGGAAATGCGTTGTCTTTCTGCTTCCTCTGCCCTACCAATTATAATGTGTTTTTCTCTTTCCAACTCCAACCTTTCTGTCACATCTGTATTAATTCCAGCCATCCTAACAGCTTCATTATCTTCATTAAACTGAACAATAGCTTGAGCCCTAATATATTTTATTATTCCCTTATTTGTTACTATTCTAAATTCAGTATTTAACCTTTTTTTTCCTAATAATGCCAATTCCACTTCTTTATAAACTGCATCTAAATCATCTTCATAAACTGATTTTTCCCATGCTTGAAAAGAACCGTCAAAATCTTCTTTAGATAATCCATATAAATCAAACATGGAATCATCCCATATTAAATTATTCTCCTTTATATTCCAATCCCAAATACCAATATTTTTTTGAGAGGTAGCCAATATTAAACGCTCTTGGCTAATCAACAAAGCTTCTTCTCTTTCTTTTTTTTCTGTTATATCAACAATGGTAGTATAAATCAACTTCTTTCCTGATAAGAGCTTTATATCTCTGTTGATCACCTCTCCCCATATTATTTTACCATCTTTTTTTATGTATCTTTTCTCTACTTTATCTCTATTAATTTTACCCGAAACCATTTTTCTAATCATACTTTCAGTCTTCTTTATATCAGCTGGAAAAGTAATATCAGATGGTGTTAATTCCTTAAGTTCTTCTGCTGTATAACCCACAAATTGACAAAAACTTTTGTTTGCTTGCACAATTTTAAAAAAATCATCAATAATTAAAATGCCAACAGGAGATTCTGAAAATAGATTCTGAAATTTCATATGCTCCATTAACAACAAATTCTTGTCAGTTATTTTCTCAGTAACATCTTCATGAATCACAATAACCCTCCCTTCCTCTTTAAGTAAATTAACCTTTAGAGAATACCATTTTATATCATCTACAGCATACGTTAGCTGAAATGAGTCACCCTCTCCTTCCAGTAAAGAGTTGATTCCTTGGTTCAACTCTAGTGCTTTCTTTCTTAATTGAGGTAAGTTTAAACAATGTTCTAAATAATTTACGCCAACTCCTGATCCTACTGTTATTAATCCAACCTTATTCTTTTTATAAAAATTTCCCCAAGATCGGTTAGTAACCAATATAACACCTTCATTATTTAGCACAGCGATTTGTGCGCTTAAAGAATCTAATATGGATTTATTTAAAAAAGACAAATTGTGTTAGGTTAACGGTTTAAAGTTAACCCAAATTCACGAACGAAATACTTCGGGAAATACTCAAATTACACTAAGTAATTTGCGAAAAAAAACTACGTATTAAGACTTAAGTTGAACAGCCAGCAAGGTATTTTTAAGCAAACTAACTATCGTCATAGGCCCTACTCCTCCTGGAACTGGAGAGATAAATGCACATTTTGGAGCTACCTCATCAAACTTAACATCACCCAATAACCTAAATCCAGATTTTTTAGAACTATCTTCTATTCTATGAATTCCAACATCAATTACCGTTGCTCCTTCTTTAACCATATCGGCAGTTAAAAATTCAGGTTTACCTAAAGCCACAATTAAAATATCTGCTTGGTTGGTTATTGCTTTTAAATTTTGTGTTCTACTGTGTGTAATTGTAACGGTACAGTTTCCAGGATAAGCATTACGTGCCATCAAAACACTCATTGGCGATCCTACTATATGTGAACGACCAATTACTACACAATGTTTCCCTTCTGTAGGGATATTATAATGCTTAAGCATTTCGGTAATTCCATA
This sequence comes from uncultured Flavobacteriales bacterium, assembly GCA_905479995.1. GTDB lineage: Bacteria > Bacteroidota > Bacteroidia > Flavobacteriales_E > Vicingaceae. The sequence continues at coordinate 6,257 of CAJQON010000040.1, read as the reverse complement.
AGGAGTTGCGGGTAAAAAGCTTGGTATATCCAACAACATTTTCCCTAAACTTACGGGATGAAACCCATCTACATCTTTTTCTGGAGCAATTGCTTCTGTAACTTTTTGTTCATCTATATGTTTTGGCAATGGCAACTGAACAATGTACCCATCAATTGAATCATTGGCATTAAGTTTAGCTACTTCAGCCAATAAATCTGCTTCACTAATATCGGCATCCAACTTTACCAAGGTCGATTCAAAACCAACTCTTTCGCAAGCTTTAACTTTGGCATTTACATAAGTTCTACTTGCGCCATCTTCTCCAACTAGTACGGCTGCTAAATGGGGTATTTTACCGCCATCAGCTTTTAATTTTTCTACTGCTAAAGCTATATCATCTTTAACCTTATTAGAAACTTCTTTTCCGCTAACTATAGTTGGATTGCTCATATTTTATCGTTTAGGCATATTTTTCATCATCTTAGCCATCTTCCCTTTATCTCCCATCATTCGCATCATTTTGCTCGTCTGATCAAACTGTTTAATTAATCTGTTTACTTCCTGTATAGATGTACCACTTCCGTTGGCTAATCGTTTTCTTCTACTTCCGTTTAATGCTTTTGGATTAGCTCTTTCGTAAGGAGTCATAGATTGTATAATTGCTTCTATTCCTTTAAACGCATCATCATCAACATCAACATCTTTCATGGCTTTACCAACACCTGGTATCATTCCCATCAAATCCTTCACGTTACCCATTTTCTTTATCTGTCCTATTTGGCTCATAAAGTCGTTAAAATCAAATTGATTTTTGGCAATCTTCTTTTGGAGTTTTCTTGCTTCTTCCTCATCATATTGTTCTTGAGCTCTTTCAACTAAACTCACAACATCACCCATTCCTAAAATTCTGTCGGCCATTCTTTCTGGATAGAAAACATCCAAGGCTTCCATTTTTTCTCCAGTACCAACAAACTTAATCGGTTTATCAACTATGTTTCTTATCGATAAGGCTGCTCCACCACGTGTATCACCATCTAATTTGGTTAATACAACTCCATCAAAATCTAACCTATCGTTAAAGGCTTTTGCAGTATTCACCGCATCTTGCCCAGTCATAGAATCTACTACAAATAATGTTTCTTGAGGATTAACTGCTTTTTTAACTTCAGCAATCTCTGTCATCATTTTCTCATCTACAGCCAAACGACCGGCAGTATCTACAATAACTACATTGTGCCCATTGCTTTTTGCATGAGCAATTGCTTTCTTGGCAATATCAACCGGACTTTTATTTTCTTTATCGCTCCACACATCAACACCAACTTGCTCTCCTAAAACGTGCAATTGATCTATTGCTGCCGGACGATAAACATCTCCTGCAACCAATAATGGATTTTTCCCTTTTTTTGTTTTTAAGTGTAAGGCCAGTTTTCCAGAAAAAGTTGTTTTACCCGAACCTTGCAAACCAGAAATTAAGATTACAGCAGGACTACCAGATATATTAATATCAGTCATTCCGCCACCCATTAACTTGGCTAACTCATCGTGAGTAATTTTTACCATTAACTGGTTAGGCGAAACTGCATTAATTACATTTTCTCCTAAAGCTTTTTCCTTAACAGTATCGGTAAACTGCTTGGCTACTTTATAGCTAACATCGGCATCTAATAATGCACGTCTAATTTCTTTAATGGTTTCGGCAACGTTAATTTCCGTTACTTGTCCCTGCCCTTTTAATACCTTAAAGGCTCTATCTAACTTATCACTTAAACTATCAAACATTCTTTGTTCTTTTTTAGAATTGCGAATTTACGATTTATAAGCGAATTTCTAAATGACATGTACTACTCAATTTTACTTAAAGATTAATGCCCCAAAATTTAATGCGTTCAACTATTATGGTTTAGGCAACTCATATTCTATAAATACTCCTATATTTATTTTTTGAAAAAAGGTGAAACTACTAACTCAACACAATAAAACGTTATTATTATATGCCGTAACTGCTCTGGTAACTTTTGCATTGCTGTATGCTGGTATTTTTAGCGATTATGGATTTACAGATGCCTATGAATTTTTATGGTCGGCCGATAAAAACCCCATTTTTAAACATGTTTTTATACAAACTGGTAGACCTTTATATGGCGAATTAAACCAGTTAATATATGGTACACTTTGTAATACTGTTTCTGATTTAAAATGGATCCGACTAGCTGCTTTAATCGGCTGTATATTATTGTCTACGCAAATTTTTCACTTATTGCTGCAATTAAATTTTAAAAAAATTGAAGCTGGTCTATTCTCTTTGTTAATGTTGGCCATTCCATCGGTGGGAATATATGTGAGTTGGAGTGCAATTTATGAAATACCGTGGGCTTTAAACATCTCTTTTTACTCAGGTGTTTTACTGTTAAAAAACAAACAAAGCATTCCAAAGTATGTATTAGCCTTAAGTTTAAATATTGTTGCTTTAAGCTTGTACCAATCAGCAGCAACGGCTTTTTTAATCCCTTTGGTGTTTACACTAATTACAAACCAAACTACTCTTTTTAAATTAGCGCTTCGTTTTGGAGTTTTCTTTGCCGTTTCGTTTGGAGTGTATTTTTTGATTTTTAAACTATCCCTATACCTCTATAATATTCCTGCTTTAGACCGAGCTGATATTGAATATGCAAATTTGCCCTACCGCTTTTTTAATTTTTACCTCAACGAATTAAAAAACACCTTTTATGGTAGTGCTATTCTATTGCGTTCATACTTATTACTGTTTGTAGGAACCAGTTTATTTCTAGGCTTTTTTATACTGCTCATTAAGAAGAACAAGTTCAATAAAAACTTTTTATTGCTATTGCTTTTCCTTCTTATTGTGTTACCCATTACTTACACTCCCAACTTAATATCTCCCGACACTTGGAAATCATCTAGAACAATTGGGGTAACCGCTATAATAGTTTTGTTTTATCAGTTTTACTTATTGCGTTCATTAAGCCAAAACAAAGCTATTGTAAAGTATATATCCTTAGCATTAGCCCTCGTATTTATAATTGGAAACAGCCTTAATGTAAACAACTACTTTACCAGCATTGCAGTCAAAGAACATAATGCACTAAAGGCTGCTTTTATTAAAGTGCTGCATACTCCCAACAAGAAAATACTATTGGTACGACCAACTGAAGAATATTTACAAAATGCTGGCTTTTACAAACGAAAGTATGTAGATGAGTTTGGACAACTTTCTTCTGAAAGAGATTGGGTTCCTGTTCCCTTATTTCACCAAATAATGCTGGAGCAACACCAAAACAATTACACGTTATTAAATGTAGTTTCTGTAACTCAAGAGGAGTTTATTGGCGATACAGATAGTACTGTTGTAATTAACTTAGAGGAGGTTATCAAAAAAACATTTTCTAAAACAAATTAAACAAAAAAATCCCTGCAAATTGCAGGGATTTTTTATACGTTATATAAACTATTTATTAAGCTAAAACTTCACTTACTATAGCTGCAGCTTCTTTTAACAATACTGCTGAGTGTACATTTAAACCTGAAGCATCAATAATTTCTTTTGCTTCAACAGCGTTTGTTCCTTGCAATCTAACAATAATTGGAACTGGTATTTCACCAATGTTTTTGTAAGCATCAACAACTCCTTGAGCCACTCTATCACACCTTACTATACCACCAAATATATTAATTAAAATTGCTTTTACATTCGGATCTTTCAAGATCATTCTAAATGCTTTTTCAACTCTTTCTGCATCTGCAGTACCACCAACATCTAAAAAGTTAGCTGGTTCTCCACCAGATAATTTAATTATATCCATTGTAGCCATTGCTAAACCAGCACCATTTACCATACAACCAACGTTTCCGTCTAAGTTTACATAGTTCAATCCTGCTTCCGAAGCTTCTAACTCAACTGGATCTTCTTCTGAAGTATCTCTCATTTCAGCAATGTCCTTGTGACGGTACAATGCACTTTCATCAACACTTACCTTAGCATCTACAGCAATAATTTTGCTGTCAGAAGTTTTCAACACAGGGTTAATTTCAAACATTGCAGCATCAATACCATCGTAAGCAGCATATAAAGCAAAAACAAATTTTGTCATTTCTTTAAATGCCTGACCTGATAAGCCTAAGTTAAAAGCAATCTTTCTTGCTTGAAAACCTTGTAAACCTACTTTAGGGTCAATTTCTTCTTTAAAAATAAGGTGAGGAGTATTTTCAGCTACTGCTTCAATATCCATTCCTCCTTCTGTAGAATACATAATAATGTTTCTACCTGTTTCTCTGTTCATTAAAACAGACATGTAATATTCTTCTGGTTCAGCATCTCCAGGATAGTATACATCCTGAGCAACCAATACCTTATTTACTTTCTTTCCTGTATCGCTAGTTTGAGCAGTAACTAAATGACCTCCCAAAATACCGTTAGCAATATCAGCAACCTTATCCAATCCTTTGGCTAAAACAACACCATGAGAACCAGTTTCTGTTACCGTTCCTTTCCCTCTACCACCAGCATGAATTTGTGCTTTTACAACAAACCATTCCGTTCCAGTTTCAGCAGTTAATTGCTTTGCAGCTTCAACAGCTCCTTCTGGAGAATCTGCAACTAACCCTTCTTGTATTGCTACTCCGTAGCTTTTTAATAATCCTTTTCCTTGATATTCGTGTAAGTTCATTGATTGTATTTTTATGAATTCGCTACCAAAAGTAACTGTTTTAATTGGGATTTCAATACCAACTTTTCAACAAATAATTAAGTACCTTAGCTTTTTAATTTTTAGGCATGATAAAAGCTCAAAACATACAAAAGTCTTATGGCGATTTACACGTTTTAAAAGGTGTAGATGTAAACATTAAAAAAGGAGAAGTCATTTCTATTGTTGGCGCTTCTGGTGCAGGAAAATCTACTTTATTGCAAATTATTGGAACGCTCGACAAACCAGATGAAGGCGAAGTTACCATTCATGATCAAAACATCTCTAGCTTTAAAGACAAAGAACTTTCTTTATTTAGAAATAAAAACATTGGTTTTGTATTTCAGTTTCATCATTTATTGCCTGAGTTTACAGCTTTAGAAAATGTATGTATACCGGCTTACATTCATAAAACAAATAAAGTAGAGGCCGAAAAAAGAGCTCTAGAATTATTATCTGCACTTGGAGTAGCTGAAAGAGCCAGTCATAAACCATCCGAATTAAGTGGTGGTGAACAACAACGAGTGGCCGTTTGTAGAGCGTTAATTAATAATCCTGCCGTAATTTTGGCCGATGAACCTTCGGGTAATTTAGATTCGGCATCGGCAAAAGAACTGCATAGTTTGTTTTTTAAATTGCGTGATGAGTTTAATCAAACTTTTGTAATTGTTACCCACAATGAAGAACTTGCCAACATGGCCGACCGTAAACTAACCATGAAGGACGGGTTAATTGTTGATTAATTTCAATAATTCAGCTTAGCCTCTCTTCTCTTTTGAAGCTCTTCTTCTTTCTTTATCTCATTTTTTGCTTTTTGAATGTAAGCTCTATTATTTTGAATACATTCTCTCACATCCTTATCTGTAAGTATTGCTTTTTTTGTCCACCTAACTTTATTTAAAATATAATATTTACTCCAATAAGCTTGTCTTTGTCGTTCTACAGTTTTTTCTCTACCAAGTTTCTTTAGCTCCTTTTTTATCTTTTTCTTATCAGATATCAACTGTTTTTTAGTCGCTTTAAAACCTATAGATCCTGCAACGTTTGATTGTATTGTAAACTTTACCCAATCACTCTTTACCTCATCAAACTCATCCTCTACTGATTGATTATAAACATTATTCTTTTTATTTGCCTTTATTAATTTAAGAACTCGCTTGTAAAACTTTGAAGCCTTTTTGTTGTTTCTAATGACTTGATTAGACATGATTAAATATTTATCATAATTAGCATACAACTCACTTTGAGCAGAATCCTTCAATTTAAATCTAGGAAAAAGAGAAGTCTCAATACTATCTATTAATGGATCATTGTACCAATTAAACAAAAATAAATGCCGCATTTCGCACGACAATTGAATCGTGTTCAAACATGTATCTATAATTTTATTCGAGAGCGCTCTATTTTTTTTAACCTCCAATTTTACCACATTAAAAGTATCTTTTAACAAGCTAATATTATTCTCTCTTAACCTATTAATAGAATCTCTTAATAATTTTATTTTCTTATTATTTTCATCAATTACAAGTTTCACAATTTTTGAAGAGTCATTTTTAGTTTTAACATTTA
>CAJQON010000039.1 GCA_905479995.1 uncultured Flavobacteriales bacterium | reverse complement strand
TCAACATTTATATGTAGCCATATGGTTTTTTATAGCAACGTTTGTTACAGTTGCAATGTTGCACATTTTTAACTCATTTGAGTTGCCAATTTCATTTATGAAAAGTTACTCTTGGTATGCAGGTGTGCAAGATGCGCTAGTGCAATGGTGGTATGGGCATAATGCTGTAGCATTTTTCTTAACCACGCCTTACTTAGGGTTAATGTATTACTTTGTTCCAAAGGCCTCTGGAAGACCAGTTTATTCTTACCGTTTATCTATCATTCACTTTTGGGCGTTAATCTTCCTATATATTTGGGCTGGTCCTCACCACCTTTTATATACTTCATTACCAGATTGGGCTCAATCATTAGGAGTAGCTTTTTCAATAATGTTGTTGTTACCATCTTGGGGAGGAATGTTAAACGGATTGTTAACCTTAAGAGGTGCTTGGGATAGAGTAAGAGATGATGTTACCTTAAAATTTATGGTTGTTGCCTTAACCTGTTATGGTATGTCAACTTTTGAAGGACCAATGCTTTCATTAAAGTTTTTTAACTCTATTACGCACTTTACGGATTGGGTTGTAGCTCACGTACACGTTGGTGGATTAGGATGGAATGGAATGTTCACATTCGGTATGTTGTATTACCTTTTTCCAGTATTGTTTAAGACCAAATTATTCTCTAAAAAATTGGCAAACTACCATTTTTGGATTGCAACTTTAGGAATTATGTTCTATGCAATACCAATGTATTGGGCAGGTTTTGTGCAAGGGTTAATGTGGCAAGAATTTAAGCCAGATGGAAACTTAGAATATGAATTTATTGATACAGTAACTCAGTTACGACCAATGTATATCTTAAGATCTTTTGGTGGATTCTTATTTATTATTGGAGCTGTAATTATGTCTTACAATTTATTTAAAACTGCTAAGCAAGGTAGTTTTGTTGCTGATGAAGATGCTGAAGCAGCACCATTGTTAAAAGCGCCTTCTAAAATTAAAGGAGAAGGTTGGCACAAAGCAATGGAAAGAAAACCAATTAAAATGTTGGTATTCAGTTTAATTGCAGTTGCAATTGGAGGTATTATAGAAATTATACCTACTGCTATTGTAGATTCTAATATTCCTACAATAGAAGCGGTAAAACCATATACTCCATTAGAGTTAGAAGGTAGAGATATATATGTGAGAGAAGGCTGTTACAACTGTCATTCGCAAATGATTAGACCGTTAAGATTTGATACCGAGCGATACGGAGAATATTCTAAAGCAGGTGAATTTGTTTATGACCATCCTTTCCAATGGGGTTCTAAAAGAACAGGGCCCGACTTGGCCAGAGAAGGTGGTAAAAAAAGTAATTATTGGCATTTTAGTCATATGATTATGCCTAAGGAAACTTCTCCAGGATCTTATATGCCTGCTTATGGTTGGTTAAGAGATGATAAATTAGATACTGATTTAACAGATAACAAAATTAGAGCAATGCAAACTTTAGGAGTGCCATATGCTGTAGGTTATGATGCTAAAGCTTTGGATGATTTACATGTTCAAGCTAAGGAAATTGCACTTGATATTTATCAATCGAACCCTGACAACAGAGAGTTTACAGATGCTGAGGTAGTTGAATTAAGTGAAACAGAGTTGGTGGCATTAATTGCATACTTACAACGATTAGGAACAGATATAAAAGCTGAATAATTATGTTAAGATTTATAAAAGACAACCTCACAACAATAGCTGGCATTGAAATATTTCCAATCATTTCTCTACTCATGTTTACAGCCTTTTTTTTAGGACTGTTTTGGTGGGTGTTTACAGCAAATAAAAATTATATAAAAGAGATGGGAAACTATCCTTTAAACGATTAATAATATAAGAGATGAAAAATAGTTTAAAATCGGTAATCATTATTGCTATAGGGGTGTTTTCAATAAGCAGTTTAATGGCACAAGAAGGGGCTAAATTATTTAAGCAAAACTGTACCGCTTGTCATAAGTTAGAAGGAACATTAATTGGTCCTGGATTAAAAGGTGTGCAAGCTAAATGGGAAGCAGCAGGTGAAGCAGAAAACCTAATTAAGTGGGTTGTAAATCCAGCAGCGTTGTACAATAGTGGGACATCTAAAATGGCTAAAGAAGCTTGGGAGATAACACCAACAGAAATGACTCCCCAAGCATTATCTGAAGAACAAGTTGTTGCAATTTTTGAACACATTGAATCAGATATTATTGAAGATGATCCAAAAGAAAAGAATGCGGGAGAAGAAATTGCAGACAATCCAAATAGAAAACCTGGAGAACCCTTGTCTGGGAGAATTTATAACGCAGAAGAACGAGCGGAAATTAAAAGAGAAAATGATGATAGGAATAGAATGTTGTTTGCGGTGTTAATTTTAACAGCTATATGTTTGGTAGCAGGTATAGTATCTCTTTCAAAAACAACACAAACCTTTACCGTTCTTAAAATGAAAAAAAGAGATGAAGAAGATGATGATAAGAAGGGAAGTGGAGGAGCTATTGCTACCGTAATTCTTGCCTTAATAATGTTAGCTCCTTTTTCAGGACATGCAATGTCTTTCGATTTTGAAAAGGACGGTTGGTTGGTTGTATCTAATGTCGATAACTTTGTGTTGCTTGCAGTTAACCTAGTATTGTTATTCATTTTTTTCGACCAAAAAAAGACCTTAAAAACGATTATTAATAATTATGACTCGACACTTCTTCCTCAAAAAGAAGATACAGAAGAAGAGGTTGGAGATACTATTGTTAAATTGTTAACCGATACGGTAGCAATTGAAGATGAAGCCTCTATTTTATTGGATCATGAATACGATGGAATTAAAGAGTTAGACAACAATATGCCACCTTGGTGGGTGTGGAGTTTTGTTGCAACAGTAATATTTGCTTTTGGATATTTAGCCCATTATCATGTGTTTGGAACAGGTGATTTACAAGCGGTAGAATATCAAAAGACAATGGATGAAGCACAAATTGAAGTAGATGCTTATATGTCTAAAATGGCAATGAATGTAGATGAAAATAATGTTGTAGTATTAACTGAAGCTGCCGACATTCAAAACGGTAAAAACATTTACCAAATTAACTGTGTGGTTTGTCATAAAGATAATGGTGAAGGGTTAGTTGGACCAAACTTAACAGATGATCATTGGATTTATGGAGAAGGAGACATTAAAACAGTTTTTTCTACCATTAAATATGGAACATCTAATGGTATGTCGGAGCACGAAAGTAAATTGAACCCAATTGAATTACAGCAAGTAGCTTCTTTTGTGTTGTCGATGGAATATGCAGAAGGAAAAGCTCCTGAGGGAACTAAGATAGACAAGTAGTAATAAAAACATATGGCTGAAGATACTGAAGCATATAGAGATAAGCTACCAACAATAAATGAAGATGGTGGACGGAATTGGATTTATCCGAAAAAACCAAAGGGAGCCTTTTTTACCAGAAGGAAGATTATAAGCTATGGATTATTGTTGTTATTGTTTGGGATGCCTCACATAACCATTAATGGCTTGCCAATGTTAATGTTCAATATCATTGAACGAAAATTCATCATTTTTGGTAAAATATTTTGGCCGCAAGATTTCTTCATTTTTGCGGTAGCGATGATAACTGGGGTTATTTTTATTACTCTGTTTACCATTGTTTTTGGAAGAATATTTTGTGGATGGATTTGTCCTCAAACCATTTTTATGGAAATGGTATTTAGAAGAATAGAGTATTTTATTGAAGGAGATTACAAGCACCAACAAAAACTCAATAAAGGGCCTTGGAATATTGATAAAATTTTTCTAAAATCGGTAAAGCACATTGCTTTTTTTGGAATATCATTTTTAATAGCCAATACCTTTTTAGCATACATTATTGGTTCAGATGAATTATGGAATATTCAAATAGTTTCTCCGGCTCAACACATTGAGGGATTGATAATTATTACCATATTTTCTTTTGTATTTTATGGCGTTTTTGCCTTTATGCGAGAACAAGTTTGTACTACCATTTGTCCTTACGGAAGATTGCAAGGAGTATTGTTGGATAGAAAATCTATAATTGTAGCCTACGATTATATACGCGGAGAAGGGAGAGGGAAATTCAGCAAAAATGAAGAGCGTAAAGAGGTTGGTAAGGGTGACTGTATTGATTGTAACCAATGTGTGGACGTTTGTCCAACAGGAATTGATATAAGAAACGGAACACAATTAGAGTGTGTTAATTGTACAGCTTGTATTGATGCCTGTAACTTCATGATGGAGAAAACGGGGCTGGAAAAAGGCTTAATCCGTTTAGATTCTGAAGATGGAATTAAAAATTCAATTCCTTTTTCATGGACAAAGAGAACTATTTTTTACTCAGCAATACTGGTGTTGTTAATGGCCTTTTTATCGGTTTTAATAATTACACGTAAAGATTTTGATGCAACCATTACTAGAGCTAAAGGAACCATTCAAAAATCGGTTGGAGCAAATGGAATGAGTAACATTTATGACGTAACCTTAATTAATAAAACCACTAAAGATTTTGTGGTAACATTAAAACTGCTCGAAGGAAAAGGAAGGATTGATGTGGTAAGAAATCAGATTGATTTAAAGGAGCAAAGTGAGGCAAAAGGAAAGTTTGTGGTTACTATGGATAAGGGTGATATTAAACACGGAAAAAATAAAATTACAATAGGTATTTATGGAGATGGTGAGTTAATAGAAAAACGAACCACCATATTTATGGGGCCTCTTTTGTAGCGTACAAAATGTCATCCTGAGCTTGTTGAAGGATAGTTGAAGGAAGCTTTATGTTTTACAACTCTTTTGAAAACACTTTGACAGGCTCAGTGTGACAAAAGAACAAACTTTAAGAACTTGATAAACTTTTAAACTGAAGAAATTATGTGGAGAATAGCAATAGTATTTGTAGTATTTCTGAGCTTTATAATATCAATGGTTAGTTATACAGCAACCTTAGACACTGATTTAGTAGCAGAAGATTATTACCAGCAAGAGGTAAATTACCAAGAGACCATAGATGCCAAAAAAAATGGCGCAGAACTTAAAAATAGTATAGTTGTACAGCAAGATGAGAATTTGTTGAGCATCCATTTTCCGGAAAAAATAGATTTTAATGGAATGGTTGGAACAGTACATTTTTACCACCCTAAATATGTAAAATATGATGTAGAAAAGCCATTGATATTAACCAATAATAATAGCCAAATTTTTAATAAAAAAGAGTTGAAAAAAGGGAACTATACCATTAAAATAAAATGGCAAAATAATGGCGAAAGTTACCAAATAGAAAAAGCGTATTACGTTAGTTAATGTTATTAACCTTAATCATACCAGCTATAACTTTGGGCTTGTTAAGCAGTTTTCACTGTTTAGGAATGTGCGGGCCTATTGCTTTTGTTTTGCCAGTTGGTGGTCGTAGCAAGTCTGGTAAAATATGGGGTATTTCTAGTTATAATTTAGGCCGAATAACCACTTATAGTATTTTGGGTTTAATGGTTGGTTTTTTTGGCGAAGGCTTGCGATTTATGGGTGTTTCTCAACTAATAAGTATACTGCTTGGAATATTGCTAATTCTTTATGTGCTGTTTGCTAAAAACTTGGTGAAATTTAATACAACCAACCAATACGCTTACCAATTTAATGCCTTTGTAAAAGCTAAATTAGGTGTGTTTTTAAAGAAGAAAACAAATAGTGGTTTATATCTGTTAGGGCTTTTAAATGGCTTAATACCATGTGGTGTAGTGTTTATTGCTTTACAAGGAGCATTAATACAAACTACCTTGCTAAATAGTGCTTTGTTTATGTTGTTTTTTGGTTTAGGAACCATACCAATGTTGTTTGGAGTAACTTATTTAAGCAACACTTTTAAACCAATTACCAAATTAAAAATCAATAAAATAATGCCTTATATAACGGTAATTATTGCCTTGCTTTTAATTGTTAGAGGAGCCAATTTAGATATACCTTACTTAAGCCCAGCTTATAATGAACAAAATAACGAGGTGAGTTGTTGTCATAAGCCAGAGTAATTAAGAATTTTTCGTTTAACGCTTGAATAAAAATAGGCATTTATGCCGAACAGCTTAGCTGTGATTTTTATTTTTTGTAAATATCCACAACAATAGTTTTAATTTTTTGATGATGTACAAGCTGTAAAATGACTTTGCTCATATTTTTAGCCTTGTTTAACCAATAGCTTTGCAAAAAATAAAAAATGTATTGGAGTAAAGTATCACATGCAGAAATAACGGCTCAAGTAGAAACTGCTTTAGAAGGAAATTTGAGTTATAAAACCGAAAAAATTTTAGGAGTTCCGGCAAGTTATTTAGATGAAGAACAGTTTTATGATGATGCTCCATTTCTAGAGAACTCTCCGTTCTTAAAAACCTTAATTGCTAACCCCAACCATATTGGCTGTCATACTTTGGGTGAAGAGGCAGAACCTTTTTTTAAAGGCACTCAAAAAATAGAAAAAGACCTCATTGATTTATGTGCAGAAGAAATATTAGCAGGAGATAAGGGAATGCAAGATGGATATGTTGCTCCTGGAGGAACTGAAGCAAACATCCAAGCAATATGGATTTACCGAAATTATTTTATTAAAGAGTTTAAAGCCAAACCCGAAGAAATAGCTGTGGTATCTTCTCAAGATAGCCATTATTCTATGCCAAAAGGAGCAAACATTTTAAATATAGAATCTATTGCTTTAAATGTGGATGGTGCTACCCGAATGATTGTGCAGGAAGATCTTGAAACAAAAATGACTAGTGCTCAGCATAAAGGAATAAAATACTTTGTATTGGTTATGAACATGTCAACTACCATGTTTGGTTCTGTTGATGATATTGTAAGAGTTACTGATTATTTTGAAGCGAATAAACTCAATTATAAAACACATGTTGATGGCGCTTTTGGTGGGTTTATTTATCCATTTACGAATGATGAGAGTTCTTACGCGTTTAAAAATCAACGAATTACTTCTTTCACTTTAGATGGACATAAAATGTTGCAATCGCCTTACGGAACAGGTGTTTTTATAATTCGAAAAGGTTTTATGGATTATGCATTAACAGAAGAAGCCAGTTATGTTCAGGGGAAAGATTATACCATTTGTGGAAGTAGATCGGGAGCTAATGCTGTTGCACTTTGGATGATTTTAAAAACACATGGTTCTGATGGGTTAAAAGTTAAAATGAGAAATTTAACCGAAAAAGCTACAAACCTTTGCCTTCGATTAAAAAAAATGGGAGTAAGTTACTATCACAATCCTTATATAAATATTGTTACAATAAGAGCAAAGCACTTAACGCCTCAATTGGCTCAAAAATATGCATTGGTTCCAGATGTTCATAATACCGAACCAAACTGGTATAAAATTGTTGTAATGGATCATGTTAAACAAGGCGTTTTAGATAGTTTCCTAAATGAGCTAATGTCAGAAACTGATGTTCGTCAGTATGTAAATTGATTGGAATCATATGTTTAGGTTTTTTATTTGAGGTACTTTGGGTATTATAAAAATAGAAAACCATGAAAACAATATTAGTACCTACCGATTTTTCGGACACCGCAAATAAAGCAAGAGATTATGCAATTCAGATTGCTCGGGAATTAGATGCCCAAATAATATTGCTAAATACTTATCATATACCATATTCTGGAGCGAGTTCAGGTACTTTGGTAAATTTAGATAAAGTTGCCCTTGAGGAAGCTGAAAAATCAATGAGTAATCAATCGGAATATTTAAACTTAAATTATTCTGACATCTTATTTAAGACATTGTGCAAACCTGGGTTGTTGGTTGATTCTGTTGGAAGGATAGGTAAAAATAAAGAAGTAGATTTAATTGTAATGGGAACTACAGGTGCTTCTGGTGTGTTTGAAAATTATTTAGGAAGTAATACCTCTGCATTGATTGGGAGCATTAATATTCCGCTAATTGCGGTTCCTTCTAGTTCAACAAATAACTTTCCAAAAAAAATTGTTGTAGCCAATGATTTAATGCAATCTGGAAAAGATGAGCTATATGATATACTTAAAGAATTAGTGGTAAAAACGGAATCTACTGTTGACTTTTTATTTATTATGGATGAAGAAAGCCAAATGGAAAAAAAAGTACAACGATTAATCTCGGCTAAATTTGATGAGCATTTTGATACCAACTATCATCCATTCCATTTTAGAGAAAACGAAAATGTAAAAGATGGGATATTAGAATACTTGGAAAAGAATAGTTTTGATTTACTTACTGTTGTCTCTCATCAAAGAAGTTTTTGGGAAGGATTATTTCATAAAAGTGTTTCAAAATCCTTAGTAAAAAATGCAAGCTTACCAATTTTGATTTTGCCAAATTGAAGCTTCTACCATTGCTATTTCTTGAATAATAAATTATTTTTGAATAATGGAATCGAACCAAGAAATATATAGACTTTTATTTGAGAATGCTACTGAAGGGATGGTAGTTACTAATAATAGAGGTATTATAGAGTTAGTAAACCCTAGGTTGTTAACATTATTTGGCTATAAAGAAGAAGACCTTTTGGGAGAAGCAATAGAAATATTGGTTCCAAATGCAGCTAAAGGAAATCATAAGGAAAAAAGAGAGGGTTATACTAAAGAGCCTAAAGATAGGAAGATGGGAGGTAACTTGGATTTGCTAGCTAAACGAAAAGACGGAAGTGAATTTTCGGTTGAAATAGGCCTTAATCATTGTTATGTTGATGAAAAACTTAAAATTGTTGCTTTAGTTACCGATATATCCGAGCGAGTGCAATCTCAAAAAATTCTAAAAGAATTAAACATCGAATTAGAACATAAGGTTAAGCTACGAACTACTGAGCTGGAGAATAATCAAAAGAAAATGGAGAAAACGCTCGATAAAGAAAGAGAGTTAAATGAGTTGAAATCTCGATTTGTTTCCATGGCCTCACACGAGTTTAGAACTCCACTTAGTACAATTTTATCTTCTGCCACTTTAGTTGGTAAATATGAAAAAGAAGACCAAAAGGACAAACGAGATAAACATGTTGATCGAATTAAATCTTCAGTAAAGAATTTAACCTCAATTTTAAATGATTTTTTATCTATTGATAAACTAGAAGATGGAAAAATACAAATTAATAACGCTGACTTTTTACTCAATGAATTGATTGATGAGGCCGTTGGCGAAATGGAGTTTTTCTTGAAAAACAAGCAAAACATTTCCATCAAGAATAATGTAACTTCTAATCAACTGATAAATTCTGATAGGAATGTGATTAAAAATATTTTAATCAATCTTTTGTCAAATGCTAGTAAGTACTCTGATGAAGGTAAAGAGATAGAAGTTTTAATTTCTCTGTTTGATAACGGTATTCAAATTGATGTTATTGATAGTGGTATAGGTATACCAAAAGAAGAGCAAGAAAAAGTTTTTACAAGCAGGTTTTTTAGAGCTGGAAATGTTACCAATATTGAAGGTACAGGCTTAGGATTAACCATAGTAAAGAAATACCTCTCATTAATTAATGGAGATATTTCATTTAAGAGTACAGAAAATATAGGGACAACTTTTACCATTACAATTTCAAACATATTAGTATGAGCAAAAAAATATTATTGATAGAAGATAATTTAGAAATGCGAGAGAATACCGCTGAAATTATTGAGTTGGCAAATTACAATGTAATTACAGCTGTTAATGGAAAAGATGGAGTAGAGAAAGCAAAAGAACAACTGCCAGATTTAATAATTTGCGATATTATGATGCCTGAAATGGATGGTTATGGAGTATTGTATATTTTAAGTAAAGATCCATCTACTTGTGCAATTCCTTTCGTGTTTTTAACCGCAAAAGCTGAAAAAAGTGAATTTAGAAAAGGAATGAATTTAGGAGCAGATGATTATGTTACAAAACCATTTGAAGAGATGGAGCTTTTAAACGTAATTGAAAGTAGGTTAGAGCGCAGCAAGTTGTTTAGAACAGGATATGAGCAAAATGTTTTAGGAATAAATAGCTTTATTGGAGAAGCTAAGGGCTTGGAAGAGTTAAATCAATTATCTGAAAACAGAAAAACTAGAGCTTATAAGAAAAAGGAAATTGTTTTTTATGAAGGTGATTATGCAAGTGCAATTTACTTTATTAGTTCAGGAAAGGTAAGGGTGTATAAAATTAATGAAGATGCCAAAGAGTATAGCTCGGATGTTTATGGTCCAGGCGATTTTATAGGCTATTTATCTATACTTGAAGGAGATGAATACAAAGAGTCGGCAGAAACAATGGAAAACACAGAAGTGTTGAAAATACCAAAGGAAGATTTTGTTGAATTATTATTTAAAAATCGGGATGTTTCAAGCAGTTTTATAAAAATGCTAGCCCACAATGTATTAGAAAAGGAAGAGCGATTATTGAGCTTAGCATATGATTCTGTACGTAAAAGAGTTGCAGATTCATTGATTACCTTACAAAAGAAGTATGACTTGGATAATGGCGCTGATTTTGAAATTTCAATAAGTAGAAATGAGTTAGCTAGTATGGTCGGAACTTCTCCAGAAACAGTAATACGAACATTGTCTGATTTTAAGGAGGAGGATTTACTAGAGATTAAAGGAAGTAAAATAAAAATTATTAATGCTAGTGGATTAGAGCATTTGAGGTTTTAATAAGTTAAATAAGATCAGCAATTGAATGTCCTTTTATTTAAATTTCGTAAAAACAAAAAAGCCACTGTTTCCAGTGGCTTGTCTTTTGCTCCCCCTCTAGGACTCGAACCTAGGACCCTCTGATTAACAGTCAGATGCTCTAACCAGCTGAGCTAAGGAGGAATGATATAAATATCAAATCGGCTGCAATATTAGTAGAAAGTTTTATAATATACAACTATATTTGTAAAAAAAATATTAAGAAATAATAGC
>CAJQON010000038.1 GCA_905479995.1 uncultured Flavobacteriales bacterium | reverse complement strand
TTCAATACAAGATAGTTTATACCTGTTTAAAGATAATCTTGAAAAGGTCTTTTATTTTAGCTCCGATTCTAATCGGTTTTGCTTATTGTATGATTTCAATTTACTCCCTGGTGATAGTTTTGAATTAGACTGTATTGCTGACCCCAATAATCTACTTAAAAATCTTATTGTTTATGTTGACTCTGTTAAACAGATAAGTATTAATGGAAAAATAAGGAAAATGCAATATTACCGAACGGAAGATAATCTGCCTGGTTATAGACTCTTCGGTTGGGTAATTGAAGATGTAGGAAATCTTACTTTTCTGTTTCCAACTATTCAAGATGGACTAACAGGCCCATTAAGATGCTATCAAGATGATTCATTAGGATTGTATAACCCGGGTGCAATAGCTAATTGCAATTATGTTATTACTGGAGTTGATGAAACAAAAAAGGAGTTAGACGGAATAAAAATTTATCCAACCCTTGTTGAGAACAAACTCTTTGTTATAAATGAGCAAAACAAAAAAATAAACCTAACCGTCACATCCATTTTAGGAGAAAAAAAATACTTTTTCCGAGATTTTATTCCTCCTAAACTTGATTTATCCAACCTAACAACAGGCATCTATTTTATTACTATAGCTAGCCACAATAATTACATGACCACTAAAATCATAAAAAAATAGAAAAGTTAACCCGTTTGAAAACACTAACTAAACATGCTCAAAACCACCTTCATAACTATAACATTTGTCATTTTAACCTCTGCTAGTGTTGCTCAACAACATCAATTGGGATTTTCTATTGGAAATGGAAATTTTAAAATTGAAGAAAAAGGACCTCATTGGTTGCATCCATTTAATAAAGAAGAAACTAATTATTTTCAAACAGGAGTTAATTATTTTTTGATTCCGAACAAATCTATTTTTAAATTAAAGACTGGAGTTATTTATAGTTTAAGAATAAATAAAGAAATGTAACAATTTGTAACCGCTATAGAGACAACCATCTAACCTAGTTTTCGTATTATTGATATAAATTGACTATTATTAAGCTACTAAACCATCAACTCAACACCATGAATACTCCAACTGCTACTTTATTAGTAATGTGCTTTTCTTTACTATTGTCAACATTAAGCACTGCTCAAAACACCTCATCCAATTCAACTACTCCTACTATTGCAGTAGCCAACCATGAATGTGGCACTAAAACAAGTGCAACAGACATGGCTAATTTGCGTAGTAATTGGCAAAATAATCAACACACCGAAACGCAATTCTTAAACAGCTTTAATTCAGAAGCCAGCACTCCAATAATGAACATTCCTATAAAGGCACACATTATTAGAACTACTGCTGGAACTGGAGGCTATTCTATGGCCAACCTAAATGCTGCTGTTGCGCTAATGAACACGTATTACGCTAATGCAAACATGCAATTCTTTTTATGTGGTGGTGTTAACTACATTGATAATTCTACTTATTATGATTTTGACTCTAACGATGAAGCTGCCATGACTGCTGCACACAATGTTTCAGATAACATCAATATTTATTTTGCCAACTCTGCGAGTATTGGAAGTTCTGCTGTTTGTGGATATGCCTACTACCCTGGTGGTCCTAATACCATTATTATGGCTAATTCTTGTGCCAATAATGGCAGTACGCTAAGTCATGAAATGGGCCACTTTTATTCCATCATTCACACCCATGGAGGATCTTCCAATGAATTGGTTAATGGTTCTAATTGTACTACAGAGGGTGATGAATTGTGCGACACTCCTGCCGATCCTAATTTAAGTGGTTTAGTAAATGGTTCTTGTGTATATACAGGATCGGCTCTTGATGCAAACAACCAGGCTTACACTCCCAATACCAATAACATTATGGCTTATTCGCGTAAATCTTGTCGTACCATGTTTACTGCTGGCCAATATGCTCGAATTAATGCGACTGCTTTAAACCATGTTGACAGACAAAACTACAAGTGTGCTTCGGTTAGTGAAGATGCTGCAATTGCTGGTATTTTAAATCCTGTTGACAATGGTACTTTTTGTACCACTCCATTTATTCCGGAGGTGGTGATAGAAAATTTAAGTTTAAACAAGCTAAATGCTGTTACCATCAATTATCAAATTGACAACGGTCCTATTTCAACTTTCGCATGGACTGGTTCTCTAGCAACTGGAGGATTGGATACGGTTGCACTTCCTACGCTGACCATTCCTGCAAACATCAATTTTACGTTTAGAGCATTTACTTCTAACCCGAATACTATTGTTGACAATAATACAACTAACGATACGACTACTGTTTCTAGCCAATATTTACCATTATCTGGTACTGATACCAGAACAGAGTGTATTTCTTACACTTGGATTGATGGCAATTCTTACAATACAAACAACACCACTGCAATTCATAATCTTGTTGGTGGTGCTAATAATGGATGCGACAGTATTGTTACACTTAACCTTACTGTAAATACGGTTGACGTTAGCACCAATACCACCATAAATACTATTGCTGCAAATGCAACAGTAGCTACCTACCGTTGGTTAGATTGTGCTAATAATTTTGCTGTAATTCCTGGAGAAATTAACCAACAATATGCCATTTCTACTTCTGGAAATTATGCTGTAGAGGTTACTCAAAACAATTGTATCGATACTTCTGCATGTAATAACATGACTTTTGTTGGCATTGGTGAAAACTCTTTTGGAAACCAAGTTTACATTTATCCCAACCCCAATAAAGGGCTTGTTAATATAGATTTAGGCAACTTAACTAACGTAGGTATAAAAGTATTAAGTATTGCTGGTCAAGTAGTTCATTTTAATACTAACATCAAAAAGAAACACTACCAATTTGAGTTAAATGAAGCCAATGGAACTTACTTTATTGAGTTAACTTCGGGTGAGATTACTGAAAGGTTTAAATTAATTAAAAAGTAATTATTTCTTAAACTTATTTAGCTATTGGCATAACTAGTTATCCGTATAATTATACGCCTATCCAATAATATAATATTGTCACTATTTTTATAAGGGTTAGCTTCCAAGTACCTTTATCCACGTTCTACACGACCTATTCCCTCGTTTGGAACCTATTAACCCCTGGTTCTAAACCTGGTATACCCCACGTTCCAAACCTGATATACCCCCGTTCCAAACCTGGTAACCCCCCCCTTCGGAACCTGGTATACCCCCGTTCTAAACCTATTAACCCCTGGTTTCAAACCTGGTATACCCCCGTTCCAAGCCTGGTATATCCCTGTTTGCAATATGGTACCTGCCCGTTTAGAACCTATTACCATTCATTATATAGCGCTAAAACAACCACACTAAGCTAAAGCAAGAGGCTTTTACTCGCAACTCTATGTATTGTTTAAGCTCAATAAAATCATTTAAAGTCTCCTTGAATTATTACATTTGAGCGCGCTTTAACCCAACAACAATGATGGAGATTACCTGGCTAAATGATAAAAGTATTGACCAAAACCAGTTGTTAAACTTATACAATGATGCTGGTTGGGGGGCTTATACTAATAATCCTACAACTTTATGTGAAGCAATTAAAAATTCCTTGTATGTTTTAACAGCTTATGATGAGGATAAACTAGTTGGGCTAATAAGAGTGGTTGGCGATGGAGTTACAATAGCATACATTCAAGATATTTTGGTGCTAAAAGCTTATAAAAGAAATAAAATTGGGTCGGAATTAATGCGTAAAACCATGAGTCAGTTTAATAACGTACGTCAAAAGGTGCTGCTAACTGATGACAACGCTGAAACAAGGGGGTTTTATGAAGCATTTGGATTAAAATCGTGCGATAAAGGACAGTTAGTTGCTTTTGTAAAACTCGAAAACGCTTAAAATAAACGGGCTTTTTTATACAACTAGCCCATTTAAAATTTAGGTGCTAATTATCGGTTATTTGCTTCACTATTTCCTGTAATAATAAGCTTGGTATTAAAGAGTTTATTACTCGAAGAACCAATTATAATGTATGGTCCAGGAGCCAGTTCATAAGGTGGTTTTAACACATATTCATTTAATCCTTCTTCAGCTGGCAATAGCTTAGAATAGCATTCTTTTCCTTGTATATTTCTTATTATTATTAAGATGTCTTCCTTTAATTCTCCCTCTATCTTCACATGTAAATTATCCCATTTGGCTGGGTTTGGAAAAACATTAAAAGCCATTAATTCTACTGTTTTATTTACAGGAACAATGTTAGAGTAAGTATAATCTCCATTAAAATCGGTTTGTTTTAATCGGTAATAAGTTATTCCGTCTGCTACTTCATAATCTCGTTCATAATAACTCAACAAACTGTTGTTGGTTCCTGCTCCTGCTATGGTAGCAAACGGTACAAAAGTTTTGGCATCGGTACTTTTTTCTAAGGTAAAGAAATCATTGTTTATTTGTGCTGAAGTGGCCCAAGTTAACTCTGTTTCGTTGTCTCTTAAAATGGCATTAAATTCTACTAATGTAATTGGTAGTGGAGCGCTAGATATGGCCAAACTCCATGGCGAAAATGAACTTACGCCAAGAACCTGAACAGTGTTGTTGGTGGCATTGGCAGTTTGTGCTGCAATTGCCTGCTCCCATTTATTGGTAGAAGTATTGTATCGTTGTGCTTCCAACAAATTTTCACTTGCCGAAACATTCCCACTTACTTCAGTTTGCGAATAGCTAAAGTTAAGGTTGGCCGTTCCAGATGGTCCAGATTTGTCAATTTGCCAAAATCGATCTATCGTGTTGTCTCTATTGTCGGGCAAAGCATTGATTACACTATTTAAATTGGCCACGACATCTGGTGCGGTAGGCCAAGGCAAATTATTAGATCCTGTTGCATAAGTAGATAGCGTAACATATCCCAAATCCCCCGAGGTAGCTACTAAACTAAATGGGATATATACGCCATCTGACTTTCCAAAAGGATACAGAAAAGTATCCATGGTGGATCCAATGTTTCTAACTAGTTTGCTTGAGTTGTCTGTTTGATCGCTGATGACATATCCTGCTGTACGCAATATTGCCGCTGTGTTTTGTAGGTTTAAGGTTAGTGTGTTGGAATTAAGGTCACAGGCACCAGCGGTTAATGTCAATACATTTGTTAAATCCACATCCGTATCCATTATTACTTTACCTGAAGCTTTATTTATGGTCCAATTGTAAAAGGTTTCGCCACCAGCTGTATTAATTGTTTGATCAGCAGTACCATCAAAAGTTACCAATTCAGTTCCTTCGTTAAAAGTAGCGGTAGAGGTCCAGTTTCCAGCTATAGTAATAGCATCATTGTTCGTATTGGCATCAAAATCGGCCGTTCCTATTATTAAAACATTTCCATTAACATCTAAGTTTCCTTGTGTTTCTTTAATTCCAGACCCTCCTAAAGTTAAATTCCAGTAAGCATCTTTTGGCACTACTACATCTTGTGCTGCAGCCCCTAAATAATTAAAAGAGTTGCCTGAATAGTTGGCATATAAAGATAACTCTGTGTTTATATTTACATTGTGTGTTCCATAATAATTTACTACTGCTCCTGCTCTATTATAAAAGGCTTCTACACCTCCCATATCATCAAAACGTCCTGTTAAATTAAATGTCCCTGAATTGTCAAATATAAAATCAGCATCGTTTAATTGAAAATCTCCTGAAACATTAAGCAGCCCTCCTGAACTATTAATAAACACATTGTCATCATTTGTATCTCCATCAACTTTTAATTTTTCTAAAGTGGTTAGTGTTCCTGAATTAACAATTGTGTCAAATAATCCTGAATAAAAAATCCCTCCTGTTCCGTTTCCGTTAGCAATTAAAGTTCCTGCATTGTTTACTTTATTTTTAGTACTCGCATTAAAATTAATATCATCTCCACAAAGAATTACCCCGCCAATATTGTTGTTTAAATATCCAGAGGTATCATTAAATAACAAATCATTAACCAATATAATAGAATCATTATTAGTAACAGTATTGTTTGATCCATTCCAAGTAATGTCATCGTTGATTGTAATTGGCTCATTATTAACAAATTCATTCCCTGAAACTGTAGGTGTAAACCAAATATCTCTATTAATAGTATGGTTTCCTATTAGATTATTAGTTACAGTACTGTTGTTTCCTTCAAAGCTTATATCATTATCCAATAAGATTTTTCCTGCACCACTTATGTTAAGCGTTACATCATCATACACCTTAATGTAATCCCACTCATAACCTGTTGTTGCATCATCAATTACCATCTCATATGTATATCCATTGGCAAAATTTACCGTTCCAGATCCTGTACTTGTGGTTAATGAGCCACCGCTTCCAATAGTTATTGTTCCGCCATTATCCATGGTAATGTTTCTAGTAACGGTTAAATAAACATTCGTTTCTATATTACAATCTCCTTTAACAGAAAAGCTACTTTTCATTTGCTTTTGAAAACCAGAAAAGGTAATGTTCCAATAATTGTCTTCTGGATCAATCAATTCATTTTGTAAGGTGGTTGTATTGTCAAATTCCACTAAATTTCCGTTATAATTGGCATAAAAATCACCATAAAAATTGCCTGTTCCTCCAAAATAAAACGATGCTCCACTAAAATTATGAAACTCACTCGGTGCCGAGCCAGACCAACCATTTAAATCTCCTTCTAAATCTAAGGTTCCGTAATTATTAAACGTCATTTGATTGTTGGATGCCGCAAACGATCCAGCAATATCAATGGTTCCTGATGCTTGATTGGTTATTATTGTTCCAGTAGCATCTCCAGAGGTCATTCCAATACCATAAGTTGCACTAGTTAAGTTAACTGTACTACTATTAATAAATACCGAATTCGGAGCTTGAAAATAGAGGTATCGGTCACAAAACATTGGGCCATTGTTTATAAATGTGCAACCACTTGAGCTATTTTTATACCATAAACTAGATGCTGAAGGGCCAGTTAGATTAAAATTTCCCGTAAGATTATTCGTTACATAAGCATTTGCAGCATAAAAACTAAAATCATCTGTTAATGTTAAATCTCCAGCTCCACTTATTGTTAAAGAATCATTGGCAGCTATTCCAATGTCATCTATATTAAACGTAAAACCAGACTCAATAATCATTGAAGGTGCTCCAGACTCAAAATAAAAATAGGCATTAGATCCAGCTCCACTATGTGCAATTGAACCTCCATTTTTTAAAGTTATAGTTCCGCTATTATTAAATCGAATCCCTCTATTATTGTCTATGCTTAAAGCACTTCCCGACTCTATAGTTAAATCTTTACAATCGCCAGGAACTGCTACTGTAACGGTGTACCCATCTATTATAACAACATCCACAGCCGTTGGAACTAATCCACAAGCAACACCTCCTGGAGACACAGTTGACCATGTTCCGGAGCCTGCAGCAGCATCGTTCCAATTGCCATTAGAGCGTGCGTACATTGTGGTTTGAGCATTTGTAGTTGAAATTGAAAAGAGTAAAAGTAGCGTCCAAATTATCCCTGTTTTTTCCATGATAGTAGTATTGGTAAGTTTTGATAATGAATAATATTACGATTCTTCCAATGCCAGAGCACAATAGATGTCAATCCACTTATCCATTGGGTACTTTTTGAGTAAATTTGGGAATAATCAACAGTTTTACATGTAAAACACCCATATCTCATCGATTTTGACACAAATAACAAATTATAGAACACAAAAAGCGCCAAATAACTTTATTAGCTATATTTGAATTTTTAAATTATCTTGTTAAAAAATGTCTAAAAATTACTAACTTTTTAAGTTTTATGTCTACTTCAATTTATGATCAATTAGGAGGGTTCTCTTCTGTCAGAAAATTAATTTCTTCTTTTTACGACAACGTATTAGAAGAAGAAGAATTAGCTACCCTCTTTGAAAAGGTTAACATGGAAAGCCTCATTGATCATCAAACAAAGTTTTTTGCCATGCTTTTAGGTGGCCCTGCTTCATATACCGATGAAGAATTAAAGCGAGTTCATTTAAGACTAAACATTAACGACTCTCAGTTTAATTTAACTAAAAGTTGCTTGGAAGAAACACTAGAGGATTTCGAATTATCGGAAGAGCATGTTGTAACCATATCTGAAGCCTTTGAAAGCAAACGTGAATTTATTGTAGTTACTTAAAAAGTATAACTTGTCTAATAAAACTATCGAAATAGCAGTAATCAATCAATTTATTTCAAATGGAAATATTGGAATTGCTATAGTTTCTTGGGACAAATTAACGACCACTTTTGAGAATGAGATGTTTACTTCTTGGTTTCCAGCAAAGACTAAAACGGACTTAATTGTTGACCGAATTTGTAAAGTAAACCTTGAAAGGCTAAAGAAAAAATTAGGGCAAAATAAACCTTACAGTATTGAGTGTGAAATAAAAGAGAATAAAAGATCTAAAATATTAAAGCTCCAATTCACCGGGTCTCCCCTCACTGAGTTTATTATAACAGTAACCGATTACTCCAAAGAAAAAGAGAAAGATTATTTACTCGACTCTTACGCAAAGATGGCCGAGAAAAACCGAAAGGCACTAGAAAAATCTTTGGAAATTATAAAAGCGCAAAAAGAAGAACTTCTTATTACCAATGCTGCTTTAGAAAGAGAGCGGAACAACATTGAATTAAGGGCACTTCAAGCGGTTATAAACCCTCATTTTGTTTCCAACTGTTTGTCTTCTATACAAGGATTTATAGTAGATAAGAACACTGAAGAAGCTGTAAATTACTTAGCTGATTTTGGCAGACTTATGCGCTTAAGTTTCGAGCAGTCATATAACGACTATGTTTCTATTGAAGAAATTATTACTTTACTAAACACGTATGTTTCTATTGAAAAAATGCGAATGGACAACCCTTGGGATTTAATAATTGAAATTGACGAGGACTTAAACGTAGGTAATGCTACAATTCCTCCGCTGCTCATACAGCCTTTTCTTGAAAATTCTATATGGCATGGAATTAACAAAATAAAGGGAGGGAAAATTCTTTTAAAACTTGACTTGATAGATGATATAACGCTTAAATGTACCATTGAAGATAATGGAGTTGGTAGAAAACATAAGGAAAAACAACCTATAACGGAAAAGAAAAAACAGCCGCTGCATAGTTTAAATGTTACCAATAAACGCTTAGATATTTTATGGAAGGAGCATAAAAAAAAGTATAAAATTATATATACCGATTTATTAACTAAAACAAATGCCCCCACAGGAACACGGGTAGAATTATACATCCCTATAAATTTTTAAACCAATGGCACCTATTACTGCTGTAATTATTGATGATGAGAAAAAAGTAAGAGAAGCCCTTTATGGTATTTTAAAAAAGTATTGTACCGAAATTAACATTTTAGGCCTTGCCAATTCTGCCGACCAAGGCATTCAATTAATAAAAGATACTAACCCTAGCTTAGTTTTTTTAGATGTTCAAATGCCCGAAAAATCTGGTTTTGATATGTTGCGAGAAATGAAAGATGTTGATTTTCATGTAATTTTTGTAACAAGTTATGATAAATATGCCTTAAAGGCTATAAAATACAGTGCTTTAGACTACTTAATTAAACCCGTTAATATTGCCGACCTCCAAATGGCTATTGCGAAAATTGAAGGGAAAACAGAAAATGTTTCTGTGTTTTTGGAGAACCTAAACAATCCAACAAGTGCAAAAAAAATAGTCATTAAGCACGCTAAGGGCATCCGTTATGCTTATGAAGCAGAAATAATTCGATGTCAATCCGATGGAAACTATTCCAAAGTGTTTTTTAAAGATGAGACCATGCTGTTTGTTTCTAAAAACTTGAAAGAGTTTGAAGAGCTTTTGCCTAAGGAGACTTTTTTAAGGGTGCACCAGTCTCATATTATTAATATTGATTTCGTAAAAGCCTACAATAATGGCCGTGGAGGATCTTTAGAAATGCATAATGGTGACAAAATTAGTGTAGCTAGAACTCGAAAAAAAGATATAATTCAGCGGTTGGCAAATAAAAACTAATGCTATAAATTAGACCTCCACAAAAAAATTAAAATTAAGTGCTAGCTTTGTACTTTAAATATTTAGTCAAATCTTACTTGCACTTATCAAACAGATGAAACTTTTACGTAAAAAATTTACCCTTAGAAGCTTTCTAAAAGCTGTAATTATTTTAATTGTTTTAGCTTTAATTTATCCAGGATACATTTTTTTAAATCGTGTAAGTAAAGACTACCCTTTAAGGGAATATGTAAAAGAGAAATTTATTGGCCAATTAATGGACGACATGTCTCTTTTTAGTGCAACAACTCCTCAAACCAATACAGTTCTTCCATCTATCTATATTGAACTTTCTGATAGTGCATTAGCTGATTTAGCGGAACAAAGAGACCTTCGTATTTCATCGTTACTAAACGGAAAGTCTCATGTGATGGGATCTGGACAATGGGATTACGTTAAGGGTAAAGCAATTTATGAACTTGATACCTTTAAAATTGAAATTCGATTGCGAGGGGATATGCCAAGTAATTACAATCGAAGCTTAGAGGAATCTACAATGCGATTAAATATTAAAAAAGGCAAAGCACTTGCAGGCAAAAAGAAACTCTCTATAATTCGTCCAGCCCTTGAAAGTGGCTATTATGGCTATCTTTTTTATAAATGCTTTAACGATTTCGGGTTTCTTGCAAATGACATCGATTTTGTTAAGCTTTACTTTAATGGTAAATATGCTGGACTAAGGTTTCTACAAGAAGGGTTTTCAAAAGAATTATTAGAATCATCTGAACGAAGAGCAGGACCAATAGTACGTTTTAAAAATGATTGTGTAGACGAACAAAATAGATACAACCCTCAAGGTTTTCCTGAAATGGTAGCTTACGGTGAGAAGAAGACTTTAAAAGATCCCGCTTTATCTGCTACATATGCTAGAGCATTAAATAAGTACAATGAATTCATAAAAGGGAACATTGAAATTACGGCTTGTTTTAATGTACAGGAATTTGCTAGGTTTTATGCATTATCGGATATTTTCTTATCGCACCATACCAACAAATGTCAAAACATTAAATTATATTTTAATCCTATTAATGATAAGTTTGAGCCAATTGCTTGGGACCCTAATAATTTTGATCGTTATGAGGTTCCTCTAGACATAGAAAAAGGCCATACTCAACGTTTCGGAGAAATTTGTAACGACATGTCGACTTATCCACTTCATCACATTTTATCCAAAAACAATGCCTTCTTAAGCGCTTATAGTGCTCATTTAAACACCTATTCTCAAGATAGTTTAATCCTAAAAAAGATTAATAAATATGCTGAAGTTATCGCTTCAACTGAAGGAGATTTATTCAGACAGAATTTTCAAGAAAGATATGATGCTAAAAAAATTATCAGCAACCTATCAAAAATTCATCAAGATTTTAATCAAGAGCAATTACTCTACGGTAATTACTACATCAATGAACAAGCGCTATCAGTCCGTTCAATTAGCAATTTGCCAATCATTATCGACAGTGTTAGTTACAGAGGTCAAGTGCATAAGCTAAACTGGATAATAGCTCCAAACAACCAAGTAGATAAGATAGTGCCTTTTGATTCTATTACAATTGCTCGAAAAAAATTAAAAATCTATTCTCGAATTTTAAGTACCTCAGTATTGCATAATTACAAGGCAAAAGTGTTTTCACAAAAGGACTTGGCTTCTAGTTCTGTTTTTACAGAAAAGTTTGATCGATCGTATTTCAATTTCAATGAAAAAGAAAAAACTTTCACTTTAAAATCCAAAACGCTTCAGCTAAACAAAAATCTTTATATTCCGGATTTGGGTATGACTTGGATTATTGAACCTGGAACAAAAATTGAGCTCAACAATGCTAATATTATTTGTGAAAGCAACGTAAAAGCAAATGGTTTAGCTGAAAATAAGATCAATTTTTCAGCTATAAATAATGGTGGAATACTACTTAAAAATAATTCGGCTGTTAGTTCTTTTAGCTATACTATTTTTTCCAACATGACTGCTCCTTCACAAGGCAATTGGTCTCTTACTGGAGCTGTAAGCTTTTACAATACTCAAGTTGAATTAAAGTCATGTTCATTTAATGACGCTCGATCTGAAGATGCCTTAAATCTAGTAAATTGTACATTTAAGCTAAAGGATATTAATATTATTAATTGCTATTCGGATGCTTTAGATATTGATTTTGGAAATGGAACTATCACCGATATTACTGTTGATAAAGCTAAAAATGACGGGTTAGATTTTTCTGGATCCACCATTCATCTTGAAAAAGTTACTTTAAAAAATATAGGCGACAAAGCCATTAGCGCAGGTGAAAAATCGACAATAACCTGTAACAGTGTTAATATATCTAACACCTTTATAGGTGTGGCTTCTAAAGATGCTTCTTTTATTAAAATTGATCAATTATCTATTACTTCTGCTAAAATTGATTTTACTGCTTACCAGAAAAAAGCTCAATATAACAAGGCCAAAATTGAAGTTGTCAATTCAAACATCAATTCTCCCAAAAATTATATTGAGAAAAGAAGCCTCCTTTTAATTAATGGTAAAGAGGTATTGGGTGACAGATTTAAGGTTTATGATAACTTATATCCTGAATAAATTAACGGTTAAATCTAATTCAGCAAAAAGTAAGTACTTGTTTCCACTCAATTTAAATTAAAATAACCAGTTTAAGAGCCTTATTTGTGAAGACATTGATTCCTATTATTTCTTCAATAGATTGACTATATTTGTAAGCATGGAATTTAACAAAAAGATAGCGGTATTAGGAGGCGGTAGTTGGGCAACGGCAATCGTTAAAATTCTTACCGAAAACTTAGACAACGTTACTTGGTGGATGAGAGACAAGGAATGTGCCGATTACATTATGAAGTTTAAGCACAATCCACGCTACATACAATCTATTCAATTTGATGTAAACAGGCTAAAGTTAAGTACCAACATTCAAGAGGTTGTAGATGATTGTGACATTATTATTGTTGCTATTCCTTCGCCTTACTTGTCGCAAGCATTTGAAGAAATGAATGTGAAAGGCTTGGATAAAAAGTTTATTATTTCTGCTACCAAAGGGGTTGTACCAGCAGAAACAAACCGAATTCCAGCACGATTTTTCCACAAGGAATATAATGTGCCTTATGAAAAAATAGGAATGATTGCTGGGCCTTGTCATGCCGAAGAAGTTGCTTTAGAGCGCTTATCTTATTTAACAATGGCTTGCGAAAATCAAGAAATTGCTGAATATTTAGCCGCAGCAATGAGCTGTAGGTATATTAACACCTCAACTTCCGATGACTTATTTGGAACAGAGCTGTCTGCCATTTTAAAAAATGTATATGCTGTAGCAAGTGGTATTTGTCATGGTTTAGGTTATGGAGATAATTTCCAGGCGGTATTAATTGCTGCTGCTGTTAGAGAGACCAAAGCATTTATAGATGCTGTTCATCCAATTCATAGAGATGTAAAATCATCGGCTTATTTAGGAGATTTATTGGTAACTGCCTATTCTCAATTTTCTAGAAATAGAAATTTTGGTAGTATGGTAGGAAAAGGTTACTCGGTTCGTTCGGCTCAAATAGAAATGAACATGGTGGCTGAAGGGTATTATGCTGCGAAAGGAATTTATGAAATTAACAAAAAGTTTAATGTAGATTTACCTATCGTTGATGCCGTTTACCATATTTTATATGAGAAAATTTCTCCTATTATGGAAATGAAATTATTAACTGCTAAGTTAAGCTAGGCGGGCAAGGTTTCTTCTATTGCGATAACCTCTTTTACTTCTGGTAATACTTTTTTGATGGCTTCTTCTACACCACCTTTTAACGTCATTGGGCTCATAGAACATTCTTTACAAGCTCCTGTAAATTTCACTTTAACCGTGTAATCTTCTGTTACTTCCATTAACTCAATATCTCCTCCATCATCATTTAAAAATGGACGAATCTGAGCCAAGGCTTCATTAATTTTATCGATTACTTGTTCTTTATTCATTTTAAAGCTAAAATTCAATGCAATTTATACAAATTAATCGGTTGAGCATCCATCCATGTTTGTTATCTCTACTTTCTTGGTTGGATCCATTGCTTCATTTCTAGCAGCAACTTCTTTTATTACATTGTCTGCAAAGTCCATAAATGCAATGGCTTGAGGTGTAGTTTCTTGCAATACAGCTGGTCTTCCAGCATCTCCTGCTTCACGCACACTTTGTACCAAAGGAATTTCTCCCAACAAAGGCAAGTTGTGTTCTTCTGCTAAATCTTTTACTCCTTCTTTTCCAAAAATATAATATTTATTGTCAGGCAATTCAGCTGGTGTAAAGTAAGCCATATTCTCTATCATACCAATAACTGGCACATTAATTTGTTCTAGTTTAAACATGCCTATTGCTTTTCGGGCATCTATTAACGCCACTTTTTGTGGAGTACTTACAATAATTGAAGCCGTTACAGGAACTGTTTGAACCAACGTTAAATGAATGTCTCCCGTTCCTGGAGGCAAATCAATTAGCATGTAATCCAATTCTCCCCAATGCGCTTCTGTAAAAAGTTGTGTTAAAGCTCTAGTTGCCATTGGGCCTCTCCATACCACCGCTTGATCGGTATCTGCAAAAAATCCTATGGAAAGCATTTTAACACCATAACTTTCTACTGGCTTAATCATGTTGCGTCCATTTACCTCAATTGGCATTGGTTTTTCATCCTCTACATTAAACATTAACGGCATAGATGGTCCGTAAATATCGGCATCTACTAATCCTACTTTATATCCTTTTTGTGCCAAAGCAACCGCTAAATTTGCCGTAACAGTAGATTTTCCAACGCCACCTTTACCAGAAGCAATGGCGATAATATTTTTTACCTGAGGTAATATCTTATTTTCTTTTGGCGTTTCTGCTTCTTTTGGAATTGGTGTAATGTTTACATCTAATGTAACTTCTGCTTTCAACACTCTATTTAAGTGCATTTCACAGGCTTCTAACACCCTTTTTTTATTATGCATTGCAGGATTATTAATCTGCAAGTCAAAACTAATTTTAGTTCCTTCCGATTTGATGTTAGACACCAAATTCAATTCCACAACATCCTTTTTTAAGTCCGGTTCTACTACAAAACTTAAGGCTGCTAATATATCTTTCTCTTCAAAACTCATGTCATTCTATTTTTGGTAAAATTACGCAATAATTAGGCTTCCAAATCGAGTTCTATACTCGGATCCCAGAACACTTTTTTAAAATTAGTTATTTGATCTTTCTCAACTGTTATTCCTTCCATTTTAAGTAAGGTTTCCATTTCCATGGGATTGGCAAAATGCATTTTACCGGTAAGTTGTCCGTTACGGTTAACTACACGATGTGCAGGAACAGGAGGATTTTGCTGATGCGCATTATTCATGGCCCATCCAACCATTCGAGAACTTCTTCCTGAACCTAAATATTTAGCTATTGTTCCGTAAGATGTTGCTCTCCCGTAAGGAATTTCTCTACAAACTTGATACACGAGTTGAAAAAAGTCTTTGCTATTTTCGGAATAATTCACGTTAACTGAAACTTGCAATAATGAATGCTATGCCCTTTCGCAGTAAATAATTCTTCGTAAAATGTTTTTATAGAAAGAATTTCTTGAGTGGTTGGATCTAATTTTTCAATTACTTCACCATACAAGTTGTAGGTGCTTTCTAATAGAGTAAATCCGCAGCGCTCTATTTCTTCTAGGGTGTAGGTAAAAAACCCTTCGTGATCCGTTTTAAGGTGTATAATTCCTCCAGGTTTTAAGAACTTGCGGTAACGCTCTATAAACATTGGTGAGGTTAGTCGTTTTCGTTCCAATCTATCTTTTGGTTGTGGATCTGGAAAAGTAATCCATATTTCATCTACTTCATTTTCTGCAAAAGATGAGTCGATATGATCTATACGTGTTCGTAGAAAAAAAACGTTTTTCATTTGGTTTTCAATAGCCGTTTTAGCTCCTCTCCAAATCCGATTACCTTTAATGTCTACTCCAATAAAATTTTTGTTAGGAAAGTGTTCTCCCATACCAACAGAGTATTCTCCTTTACCGCAACCCAACTCCAACACAATGGGATTGTCGTTTTTGGTAACTTGTTTGCTCCACTTGCCTTTCAGTTCATAATCTTTTCTCAATACATCTTCTAAAGTTGGTTGAAAAACGTTGTTAAACGTTGCCATTTCTGCCCATTTTTGGAGTTTTCCTTTTCCTTTTCCCATTGTTATGCTGGAATTGATGTTTGAAAAAATTCAGTGTATTTGTTAATCTGCTTTAAGATATTTTTTTGCAAAATCATAGCTTCTTCTTCTTCTTCTACCACTTCTAATTCATTACAAATGTTTACCAAAGGCATAATAAAAATGTGTAGCTGATCGTGTGCTGGCCCGGTCATGTTGCACGAATTAAAAATTTGCTGCAATTCTATGTTTAAGCGTTGCCCCATTGCTGCATAATGAGAAATTCTTCCGTCTTCAATATCTTCCACAACAATGTCTTTCATTTTTGCAATGCCAGCAGTCGTTTCTGCATTTGCCTCCCATTTTTCACCATTGTTTAATTGTAGTGTTTTTTTAGGAGTTTCTTTCGGTATAAAGTCAATTGATTTAAACCAATCTACCAACTCTTCTAATTCTTCAGCGCTCAATTCTGCATCGCCATGAGTAATTAAATAACTTGATAAAGGCATTTCTTTTGCTTCCAACATATCCACACACTCTTCTAGTTTATGTTCTTTTCGCTTCAATTCATACGTCTCCCAATCTGAAAAGTTAAGGTGACCTCTTGCTTCTTCTATGTGGTCGCTTAACCACCAAGAAATTGGTGCAACATTGCTGTACCAAGGGTATTTTGTTTGGCTAGAGTGACAATCATAACAAGACGTTCTCAGTATTTTTTCAATGTGCTCAGGAGGATTCATTTGATATATGAAATCATTCTCTTCAACATATGCAGGGTTTTCTTTGTCTATTCTAATAAATTGGATAATTACAATAATTGCTAATAATCCAAGTCCTATTTTCTTTTTCATAGTGCTAATTTTAAAACGTAAAAATACTAAAGCTATACTAAAAATGCCCATTCAATAAATTGAATGGGCATTTATTATAATGTTATGTTGTTGATTATAATGAAAATTCTTTTTTCACTTTAGCAACATAATTCAACTCTTCCCAAGGGAATAGTTTCACTTTTACTTTTTTTGTTTTTCCAGATCCATCTGTAAATTCTTTTTCTACTACTTCACATGTTCTTCCCATATGACCGTAAGCAGCAGTTTCAGAATAAATTGGAGTTCTTAGTTTAAACCTTGTTTCGATAGCGTAAGGACGCATATCAAACAATTTTTCTACTTTTTTAGCGATCTGTCCATCTGTTAATTTCACCTTTGATGTTCCATAAGTATCAATAAAAATTCCCATTGGTTTAGCTACTCCAATTGCATAAGCAACTTGAACTAACACTTCGCTACATAAACCTGCAGCTACTAAGTTTTTGGCAATGTGTCGAGTTGCATAAGCAGCAGATCGATCTACTTTACTTGGATCTTTACCAGAAAATGCTCCACCTCCGTGTGCTCCTTTTCCTCCGTAAGTATCTACAATAATTTTACGCCCTGTTAAACCAGTATCTCCGTGCGGCCCACCAATAACAAAAATTCCTGTTGGGTTTACATGGTACTTAATTTTATCGTTAAACAATTTTTGAATGTGCTTAGGTAATTGTTTCTTAACTCTAGGTACCAAAATATTGATCACATCTTCTTTAATCTTCTTCAACATTTTTGTTTCTGTATCGAAATCATCATGTTGTGTAGATACTACAATGGCATCAATTCTAATTGGATTATTATTGTCATCGTACTCAATGGTTACTTGAGATTTAGAATCTGGTCGCAAATATTTTACTTTCTTGTCTTCTCTTCTCAATGCTGCCAATTCTTTCAATAGCAAGTGAGAAATTTCTAACGGCAAAGGCATGTAGCTTTCAGTTTCGTTAGTTGCATAACCAAACATCATTCCTTGATCTCCTGCTCCTTGATCTTCTTTTTTCTTACGCTCAACTCCTTGATTAATGTCTGGCGATTGTTCGTGAATTGCAGAAAATACACCACAAGAATTTCCATCAAACATATACTCACTCTTTGTATATCCAATTTTGTTGATTACTTCTCGTGCAATTTTTTGAACGTCTAAATACGTTTTCGATTTTACTTCTCCTGCCAAAACAACTTGTCCAGTGGTCACTAAAGTTTCACATGCTACTTTAGATTCTTTATCAAAAGCTAAAAAATTGTCTATTAATGCATCCGAAATTTGATCGGCTACTTTGTCTGGATGTCCTTCTGACACAGATTCTGAGGTAAATAAATACGACATATATTTTTATATTAAAATTTAAGTAAAAAGAAAGTTGGCCTGTGCGGGTAGAAAGATATACTTTTTAGCATTTTTTTCTGTGGTCGCAAGCAGCCAAATCATTCCACATTTATAAGACCTCAAAAATCGTATTTTTTTTTAACTCATACAACCAGATTGCAAAAAAAATGAGTACTTAAAGCTAGGTCGTTAATTTCTTAAATACGGCTTCTAAGTTTTCCGTTTCTTTTTGCATAGTCAATACTACTAAATCATTGTCCATTGCATATTGAAAAATGTTATTTCTAACCTTGTCATTCTCTACTTCAAAAGCCCAATTATTGTCTTTGTGTTTAACCACTTGAAAAACACCTGCAATGCTCTTTAATTGATCCTGAGTTACTACTTTATCAAATTCTACTGTTAAAACAAGGTTCACTTTACCTTGTTTTCCTAAAGATTCAGTACTGTCGTTGGCTACAATTTTACCATGATTAATAATGATGGTTCTATCACATATTGCTTCTACTTCTTGCATAATATGTGTTGAAAGCATGATGGTTTTTTCCTTTCCAATATTTTTAATCAACGTTCTAATTTCTTCTAATTGGTTGGGATCTAATCCGGTAGTAGGTTCATCCAAAATGAGCACTTTTGGATCGTGAATCATGGCCTGAGCCAGTCCAACTCTTTGTCGATATCCTTTAGAGAGTGCGCCAATTTTTTTGTTCTGTTCAATCCCTAAGCCCACCATGTCAATCATTTCCTTCACTCTATTCTGCCGGTTGTCTATTTTATGAACACCCCCAATAAAATCGAGGTATTCTTTTACGTACATGTCTAAATAAAGTGGATTATGCTCTGGTAAATAACCCACTTGTCGTTTCACTTCAATTGGGTTTTCAACTACATCAAACCCACATACTTTTACTTCTCCAAACGATTGGGGAATATAGCAGGTTATAATTTTCATCATGGTAGATTTTCCAGCTCCGTTTGGCCCCAAAAAACCAACTATGTTTCCTGGTTCAATAGAAAAAGACACATCGTCTAATGCCTTTTGTTTACCATAAATTTTAGTGATATTTTTTACTTCAATTGACATATTGTAGAATTAATTTACGAAGATACTGAAATCTACTTAGTGATACATGTCTGCTAAAACAAATGATTTATATATTTTTGATTGCTATATGAAAGGAGTTGTCATTAAATCTACAGGAAGTTGGTACATCGTCCGTTTAACGGATGGTGAATTGATTAATGCTCGTATTAAAGGAAAGTTTAGAATTCAAGGCATTAAAACGACCAACCCTATTGCCGTTGGAGACCAAGTTATAATGGCTTTAGAAGAAGATGGAACTGCTGTTATTTCTAATATAGAAGATCGAAAAAATTACATTATTCGTAAGTCCATTAACCTTTCTAAACGATCTCACATTATTGCTGCAAACATAGATCAGGCCTTATTAATTGTTACGCTTTCTCAACCCAAAACCTATACAGCTTTTATTGATCGATTTTTGGTTTCTGCCGAAGCCTATCATATTCCTACAATTATTGTTTTTAATAAACTCGATATTTATTCCACCAAGGAATTAGAAGAACTTGAAGATTTAAAAAGAGAGTATACCAAAATAGGGTACCAATGTATTGAAACCTCAGCTACCGAAAATATTAATATTGAGCAATTTAAAGATTTGATGAAGGATAAAACCAGTGTTATTTCTGGTCATTCTGGTGTAGGAAAATCAACTTTGCTCAATACCGTTGAAAGTAGTTTAGACTTAAAAACCAGCGAAATTACAGACAGTCATAAATTGGGAAAACATACCACCACTTTTGCCGAAATGTTTCCTTTAAGTTTTGGTGGAGACATTATAGATACTCCTGGCATTAAAGCTTTTGGTTTAATAGATTTTGATAAAAACGAATTGTCTCATTATTATTTGGATATGAGATCTCTCTTAGACCAATGTCAGTTTAACAACTGTGTACACATTAACGAACCGAAGTGTTCGGTTAAGGAAGCTGTAAAAAATGGAGCAATTGCCGAGTTTAGATATAAAAATTACGTGAGTATGTTTAACGATGATGAAACCGAAACTTATCGAGATAAAGGCTATTAAGCATGAGGGTGATATTACAACGTGTTAGTGAAGCTTCTGTAACTATTGATGGAATATGCAAAAGTAAAATTGGCGTAGGACTCTTAATTCTTTTAGGAATTGAAGATAGTGATGATGTTACGGACATTGAATGGCTTTGCGGTAAAATTACCCGATTGCGCATTTTTAATGATGAGTTGGGCGCCATGAATTTGTCTGTTAAAGACGTTGATGGAAACATTATAGTAGTGAGTCAATTTACCTTGCACGCAAGTACAAAAAAAGGAAACAGGCCTTCATTTATCCATGCTGCTAAACCCGAAATTGCCATTCCTTTGTACCAACAATTTTTAACTCAATTGGAAAAGGAACTGGGTAAAGTAATTCAATCTGGATCGTTTGGTGCTGATATGAAAGTAGCCTTAATTAATGATGGTCCAGTTACCATTTCTATAGATTCTAAAAACAGAATTTAAACCACTAAAATCCAGATTCGGAGCTAAAACCCGGTTCTAATTCTAAAAAACTTCAATTTTAAACTTTATTCAATAGAAACTTTTTTATTAATTAGTGCTCGTTCTCCTTTAACTCTTGCAGTTAAAATATAGGTTCCTACACTAACCTCAGTAGTATTTAAACTGATGTTTGCTGTTCCTCTCTTTAATGTTTTTTTAACATTTAATACCTTCTTTCCTTCTAAGCTAAACAAATAAACATCTACTTCAATATCATTTTTTCTTATTGGAAATGAAAGATTTAATGCTCCTCCTTGAGTTTGTGGATTTGGATATACATTAACGGAATTGCTTGTAATTGGGGCTTCCTTAACACTAAGTGCTAGTTGGTAGCAGTTTACCGAATCTATCCAATTAAAACCTGTTTTTAAAATGTCATTTCTGTTGGCAAAATCTATAGTATGCCCAACTCCCGAAAGCAAGTTGGTATTTACGATTGCTCCTTTTGCAATTAACGAATCTCTAACTGGATAAAGCCGAACTGTTGGGCTATCTGAAGTTCCATGAATGATGTAAAACGCTTTGTTATAACTATTTTGTTGTAAAGGTACTGTAACCTCAGTTGTATTGGTAATAGCAGCACCAATTGGTAAAAACCCACCGAACTTGTTCACGTTGTTCAAACCATAAGTATAGGTAGTTCTTGCTCCCCAAGAAAAACCCATGGCATATACTTTGTCGTTATCAATGTTATACCACGTATTCATAGAGTCTAATATTGCCGAAGTAAAAGCAGTATCAATGGCATCATCCACTTTCCCATCAACTCCTCCATCTGGACAAATAAGAATTAGATTATTCTCTTCTGCAAAATCAATTAAAGTATCGCACCAAGAAATAGCATTCCAACGAGTTGTATTAAATGGATGCAAACCCAACATTAGTTTATGCGGATTAGCAGCATTATATCCTGAAGGAACGTAAATTGAGTATTTTTTTGCTGGATTAGTTTGAAAAGCAAAACTCCCATCAATGCGCTGTTGTGCCATTGTAGATAGGGCAAAAGCGGCTATTAAAATTAGTGTAAGTAATGATTTCATTGTTTCTCATTTTATGGTTTATAAGCTAACTCAATATTAACCAACTATTTTGTCACAAAATGTCGTATTTATAACAAATTAGTTAAAAAAAAGCCCCGCAGTGCGGGGCTTCAATTCCAATAATTTAAGCTTATTGAACAATTAATTTTTGTTGTTGAACTTTAGTTCCAATTGTCAACGTAACCAAATAAATCCCTTTATCAAATGAGTTGGTAACAATTGGCAATTTAGCAGCACCATCAATTTGGTAATCTCTAGTGGCAACTAATTTTCCTGTCATGTCCATAATGGTCATGTTAATGGTCTCATTGTCCGTATTAATCACGTCAACAAAAGTAGTTCCATTGGTTGGGTTTGGAAATAATTTAAAGTTGTCATCATCCGAATAATCTTCCGTAATTCCAACAGCTGAACAAGTTGCCAATCCATTGGCAACAGCACCATTAATAGTTGTATAACCAGCATTATCTACTGCTCCAGTAGGGCTAATTAACATGCCAATAATGTGCATCTTGGTATCATCCCAAGCAGCTGGTAACGTGTAGCTAAAACAAGCTGTAAATTGATCGTTCACAGCAAAGCTTGTAGGCAATAAGTTGGCTTGTCCAGCAAAAGATGGACTAATTGCTCTTCCTACATGATCATAAACCATTTGTGAAGCTGGTACTGGACTAGGCAATAATTCGTAACCTCCCATTACTCCATTTCCTCCACCAGCATAAGCGTTAGTTTGGTTGTATTGAGCAGTAGTCCCTGTAACACTATCTTCAGTTAATACACAAGCTACTTTCCAACTCCCTGATCCTGCTATTTTAAAGTCGAAAGTTAAAGATACATCTAACTCTCTTGTCGTAGAATTATAAGTTGCTCCATTTAAAACCGTTGCAGTCGGTGGAATAATAATTTGTTGTAAAAATGATCGTTCCATTGTAGAGGGGTCATTATGTGGACCTCTATTTACTAATGAGCTTGGGTAACTAGTGATACGAGTTCTTAAGCCAACATCATAAACAGCATCCATCATAGGATCGTTGATATGTACAGATACTCCAGCCCAAAACCCTGAGTACTTACTATCCATATAGTCCATGTAAACAGCTCCTCTAGGGCACCATCCGCACAATGTTCCTGTAGCTTCTTCTCCTACTACTATTTTTCCTGCTGCAGGGGCAACAGAATAAATTACTATCGATTTTGCATCATCACTAGCATTTGCATCTACACCGGCTCCATTTACATTAGAAACAGTAACCGTTAATAGATTGAATCCTGCAGCCAAGATTACTGGCGTAGCAAAAGTATGGTTGTAATTAGCTAATGAAGCTATGTTAACTGGCCCAACACTTTCAACTACTGCAGGATTTCCATTGTAAGAATATTCAATATCAAATGAAGTAACAGCGCTAGATCCTAAGTTTCTAAAAGTTGCTTGAACATTAGAATTTTGACCAGCAATACCTCCCAACTGATTTACAAAAGTAACGCCTCCATTAACTGCAGGCAAACTAGCTGGAATATGATTGTAACTTACATCATCCACATAAAATCCAGACTGTTCATTTCCACCTTCAGATGCAGGGTTTGTTGGATATAAATCTAAAATAGCTATTGATCCTGTTGGGTTGGCAAAAGTTCCTTGACTTACATTATTGATGTACAACTCCCAAACGTTAGCGGTTAAATCAATTTCTATTCTTAAGTTAAACCATTGCCCAACAGGGTAAGTTGTTGTTAAGTAAGTTGTAGATCCATTATTCAATTTTAATGTCCCATCTTCTAACATAAAACAATGTACAGCCCAAACGTTTCCAACTGTAAAAGTTTCTTGCATGTTAAAGTATGCTCCTTTTCCGGTTTCAACATAATAATTAGATTCATAAGTAAAATTTCCTGAAGAATAAACTTGGTTAAATCTTAAAATGACATCTTGAGGTCCTCCTCCAGTAACTGCAGAAGAAAAGTACACTGAGTTTGTTCCGCTACTTGCTTGAGCGCTAGAAATTGGAGCATCTTCAGCTGGTGTTGCAGGTGTCCATGTATCCCAGTCTGTAGGATTACTGGCTACAAGCATGTTTCCAGGTGTATAAGTCTCAAAATCATCTGTAAATGTTTGAGCAAATAATGAGGAAGCGGCAATGATACCAATTCCCATTAGTAATAATTTTTTCATGATTGATAGTTTAGTTAGTTAGCGCAATATAAACACATTAACAAGAATATGTGATTGTCAATACTACTATTATGTAATTGCTAACTAATTGATTAGAAACAATTTTGTAACAAATGGAGTAATTGAGACCAAATTTGACCTACTAAACTTGGATTCCTATTTTTAATCCAGCAAGGTTAACGATCCTTTTTTGGTAATTCCATTTACTTCAATAATGTAAAAGTATGTTCCTGGAGGAACCTCTTTACCGGCAGTGGTTCTTCCATCCCAACCACTATTTTGCCCATAAGATTCATACATCTTCATTCCCCACCTATTAAATACCTCAATGTTTACACAATTACTCACTTCATCAGGTAAATCGAGTTTAAACAAGTCATTAATTCCGTCTCTATTTGGTGAAAATACCGTTGGAGCTACAATGTTAAAATAGTTCTCAAAGTTTCCGCTAACAACAGTGTAACTAGCTGTATCAGGACAAATTCCTGCGGTATATGCTGTTAAAATTACAGTGGAATTTGTTCCGTAAGCAAAAATATGAGAAGGGTTAACATCGGTTGATTGTGTTCCATCACCAAAATTCCAATTGTAGGTAACAGCACCAATACTTAAGTTGGTAAAGTCTGCTGAAATACCTTCACAAACAGGCATTGTTTCTGTGCTAAAATCAGCGGTTGGTGCTGCCTCTGCCGTAACTAATATAGAAGTGGTATCAACACACCCATTTGTATCGGTTATTGTTACTAAATAAGTAATGGTAACGGGAGTAACTGTAATTGGATTAAAGATAGTATCGTTTGATAAATCGGTTGGTGGAGTCCATAAATACGTTGCTCCAGTAGGGCCATTAACTGTCAATTGCATGGCATCTCCTATACAAATAATGGTGTCGGTCAAATCTGGAACAGTAAGTTGGTTGATTGTAACAACAACGCTATCAATATTAGAACAACTTTGCGCATCTGTTCCTGTAACAATATAGGTAATAGTCTCTGAAGGACTTGCCATTGGATTAGCAATAGTGTTGTTAGATAATCCCGAAGATGGTGTCCAAACATAGCTTACTCCTCCTGAAGCGTTCAATTGTATAGAATCTCCTAAACAAACACTGGTTGCGGCTCCAGCCGAAATAGTTGGAAGCGGATTTACATTAACAATTACCGAATCAAAGGCTGTACAATTATTGCCATCTGTAACCAGCACTATAAATTCTGTAGTATCAGTTGGAAAACTAATAGGATTAAAAATGGTGGAATCTGAAAGAAATTGACCTTGGTTCCACAAATAACTCACTCCTCCGGATGCGCTAAGTTGTAATGAATCGCCAATACAAATATCAACATCCAAACCAGCAAAAGCAGGTGGTGGTTGGTTTACCGTTATGGTAATTGAATCTATTGCAGTACACGTATCATTTGTAGCAACCACATAATAGGTAGTTGTAACAGTAGGAAATGCTGTTGGGTTGGCCAAAGTATCATTGTCTAGTGTAGCATTTGGAAACCAAGAATACGTTGTTCCTGTAGGCGAAGTAGGAGCTCCTCCCAATTGAATACTATCTCCAGAACAAATTGTTGTATCAACTCCTGGTTCAATAGGCACTTCATCGTCTACAATTACTCTAACCGTATCGGTACTAAAACACCCATTTATATCAAATCCAGTAACAATATAATCTGTAGTATCTAATGGAAAAGCTTGAGGGTTAGCAATTGTTGTATCATTTAACCCTAAAGATGGTGTCCATAAATAACTTACTCCTCCTGTAGCGTTCAACTGAATGGAATCTCCAGAACAAACCCACACATCTGAACCTGCTCCAATAACGGGAAGAGGGTTTATTGTAATTGCTACACTTGCAGTATCACTACAGTTATTTCCATCTGTTACAGTAACCATATAAGTTGTTGCAACTTGCGGACAAGCAATAGGGTTAAATATGGTAGAATCTGAAAGTGAAGCGCCTGGTTCCCATATATAATTTGTTCCTCCAGAAGCAGTCAATTGAGCACAATCGCCAATACAAATTGCGGTATCATTACTTGTAACAATAACAGGTAGTGGGTTAACATCAACATCAACGGTGTCTTGATTGACACAATTGTTAGAATCTGTTACAACAACAATATACTGAGTTGTTATAAGCGGAGTTGCCGTAGGGTTTAGCAACGTATCGTCATTTAAAGATACTCCAGGAGTCCACAAAAAGCTTGCGTTAAAAGAACCGGTTGGTGTGCCACCTAATACAATAGTATCTCCTGCACAAATGGCTGTATCACGACCAGCATCAATAGCTGGCAATGGGTTTATTGCTACAGTTATCACGTCAAAATCTACACAGCCATTAGTGTCTGTTACAGTAACAGTATAAGTTGTTGTTATAATTGGTGTAGCAGTAGGGTTCGCTAAAGTATCATCATTTATCGTTGCCGATGGTGACCAAAGATATGTTGCTCCTACTGGCCCTGTTGGTGTTCCTCCTATTACCACAGAACCTACTACACAAATGCCTTGATCACTTCCTGGATCAACAGTTGGCAATGCATTTACAATAATGATAACTGTATCTGTACTAAAACAGCCATTGGCATCAGTTCCTGTTACAACATAAGTTGTCGTTACCAATGGGCAAGCCAATGGATTAGCAATGGTATCGTTTGAAAGTCCTGTTGAAGGACTCCAAACATAAGAAATTCCTCCAGTTGTATTTAATTGAACACAATTTCCGGTACAAACCGCAGTATCATTATTGGTAATAATCACAGGCAAAGGATTTACCGATATTTCAACACTATCAATTCCAGCACAACTATTGGTGTCGCTAATGTTTACAATATAATTTGTAGTGACAGTTGGACAAGCAATTGGATTAGCAATGGTATCATTTGAAAGTCCGGTTGAAGGAGTCCAAACATAAGAATTTCCTCCCGTTACCAATAGCTGAACACAGTCTCCAGCACAAATAATTGAGTCGGGAGTTATGGTAATTACTGGTAAAGGATTAACTGTAACCATAATACTATCTGTTCCTGTACAATTTAGAGAATCAGTAATAGTAACAGTATAAACTGTTGTTAAAGTTGGTGTAGCCATAGGATTAGATAGAGTGTCATCAGACAACCCTGTATTTGGTGTCCACAAATAACTTCCTCCTCCTGTAGCATTCAATTGCACAGAATCTCCAAAACAAATAGCCGTGTCATTTCCAACACTAATTGTAGCAGAACCAACCGAAACGACAACAGTATCTAGATCTTGACAAACACCATTATCAACCTCAACAATGTAAGATGTTGTGGAGGTTGGCCATACATTAGGATTGGCAAGTGCTGTGTCGTTTATATTGGTAATTGGTGACCATGTAAAAGTTGTTCCTATAGGTCCAGTAGGACTTCCCCCAATTTGAACACTGTCTCCTGCACAAATATTGGTATCGTTTCCTGCACTAGCAACTGGGCT
The DNA here is from genome assembly GCA_905479995.1 of uncultured Flavobacteriales bacterium. Taxonomy (GTDB): domain Bacteria; phylum Bacteroidota; class Bacteroidia; order Flavobacteriales_E; family Vicingaceae. The sequence goes on along the minus strand of CAJQON010000038.1, from coordinate 14,964 downwards.
AGCAATTATAGTAATGGATGTATCTATTGATATGGAAGGACACCCACAATTGCTTATCGCATTTACTGTTACCGTTCCTGCTCCTACTGTTGCCCAATTTACTCCAACAGTATTGGTTCCTTGACCAGAAATAATAGCGCCATTGGTAACAGTCCAATTAAAGGTGTAACCCGAAATTGGTGCAGTTGTATAATTAACTAATGTGTTTTGACATACTAATGGCGGTCCAATTATAGAGTCTGGTGGGGTAGCCGGATCTACTGTAACCTCATAAACAACATTTGTTGTTTTAGGCGGACATCCGTTATCGGTAACCGAAACGCTAAATAAATAGGGCAGTGTTTGTGCAGTCCCACATGATGTTTGCCAAAAAAAGTTTGCCGTTACGGTAGAATCTCCAATAACCAAAGAATCTAATATTGCTGGCGGGGTTACAAAAGAACTATCAAAAATTTGACCTGAAGTAGTTAGCTCCAAACTATCACCATTGGCATCTACAAAAGTAATTGGAAAGGTTAGGGTGTCGCACTCTTGTATAGTATAACTGGTTGTACCACTACCTCCTGTTGCCGATAAATTTGGCGCTGGGTTTGGTGGACAATTTATTACCAAAAGTTGTAAATCTCTCCTGGTAATTCCTATTACATTCCCATTTCGAATTTCCTTTATCTCAACTGCAACAACAAAATTTCCTAAAGTTGGCGACATATACTCTGTTAATCCGGTAGCTCCATTAATAAAAGAATAACCGGTTGGACCAAATGGTTGTGCCACATTATAAACTCCTGTATAGGTAACATCAGTAATTGGCCAAAGTAAAGGCGTTGGAGGAAATGGCCCTCCTGGATCTGCCATTGGTGTTACAAAACTAAAAACCAATTGATCTCCATCTGGATCTATTGCTGTGTTTAATATTGAAACCGTATCGTTTATACATAAAAAAGGAACAGGATCATCCGAAAAAACTGGCGAACTATTGTCTACTAATGTTGATGGTATATAAGCATGAAAAGACATGGCTGTTGCACCAGGATCAAACAAGTTCGTAATGGAGGCGTTTCGCGCAAAATTGGTAAAATAAAGATGGTACCCTGTAAAACTTAAGGGTAAATCTACCGTAGCTTCATAGGTTGCTTTATAAATACATACTGCTTGTCCAATTGGACATCCAATTGTTGCAGGAGGGTCTACCCTCTGCGAATCCACTAAAACTAAATTAAGATCTGTAACGTAATTTTTGTTATTCCCTAACATCGGAGTTGTTGCCGATACATCATGGTCATATATTGCTACGGGTTGGGTTGCGACAGGTAAAGGAACATTAGAGTTTACATCACAATTATTATATACCGTTAAAATTATTTTATAACGATAGTTTCCTCCAAAAAGTCCAAGGTACTCGTAACCTAAACTTCCCCCAACTAAATGAGACCCAAATAGATTACTTCCTATAAAACAAATTACAAGAAGAAATAGTAGCTTTTTTATCATTGAACATTAATTTTTTTAGTAGTCACCCCTTTGTCACTGTGTATGTTTAAAAAGTATAAGCCTTTTGGTAAAGACGATACGTTAATTTTTGTTGTTGTATGCTGATCAAATACTGTTTGAGAATAAACCGTTTGACCCATTGCATTAAACAGTATTAACTCGTTTATTACTGCATTGCTAAGTGTTCGAATATTGATCATTTCTGAAGTTGGATTTGGGTAAACCACGTAATCATCCGCATTATCCGAAAACTCATCAATATCTGTAGCTTGACAAGACCAGTTTAACTGAAATCCTGGGTCAGTGCCGAAAAAATCCGTAACCTGCCTTATTGTTATGCTTGCTCCAGATGAGTTTACTTGAGGTGGCAAGGCATTTCCTTGGAATGCTCCAATTAAAGGACTAGAAGTGTTCGGCCCATCATAAATTAATAAGGAATCTCCTTGGTTGGTTCTAAAATTGAACATCACAAAGTCTAAGGTAACTTGTGTTGCTCCTACTGGACTAATGGTTAAACTTCCATCTGTTCTACTAGAATAATTGTTGGTAGGACCTCCATCATCATACAATGTTCCGCTACATGCAATAACACTTACAGAAGAACCACTAGTTGGCATAGTAAGGTTGGTACAGGTTACATTAATGTAATTCAGTTTTACAGAAGAGTCTTGACCAAAAGTGTTGGTAGCAACTAAACTTACACTATACAAACCAGGGGTTGCATAATAATGACATGGGTTTTGCAATGAACTGGTATCTCCATCTCCAAAATACCATTTCCATGTATTTGGAAGGTTGGTAGAAAGATCGCTAAAACAAACCGTGTCGGTACAAGTAACTGTAATGTTTGAAGTAAAAGCTGAAACAGGTGGAGCCGTATTTGGTAAAATTGTTACTCCATAATCTTCTGTTTGACCAAAATTATTGGCATCACAAGCTGATTGAGCTGTTCCAACTACATCAGAAGAAATACGCATTCTTAAGGCTGTAGATAGCACAGATCCATTAGGCACTAAATAATTTACCGTAGGATTATAAGCGTTTGGAGCATCTAAAATTAATTCATTGGTATTGTTAAACGACCCATCATTATCAAAGTCTATCCACACTCTTGTATCTTGTGGGTTATTAACTCCAGTTTTAACTGTTAAACTGTATATAGAGCCTTCGGTAACGGTTGTGTTCTGAGTACAAGAATAATCCTGGTAACCATCAATTCCATCTAAAGTTGGATTACTAATCGTATTAAAGTCAACCTGATAAATTCCGTAATCACAACAATATGCTGATGTTGCAGGGGTACAAGAAGCTGCAGTTAATTGGCCTGCTGTATTAATGGTAATGTAATTTACAATAGAATCGATAACAGATCCATTTACATTGGTTGCTGTAAGTTTTATTGTATAAGTTCCGTTAGCTAAATAAGTATGGCAAGGATTTTTCTGGAAAGAAGTGTTTCCATCGCCAAATTCCCAAAACCATCCTGTTGGAGCATTTAAAGATAAGTCTGTAAAACAAACCGTTCCACTACATGATGTGGTTGGTGATGCCGAAAACAAAGGCGTTGGTGGGTTTGGATTTGCAATTATTGTAATGGTATAATCTTCTGCCTGTCCATAATCTAAATCGGTACAAGGCGTTGGTGATGCACTAAAATCATATTCTGCAGAAACACGCATTCTTAAAGGTTGTCCTAACACAACTCCAACTGGAATATTGACAGTTCCTGATGTGTTTAATTGACTACTTGCTGTAAATACTCTTTCGGTTACATCATTCAAAATTCCATCGTTATTAAAATCTATCCATGCAGCATAGTCTTGTGTTGAAGAAGCCAATGTTTGTATAGAAAGCAAATAGTTTTGCCCTTCTAAAAGGGTCGTTTGCGAACATGTAAAATCACTGTAGCCTTCCACTCCATCACCAGAATTATTGTTAATTGTATTAAAGGTTACATTGGTAATTCCAAAACCACAACAATTGGTTAAAGTTGCTGGCGTACATGATGGTGCTACCGGAGTTGCTGCAGAAAGATTTACCGTTACATAGCTATTAAAGGTTATACTATCACATCCAAAAGCATTACACGCCACTAATTCAACATTATAAGTGCCACCTACCGCATAAGTATGGCTAGGGTTTTGAGAAGTAACAATTGGTGAACCATCGCCAAAATCCCATTTCCATGAAGTTGGAATATTAGTTGATAAGTCTGTAAAATTGATAATTCCAGAACAGCTAAACAAAGCGTCAGCTATAAAGTTTGGAACTGGAGGAACAGCGGCAGAATTCCAATCAAAAACCATATTTGGTCTATTGTTAGAAGAAGCTGTGATAAAATTAGACCCGCAAACTCCAGCAGCATCTTGTCTAAAATAAACACTACTAGTGTGTGTTGTGGTTGACATAAATGTTCTTGCATTTTGAGCCCATGCACTATTATTAAAACACGTTTCAACCAATAAATTTGATATTCCATCCCAATAAAATGGAGAACTAAAAGCATGCGTATTCATTCCTGTAACCTCAGTATAGGAAACAGGAGTTAAAACTGTTGTTAATCCTGTTTCGAAGGTTGTTAGGTTTGTTGTTGGTGTATTTTTTAACGCAATGGTAAAGTCTTGCAATGCTGTTCCATTAACTTGATCAACAACAAAAGATAAATTATTAATGTTTCCAGCTGTCATTCCAGCTGCATTTAACTCTGCTACAGTAATTAAAAACTGATGCTTAGCTCCAAAAAAGAAGTTTCCATAAGGTGCTGGGTAGGAATTAGAGGTGTTAGTTGCTGTTCCCGTACCAACTACAATTGTTGCTCCTTGAGCAACAGATAATAATAAAAACAATACAGCAATAAAAGCAGTAGTTATTCGAGTCATACGTTTGATAGGTTTGTTAAGTGCGTAACAATTTAGGAGAAACTAATTACAAATCAAAATCAAAAGAGATTCTTTTAAGCAAACAATTCCTTTCCTAAGATGAATTATTAAGCCTTTAAGTTGCATATTTTTGCAACAAACTAAATTGATATGGCCTTAATAAAAACACTGTTGGGTAAAACCCCTGCTTTTGGTAAAAATTGTTACTTAGCTGAAAACGCTACAATTGTTGGAGATGTAGAAATGGGAAATGATTGCAGCATTTGGTTTAATGCTGTAATTAGAGGAGATGTACATTATATAAAAATGGGCAATAAAGTTAACATTCAGGATGGGGCGGTGGTACATGCTACCTACAAAAAGCACCCAACTAATATTGGAAACAATGTCTCGGTAGGTCACAATGCTATGGTACATGGTTGCACCATAAAAGATAATGTTTTGGTTGGAATGGGCGCTATTGTTATGGACGATGTAACCATTGAAAGTAACACCATTATTGCTGCTGGAGCAGTTGTTTTACAAGGAACAAAGGTTGAAGGCGGTTGCATTTATGCAGGAATTCCTGCCAAAAAAGTAAAAGAGATTAGTCCCGAACTATTAGAAGGAGAAATTAATAGAATTGCCGAAAGTTACGTGATGTATTCTGGTTGGTATAAAGATGCTGAAGAGTAAATTAAGCCTTCTTTATCTTCTGTTCTATTGAAGTAGTAGAATATCCTTCCACAAATTGGATCACCTCAACCTTTCCTCCGTTGGCTTTAACAACATCAGATCCTACTATGTATTTTTTGTTTGAAGCATCGTCAATATTGGAATCATAATCACCACCTTTTACCAGTACATTGGGTAAAATTTGTTCAATTAAAGAAAGTGGTGTCTCTCCATTAAAAATAACAACCGCATCAACAAATTCAAGTGCAGCTATAATTAATGCTCTAGATTTTTCATCTTGTAATGGACGACTGTCTCCTTTATTTAATTGTTTAACCGAATCATCCGAATTTATTCCAACAATTAATTTGTCTGACAAGTCTGCGGTTTGAGCTAAATACTCAACATGACCTCTATGCAACAAATCGAAAACACCATTGGTAAAAACAATTTTTTGATTTTCTTTTCTCCAAGTATTAAGTGAAGAGAAAAGTTGTTTTTCGGATTGTACTTTATTTTTAACCAAATTAAATTTAGACATAATCTATTCTTGTTTTTTACCGATAAAAGGAAGAATAAAGAGCGAAATAAGTCCGAAAACAATAGTAAACACAGTAAGTGTTGCCCATGCTAACATGCTAAAAGAACCAGCATTTTCAATAGCGTATAACTCTGTTAAAACAGCCGCAACCATAAAAGGGTAAAGCCCTATTCCTCCAGGGGTGGCAGAAATTGCAACTGCACCAACAAAAAAGGCAGCGAACACCGCATTAATACTCAAGTTAGAAGTTTCTGGTAGCGCATAAGAATACACCCAAATAATTCCGAGGTAACATAACCAAATAAATAGGGTATGAAGAATGTAAGCAACTCTTTGCTTGAGCTTAAAAATTGTTTTAACTCCTTCAAGAACTCCTTTTATTAAGGAAAATACTTTCTCTTTTATTTTTTTTACTTTAAAAACAACGATAGTAACTATAGTTATTATTCCAATAATTATAAAATAACCCCAAATCGGGAATGTTGATTTAGTTTCGCCAGCTTCAGTAATTGCATTAAATGCATCTACATCTTTTTGTAAATAAAGTGTGATGCCAAAAACAATTCCAAGCATTATCATATCAATAACACGTTCAACGATAATGGTTCCAAACACTTTTCCAACAGCAGCATCTTTTTCGTACTTCGTATAGTATCCAGCCCTAGCTAATTCTCCTGATCTTGGTATTGTTAAATTGATTAAATAACCAATCATAATACTGTGATACATTATCCAAAAATTAGGCTTAGTCCCAAGAGGTTCTAGCATATATTTCCACCTATAAGCACGACTAACGTGGCTAGACAACATAATTAGCATGCCCAAAAACATGTAAGTATAATCCGCATTAAAAAAAGCTTGCTTAAGATTTTCTAGTTTTGCATCAGAAAGATTGTGAATAAAAAACCACGTCAAATAGAGCCCTAATCCAAGGGGAATGATAATTTTTAAGGCAGATATTACAACTTTTTTCAAAAAATCTATTTTAGTTGATTGGTAGTTTCATCAGGAAAAACAAGGGTTGGCTTAAAGCTCTTAGCCACTTCAAAATCCATAATTCCGTAAGAAATAATTATTACAATATCATTCACAGCAACTCTTCTTGCGGCTGGCCCATTCAAACAAACTTCTCCCGAACCTTTAGCTCCTTTAATAACATAAGTTTCTATTCTTTCACCATTGTTAATGTTAACAATCTGCACTTTCTCTCCTTCAATAATATTCGATGCATCCATCAAAAGTTCGTCAATGGTAATGCTGCCAATATAATTTAAATCGGCTTCAGTAACCTTAACACGGTGTATTTTAGATTTTACTACTTGTACTTGCATATCGAGCGGCAAAGTTAATTAATAATTGTCATATTATCGATTAGTCTAACTGGCCCAACAATTACTGCAGTACATGCCACCGCACTCACCGAATCCGTCCAATTTTTAATTGGTTTTAGCGTAGTCATATCTGCTATTTCAAAATACTCCAGCTCCAAATGTTCTTTTTGATTAATTGTTAGTTTAAAATATTCCGCTAACTCCTCAATAGAATGATTCTTTTTATTTTCACTTACATATTTTAACGCTTCACTTATTGCTGCTGCCGCTGCTTTTTCCGCTTCAGAAAGCCTTAAATTTCTAGAGCTCATTGCCAACCCCGATTTCTCTCTAACTGTAGGAACACCAACTATTTTGGTCTTTAAATTTAATTTTTTTGTCAAAAACTTAATTACAGCCAGTTGTTGAAAATCCTTTTCTCCAAAATAGGCAAAATCAGGATTAATAAGCTCAAAAAATCGTTCAATTACAATACCTACTCCTCTAAAGTGACCAGGACGATGTTCTCCCTCCATCACTTCTCCCAAACTGCCAAAATCAATTCCTGTTTTAGGTTCTGATGGGTACATTTCCTTAGCAGAGGGGGAAAATACTAAGTCACATTGAGCATCTTCAAGCATTTTAATGTCCTCATTAAACGTATTTGGGTAATTAACAAAATCACTTTCTTTGTTAAATTGAACAGGATTTACAAAAATACTGCAAACAACTATGTCGCATTTTTGTTTAGCCAATTCAACTAACCTCACATGCCCTCGATGTAATGCTCCCATTGTTGGAACAAAGCCAATTGTTTTACCATTGCTTTGCTTTAAACAATCTTGTAACGCTTTTATATCTTCAACTACAAGCATTTAGCCGCTTTTTAATTTTACCGCAAATAAAGTAAATTATTTGCTCATAACCGCCCAAAATTCAAAGGAAAGCGGTCAATAAACTTGACAACAACCTTAAAATATAGTATCTTTGCACAAAATTAAAGGCAGGATTATGAAAAAGAAGAAGATTTTATTTATTTCCCAAGAAATTACTCCATACTTAGAAGAAAACGAGGTTGGCCACATTAGTAGGTACTTACCGCAAGGCATTCAAGAAGCAGGTAAAGAAATTAGAACTTTTATGCCAAAGTTTGGGTGTATTAATGAACGAAGAAATCAGTTACATGAAGTAATCCGTTTATCAGGAATGAATTTAATCATCGATGAAAACGACCATCCTTTAATTATTAAAGTTGGCTCTATTCAGGCAGCCCGAATGCAAGTTTATTTTATTGATAGTGAAGATTATTTTCAACGAAAAGCAGTTTTTGAAGACAAGGAAACTGGAAAATTCTTTAAAGACAACGATGAACGTGCAATATTTTTTGCAAGAGGAGTTTTAGAAACGGTTAAAAAATTAGGTTGGGTGCCAGACGTTATTCACTGTCATGGTTGGCTAACTAGCTTAGTTCCTTTGTACATTAAAACATCTTACAGCAAAGAGCCAATTTTTGAAAATTCAAAGGTGGTATTCTCTTTATACAATAATGAGTTTAAACCAGCGTTTGATAAAAACTTTGCGAAAAAGGCCATGATGGATAATATTTCTGAAGAAGATATTGCTGGTTATAACGACACTTCTTTTGTTGGCTTAAATAAAGCTGCAATGGATCTTTCTGATGCTGTTATAAAAGGTAGTGAAAGTATTCACCCTGACTTAGAAAGCCATTTTAAAGGTTTAAGTAAGCCTACATTGGATTTTCATTCGCTAGAAGAATACGTTCAAGCTTACGACAAGCTTTATGACGATGTTTTAGAACAAGAAGAAGTATTAGTAGACTAAATGCAAAATTATAATTTAACAACTCTCTTGCAGAAAGCAACACTTGCTTTTGCTGTATTATTTTTAATCGGATTAGTTTCATGTAAAAAAGATGGTGAATTATCTCCAGATTTTGACGATGGCGGTTTAGCTGTTAGCTTTGTTGACACTTTTTCTATTTCTACACAGGTAGTAGAAGAAGACTCTTTGAGGTCAGATTTATCCATTAGAAACTTATTAGGCTTATACAACGACCCAATTTTCGGTCCTGTTTCCTCTTCTATTTATTCTGAAGTAGTGCTTTCTGGTGTAGATGTGGATTTAAATTCGCCAATATCAACTCTCGATTCGGTAGTGCTTACTTTAGCTTATAATAGCCTTCATGGTGATACTGCTGCTCAAATGGACATTAGCGTTTATGAATTGTCGTCTCAATTAGATGGAGATTATTTTTCTAACATGTACAATCCTTTTATGCCTTCAGCTATCGGAACATTGTCTTTTGTGCCTAACTTAACCGATAGCGTAAACGTTGGATTTGATGGCCTTAACAAAGCTCCTCATATTAGAGTTAAACTAAGCAATACTTTTGGCCAAAAGTTAATAAATGCTGATGCTCAAGGATCTAACGACATGAAAGACAACGAAACATTTACAGCCTTTATGCATGGGTTATATATTACTACGAATGACTCGGTTGACAACACTAGCTTTTCTGCTGGTCAAGGGTCAATGCTCTCATTAGATCTAAACTCTTCATTATCTACAGTAACTATTTACTACAACGACACCTCTAAATACGACTTTACAATAAGTAGCTCAGGAATTAAATATTCCCGTTATAAGCACAAATATGATGGAACAGATATTGAAGCTCATTTAGCCAATTCTGCATTAAAAGATTCTACTGTAATATACGCATCTACTATGGCTGGAGTAAAAACAAAAATTGACTTTCCACACATTAGAAATTTAATTAGCAATGGAAATGTAGTTATAAATAAAGCCGAATTAGTAGTGACTTTAGAAAATGGTACTGAAGGCCTTTTTGATGACCCACTTGAATCTATTTCGCTTGTTGGAATTGACGAAAATGGAGATGACTTTTTCTTGCCAGATGCATTTGAACCATTAGACTTTTTTGGTGGAGACTATGATGAAACTACAAAATCTTACAGTTTTAATATTGCTCGACATTTAAATGATTTACTATACAACACTCCAAGTTACGGAATGTATATTGTAGCCAACGGCTCTTCCATTAGAGCCAATAGATCAGTATTTGGATCAGAAAAAAATACTACTTCTAAAATAAAATTGAACATCACTTACTCTAAACTTTAACTTATGTGTGGAATTGTTGCCTATGTAGGAAACAGAGAGGCTTACCCAATTTTAATAAAAGGATTAAAGCGCTTAGAATATAGGGGTTACGACAGCTCTGGTGTTGCTTTAATTAATAGCGGAAACTTAAACTTGTACAAAAAACAAGGAAAAGTAATTGAGTTAGAAAAGTTTGCTGAAGGGAAAAATATTTCAAGTACAATAGGTATTGGTCACACTCGTTGGGCAACTCACGGACCACCTAATGACAAAAATGCACATCCTCATTATTCTGGGTCAGAAGAGTTGGCAATAATACACAACGGAATTATTGAAAACTATGCCAGTTTAAAAGCTGAATTAACGCAACGTGGTCACTCATTTACTAGTGATACAGATACAGAAGTGTTAATCCATTTAATTGAAGACATTCAAAATAACACCAAAGTTGAATTGGTTGAAGCCGTAAGAATTGCTTTAAATGAAGTAATTGGTGCTTATGCCATTGTCATCTTATCAAAAGATGACCCTAACACCATGATCGCTGCTAAAAAAAGTAGCCCATTAGTTATTGGTGTTGGTAAAGACGATGACTATTTTGTGGCCTCTGATGCTACGCCAATTGTAGAATATACCAAAGATGTTGTTTATTTAGACGATGAGCAAATAGCGGTAATAAAAAAAGGTGATCCACTCAGAATGATGGACATCAAAAATCAAGAAGTCACTCCTTACATTCAAGAATTAGAAGTTCAGTTAGAGGCAATTGAAAAAGGTGGTTACGATCACTTTATGCTCAAAGAAATATACGAGCAACCTACTTCTATTAAAAATAGTATGAGAGGCCGAATAGACGTTAATAAAGGCGTTGTTTCTTTAGGTGGGATAAGAGATTATGAGCAAAAAATAATAAACGCAAACCGCATCATTATTGTTGCTTGTGGAACATCTTGGCATGCCGGCTTAGTTGGAGAATACCTTTTTGAAGATTTAACGCGAATTCCTGTTGAAGTGGAATATGCTTCTGAATTTAGATATAGAAACCCTATTATTAATGAAAACGATGTAGTAATTGCTATTTCACAATCCGGAGAAACAGCAGATACGTTAGCAGCTATTAAATTAGCCAAAGATAAAGGAGCTACAATTATTGGAATTTGTAATGTGGTTGGTTCTACAATTTCTAGAGAAACACATTGTGGATCTTATACGCATGCAGGTCCTGAAATAGGTGTTGCTTCAACAAAAGCATTTACCTCTCAAGTAACCGTATTGTCATTAATGGCATTATCTATTGCCCATAAAAAAGGAACCGTTTCTGATTCTAAATACAGACAAATATTGGCAGAGTTAGATGCAATTCCTACTAAAGTGGAAGAAATGTTAAAGTCTGATAGCCAGATAACGCATATTTCTGACTTATTTAAGGGTGCGACAAACTTTTTATACTTAGGTCGTGGGTACAATTTCCCAGTGGCGTTAGAAGGTGCTTTAAAACTAAAAGAAATCTCTTACATTCATGCCGAAGGTTATCCTGCTGCAGAAATGAAGCACGGACCTATTGCTTTAATTGACGAAGAAATGCCAATTGTTGTAATTGCTACAAAACACGGTAACTATGAAAAAGTAGTTAGCAACATTGAAGAAGTAAAAGCACGAAATGGAAAAATTATAGCCATTGTTACCGAAGGTGATACAGAAGTAAAGGCCATTGCAGATCATGTTATTGAAGTACCTGCTACTGATGATTGTTTAAGCCCACTTTTAACATCTATTCCTTTACAATTGTTGTCTTATCATATAGCAGTAATGAGAGGTTGCCATGTAGATCAGCCTAGAAACTTAGCTAAATCGGTAACGGTAGAATAGAGCTTACTTCTTTTTCAGTTTCATCAAACAGCTTTCCAGGTTACTGGCATCATTTTCATTCTTAAAAATGAACCATAAATCCGCAATTTCCCTGAAATCTTCAGTGACTATTTCTTCATGAAACATATTTTTAAATTCTACCACCTTTTTTTGTATTAAAACTTCGGTTTTTAAATTTACAATTAATGTAGTTCCTCCTTCAGGATTAGGAACAGCATAAACATCACTCAATTCGTTTAAATCCAATTCAAAAGTCTCAATAGTTTGAGCAGTTGTTGGATCAGTTTTACTAGACAAACCTATCGTTAAGCTTTCTTTATTCACTCCACCTATTGTATATAAAGCCTCTTGTCCTAAGCTAGAATGAGCCTTTTCAATTACCTGAACAATAGAGTCAAATAAAACACTTTTTGTAATTTCTTGTGCAGTTACAATTGTAGTTGACAGAAAGATGACACTTATCAATAAAAAATTTTTCATTTTTTTTAATTTAATTCCCCCACATAATTATTTGGGTTTTATGTTCAAACTTAGATAAATCCTTTGTAAAAATAATGTTAATTAGATCTACAAATGGCAGTATTCCTAAACCTCCCAGAGTTATCGAGTAAATAATTGGGGTGCGATGATGTGTTCCTAAGTAGATTCTGTGTCCTCCAAAAAGACCTGTTAACAGCGTAAACAAAATTGCTTTTCCTCGTTTAAATTTTACTGGTTCAGGCGCATAAATCTCATCATAAATTGTAGCATTCAAACTCAATTTTTCATCCAGTTGAATCAATACTGTTAGTTGGTTTTTAGACAATTCGTTTTCATTCGCTTTTACAAACAACCCAAATAGCATCAAAAAAATTACCCCGACTAATTTCATTTATCCTTTTGTAATTTGAGGAAGTATTACTTGCAAAATTTGTTCAGCTGATTCATCAATTGATTGACTAGCGGTTTTTACATCTATCAAAGGGGATTCTGGTGCTTCAAAAGGAGAGTCTATTCCTGTAAAGTTTTTAATCTCTCCAGCTCTCGCTTTTTTGTAGAGTCCTTTCACATCTCTTTGCTCACAAACTTCTATTGGAGTATTAATAAAAACCTCAACAAAATCATCCGAACCAATAATGGTTTTTGCTTGATCTCGTATCTCAATTGTTGGGCTCACAAAACAGTTTATAGTAACCACTCCACAGTTTAAAAATAGTTTAGAAACCTCAGCAATTCTTCGAATGTTTTCAGTTCTATCTTCTACAGTAAACCCTAGGTTATTATTAATACCTACACGCACATTATCACCATCTAACACTTGAGTTAAAACTCCTTTTTCTTTTAACTTTTGTTCCAAAGCAATAGCAACAGTGGTTTTCCCTGAACCAGATAAGCCAGTCATCCATATAACCTTAGCTTTCTGATTTAAAAACGACTCTTTGTCTTCTCTACCCAAAATTCTATCGAAAGTAGGGTGTATATTATTTGAATTTGCACTCATAACTACAAAAATACCCTTTTATGGGAACTAATAATCCTTACTCCTTTATGTTTTATTAACTTTGGGCAACACCCTTACTAGCATGACCAAATCAAAATTAATTTACCAAAACAACCCTTCTCCTACCATAGATCAAGTTGGAATTTTTGATCGAATTGATCGAATTACGAGCAGAAGTATTAAAGGCACAACTAAAATTGAAGGATTAAAAATGGCCTTAAATATGGTTGATTTAACCACACTGGAAGGAGCCGATACAGATAAAAAAGTAATCCAGTTGTGTAATAAAGCACAACATTTACATGATGCTTATCCTAACTTACCAAACGTAGCTGCCGTATGTGTTTACCCCAATTTTGTAAAAATTGCAAAAGAGTCCTTAGTGGGTTCTGGAATAAATGTAGCTTCAGTTGCCACAGCATTTCCAAGTGGTCAGTCTAGTTTAAAAGTAAAATTATTAGACACTAAAATTGCCATTGATGCTGGAGCAGAAGAAGTTGATATGGTTATTAGTAGAGGCAAATTTCATGAAGGAGATTACAACTTTGTATTTGATGAAATTGCGGCAATTAAAGCTGCTTGTGGAGATTCGAGACTTAAAGTAATATTAGAAACAGGCGAACTTGGTACGTTTGATCGGGTTAGAAAAGCCAGTGACATTGCCATTGATGCTGGAGCAGATTTTATTAAAACGTCTACCGGAAAAATTAGTCCAGCAGCTACTTTGCCAGTTACACTTGTTATGCTTGAAGCAATTAAAGATCATTATTACAAAACAGGCATTCAGGTGGGAATGAAACCAGCTGGAGGAATATCCAACTCAAAATTAGCATTACAATATTTAATGCTGGTAAAAGAAACATTAGGAAAAGATTGGCTCACCAATCAATGGTTTAGGTTTGGAGCAAGTAGTTTAGCCAATGACCTCATCATGCAATTGGTAAAACAAGATTCAGGAGTTTACCAATCCAAAGATTACTTTTCAAAAGATTAAAAAATGGCGAAGAAAACAATTAAAATAAATTTTGATACGGGCTGGGATCTTTCTCCTGCAATGGAAAACACCAGTCACATTCAACTCCATAACCAATATGAATTGTTTATTGGTGGAAAATGGGAAAAACCTTCTTCCGGAAAATACTTTGCAACAACCAATCCGGCTGATGAGAAAAAGTTAGCCATGATTGCTGAAGCCAACGAAAAAGATGTTGACAAAGCAGTTAAGGCAGCACGAAAAGCTTACGGTACAGTTTGGAGTAAAATGCCTGCTAAAGAACGTGGAAAATACATATATCGCATAGCCCGTTTAATACAAGAAAAAGCCAGAGAATTTGCAGTTATAGAAACACTTGATGGAGGAAAACCAATCCGTGAATCACGAGACATTGACGTTCCATTAGCAGCTGCTCACTTTTTTTACTATGCTGGTTGGGCAGATAAGTTAGACTATGCTTTTCCCAACAGAAAACCAACGTCATTAGGTGTTGCAGGACAAATAACTCCATGGAATTTTCCGTTATTAATGGCTGCTTGGAAAATTGCTCCAGCTTTAGCCACTGGAAATACAGTGGTGCTAAAACCTGCTGAAACAACGCC